>JAIOQZ010000023.1 GCA_021108395.1 Candidatus Cloacimonadota bacterium
TTACACAATACAACAGGGATGCACAACATGTATGAAAACATCGGATTAGAAAAGAAAAGTGCCTCCTGCAAGGAGCTATCCATCGACGGGATAGTCGGCAGTTTCAACATGAGCAAGGCGTCAGCCTACAGGCTGGCCAAACGCAGGGGCTGGAACAAAGAATCCAGACCACTGGATAAGGGCGGCAGGAAGATTATCTACCTGGTGCCTGATGCGGATTTGCCTGAATCGTTTGAGGTTGATGATGAGAAACGGCTACCTGAGCCAGTCGAGCTTGAAACTGGCAAGCATGTTGTCTCGGAGTTACCGTCTCCTGCCGTATGTGAGTCCTACAATGATGTCCCTGATCTTGTACCTGCCACGACGATTCCAGAGCATGAATTGCATCGAGCGCAGTTGAAGGCGGAAATCTGCAATCGGATATTATCTCTCACCGCAGAGACTGGAATCAGGAAGTCCGCTATTGATGATGTGCTGGAGGCCTACAATTCCGGTTTCTTCGTAGCCGATTTATTCAAACTCGAGGGCAAGCGCAGTAGTCGGACGTTTCGCAATTGGCTTCAGGCTTACGAGGAGAGCGGTCGTGATTTCAAGTCGCTGGTGCGAATTCCTCGAACCTCCAACCAGATGAAGACGACAGTGCAGGAGCAGAACTTCCTGCTCAACTTGCTACTGGACGCCAACCGCATCAAGATTGGCTCCGCAATTCGCAAGCTGAAGCAGCTCGAACGAGTTGGTATCCTGAAATCGCCAACCAGTGAACGCTCCCTACGCCGCTGGTGCGAGAACTGGCGGGACGCTCATGTCCAGCAGTGGAGCTTATTGCGTAAGGGCGCTAAATTCGCCAAAGACAACATGCTGCTCACTATACTGCGAGACTCCTGCCTGAAAGTGGGTGATGTCTGGGTAGCGGACGGCCACAAGCTGGCATTCGACATCATCGATCCGAAAACGGGCAGACCCAAACGGATGACACGCACAGCGTGCTCAGGTAAAATACACTTAGGCTCCACCTGCAAACACGACAAGACCAAGGGTAACATCCGCAAGCTGGTAAAAAAAGCAATAATAAATTTGACAATAATTATGGCTTGGATGATTAGTAATTCTAAAATAAAAGTAGAAGAGCGTTTCTACTTCAAAAATGCTAAAGTGGCTATCCACAAAAGTGTACCAAATATTAATAAATAGGAATAATGCAAAAGGAGAATAACATGAAAATGAAAGCCATTTTAGATGCACTGATTCCAAGAGAAGATTTCGATGTGGAGGATGATACAGGGTACGCAATTGCAAGAAATAAAATGACTATTTCTGTTACTGAATTGGAGTTTAATTCGTTTTTTTCTCTACAGTAAAAAAACCTGATTTCCAAAGAGAAACAAATGAGTGGGAGCCAAAGAAAGTACATCAATTAATAAAAAGCTTTTTGGAAGGAGAACTAATTCCATCTGTAATATTATGGAAAAGTGCAAGCAATCACATTTTTATTATAGATGGATCGCATAGATTAAGTGCTCTTTCAGCTTGGATAAACGATGACTATGGAGACGGTACTATTTCTTTGAAATATTATAACAGATACATTCCTGAGGAACAATTGGCTTCTGCGGAAGCTACCAGAATATTGATAAATAAGAACATCGGCTCCTATCTTCAGTTAAAGGAAGCCAACAAAAAGGAAAATCCAGATAGAGATTTATTACTTCGGGCAAAAAGCCTTGGTTCATTAGCATTGCAAGTCCAATGGGTTGAAGGAAATTCTAGAAAAGCAGAAGATTCCTTTTTTAGAATTAATCAGCAAGCAAGCCCCATAAATCTAACTGAAATAAAATTAATAAAATCCCGAACAAAGCCTAATGGTTTAGCGACTAGAGCAATCTATAGAAGTGGAACAGGGCACAATTATTGGTCTAGATTTGAGAAGAGCTTCCTTTCATTGTGACTTGGCGAATAGGTACGTCTTGATAATTCTGTCTCTACCGATGACCGATTACAACATCAACGTAAATAAACCCGCCCTGCTTCAACAATCCAACGATGGTAATCTGCTGCTTTTCTATTCGAACAATGATGGAGATGTCCACAAGATAGATCCGGACTTCAACATTCTGTGGAGCAGGGACATTCTTCTTGGCGGCACTTCCAACTACAGCCGTATGATTGGTCGGGGGGATCAAGCCGGTCGTGTTCTCGACAACGGTGATATTCTGTTTGTAGCCAGCTACATTACGCAAGCAGAACTTCCAGCGGTTCTTGTCCATGCCGATCCGGAGGGTTATGTGTCGGTGGATGATACGGAGACGCCGGCGCCAACAGAACAAACACTGACCGCTTACCCTAACCCGTTTAACCCGGAAACGACACTACGCTTCGATCTGGAACATCCAGGACAGGTTAGTTTGGACATTTACAATGTACGCGGCCAACTCGTCGCCACACTGCTGGATGAGCCTCGCCCAGCCGGAGCGCACACAGTCACTTGGACAGCCGATGGTTGCACCTCTGGCATTTACTTCGCAAAGCTGAAGATAAACAATCAAAACACAACAACCAAGCTGCTGTTGCTGAAATAAACTTGACGAGTTTGCAGACGAAGTAGAGACTATATTTCGATGCTTCAGGGAGGACAACATGCGCTACTACATTTTTCTGCTCTTGCTATTCACCGCCCTGCTCACCCTCTCCGCCGAGGTGCTGTGGGAGCAAACCTACCTTATTACCGAGTACTCCGATGAACTGGGCGTTACCAGCGTAACCCAGTGCGCCGATGGCGGCTTTCTGCTCTCCGGCTGGTGGTATTGGGACTGGACTCCACAAATAAACAGCGGCTGGGTTGTACGCACCGACGCCAACGGCCTGCAACAGTGGGTGGACTGGGACACGCTCAGCTTCCCCAACAACAACACCAACGCGACACATGTCTTTGAGTTGCAGGATGGCAGCGTTGTGAGTATAGGCTGCTACCACACCGGGCACCCGGGAAACCCGCCCAGTGGAATCGTCTGGTACTTCACTAAACGCAACGCCGATGGCCAATTGACGAACTTCGTGAGCCAGATTGATTCAGAGATTGGGGTTAGAGACGCCATTCTCACGGAGAATGATAATATCCTGCTCGCTGGCCATGGGGGGGGGGGCCGAGACTCACTCTCATCGACTCTACCGGAACGGTGCTGTCGGACGAGCAGTACATGACACACATCGAAGGAAGTGGCAGTATTCGCTCCGTCATCCAGACCGCTGACGGTGGGTTCGCCGGAACGGGGTATATAAATTCTTGGACACTTTTCGCGTTGAAAGTTGACGCTGATGGGGATACCCTTTGGACTCATGTAGATCCCGACACAACGCATGGAGAACAAGGGGCGGATTTATGCGAAAACAACGACGGGAATATACTCGTCGGTGGTTTCGCACCAAACCAACCCTATCCGGACGGTCCCGGCGGCTATGCAGCTCTGTTTGCTCCTGACGGCGAGAGATTATGGCATCATTACACCACAGAGTTTGATTCGGCGGCGACAGCTATCTGGCAATTGGAAAATCGAGCTGATTACTCAAAATTTATCATGACTTCAGCATCTCCGGAGACTGTGTACCTTCTCCAGACAGACTATGACTACAACATCGAGTGGGCAGCAACGGATGTCATGCGTGATTCCAAGTACGTCGCACCGGACAACATGCTGTTCTACGAGGAGGTGAGCAACTGGGAAACAAGGATGATACTAACAGATATGAATCTTGTCTCCGTCAACGACAACGACATTCCATCGCCCAATGGAGTGGCTGTTTCAGTATATCCCAATCCGTTTAACCCCGAGACGACGATAGCGTTCAATCTAACAGAACCAGCCCACAGCACACTGTGTGTGTACAACATCAAAGGACAACTTGTAACCACATTGCTGGATGAACCCCTACAAGCCGGTGCGCACACAGTCACTTGGACAGCCACAGGCTGTTCTTCGGGTATTTACTTCGCAATGCTGAAGATTAACAATCAAAGCACAACAACCAAACTGCTACTGTTGAAATAGGAGGATGAAGATGAAGAAGTCACTCATCGCCTTGCTCTTTCTCACCGCCCTCACCCTCTCCGCCGAGGTGCTGTGGGAGCACACGTATCTTGTTGGCCCGGGCTGGGCAGATGAAATAGCAGTTAACAGTGTGAGCCAATGCCAGGATGGCGGCTTCCTGATTGGTGGGTACTGGTATGTTGGTGGACCTGAAACTGAAAGATGCGGTTTTGTTGTCCGCACCAACGCAGATGGTTTACAGCAATGGGTGGACTGGGATTCTCTGATGAACACCCATCCTGTGGACCATGTCACACAATGCCTCAATGTGTTTGAGATGCCCGACGGCAGTGTGATGTCCGTCGGTGGATATTATAGCTCTCCAGAAGGTTACTACCTAATCCAGAGAGATTCCAACGGGAATCGGATTTGGGTGGAGGAATGCGAAGATGCTGACATCTATCCAAAGGATGTCATTCTCTGCTCCGACGGCAGTATTCTACTATCAGGGCATTCGGCCTCTTTCCCTATGTTGATTAAATTGAATCAGTATGGGGATATCAGCTGGGAGAATACATATTTTACAGATATGATCCAATCTGGGGCTTTTCTGAGTTTGATGGAAACCTCTGATGGAGACCTTGTTGCTACTGGTTATGGAAACGTCTTTGTGACCAATAGTTATACACTGCTTGTACACAAGATAAGCTCCGAGGGTGATTCTCTGTGGAGCCACACCCATCCAGACAGCACAAGGGCTACAAAAGGACTGGGGCTGTGTGAAAACAATGACAACGACCTGTTTGTGGTGGGCTGGGCTACTCACAATCCACATCCTGACGGCCCTGCAGGCTATGCTGCTCTCTTTACCCCCGATGGCGACCGTGTGTGGCATCATTTTACCGAAGTCGATACAATCACAACAACTAATGATTATGTCATCAATATTCCCTCCATATCAAAATTCCTGATCTCAGCCAGCCCAACCTTTTTTAATGAGTGGGTGTATCAAACCGATTATGACTACAATATCGAATGGCAACGAAATGACCTTCCACACATATTCTGTCTGGCCGGGGAACAAAACATTGTCTTTGCCAGTTCGTATAACACCTGGGGCATAACACTGATGCTGACCGACCTTGATCTGGCACCTGCTGGCGATGAAAACATACCCCCGCCCGAGCGCAATTTACAGGCCTATCCCAACCCGTTCAACCCAAGCACGACCATCGAGTTCAACCTGGCAGAACCCGCCCACAGCACACTGTGTGTGTTCAATATTCGCGGGCAGCGTGTGGCTACCCTACTGGATGAGCCTCTACAAGCCGGCACCCATAGCGTTACGTGGGAGGCCACAGGCCTTGCCAGTGGTGTTTACTTCGCAAGATTAACTACTAATAACCAACAGATGTCACTCACTAAACTCTGTCTGATCAAATAGGAGGAAGAAAATGAAAAAGTCACTCCTTGCCTTGCTCTTTCTCACCGCCCTCACCCTCTCCGCCGAGGTGCTGTGGGAGCACACGTATCTTGTTGGCCCGGGCTGGGCAGATGAAATAGAGGTTAACAGTGTGAGCCAATGTGAGGATGGCGGCTTCCTGATTGGTGGATACTGGCGCACCGGTGAGCCTGAAATGGAAAGATGTGGTTTTGTTGTCCGCACCAACGCCGATGGTTTACAGCAATGGGTGGACTGGGATTCCCTGCAAAGCTACTATCCTGCAAACCATAAAACACAATGTCTCAATGTGTTTGAGATGCCCGACGGCAGTGTGATGTCCGTTGGCGGGTATGGTCGCTTTAGCAGCCCAGATGGTTACTACCTTATCCAGAGAGATTCCAACGGGAATCGGATCTGGGTGGAGGAATGCGAAGATGATGACATCTATCCAAAGGATGTCATTCCCTGCTCTGATGGCAATATTCTGCTATCAGGGCATACGAACTCTTTCCCTACATTGATTAAATTGAATCAGAATGGGGATATCATCTGGGAGAATACATATTTATCTGGTTCAATCCAAGGGGGAACTTTCCTGAGTGTGATAGAAACCTCTGACGGAGATCTTGTTGCTACTGGTTATGGAAATGTCTTTGTGACCATTAGTAATACACTGCTTGTACACAAGATAAGCTCCGAGGGTGATTCTCTGTGGAGCCACACCCATCCAGACAGCACAAGGCATACGCAAGGACTGGGACTGTGTGAAAACAATGATAATAATCTGTTTGTGGTTGGCTGGGCTAGTCAATATCCACCCCCGCCAAGCTCAGCTGGCTATGCAGCGCTCTTTACTCCCGATGGCGACCGTGTGTGGCATCATTCTGCCGAACTCGACACACTCGTTTCTGAACTTGGTTTTGTCATCAATATCCCCTTCACATCAAAATTCCTTGTATCAACTGGTCGCAACAGTGCTAATGACAAGGTGTATCAAACCGATTATGACTACAATATCGAATGGCAACGAAATGACCTACCATTTATGTTCTGTCTGGCTGGGGACCAAAACATTGTTTTTGCCAGTTCCTATTACACCTGGGGCATAACACTGATGCTGACCGACCTTGATCTGGCACCTGTTGGCGATGAAGACATACCCCCGCCCGAGCGCTACTTGCAGGCCTACCCCAACCCATTCAATCCGAGCACTACTATAGAGTTCAACATGATGGAGTCTGGTCAAACCACACTGTGTGTTTACAACATCAAAGGACAACATGTTGCCACCCTGCTTGATGAACCCCTACAAGCCGGAAACCACACCGTCACATGGGAGGTCAGTGACCTCGCCAATGGTGTTTACTTCGCAAGATTAACAATTAATAATCAACAGATTTCACTCACAAAACTTTGTCTGATAAAATAGGAGGATGAAAATGAAGAAGACTCTTGCACTGATGATCGCAGTTTTTCTACTCAGCGCCCTCTCCGCTCAAAACGTTGTAAATTCGACACTGACATTGGACATCAATCATGTCACGGCTCTGCGCGCCGCATGCAACGGCGCCAGTAATGATGGATATATGCCTTTATGGTCAAACGAAATCCGCGAAGGCGATGAATCTGGGCAGTTTCCCTTTGCCCCGACAGTAACCTGGCCTCATGAAGGAATGAACACACACAGCACCTATCGGAATCACGCATTCAGCGGGATACTCATGGCTGATTCTCTTGCTGCAGCAGCTAATAGGTTACTTGTTTATCAATTCATGTTTGATCCCATGGCAGATCAATATCTCCAAGTATGGCATGATACAGAAGATGATATATGGGATGAGTACTATGAGCATGGGGGTGGACAGTATTTACAATATGCCGTCACCCTGTATCATTCCTACTTGCTCACCGATTATACGATGATGGTGGATTGTCTGTGGGACATGCCTGCAAGCGAAGCGACTCTACACGGCTCACAACAGGCCTTTCGAGAAGACCTTTTCAGAAATCTCACCGTGTTGACAGAGTTCGTCTATCGGGTTTTGCAAGACACACCGCCGAATTCGTCAAGTACACTTGGAGGTGCATCCAATGCAGAAAACGCTCTAGGTATTTCTATCGATTATCGTGCCCACAACTTACAAACCTATACCGCCAATGGTAGGCTCCGTCTGGGTGGCGCTTTGGGTTATGCCGGTTGCATTCTGGAGCAGATGCGCCAGGAGCTATATCCCACTGATCCTGCTTACCTGTTTACACAGGACTATATTGCGCGTGCAGACTCGGATCTCTTCAGTGTCCTTATTGCGGATGGTACACCAGCAGAAGCAAACGGTTTTCTGGAGTACAACATCCAGAACAGTGGTGTTTACCAGGAGGGGCACGGTTATACCAACTACGTGTTAAACGCAATAAATCCGTATTTCACCGCTCGAAAGCGACTTGATGGTGTTGATTATTTCAACGATCCAATGATTATTGATTTATACAGGGAGACCCTTAAGTTAGTTACTCCTGTCTTTTCTCAATATAGTGGAGATACTTCGTACTTCCATCCTGATGTTAATACAGGGGAAGTAGTATATATTCAGGGTTTTCCCGAGTTGATCAACTTCTACTATCAGAGTCCGACAGCCCTTTCTGAAATGCAAAACGACATCGCCTTTTATATCGATGGAATTATTTCGATAAGGACAAATCCGGCATACTATGCAAATCCGTTCTTTTGTTACAACCCAGACAGGGAGCTCATACTCGACTCCGCCACTGTTCCGCAATATCTGAACCACGGTTCATGGTCTAACCAGGAATTCACAGTGATGCAACAGAGATCTAATTCACTAATGGAAGCACGAGACAGGCTGTCACTCGCCATCAATCATGAAAACAGTTATACTAACTATGGGCATGAGGATAGTGACCAGAGCTCATTCATCCTGTTCTTCAAGGGCAGACCAATTCTTATTGATCCGGGATATCGCCCGACAAATCATAACTATTGGTATGGAAAGGCTTGGCTGGCTTCGCCGTACGCGCATAATCTAATTCTTGCAAATCCCTCGCATGGTCAAGGGAGTAATCAGAATGAAGAAAATACAATTGAATCATTAGCCCTGGACAATTATGTGGATGACAGAACCAACGATGATCGTTGGCGAGGTGAAGTTGATACTGGCAATGGTTTTTTATTGCATTTGCCACATCTTGAACCGGTCGGCTTATCGGCAGATTGGCCAAGCCTTCTTGATGGCACCTACTCAGCAGAAACGAAAAACCCTGCATTCAAAACGGATGAGTACTATCGGGATAACATCGAGCATGTTCTGGTTCAATGTGTTTATGACCACCCACAGGGCACGGCAGGTTATCCATCTGATAATGTCTCTGACATCCTGACGGTCAATCGCAACTTCTATCTGCTCAACAAGGATAGCGATGCTCCCTGCGTAGCGATATTCGATTACATGGAAAGCTCTAATCACTCGGTAGCCAATGTCCTGGCCAATCAACTACACTTCTCTACTACAACTGTAGATTTAGCCACTCATGTTATGGATGATGATCTTACGTATTCCACAGCTAATGGCACCTTTCTCTATGAAGATTGCGGCTTCGCAAACACAGTGTATGGCAATGGTGATATCCATTATCTTCATGGCGCAATGGGTAGTGTAGAAGATGCTCTACTGGAGGGAACAGCGAATCTTCCTCAAGGTCTATTTATAGCGTCGCATAGCAACACAAATCCGTTAGATAGCACACCACTTCAAGAGCATAGGATGCTTAGACTGACAACTGGAGATGAACCCGGTGATGTGAGTTTTCTGACCGTATTGCTTCCTTCTCAATCGGATACAGATCCAATCACTCAGGTAATACAAAACAGCAATGGGAGTGAACAACGCTACTACGGCGTCAACTACCAGCAGGCTGTTAATCACTCGATCTACATATCAATAGCCCGTCCTGACGAAAACAATGACTACCCGGATCTTACGTTCACTGATACTGCTGTGCGTTTCAGCACGGATGCAGACTTGTCGATTGTGGATTTGGTGGATCATGATGAGGTCAATTACTTCACACTTCGGAATGCCAGTCATTTCGAGATTCAAGATCCACAGGTTAACCCGCCACTCTTTGCGGATTACCTTGTTCTGGAGGCGGAGGACATCATTCAGGACATAACCATTTCGTATGGCAATGATTCCCTGGATGTTATGATATTCATTCCAGATGAAGACCACCCGCAGTTCAAGGTTGCACGGCAGGGAGTCGAAGCCGCCTATGTACGGATTCGCAAACGTACTGCGACATCTTACTCCGACGGAACACTTGACATTGTTATCGGTGATCCGGTTGACAGCTTTGCATACGACAATGAATACTTCTACATCAACTACGAGTGGGACGACCTGCCACACACGGACGACCTCGTGCTGTGCAAGGGAACATATCCGGTGTTTGATTTGACGCACAACCTGTGTGTTGACGGCAATGTGACATTCGAGGCTACTGAAGTAAACTCTCTACAAATACGCCCTGGTTGCACACTGACCGTACAACCGGGTTCGTACCTCCATTTCGATGAAGAGGTTCAACTCAGTGTGGGCGGTCAACTTATTGCCAGTTCCGAAGACGAGTTGATTACATTCAGCCGCGCAGTAGCTGTCTTAGGTTTTTGGGATGGCATCAATCTGAAGCCCGAGGCTTCGGCTGTGATCGAGGGATGCAATATCCAATATGCGGACCTTGCCATTTCCACGCATGGTATCCTCGAATTCAGCAACAACGAAATCACCCAATGCAACAACGGTATCCGCACTTTGAATGGTGAATTCGCTATAGCCGATAACTACATCCACAATGCGGAAGGTCAAGCTGGCTACAGTGCGGGTATCGGTATTGAAATCGCGGGAGGAGAGCTCATCGAAGACCAATTCGGCGGTGAATTCGATGGGATCAGTGGCAACGAGATTTGCGGCTTTGATGTCGGCATACAGTGTCAGCAATCGTGTATCCAGTTGATATACAACAATGTCTATGGAAACACGGTCTCCGGCATTCGCTTGCAACAGAACTCATCTCCTCGCATACAGTACTGTTATGTCGGTGAGAACAGATACTCAACCGAAATGGATGCACCGGAAATCTTCCTTATCAGCGGATCGTTCCCGGAGCTGAATCGCTATAACGACATCATCTTCGCTCTGGCCGAGGATTGTTGGTCCATCTACAATGTGAACGAAGAGTATGAAGATATGAAGTACCTCGAAAACAACTGGTGGGGCGAAGACGTCAGCGAAGATGATGTACAGGATTCGTTCTATCCGAATGGATGGGAACCCATCATCATACCGATGAGTGAAGAATCCAACACCGGCTTTGAACCGCCTTCAGGCGGAACCTTTCCCGACCGCTCCTACTTCAACGGCTACGCCCTCGAGGAAGACGGCGACCTGACCAGCGCAAGCGTGGCATACATGCAGGCCATCAGCGAGACGCCCGACAGCCTCGAAGCGCTGTGGTCGCTGAACCGGCTTCTGCATTGCGTGGGCGACACGATAGGCGTCAACCTCTACACGTTGCAGGCCTACTACGGCACTATAGCTGCTGACACTCTCGCTTACCCTAGTCTGCATGAGGCCGCCCAGCTCAACTACATCTACTGCAACCGCATGGCCGAGCAGTACCAGATAGCAATCGACGACTACCTTGTCCTGCTGGACGAAGCCGAGACGCTCATCGACACGCTGATGACGCAGCTTGACATCATCAACACGTACGAGCAGTCAAACGGTGGTGGCGGAGGTGGCCGCGCGGCGGTATCGGTGGTCAACAGCCCGTACATCACCATCACGAGCTTGGCTGAGGCGGAGAAGCTGCGCCGGGACATCTACGCTCAGCTCAAGGAACTGAGCAGTGCTTCGCGGGTGTTCGCACCAGTGTACACTACCCCGCAGGTGCGACAGAACTACCCCAACCCCTTCAACCCCGAAACGACGATCCGGTTCACGCTGCCTCGTGATGTGCATGTGGAACTGGCGGTGTACAACATTCGCGGACAGCGGGTGCGCACACTCGCCAACGAGGACATGATTCGCGGCTACCACGCTGTTAAGTGGGATGGTCGTGACAGCAACGGTAGCTCCGTAGCCAGTGGCGTGTACTTCTACCGCCTGTCCACCGGCTCCTGGTCAACCGTGAAGAAGATGCTGCTACTGAAGTAGCTGATTGATAAAGCGGGGGAGTTTTCTCCCCCGCTTCATTTTATCTCGATTTACACTTTTTTCATTGACAGATGGCCGCATTGGAGGGAGTTAACTGCTAAGTAGCTGTTAATGAGATGTATGGTATAAATCTGGGCATCAGTAGTACATAATAGAATCAGTAAATAGGAGAAACTATGGCTCTGGAAAAACCAGATGATTTCTGGGAGCTTCGTGTACATGATGTAGGTCAACCAATAGGTGTTACAGGCCTCTGTGTTGGATATGAGCAAAATGAGTGGCGATATCAAGCGTTCGCAGACTATATAATGGAATGGCTACCAGAGTTTTGTCTGAACTACAAAGAACTGATGAATTTGGTTGCAGCGAATTTAGTCCAAAAACTTAGAAATGCAGCAAGTATAGTATATCAGTCTGATGAGTACAGGAAAAGAGGAGAATTCGGAGAAATTTTATTGCATGCAGCTGTTCGTTCTGTCTTTGTCATTGAAAAATCAGCACAATTATCAGAGACCATGCTCAGAATAAAATGCCAGCATGTTTTCATTTTGGAAAAATTGCCGTCACTGGAAGTGGCTGAAATGAAAAATGCCGTCACTGGAAGTTTTCAAGAACGACTGCATCAAAGCGACGGGACATGAAAGAGATAAAGTTGTTCTTTGTCCATTCAACAAGTGGAAGTAGTGAAATCATGCTGTCACAAAATTGTTTACTATCGCCTGAGTCTGGCCATATCGACTTGTTTCAGATGGATGAAAAGGTATAGAAAAACGCCGTTCAAAGGTGATGGGCGGACGATCTACAACTGAAGGTCAGGTTCAAATGGAAAGCGGGGAACATGCCTGTTGACAGTATAATCTTCTTGACATTTTACGCATTTCTGGACTCATGCGCTCATAATAACATTTCAGAGTTACTCAGTGAAATAAGGGGAGCGGGTGAAAAGTTTGCTCAGACGTGTTTGCTTTGCTTCGTTACTTTCCTATACCAGTATCGTTTCTCTCGTCGGAGATTTCCCCTATATCCGTATCTGGACCACGGACATAGTGCATACCTCTGTTGCTTTCGCTCAGGCCGAATATCTCGCTGCCAAACTCGCTCACTACGAGGCATCCCGTGCTATCCTGCTCAGGCAATATCAGGTTTTGACAAGTATGCGGAATGTCAGTGAGGAAGATCTTGAAGCCTTTGCGCTGGCCCATCATCTTTATCTTCTTCAAGCTACATATTTACTTGATGATGAAACCATCGAGAAGTTCGATGCTGACTCTTTAGGTCTGAACATAACCGTCACAGACTCGCTGAATCTTCCGGATACGGTGGATAAAGGCAAGCTTGAAGCTTTTCGAGACTCACTTCTGGCAAATGCTCCCCCTCCCGTCACGCTTCACTTGTATAGAGAGGAAGTTAACATCATACTGGAAACGCCCCCCGGGCATGGTGATTTCACCATCAGGCGTAACGAGATTCTTCTTCGATATGCTCTGGCCGAATCCATACCGGAAAAGAAGATGAAAGTGCGTCTCATCCTGACGGAATCTGAGGTCAGAGTCCTTTCGATACCGAGACACAGTATCTGGGCACCATTTATTTGGATTTGGGAACAGATGATATCGATTTTCCAATAGGAGGAATGTTATGTGGAATGTGGTTTATCAGTTCATTCAAAATGGTGGGCTTTTCATGCATGTGATCTCATTCTGGCTCGTAGTTGCCCTATACGTTGTTCTGGGTAGAGTGTATCATCTCTGGTTCGGAAAGAGTGGGAAGTTGGTTCATGTTCTGAATGAATTGAAACCCGATGTGAATACCATAAATCAATGTCATGAATGGATTAACGAAACCGTGTCGAAGACCCCATCCTCTGAAAATCCCGAGCAGCTTGCTTGGAATATCAAGTATAAGGAAAGCATAATCGCCGAAAAGGAATGGCGCTTCAGAAATCGTTTGGCTTTATACCAAGCCAAGGCGATTCATCAGGTGGAATGGTTGTTTCAGGTCGCGAATCTTGCCACCCTGACCGGGCTGCTCGGAACAGTATTCGGTTTGATCAAGGCCTTTTCCGCTCTCTCTGAAGCCGTTCCCGCACAGAAGAACATCATCATGGCCACAGGCATCTCTAATGCCATGAACACGACGGCTTACGGCTTGATGGTCGCCCTGCCCTGTCTGTTTTTCTATCAGCTTCTGCTCGACGTAGTGGAGAGTAGAATAGAAGTCCTTGATAACGAGATTCGAAGCTCGGAACTGGAGAAGAAGAATGACAAAGAAGTTTAATAAACGACCCCATAAAGAGATTCTACTTGTGCCGATTCTCGGCTTGTTTATGGTTCTGATTCCGCTTCTGTTGCTTGGGATGGCTTTTGTCAAGCCTGAGGCGCTGGAGCTGACGTTCCCCTCCAGCGATCAGAAGATCGCGGTAGGCCATTTGCCCCAAACCGAAATTCACAGGCTGGAGATTGTCACGCAGCTCGGAGATCATGGCCGCCGCTTCGTCAAGGTGTATCCCGATAAGGGGGATTCTCTTCACCTCGAATACACTGGAAGGGACCTTTCCCTTATTCTTGACCAAGTGATTGAACCCTCCGATTCGGTGGAAACCATCGCCGGCATCGAAATGGACGACCATCTGCCTTATGATGATCTAGTGCAAATTCTGGATGTTCTGCGCAAGAACGGGGTTGTCAATACGTTGATTTATCCCCCAAAGACTTGGATGGAGGAGATCATTGAGCCATGATAAATAGAAAGCCTTTACACTTTCGTCCAGTTCTGATGACTCTTTCTCGTAGGAAAAGTATCCGCATTATATCCCTGCTCGATGCTTTCACGATTCTTCTGGTTTTTCTACTCAAGAATTTTGCCGCCGATAATTCTCTGGGAATCGCTCTTCAGCAGAATATCGTCATTCCCAAGGCGACGACAACGCAATCCCTTGAGAGTCTACCTTATGTCACGGTAAACTCAACAACCATTGCCGTCAATGAAAACACAATCACCGACAAGGGGATTGATGGTATCTTCACAACCGAACATTACAGGCACATGGGCGAAAGGATAAAGGTCAAAGCAGCCAGATTCATTGAACGATATCCAGATTATCCAGGGGAAATCATCATCGCCGCAGACCGCAATGTTCCCTCGGGTACTGTGAAACGGATCATGGCCATGGCAACTCTCGCTGGATTCGGTAAGATACGTCTGGCCGCATCCCAGAAAGAAGAGAGATGAAAACGATTGTCCCTGTCTTTCTGATGTATACTTGCTATGGCCTACTGATGGTCTTGCTTTGGGTGAAGTATCATGACTATACTGAGCCGGCGAAAGAAACACCCTCTCTTGTCAAGTACGAGACACGGATGAACGTCCCTGAAGATCCGAAAGACACGGAGCCTCAGGAAATCCATCCGGAGAAACCACAAGAACTTTCTGCGACAGACAATCCATCACAACCGGAATCGCACGAGCGGAATGCCGGGCCTTCTACGACTGTAGATAAGACCGAACCGGAAAGGATGGAAAGAATCTTAATCGAACCATCCGGGAGAACAAATCGTGAAACTACGCCAGGTCACGGTGTTCAGCCGCGGGTGGAAATCGAGTTGCCTGAAAGACCTATCGTCACCACCGGCCCCTCCTCTTTCGTAATGCCGAAAATCGAGATAATTCCAGAGGAGAGGACGCAGCCCAAGAGAGTGAATCCCGATGTCCGAATCGACATACCAGAGCGTTCACTCGGTGAGGATGAGCAGGAAGGAGAGTCTCTGGAGCCGGTGGAACCCATTATCCAACCTCAACGAAGGACACAGCAGACTGCGCAAATCCAAGATGATGACATCATTCCCATCGAACAGGTCGCCAGAGTGATGAATCAACGGGGGCTCGATCCCATCAGCGGTGCTTTTCTCAGTGATGTAAATCAACGTCTATCAACACATGCGCTTCGCCAATATTATTGTGAACTGCGACAGAATGGTCAGACGCACCTCACTGTGAATCAGAAAACTCTTGCCGGTGGTGTCGTTCGCATTGTTCTCGATATTCGCACGGTTCCGCCCGGAATCTCTTTCTACGGAGATGAGCTGGAGTATCTTATCGAAGAATCGGGGCGGATTGAACACTATCTTAAGACCCTATGTGAAATTTTAGAAAGGGAGAACTCATGAAACACTGGGAAGGAATATTCCTCATCTTCTGTATGATCTGTCTGCAAACACCGCTTAGCGCAGGACGATTGATGAAACCGGACATAGAGTTGAGTAACCGGTATGCGCATGCTTTCAACGAAGCCATCAAAGACAATAACCTTTCCGCGGCCCGTGAAGCGGCCTCGAATCTATCCCGCGCATTGCCTCCCAATGAACGTATCGACTACATGAGGGATGTGGGTATTCGCTTCATCGATTACGGTGAGGACGAAGACCGTTCTATATCGAAACGTATCGAAGCCTTCGAGGGCGCTGTCGATGTTTTCATGGAACTTCAAGTACGCGAGAAGAACTATGCGTTGAAGTTTTACGAAACCTTATCCCGACTTAAGGTGAACGAACTATCCGATTGGCCCCAGAGCGGTAAAGAGCAGGTGAATGAACTCTGGTCACTGATTACAGGCATGGAGGAGGATGCCGCTGTGGTGGGTGCCACAGTGAATATTCGGTTCTACACGGACTTCTTCAGTGCAACGGTCGCGGCCGCCCTGAGCGAAGAAGAGCCTGGAGAAGCCACGTACTATCTCAACTACCTGTTGAGCTGCTGCACCCGAATCATCCAACTTAGCCAACGGGAAAGCGCTATGGAATGGGATCAGACCCGCATCAACCTCTATTTCGATGACTCCAATCTCTATACGAGTCTCCGGTATCACCTCGGTGATGACGAAGCCAGACTTGCATTGGCAAACCAAGATTATAATAGACTCGAATACACCTTCAGAACGTTCCTCAGGCCCGCAGCAGAAAAGGCGGTCTTAAACGAAGTCAGAGCAGAAATCCACTATCGAATGTTTGAATATTACTACCAACCCGAGATCGGCGATAAGGCGGCATCTCTGGAACAAGCGAGAAAAGCCTGGGAAGCGAACTCCACTAATTATCGCTACAGGGATACATATGCCAAGATCCTGTATGAGAGGTTTATTCATTACTGGGATGCGGGTAAAACAAATGAAGCCGAACGAGAAAAACTGTATGATGTAGCCCTGAGCTATTGCGAAGAATACGCGGCACAACCTTGGACATGGTCGTACAAACTGCCGGGGCTGATAGATGCTGCGGAATTCAATTTCGAGCTGCATCAGACTACACTATATACCGAAACGACCGAAGGGACGAGTCGATATATCAACAATGCCCTGACCTACATTTTAAACGCGCTCCCTCTACTTACTCCCGACCTCAATGCGGAAACCAGGAATCGGTTCTGGGAATTAATTGTGCGTATCTACAATGCCGCGTATTATGATAGTTACTCGAAACTGAGAGATGATCTGGTGACGCTTCATTTCTCGCGAAGCGTACTCCCAGAGGATGTAATGAAATCGATAGGACTCTACTTCACGGATGACGAGACTGTAGCAGATACGCACAGTGACTTGGTACGTCCGATCGGTCAAGGGTCGACAAACACCGGTCAGGGAGGATCGAGGCAACCCCGCGAATTCCCCACTATTTTCAGGGACAGGCTGGATGATGTTCTCCAGGCGCTGGAACACTCACCGGAAGACATCGCAACCCTCGATCAATTGAAGGAAACCGGCGAAGTACTGCAAGCCGACGTACAGATCTTCATGGACGAGAATCCGAACAATCAAGAAGCCGATCGTTTCATGACAAAAGTTCAAAATGTGTTGAAGCAGATCGAGCAACATTTGACAAAAGCCAGAATACAAGAAGACGAAGAAAAATGGGCTCAGACATCAGAGGATGAATTCCGCCGAATCAAATCACTGGTTGATCGGGAGTTTACGAACCTGGATACGTTAGCCGAATTGAAAAGGGATTATAAGAAGCTGTATGAAGAAGTGGATGACTTTTTTTCTGGTGACCCCAATTCACAAAACAAACAAGCTTGGTTTGCACGAATGGTCAGTCTATGTGATGATATCGACCTACAGGTGAACAAGCTATTCGAGGAAATTTACGACCCGATCAGAGATTGGAAGATTTTCAAAAATGAACATGATGCTGAGAATTTTGCTGTGGTGTTCACGAATTCACTGAAAGCATGTGAATCGGGCCTCTTTGACCAGATGGACATTGACTCAGTCTACGTGGCTTTTGCACGCAGATTCGGGCGCTGGATTGATAATTATGTGTTCAGACAGCCAGCTGACGGAAAGGGAGGGGATTTTTATATGAAGTTTCTACCATTTTATGACTCTCTGGAATCTAATGAACAGAGAGAACTGGAATTGCTTTCAAAAATAAATGAGTTCTGTGATAAAGTCGAACGACGTAGAGATGCTTTACATACCACAGTTGATCCCGAGTAGATAACTGGCACAAGAGGAGGTATCAATGGGTTTTAATGAGGTGTTCAGGGTGTTAAAGGTGTGCTCGTTAATCACGAGGACCAAGAGGGCACTTGGCAGATGCCATAAGAACGTACTTTGTTGGACGATTGTGATAGTGATAGTTTTGATTATCTTGTCGTATCACCTTTTTGGTGCTTTAGTGATAGAAAAAGTATATGAGCGCATTACGCGTCCGGTTGATTCTATGGAACTACCATATGAGAAATGGGCTGACCGCACTGCAAAACAAACTAAAACTAGTAGAGAAAGCAAAAAGGAATTGTCCAATTGGCTGCATGAGATGTTTGAGAAGAATCCCCAAGTGGACGAAAATTGTGTGATTAGACACTGGATCAAGGATATAAACGAGGGAATAGAGAAATTGCGAGAGAACAGCAACGAGGCAGAAGAAATGTTCGAACGTGCAAGGAAAAGGATGCCAGATTTCCCCACGGCTCATCTTGGAATCGGATACTCATACTACAGAACCGCTATGGGCGAAAATAAAAATGATCCGGTTCGGATAGAGTATTTACAATATGCAAAAGAACATTACGAGGCATGTTATGATAAGTTAGATGATTATGCCGAAATATATGGAACTGATTACCTATATATATGTGGTTATTTAGATGAGAAGAAAACTGACAATTCAGAGGATTCGGGATATAATTACAAACTTGTGACATTGGAAAATTTTAAGTGGTTACTTGATATGTACATTGCAGAATGTGTATCTGAACTGGAAACCAGAGTAATCCATAAGGTTGACGATTAGTTTTTCATTTTCATGGATTCGAAGATATATAAGGATCTATCGCTTATCCGTATTCTGTAGTACCCGCCATTATTTACTAACTCATGTTGCCGATGAAACCGCCTTCGATTATGATGCCCATATCCAATATCAACCTGCGAGTCTTCCCGTCGAGACGCCCCGGTAAGCTGCAGACGGCTCTTGATGGCAAGCACATCAATCAGTACCGGCGCGTTCAATGCTGACCGCATCCCGACGCTGGCGCAGAGCAAAATTAGTGGCCTGACAACGGCTCTGACAGGCAAGGTGGAGACTACAACCAAGGTCAACGGCATCGCGCTGGACCGTGATATTGTCCTCAAATCAACGGACATCATCGAGGAGGTAGAAGAGCTTCCCGCTGACGGCATCATCGGAGAACTCATCGCGTTCGAGGGTGTGCTTTACGTGTGGAAGGGTGCGAAATAGGTTTGAACTGTCCCGTCCTGAAATAGTTGACCAGTTTTTTCTTGTTTGTTTCCATTTTGATGTGATCCCTATGCTGCCTTCAGGATTTCAATTGGTGTTCGATAGTTTTGAGTGATGATAATACGTTCTTCGTTGTAGATCCGAATCGCTTCCTCCACATACCGCAGGGCTTCGTCGTAGTCCCTGAATCTCTGCTTCAGCCCCAGCTCATACTTTACATAAAGTGACACCTGTGTTTTCAATTTGTGACAGCATGATTTCCATTCCAAATCGGTCGAACGGTCAAAAGAAGCGTTATCCTGCTGAATGTCCGACACTTACGAGACGAGTGTCTTCAAACTTCCAGTGACGGCAATTTTTCCTTGTCCCTGTCTTTTCGCTTGACGATTGTCGTTCATAGAGTATCCTTTTGACAATAACCGGGAGGATGCAGCATGAAATCACGGCCTGAGCGGGCTTCGCTGACCTACTATCCCACCATACGCAATCTTCGCGACGATACCGAACTGGGTCATCTCATTGATCTTTCGCCCGAAGGGATGAAGATGCTGAGCGAGAAACCGGTCAAAACGGATACATACTATCATCTGAGCATCGATGTCCGGTCTGACAAGGGTCTTTCGCGGGAACTGGCTGTGGAGGCGAAGTCACTGTGGAGCAAGCGGGACATCAACCCCGATTTCTACGACACGGGCTTCACTTTCCACAATCTCACTGCGGCCGCCCACAAAATAATCGCTCGGTTGATGCGCGAGTATCCCTTCAACGGCTGACGCCGTTCAGTTCACTTCTTGCGTCTGCGGCCTCTGTGCTTCAGTCGCCGGTCAATTTCCGCGCGTTCCGCCTGTTCATCGGGCAGCAGCCCGTCCCGTTTCATCTCCAACAGCTTACGCAGCAGCCTCCCTGCCGAGCGCGTGCCCATGCCGCGTTCTTTCAGGGATTCGGCGGTGGTGGCCAGCCGCGTCTTGCGCCACTTCTGCCAGTAGTCTCTCACCAGGTCGCTATGGCTGCCGGCGCTCAGCACAGCCAATGCCGGCGGCTGCAAGTGGCCGAACCTTAGGGAGAGCGCTCCGGGAGTCAGTTCCCACCATCCGTCCGGTAACTGGCGCAGGCGGTGTGCCTGACGATGCAACAACCCGGGGAAACGGTACGTCCGCGAGAAGGTCTCGGCCTGGTCGGCGGAGAGATGGCGGGTGAGGGCGAGCATACAGGTCATCCAGCGGTCTCCGGCCTGCTTTCCGAACAGCTCTCTGGCATCCAGCGTACGGTGCAGAAATGCTTTGTCGTTGCTGGTAAAGCCCAGCCCGGGCAGCATGATGTCCAGCAACCCCAGATCATCCATGCGTGAGAAGAAGCGTGAGGGGTCTTGTTCGTCCGAGGCCAGCTTGAGTTCGTTCATCACGCGCTCGCCGGAGATGGTGGAAAGCGCTCCGTGAGTGGCTGCGGCGCGTAGCAGGCTTTCCGTGTGCGGCTCGATGGTGAGTCCCAGCCGCTGCTCGAAGCGCACTGCGCGCAGCATCCGCGTCGGGTCTTCCTCGAAGCTGGCGTCGTGGTTGACGCGCAGCAGTTTCGCATCGAGGTCGGACAACGACGTGGGCAGGGTATAGAGCTTGCCGAAGTTTTTTGGCGAGATGTCCATGGCCATGCTGTTGATGGTGAAGTCGCGGCGCGGCAAGTCTTTGTCGATGGTGGAAGGAGTTACCACCGGCAGGGCGCCGGGCTTGCGATAGGCCTCGTCGCGGGCGGTGGCGAAGTCGATGGTGGTGGTGTGCAGCACGGCGGTGGACGACCCGAAGCGGGGTGTGCTGTAATAACCCGAGCGGTACTTGCGGGCCACCTTTTTGCCAAAGGCAACGGCGTCGCCTTCGATGGTGATGTCGATGTCGTCGTTGGGGCGGTCGAGGAAGAGGTCGCGCACGAATCCGCCCACCACGGCGGCGGTCATTCCTTCTTTGTCGGCCAGGCGTCCGATGGTGCGCAGCAGACGATACCGCGACTCTGGCACTCGGTCAAGCAGCAGGCTCGCGATGTTTTTCATCGTGTTGTTCATAGTATTCCCAATAGTTAATGTAAAGTATTAGCCATATAATTGCAAGCTCTTGAAATGGAACGGCTTGTTAAAGTGCGAGGAGAGATGCGCCAGCAATATGCGGTTTACCTGCTGAATAGTTTCATCGGGGATTTCAATTTCATCCAGCACGTTGCCGATGTGGGGCAGGGCGTGCAGCAGGCGCGAGGTGGATTCGCTCAGTGGCAGCAGCGCCGGCTCCGCCAGGCTGGGTTGGCAGTTATTGCAAACCAGGCCGTTGCGCATGGGGAAGAAGGCGGCCCATTCATTGTCCGTTTGGCCGCACGCCACACAGCGCTCGATGTCGAGATCGATGCCCAGCAGGTGGCACACGTGCAGCGCGAACCGCCAGAAGATGGCGATGGGATGCCGCTTTTCGTGTTGCAGATAGTCAAAGAAGGCCAGCAGCAGATCCCAGTGGGAGCGGGCGTCTTCGGGCGGCAACACGGTTTGTTCGTACAGCTCGCAGGCGGCATACATCACGGTGTCGCGCCGGTAGTCTTTGCGCAGACTGCGCACCAGATGCGAGCTGCGCAGGAACCAGGGGCCGTTGCTGTGATATAGGCTCATCTCGTACTCGGCCAGCGGCTCGCTGCCACCGGCGTTCTTTTCGCTGCGCGCTCCCTGCGCGATAGCCGTAATGCGGCCCAGGTCGGGCGAGAACAGCTCGAGCAGGAAGCTGGTCTCCTTCCAGGGCTTACGCCTCAGCACCACCGTGCGGGTGGTTGTGGTGCGGCTATTCGACCGTGACACTCTTAGCCAGGTTTCTCGGTTGGTCCACGTTCATGTTTCGCAGGTCGGCAACATGGTACGCCAGCAGTTGCAGCGGGATGACTGACAGTAGCGGCTGCAGTGTCGGTAGTGTGGCGGGGATGCACAAGGTGTGGTCGCTCAGGGCTTCGATTTGATCGTCCAACCCATCGACAATGGTGATGAGGCGGCCATGCCGGGCTTTCACTTCCTGCAGATTGCTCACAATCTTATCGTACAGGGCGTCTCGCATGGCGATGGCCACCACCGGCATTTCCTTGTCGATGAGGGCGATGGGGCCGTGCTTCATCTCGGCGGCGGGGTAGCCCTCGGCATGAATATAGCTGATCTCCTTCAGTTTGAGCGCACCTTCGAGGGCTACGGGATAGTGCACACCGCGCCCCAGATAGAGGGCGTTGCGATCGTCCACCATCGAAGCGGCGATGGCGCGTATTTCGACGTTCATGTCCAGAATCGTCTGGATTTTGTCTGGAATGTGCTTGAGTTCATTGAGGATTTCGGCGCCCTCGAGCGGCGAGAGATGTCGCATTCGGCCCAGCAGCACAGCCAGCAGAGTCAGAACGGTCACCTGTGAGGTGAAGGCCTTGGTCGAGGCCACCCCGATCTCGGCGCCGGCGTGGATGTAAACGCCGCCATCGGTCTCGCGGGCGATGGTGGAGCCGACGACGTTGGTGAGGCCCAGTACGCGCACGCCGCGAGCTCTGGCCTCGCGCAGGGCGGCCAGGGTGTCTGCGGTTTCGCCCGACTGGCTGATGACCAGCACCAGCGTGTCTTCGGGAATAATGGGGTTGCGGTAGCGATATTCTCCGGCATATTCCACCCGCACCGGCACCCGCGCAATATCCTCGATGATGTAGCTGCCGATGAGCCCGGCGTGCCACGATGTGCCGCAGGCGATTATCTGAATCTGTTTGATGCGGCGCAGTTCCTGTGGGGGCAGGCCCAGCCCGCCGAGCCTGGCGGTGGAGAGAGAGTCGGCGATACGTCCGCGAAAGGCGTTGGCCACGCTCTCTGGCTGCTCGAAGATTTCCTTGAGCATGAAATGCTTATACGGCCCCTTGTCGATTGAACTGACATCCCACTCGACGATGCTCACCTTGCCTTCGACGCTGATGTTGTCCAGTGTGCTTATCTCGAAGCCGTCACGGCGGACAGTGACGATCTCGCGGTCTTCGAGGTAGATGACTTTCTTGGTGTGGATGATGATGGCGCTCACGTCGCTGGTGACGAAGAACTCGTCGTCGCCGATGCCCAGGATGAGTGGGCTGCCCTTGCGCGCCGCTACAATGCGGTCTGGCTGCTCTGTGTCCACCACGGCTATGCCATAGGTGCCATCGACGAGTTGCAGCGTCTCGCGCACAGCCTCGGTGAGGTCGAGACCCTTTTGGCGGAAGAAGCCGATGAGGTGAGGCAGCACTTCGGTGTCGGTCTCGCTGGCGAAAACGCAGCCTTCGGCTTCGAGGCGGTCACGCAGGGCTTTGAAGTTCTCGATGATACCGTTATGCGCCACGGCCAGCGTTTTCTCGCAGTTGGTGTGCGGATGGGCGTTGCGCTCGGAGGGTTCGCCGTGAGTGGCCCAGCGCGTGTGCGCAATGGCCACGTTCCCGGCGCTTTTGCTGGGGGCCGGTAGCGAGCGCTCGAGCTCGATGACCTTGCCCTGGCGACGGAACAGGCCCAGCGTGTTTTCGCTTCCGATAACCGCGACCCCAGAGCTGTCATAGCCTCGGTACTCGAGTCGTTTGATACCTTCGATGACGATGGGAATGGCGTTGCGATGTCCTATGTAACCAACTATGCCACACATATTAAACCTCCTCCAATATATCAGTCTGGTTGTCCGGTGGCGGGTTCAGCCGTCGGAACGAGATGAGCAGCCCGGCCAGCAGCACAGCCGAGGCAGGGTAAACCCACCAGGCAAAGCCGTCATCGTGAATGAGCGCATTACCCAGCGGACTGCCGACGACGAAGCGGTCGAGCAGAACGGCGGTGGCGTTGTGGAGAATGTGCGCCAGTATGGGTGCCCAGATGCTACCTGTGCGCCACAGCAGATAGCCGAAATAGATGCCCATCAGGGTGGCGGGCAGCAGGCGAAACAGGTCGAGGTGCAGCGCGCCGAACAGCGCTCCCGAAATCACGATGGCGGGCCAGGGGCCATATTTACGGAAGGCGCGGTAGATGTAGCCGCGCAGAAAGAATTCTTCGCAGAACCCCGGGGCGACGGCCAGGACCAGCAAAACGCCCCACAGGCTTAGAGAGTCCATGCGCACCGCTCGTTGTATCATGTCGATGTATTCCGGCGGCATCGGCCAGACGAGATCGATCAGCTGCATCATGCCCACCGACAGTATATAGGCGGGTACCACCATGAGCATGACAGAGACGACGCCGCTAGGCGAGGGCAGGCGAAAGCGCAGCTCCTGCTTTATATTCACCTTTGCAATGCGCATGAGCAGGTATGCGGGCAGCAGGATGATGAAGAACTGCGTTTGCACGAGGCCACGCGCTAAATTGGTGGCCTGCCAGCGTCCGCCCAGATAGAACAGCAGCAGCAGCACACCGAAGAAGAAGGCAAACGCCAGCCCCGTCGAAAAGATATTGCGCCTGTGCCTGCCCCAGAACTTCAGGCTCTTCTCCTCCTCGACGCGGAACAGCACAGATTCGCTGTTGAACAGCTTCACGGTGAGCGCGAGCACCAGCACGTCCAGCAGCAACGTCGAGCCGATGGTGATGATGACCCACAGCGGATTGAGCGCCGCCGGGTTGAGCATGATTTCTTTGAACAGCATGGCGATGTTGAGGATGGGAACAAAGGCGAATCCCAGATTCATCTGCATACCCGGCAGCATCGTCAGCAGCGACATCATCATGGCCACGATCATCAACGGGCTGAGATAGGTGTTGGCTTCACGCATATTGCGCGAGTATGCCGAGATGGACAGCAGCAGCCCGGCGAAGAACATCACCAGCGGAATCATGGTGAGCAGCACCAGCCCAAAACTGAGCAGTGGTACCTGGTCGAGCGTGAACGGAACGCCTTGTTGGGAGCTTATCTGTGAGGCCATGTGGCGGATACTGAAGAACATGCTGAAGATATTCATCAGTACGCTGATGAGCGAAAAGGTGATGACGGTGAAGAATTTGCCCAGCACGATCTCGTTGCGGCTGGCCGCGCTCACCAACAGGGTTTCGAGCGTGCCGCGTTCCTTTTCACCGGCCACGAGGTCGCTGCTGATGACCGCGCCGCTGCTGATGGTGAGCAGGATGAGGAAATAGGGCAGCAGACGGCCAATGAGAAAACCCAGCATCGCTTTCTGGGTGGCAACAGTGTGACGCTGCAACAGAACCGCTTCGAGAATGCCTGCTTCGACGTCCTCCGGCGGCAGGCGTTTGCTCACCAGCGAGGCCTCGGCGTTCAGCAGCACTTCCTCCACCTGGTCACCGGCCATCGAGCTTAGTTCGTCGGCGCTGTTATAGAATACCTGCACCGTATAGCGCGGGTAGCGCCCTTCCAGCGAATCCGCCGGCAGCGCTGGGATGACCACCACAGCCTGATAGAATTCCTCGTCCAGCCGCTGGCGTAGCGAGAGGTCGAGCCTGCCGTCGTGATAGGGCAGTCGGTCGGGGCGTTCGAGCGGGTGCAGCTCGAAGTTGGGCATTGCGGCCAGACTATCACGCAGGAGGTGGGAGTCGGCGTTGTTGGCTTCGTCAACGAGGTAGATGCGCATACGGCCGGCGGCCAGTTTGCTCTCCTGGCGCATCAGCATCGACGAGAAGCCGATCATGATGAGCGGATAGAGAAGGATGGGCAGCACAATGGAGGTGATGACGGTGCGGCGGTCGCGCAGGAGATCCAGCAGCTCCTTGCGGTAGATGATGCCTATCTTTCTAATACTCATCGCCCACCACCTTTTCGCCCTCGTCTTTCATGCGGTTGACGAATTCGATGAAGATGTCGTCGAGGTCGGTCATGCCGGTATCATCACGCAGCGCTTCCAGGGTACCCTCGGCCAGCAGGCGGCCACGGTGGATGACCACGATGCGGTCGGCGATGCGCTCGGCTTCGCGCATGATGTGGGTGCTGAACACCACGCATTTGCCTTCTTCGCGGCATTTGCGGATGAACCCGACGATGTTGGCGGCGGTGAGGATGTCGAGCCCGGCGGTGGGTTCGTCGAATATCATCACCGGCGGGTCGTGGATAATCGAGCGGGCGATGCTGACCTTCTGCTTCATGCCGGTCGAGAGGAAGTCCACCTTGCGGTCGAGAAACTCGCCCATGTCGAGGAATTCGGCCAGCTCGGTGATGCGCCTGGCGATGGTGGCGTCGGGCACGTCGTACAGACGGCCAAAGTAGGTGATGACCTCACGCGCCTTTAGCCTGGGGTAGAGGCCGGTGTCGCCCGAAAGGAAACCCAGGCGCCGTCGCACCTCGCCAGGCTGAGTGCGGATGTCGCAGCCCTCGAGGGTGGCTGTGCCGGAAGTGGGGCGCAGCACGGTGGACAGCATGCGCATGGTGGTGGTTTTGCCTGCGCCATTCACGCCCAGCAGCGAGACTATCTCGCCCTTGTTCACCTGAAAGCTCAGGTTGTCAACAGCCACCAGGTTTTCGCCGCTTTTGCGGCGGAATGTTTTCGTCAGCCCTTTCACTTCAATCATAAGTTCCTCACCCCCCTGTCAAGGGGGGCAGCTGAGCGAAGCGAAGCAGGGGGGTATCGCCTTTTCGTCTTTTGAATCACCTGGTTTCTATACCCCCCTGACCCGTGTACGGGTCTTTCCCCTTTGACAGGGGGGTGCAAATTTGACCGGCTCAAGCTTCCGGCTCCGGTTCGTCGTCGTCGGGTTCTTGGCCTTCCTCGTCGAACAGGCCGGGGATGCTCCAGCGCCAGGCAAGCGGGATGTAGATGCGCTCTGCCAGGGTAATGCCCACACTGATTGCCAGCGCCGCCAGCAGCCCTATGCGAAAATCGTGCAGGATGGTCAGCGCCGTCACCTCGGTGGAGTTGACTATAGAGCCTGCGAGTCCGGCAAGAGTGTTTGCCGCCGCCGCCAGGATAGCGAACATCAGGTTGCGCAGCAGCGACAGCTTTGGCGTACCCCAGAAGGCCTCGAACGTTAGCGCGATGAGCGCCAGCGCCAGCGGTATCACAATGAACATCGGCTCGGCGTCGCCCAGGCGGCGTGCCCACAGCGCGGCGGCGCCCAGTCCCAGCAACACAGCCACTGGCAAGCCAAGCTTGAGGCCATAGAAGCGCATAACGGCATAGATGATGGGGATGCACACGGCCCAGGTAAGCAGCAGGGCGCTGTCGGGGTTGGCGGCGAACAGCCCCGCGCCGACAATGAGGCCCACCACCCACGACAGCGCGAGGCTGAGGGCGAGGCTCAACACGAGAACGAACAGACGGAACAGGCGTGGATGCAAGTGTATCTCCTTGTCAGTTGATAAACGCCCAGCGCAGGCTCACGTTGACATGCGTGGGAGCGGCATATTGCCCCAGCAGTCGCTCGGCGTTGGTAAGGTTTTGCGCCTGGACGTAGATGCTGAACCAGCGGGTGATGCCGATGCGCAGCCAGGCGTCCAGTGAAAGGGAATCCTGCTCGCGGATTCCGGCGGGTGTCGTATATTCATCGCTCCAGGTGCAGCCGGCGCCCACAGCGATGTGGTTGTCGTGGGGAAGGGGCAGCTCGATCTCCGGCTGCACACGGCCAACGAAGCGTGGCAGATACCACAGCGAATCCACGCTTATGGCTTCTTGGTCAAGGCGCAGGCGCAACACCAGCGGCCCGGTGTTGGCTTCCAGCGCAACATCGAGGCGAAAGGCCACGGCGTCGGCATCCTGGCGCTCACCGCCAACAGTTTGCTCAAGCTCGACCGCCCCTGCCTCCAGTCGCACAGAATTCGGCTCGTTGCCTAACAGCAGGCTACCCATCAGCCTGCGTTCGCCGCGCTCGATGCCGCCACGCAGTCGCAGCGGCCTGTCGGCAAAAGACACGCCCAGCGTCAGCCAGGGCAGCGTGTTCAATCGTAGCGCATAGTGCTGCTCCGGGGCGAATGTGTTGGCGTCTTGCAGCAGCAGTGACCATGAAAGCGTCTGCCAGCCGCCATCGGCGCGTAGCGTCCACAGGTTTTCGTCTGAAGTGCGCTCGAGCTGCGCCAGCAGGCGTTGGCCAATCAGGTTGTGCTCGGCTCGCAGCAGCCATGTGCGGCGTAGGCTGTCCCATAGCGCGCCCTGCTGCCCGATCTCACACCTCGTTTGCCGTACCCCGGCAGTGTAGCTATGCCAACTCAGGGTGGCCGTCACCTCGTCGAGCCGGTGGTTTACCTTGCCCAGGCTTGTCTGGATGGACGGACTGAGCCGTGCGGCAGGGATTTCCTGGTCGAACTGGACGAATTGCAGCCGCAGTTCGGCGCCGGCCAGGCTGTCTGCCAGTTGGACGAAAAAGTCTCCGGCGGTCTCGTTCTGGCCAGTCCAGCGGCCTTCATAGCCGGCGTAGTCGAAACGGGCGCGCAGGGTTGGCCTGCTAAACATGTGTCCCTTGCGTAACGAGATGGCCGCGTGATTCATCTGCTCGCCGCCCACGCCAAGAATGGCGCGGGAGTAGGTGGGAGCCAGCACATATGGTGTCGTGTTCAGGTGCAGGGCATCATTGTGGCGGTCGAGGTGATAGAACGGCAGCCACTGCTGTAGCTCGAACATGGGCAGAAACGCCCCCTCGTGCACAGAAAAGCCGTCGCGGAACAGTGGCTCTGAGTTACCGGGCAGGCCAAGCAGGTGAAAGTTTTCTCGCAACGCGCCCACTGGCAGAGCAGCGGATGACTGGTGCCGCACATGCGCCTGATGCCAGGCCTCGATGTTCTCGCGTTGACGAATCCGCAACGCTGCCAGGCTGTCTGCGGACACCCCCCCTGTGGTCTCAGGCTCCTCGAATATGAAGGTGACGCGGACGGTGTCGGCAACGGGCGTTCCGCCGATTGTGGCTGGAACGAGGCTTGCGGCGCGCAGTATCTGCACAGCCAGGCTGTCTAACGGCGGCTCGGCATAGACGATGCTCACCTCGCCCAGGGTGCTGTCGGGCAGCACAACGGCAAGCAGTATAACCGGCACGGGCGGCGGTGAGCCAGACCAGTCGGCGGGCAGCGGCAAAGAACTCGGCACAGCGATAATCGCCTGCACCCGTGTCGAGTCAGGCGGGGTCTGAACTTGGGCAGATTCAGGCAAAGCCTGAACTATAGAAGATTCAGGCAGAGCCTGAAAGGCACAAAGCGACAACGGCAGCCACAACAGAAGCCACAGTGGAAGGGGGGCGCACATAACGCTGCCCACAAAGCCGTTTATTCCGAATATCAGTACGCTTTTCATCCGGTTCAGTTTCAGCAAGTAGCGCAGGCGGTCAACGATTTTGTTTTGGCAACCTTGAACGAACATGGGCCAGATGAAGGGAAAACTTGACGAAAACACTCCCATCTGCTGATAATACACTCCTACAAGGTATGCATAAGGAGACAGTGATGGCCAGACTTGCCTTCATGGGAATTCAGGGTAGCGGCAAGGGCACCCAGGCCGACCTGATGCAGCATAAGCACGGGCTCGCGCATATTACGGTGGGTGACCTTTTCCGCTCAAACATACGTCGGGGAACCGACATTGGCGAACAGGCGAGAGACTATGTCGAGAACGGCCTGCTCGTTCCCGACAATCTCGTGCTGCACCTCGTCGAGAAAGCGCTGGCGGCAGCCGGAGACCGCTATGTTCTCGACGGCTTTCCACGCAACCAATTTCAAGCCGAGCACCTGCTGGAGGCCATCCCCATCGAAAAGGCCGTTTTGTTCGTTCTCAGCGACTCTGACGCCCGTGCTCGCATCACGGCGCGTCGGATGTGCAACAATTGCGGCGCTACTTATCACATCCAGTTTCACCCACCCAAAGTGGACGGCGTGTGCGACCGCTGCGGCGGCGAGGTTATCTGCCGCGATGACGACAACCCCGAGGCCGTGAGCAAGCGCATGAAAGACTTTCACACCCAGACCGACAACGTCGTTCGCCTGTTTGACGAACGCGGTATATTGCTGCGCGTCGATGCCAACCAGCCAGTAGAGAACGTTTACCGCGATGCCGTGCGCGTTTTGAGAGACGCCGGTATCAAGCTGTGAGGTTATCGCACTCATCATGAGTTCCCGCTCCCTGCGTGAGTGGATGCGCGGCCTGCACCAGGCGCTGCTCAACTGGACGCGCATTCTCGAGTGGGCGATGCACCTGTTCGCTCTGGCGCACATCGTCCTGCTGCTGATGAGCTATCACTGGAGCGCTGACCCGGCATATCAGAGCGCTCAGTGGATACTGACACGTTCGCTGCTGTGGATGTTCGTGTTTTACATGGTGGTGCGCACCGCAAGCGTCGCGCCCAATCCGCGTTCATTGCGCAACCTCGTCATCGACTACCTGGCGCTGGGGCTGGCGCTCATCAGCGGTGTGCAGGCGCTAAGGTTCTTTCGCCTGTTCATTATTGGTCGTCAGACACTGCTGTTCGTACGCTCGGCTGCCTCGCGGCATTATCACGCGCTCGTTTTCGGCAGGCTGTCTCGCAACCCGCCGGGGTTTGTGCTGCTCACCTTCGCCATCACTATCGTCGTGGGCACGTTTCTGTTGTCTTTGCCATGGGCCAGGGCCGAGGGCGCACACAGCGGCGCCCCCCTGCTCGACGCCTTCTTCACCGCCACCAGCGCCACCTGCGTCACCGGGCTGATTGTTCAGGACACCGGCGCCTACTGGTCGTCGTATGGGCAGCTGGTCATTCTGCTGCTCATCCAGATTGGCGGACTGGGCATCATGACGATCTCGACAGCGCTGGCGATTTTGTTGGGGCAAAGGCTCACCTCACGCAGCGAAAACCTGCTTTCCACCGTAGTGGGCGAGGCCCACCGGCTCGACATCATCTCACTCGTGAAAAACATCTTTTTCGTCACCATCAGTTTCGAGGCGCTGGGCGCGGTGTTCTATTGGGCAGGCTTCGTGTCCAGTGCAAACCCGCCGCCCGATCCTGTCTATTACGCCATCTTTCACTCGGTATCGGCCTTCTGCAACGCCGGGTTCAGCCTCTTTTCCGACAGCTTTGTCAGCTACCGCTCGAGCCTGGGCGTGAACCTGACAACGGTCGGCCTCGTCATTGTGGGCGGCATCGGGTTCTCGGTGCTGGTGGACTTGCGCCGCAACGTGCTGGAACGCCGCAGGCCAGGCCTGTTGAGCCTGCACACCAAGCTCGTTCTGGGTACCACCCTTGTGCTGCTGCTGGCCGGTTTCATCATCTTTTTCATTAGTGAATACAACGTGACGATGCGCGGCATGAACCTGGGAGAACGCTCCCTGGCGGCGATGTTCCAGTCGGTGACGACCCGCACAGCCGGTTTCAACACCATCGATAACGGCGAGATGAGCGACACATCGGCGCTGGCCACGCTGCTGCTGATGTTTATCGGCGCTTCGCCCGGTTCCACCGGCGGCGGCGTGAAGACCACCACGTTTGCCGTCATTATGCTGAGTGTGGTGGCCATCATCCGTTCGGGAGAGGGAGTGTCTGTGTTTCGCCGCCGCATCTCCGACGAGATGCTCAAGCGGGTGCTGGCACTCATCGCCGCCTCCATCGGCTTCCTGTTCCTCATGGTTTCCGTGCTGTTTCTGGTCGAAAAGAGCGCCGGGATTCCGTTGCAGGAGGTTGCCGTTGTCGAGGTGGCCAAGAAAACCGCGCCGCCTGTCGTCTCTGCCGAACCTCAGGTGACGGAAGTGAGCAAAGATTTCCGCTCGCTGGTGTTCGAGGCGATGTCGGCGTTCGGCACGGTGGGGCTTTCGCTGGGTGTTACCGGGCATCTCACCAGCGCCGGTAAGTTCGTCATCATCATCCTGATGTTCATCGGGCGGGTGGGGCCGCTCACGTTCATCTATGCCCTTTCGGAAACAAAGAACAAAAAGACGCTTGCCTATACCGAGGAAAAGATCACTGTAGGCTAAGGGGAAAGAGCTTTGCATAGTAAACAAGCATATTTCGAGACTGGTATTTATGTTGAGACAAGATTTCGAGTTGTATTTGCCTTATCTACAGGACTCAATGTGTAACAACACACTGTCGTCTGTAGATAAGACAAATAATATCTCGATCTGTTTTTGAAAAAACAGAACAAAAACTTAGCCTTTGCAATGATGCAAAGGCCTCGAACATAACGGAGTGGATATGGGACGCTTTCTGGTAATCGGACTGGGGAAATTCGGCACGACAGTGGCCACCAAGCTGTTCGACAACGGCGCTGATGTCGTGGTCATCGATAACGACGAGAAACTCATCGAAGAGGTGAAGGGGCGCGTCAGTTCGGCCATCCTCATGGATAGCACAGACGAACGCCAGCTCAAGCAGATTGGCGTGGACGAGATGGACGGCATTATTCTGGCCATTGGTAAGAACATCGAGGTAAGCGTGCTCACCAGTGTCATCCTCACGCGGCTGGGGGCGGTCAACATCCATGCCAAAGTGGACAGCAAGCTCCACGCCCGCATCCTCAAGCTGATTGGCGTGAAGAACATCGTTTTCCCCGAGGAGCAGATTGGCAGCCAGCTTGCCATGTCGATGCTGTCGGGCAAGGTGCAGCACTATTACAGTCTCTCGACCGGCCATTCCATCGTCGAGATCGAGGTGCCGCGCAGCTATGTGGGGCGCACGCTACAGGAGCTGGCCCTGCCTTCCGAAATGGGGGTGCACATCGTCGCCATCAAGTATGAGCATCTCGATGTGAGCGAGGACGGCGAGAACCGCATGGAGAAACGCACCAACGACATGCCTGGCGCAAACGACATCATCAAAGAGGGTGACGTGCTGGTGCTGCTGGGTCCCAAGGCCCGCATCAACGACATCATCCGCGACACCTCGGAGCAGAGCGAGAGCACGGGAGGCAAGGCATGAAGTATTCCCTCACACGCCGCATCCGTGGCTTCATCATCACGATTCTGTTGTTGTGCGTGGCGCTGGTGGCGCTGTTGCAGATTACCCGCATCGACATTGACGAGGTGCAAAACGCCCAGCAGCTCGAAGAACGCATTGTTGAGCGCCAGAAAGAGATTCAAAACATCTGTATCATCTTCCTCGTTTTCATTTTCATCGTTGGAGTGGTGTTCTTTTTCAATGTGTCGGGGTTTCAGTCACGCTCGCTCACCGACTTGCGCCACCTGTTACAGGAAATTGCGAGGGGCAACTATAACCTCGCCATCGACACCGATGTTTTCGAAGAGCGCAACGACGCAGCCGTTCAGGAACTCATCGAACTGACGGCCAAAGCGGTTTCCACCGTCAGTCACTTTGACCAGGCGAAGAAGGAGAAAATCGTCGAGCACCTGGGACGCATTCAGGCTATGCTGAAACTGACCGAGAACGGCTACATAATCCTCACCTTCGAGGGCCAGATCAAGTTTATCAGCGATAATGTAATCGATGTGTTTCCCGTGCTGTCCACCGAGGTGAATGTGCGTGAGTCGAACTTCCCGCCGGAAGTCGATAACACGGTGATTCGTTACATCAACGACCTGTTGCGTGACCGCGGCAAAGCCGAGCCGCAGCAATATTTCATCCCGGCGCTCAAGCGTCACATTACGTTGCGCAGCGCTGTCGTGCGGGACACCGGCGGCATCCCCATCGGCGCTGTCGTGGGATTGTATAACATCGAGAAGCGAAAAGGCGGCAAGGAGCACGACGACTCGTGAGCATTCCCCAGCAGCAGCAACCCGATTTGCTGTTTATGTGCAGTCGAGAGGGCGACCGCCTCGACCGCTTTCTGGCAGAGCAGGACACGCAGGAGCTGTTCTCGCGGTCGTTCATCGAGCGGCTCATTGCAGCAGGCCAGGTACGCGTGAACGGCGAGGTAGTTCGTAAGAGCCACCGGCTGTCGCCGGGCGAGGAAATCGCTGTGTGGCTGCCCGAACCTGTTCCGCGCCAAATCGTGCCGGAGAATTACCCGCTCGAGGTGGCCTTCGAGGACGAGTGGCTGGCTGTGGTGATGAAACCCGCCGGCATGAGCGTTTACCCTGGCCCTGGCCACGCCGCGGGCACGTTCGCCAACGCCCTGGCGCATCGCTTTGCGGCGTTGGCCGCCGGGCACGGCCCCTTGCGCCCCGGACTGGTGCATCGTCTGGACAAAGACACCAGCGGCCTGCTGCTGGTGGCAAAGGACGACCGTACGCACAGCCTCTGCTCCACGCTTTTCCGCGAGAGGCAGGTGCGCAAAGAATACATCGCCCTTGTGTTGGGCGAGCCGGTGGAAGACGCCGGCAGCCTGGATACCGGCATTGGCAGGCACCACCGTGACCGCAAGCGCATGGCTGTGCGCGACGACGGCAAGCAGGCCGTCACTCACTGGTTCGTCGAGGAGCGGAGTGGCCGCTTCGCGTGGTTGCGTGTGCACATCGAGACAGGCCGCACCCACCAGATACGCGTTCACCTCGAACACATCATGCACCCCGTGCTGGGCGACCGCGCATACAGTACCGCACGGCGGGAACTGGCCGCAACGCCAGGGTATCTTCACAAGCGCCTGCGCGCCATACAGAAGAAACATCTTCAGCGCCAGATGCTGCACGCGGCGCGGCTGGCGTTCACGCATCCCTGCACCGGCCATGTGATCGACATCACCTCTCCGCCGCCGGAGGACATTGCAAACGCCTGGCAGGCTTTGTTGAAAATGGAAGACTGATGCAGAAGAAATTGATGGAAGAAAAAGGTTGAACAGTTTGGGCTGTGCGCAAACCCTGACATGAACATACGAATTACCGAACAGTCCGATTGCCCTGATGCGGCTGTCATCGGCGACGGCCATTGCTGTTTGTCAGGCTGTTTCAAGGATAACTGATATGAACTGCGAGAACAAGAAGCGCAACCTGCAATGGTGCAACTGTACCTATAGTTGCAACAAGAAAGGCATCTGCTGCGAATGCGTTGCCTACCACCGCAACATGGGGGAACTCCCCGCCTGCTACTTCCCGTCCGACGCCGAGCGAACCTACGACCGCTCGATACGCTATTTTGTCCAACTGCATAACGAAGGCCGCGTCTGATGAGCAATTTTTGCACCGTCGAGCAGGCTGTCGAGGACATCCGCGAGGGCCGCTTCGTGCTGGTGGTGGACGATGAAGACCGCGAGAACGAGGGCGATCTGATTTGCGCCGCCGCGAAGATAACGCCGGAGATGGTCAATTTTCTGATACGTGAAGCGCGTGGCCTGCTGTGCGCTCCAATGATGTCCAAGCGTGGCAAGGCGCTCGATCTGCCGTTGATGACCGAGCGCAATACCGAGAAGCACGGTACCAAGTTCACGCTGTCTGTGGATGCCCGCGCTAACACCACCACCGGCATCTCGGCCAGTGACCGCTGCCAGACCCTGCTTCGGCTCGCTGATTCTGCCGCGAAGGCAGGGGACTTCGTCCGCCCGGGGCACATCTTTCCCTTGCTGGCAGAGCCGGGCGGTGTGCTCAAACGCGCCGGACACACCGAAGCTGCCGTCGATCTGGCGCGCCTCGCGGGCCTCGAGCCTGTGGGCGCCATCTGCGAGGTCATCCGCGACGACGGCGAGATGGCCCGGTTGCCAGACCTGGAGGCGTTCGCCGCCAAACACGACATCCGCCTGCTCACCATCCGCGATCTCATCCGCTGGCGCAGCCGCACCGAAAGCTATGTGCAGAAGGTATCGGAGGCGAAGCTGCCCACGCGCTTCGGGGAGTTCCGCATCATGACATACAGCAGCCGGTTGACCGGTGAGTATCACATTGCGCTGGTGAAGGGCGAGGTGGCTGGGGTGGAAAACGTGCTGGTGCGCGTTCACTCCGAATGCCTCACCGGCGACGCGCTGTTCAGCATGCGCTGTGATTGCGGCGAGCAGCTCGAACGCGCCTTTGCCATGATCGAGAAGGAGGGCAGGGGCGTTATCCTCTACATGAAGCACGAAGGGCGCGGCATCGGGCTTATCAACAAGATTCACGCCTATCGCTTGCAGGACAGCGGTCTCGATACTGTCGAAGCCAACGAGCGCCTCGGCTTCCACGCCGATCTGCGCGACTACGGCATTGGCGCGCAGATATTGCGAGACATCGGTCTGCATCGCATTCGGCTGCTCACCAACAACCCGCGCAAGCTGGTGGGACTGGCCGGCTACGGCCTCGAAGTCACCGAGCGCGTACCCATCGAGATAAAGCCGCGTGAGGACAACCGTGAGTACCTGCAAACCAAAAAGGCTAAGCTTGGCCATATTCTGGATGAGGTATAGACAATGATCGCGCTGAAAGCTCTGATATTGCTTCTCGCCAACATCGGCATCGGTTGCTTCTATGTTTGGCTCATCATGGCGTTTCTGTTTTTACCCAGGCGGCGGCTGCGTGTTTTTGGCAAGCTGGTGCCCTTCACTCCCGGCTATCTCTGGCGCAAGAAGGTGTGGCTTTTCCACCTGGTGAATCGCTACATCGATGATTTTCTGTACGCCGCCGTGAACGAAGAGGACACCGAGTCGGTGGTGTGCGCGTGGGAGCAGCGGGCTTGGAAGGCAACCTGGGAGCGGCTGGCAACCCTCGAGCAGAGCGGGAAAATCCCCGCGCCGGTGGCACGTGGGTTGCGCCGGTTTATCTCGCAGCTTGCCTATGAACTGACGCGACAGGCCCTGCGCAATCTCGTCCCATACCTGATGGAGCACTATAAGGCGCGCTCCTGGCTCGACCTTGCCGAGCAGAAGCTCGATGTCGCCGTGGTGATGGCCTATGCCCAGCGATATGTTTTCAAATACCTATATCTGTTCATGTTGGCTCTTTGTGGGCTCATCGGCCTGTTCAACGTAGTCGTATATCTGCTGCTACAGCTATTCTGACAACTGGGGGATTCATGAAAAAAACTATCATCGCCACCATACTGTGCTGCTTCGCGCTGGCTCTTGCAGCCCAGCCATATTCTTTGGAGACACTCGTCGAGCACGGCGTTGAGAACGCAACCGCCATTCGGCAGCAGTTGCTGGATGAACTGAGCACGCGCAGTTCGCTCACCTCGAGCTTCCACAACTTCCTGCCGCAGGCCTCGGTCAGCTATTCCTACAGCGAGAGCGACGTCTCCGCGAGCTACACCTCGTCGCTGAGTATTTCCAAGAGCGTTTCTCTGCAAGACAGCGACTGGTATGAATACCGTCGCCAGTACATCTATCTGGCTATGGCCGAGCTGTCTCTGGAAGCCCTGCGCAAACAAATCGCCTGCACTGTGGTGTCGCAGTATCTGGGCGTCATCGAGGCGGAACGCACCGGTGAAATCCTCACGGCACAGTACGCTATTGAACAAAAAACACACGAACAGACGCAGATTCTGTTCGACACCGATAAACGTTCGCTGCTCGATCTCAAGCAGAGCGAGATCAATCTCATCGATGCCCGCATCGCCATGGAGAATCAGGCAATCGTTCTCGCAACACTGCGGCAGAACCTGTTCAACCTGCTCAATCTCGAAGATATGGGCTGGGCGCTGGCCGACCCCGGCCTCGACCTCGAACCGCTGGCGCTTTCCTGGCAAAAGCCGCTTGCAGTGCGTCTCGAAGAGGAGGGCATCGACGCCGACCGCATCAGCCTGCGCGAATCGTTCCGGCGTTTCATGCCCAATCTCACGCTCTCCGCAAGCTGGAGCTATGGCGCCTCGGGACCCGACGCCGGTGACCCCATCGACAGCGATTTGCTCGATGACAGCTATTCACTGGGACTCACCGCCAAGTATAACCTGCTGAACTTCCTCACGCACGGCCAGACGCATCGTCGGCAGAAGTGGGCAATGCGCCGCCGTATGCTGGGGCTGGAGGACATGCTGCAACAGAAGCGGCTCGAGTTCGAGCAGCAGGTGGCGGACTGGAATCATCTGCGCTCGATGCACGACCTTTACATCCAGAAGCTGGAACTGGCCGCGGACAACCACGAGATGGCGCAGGAGAAGTATCGTCTGGGCATGTTGAGCTTTCTGGATACCGAGCGCGTTCGCCTCGATTATTTTCAGGCGCAGATTACCGTGAATCGCAGCCATTTCAATCTTCTGCGGCAGCGCGAGGAGCTGAACCTGCTGCTCTCGCGACCCATCCTGGGGCGCTGGTAAGCGAATTACTGAGAAAGTTGTTGACAGTAAATGGGCATAAATGTCCTTTCGTCACATGTTTGCAACAATGAAAACGGAGGTGGCAAATGCCCAATCATGCTTCATGCGAAAAACGACTGCGCCAGGACAAAAAGCGCGCCGCTCGTAACCATTACGTCCGCAACACCATAAAGAGTCTCGCCCGCAAGATGCGCAGTGATATGCCCATCGAAGAGAAAGAGAAGCTGTTGCACGAAATCTACGCCCAACTCGACAAGGCCGCCAAGCGCCATGTCATTCACAAGCGCACAGCCTCGCGTCGCAAGAGCCGGCTGGCACTGCACTTCAACAAGCTAAAAGCCGAACAAACGCAGTCATAACGCCAAAGACAGGGGTTCCACCCCTGAACCTCTTAAAGAAACACTGAACTATGCCGTAGCTCGCTTTTTGTAAAAAGCGAGACCAAAACTTTTAACGGAAACTTCGTTTCCTGTGTACAAAACATCCAATGCAAAAATTATCTTGTACATAGGATGCGTTAGCATCCGCCAAGAGTTTTTGATTCCACTTTTTGCAAAAAGTGGATGGGGTTCAGGGGTAGCGCCCCTGTTTCTTTAGCAGAAAGCAGTTGACAGCCAGGCGCGCCCTCTGCTTTGCTTCCGGTAGAGAGGATGGGTCTGGTGGCTCAGCCGGCCTGCAAAGCCGGTAGCGGGCGGATAACACCGTCCGTGGCAGGTTCGATTCCTGCCCTCTCGGCCATTTTTGCCGTGAGGAGCGCTAATGAGCAACACATCTTTGCGCCTGCTCCCAGGCGTCGATACGCTGCTGGAGCACCCCGTCATCAAGCCGCTTGTGGAGCGGTTCGGGCACCCGCTGTCCGTGTGGGCCGCACGCGCCGGCATCGAGCTGGCCCGCAGCCGCGCTGTCGAGTCGGGCTTCGAGGTTGACCTCGATGCCATCGCCGCCGAGACCGCCGCCACCATCCGCCGCATCAGCGAACCATCCATGCGCCCCATCATCAACGGTACCGGCGTGGTCATCCACACCAACATCGGCCGTGCGCCGCTGGGTCGGGCGCTCACCCTCGAACTGGCGCGTACCTGCGCCGGTTACTGCAATCTCGAGTTCGACCTGGACAGTGGCGGGCGGGGAAGCCGCATCGAGCTGATCCGCGAGCTGCTACGGTTTGTCACCGGCGCCGAGGACGCGGTGGTGGTGAACAACAACGCCGCGGCTGTGCTGCTCATTCTCAAGACATTCGCTGAGGGACGCGAGGTCATCATCTCGCGGGGAGAACTCATCGAGATCGGCGGCAGCTTTCGCATACCGGAGATCATGGCGGCCGGCGGTGCGAGGATGGTCGAAGTGGGCACAACCAATCGCACCCATCTGCGCGACTACGAAGAGGCTATCACCGAGAACACCGCGGTCATATTCAAGGCGCACAAGAGCAATTTTTACATCGGCGGGTTCACCGAAGACGTGGATCTGGAAGAGCTTGCCGCTCTGGCGAGAGAACATAATCTGCTGCTGGTCTATGACATCGGCTCCGGCCTGCTGCGCAAGCCGGAATCGCTTGACCTCGAACGTGAGCCGGATGTGAAAAGCAGTCTGTCCGCCGGCGCCGACCTCGTCTGCTTCTCTGGCGACAAGCTGCTGGGCGGCCCGCAGGCCGGTATCGTGGTGGGCAAGGGCTGCCACGTCGAGCGCCTGGCGCGTCACCCGATGATGCGCGCCCTGCGAGTGGGCAAGCTCACCCTCGCGGCGCTGTCGTTCGTTGTCCGCGCCTTCCTGCGCGATGAAGACCTGTTGGCCAGAGTGCCGCTGTTCGCTATGCTCGACCGCAAACCGCAGGAAATCGAAAGACTGGCCACGAAGCTGCTGGCCGCGTTGCAGTCGGCTGGCGTTGCGGCGGAGATAATCGACAGCAAAGCCCAGGTGGGCGGTGGCACGTTGCCGCATCTTGTCATCGACAGTCGCGCTGTGCGTCTGCTGTCTTCCGACCGTCGCGACCGCCACTTCGCCGAGAAAGTCCATCATCGCTTGCTGCAACGCGACAAGCCTGTGCTGGGCATCCTGCGCGAGGGCAGCCTGCTGTTCGACGTTCTCAGCCTGTTCGACGACGACATCCCCGTTGTGGCGGAGGCGGTGAAGGAGACGCTGTGAAGCATCTCATAATGGGTACCGCCGGGCACATCGACCACGGCAAGACCACCCTCATTCAGAAACTGACCGGCGCTTGGTGCGACACGCACAAGGAAGAGGAACTGCGCGGCATCACCATCAGTCTCGGCTTCACCCACCTCGACCTGCCCTCCGGCAATAGCCTGGGTGTTGTCGATGTGCCTGGCCACGCCGATTTCATCGGCACGATGGTGGCCGGCGCCAGCGGCATCGACTTCGCGTTGCTTGTGGTGGCCACCGATGAGGGCGTGATGCCGCAGACACGCGAGCACCTGGCCATCATGCAGACATTGCAGATTCAAACTGGCCTGGTGGCGCTCACCAAGAGCGACCTCGTTGATGATGAGGTCATCGAACTGGCGCGTGAGGAGATATGCGAGCTGACCGGGGGCAGCTTTCTCGAAGACTGCCCGATTGTGCCGGTGTCGTCACGCACCGGCGCCGGGCTCGATGAACTGGTGCGGGAACTCGAAGCAATGCCCCAGCGTGTTCCCGAACGCGCTGAAGGCCACATATTTCGCCTTTTCATCGACCGCCATTTCTCCGTACCCGGTCACGGCACAGTTGTCAACGGCTCGGTGTTGAGCGGCTGCGTTCGCCGCGAGGGGCAGCTATACATGCTGCCGGGCGCCCAGAAACTGCGTGTGCGCAGGCTCGAACGTCATGGACGCGAGGTGGACGAAGTGCGCACCGGTGACCGCGCCGCCCTCAACCTGCCCGGCCTCGACCGCGCCGACGTGCATCGCGGTATGGCCTTGTCGGATCGCGTATTGCAGCCCACCGGCATTCTCGACGCCCACCTGCGCCTGTTTGCGCATGGCAAGGCGCTCGAGCTGTGGTCACAGGTGAACTTTCTGCTGGGCACGGTGCACACAGTCGCCCGTGTTCACCTCATCGACCGCAATCGCCTTGAAGGCGGCGACGCGGCCATCGTGCAAATTCATCTCGACCAGCCGCTGATTGCCATGCACGGCGATTGCTTCGTCATTCGCAGCAGCAGTGGCGACCGCACACTTGGCGGCGGCGAGATATTCGATCCACAACCGCTGCATCACCGGCGCAGGCCGGAAAAGCTCATCGAGCGGCTGCGCGAGATTGCCGAGGGCGGGCTGCCGGAGCTTGTGGCGGCCGAGGTGCGCAAGCGTGTGTCGCCCGTTGGCCACGAGCGCGTGGCCGACCTGCTGGGCGCTTCGGCGCAGGAGGTGCTCGAGGTGGTCTCGCATGGCCTGTCCGACGACATCCTCACGCTGGCCGGAAAAGAGAAAGTTTACCTCTGGCAGCGCAAGCGCAAGGAAAAGATGGCCAAGCGCGTGGTGCGCAACATCGAGCTGCACCACAAGCGCAATCCGCTCGTGGCAGAGGGTCGCAGCTTCGAGGAATTGATGGGGCTGTTTGGCGTTGGCCGCGACCCCGACACCGAGTCGGCCATGCACCTGCTGCTGGATGAGCTGATACAAACCAGCCGGCTGAAGCGCGAAAAGCATACCTGGACGCTGCCCGACCACTCGGTGAAGCTGGATCGCAAAGACTGGAGCCAGATAGACTTTGTCGATAACTACCTGCGCAACGAAGGCATGCACCTGCCGCTGCTCAACAACCTCATCGAGAGAGCCGCCGAGAAGGGCTTTGACGAGGGCCGCCTGCGGCAGATTCTGCGACTGCTGGTGCACCGAGGCCGGGCCTATTACATCGAGGGTAACTGGATTCACGCCCATGTGGTTGACGGCGTCCGCCAGACGTTGCTGAAGCGCCTGGTCGCCACCGGCGAACCCATCACCGTGGCCGATTTTCGCGACCTTGTAAAGGGCAACCGCCGCATGTGTCTGCCACTCATCAACCAGTTCGACAAGGAAGGCGTCACCACCCGCGAGGGCGATTATCGCCACCTCACCCGCAAGGGCAGCGCGCTGGTGGAGCAATGGGAGCAAGCCGAAACCGGCGACGCGAAAGCTGACTGAGACGTTATCCGGGGGGAATGATGCAACCTGTTTATCTCGACTACAATGCCACAACGCCGGTCGCGCCGGAGGCGCTCGAGGCCATGATGCCCTATCTGTGTGAGCATTTTGGCAACCCCGTCAGCGGCCACGCTTTCGGAGAACAGCCCGAAGAGGCCATTTACGCCGCCCGTGAGCAGGTTGCCGCCTGCGTGGGCGCGTGTCCCGATGAAATCATCTTCACCAGCGGGGGCACCGAGTCCAACAATCTCGCCCTCCTGGGAGTGATGCGAGCGCTTAAGCGGCGCAATGCCCATGTTGTTATCAGCATGGTCGAGCATCCATCCATAGAGAATGTTTGCCGTCACCTCGAAAGCGAAGGCCACTGCGGTACGCGGTTGCCGGTGGACGCCACAGGCCGTGTTGCCCCCAGCGATCTGCGCGTCGCTCTGCGGCCTGAAACGGCGTTGGTGAGCGTGATGTTGGCCAACAATGAAGTCGGCACACTGCAACCGGTGAAAGAGCTGGCGGCCATAGCCCACGAGCATGGGGCGCTGATGCACACAGACGCCGCTCAGGCGGTGGGCAAAGCGCCGGTGGATGTGGACGAGCTGGGCGTTGATTTACTGAGTATCGCCGGGCAAAAGATGTATGCTCCCAAGGGTGTCGGCGCGCTGTATGTGCGTCGCGACACGCCGCTATATCCGCTTATGTACGGCGCGAACCAGGAGAACGGACTACGCCCCGGCACACAGAACGTGCCATACATTGTGGCGCTGGGCGTTGCTTGCCAACTGGCCTCGGCGCGACTGGATGAATATGCCGGCCACATGCGCGCCATGCGTGATCGTCTCTACCGCGCCCTGCTCGACGCCGATCTCTTTCCCCGACTGAACGGCCATCCAGAGCTGCGGCTGCCCAACACGCTCAGCGTGGGCTTTGCCGGCCTGTTGGCCGCCGACCTGCTGTTGGCTATGAAGGGCGAGGTTGCCGCGTCTGCCGGATCGGCATGCCACACGGGATCGATAGAGATATCATCAGTGTTGCAGGCGATGGGTGTGCCTTTGGATGTCGCGGCAGGCACACTGAGGTTGTCAACGGGACGCGGAACGACCGAAGTGGATATCGACCGCGCAGCGGCGGTCATCATTCAGGCGGTGCAGAGCTTACGGGCGCAGCAACTGCTGCGCTGAATGTTCGAGAAAGGTTCTATTGCGAAGCACGTCATTGCCGGCGTACTTTTCTGATTTCCCGTAGCGCTGACGACGCTGGTCGAAACGCTGGATAACAGCAGGCAACGCCGACAGCCAGCGGCCTGGGTCGAGAGGAAGGCGAGCGCGGTACGCTCCGATGAACACCTGACAGGTGTGCATGAAGGCATCGTGCGGCTGGTTGGCAGCCCAGAACAGCAGGAAGTGAATGAGGTCGGGTTCAGGGTAGTCGAGGGCGATGTGCGAGAAATCGATGAGCCAGCCCCGGCTGGATCCCTGGAGGAAGTTTCGCGGGTTGGTGTCAACCATCGTGAGCGCCATTTCCTTGTGCCGCTGGAACATATGCAGATCGGCCAGCAATCCCCCAGCCATATGGAAATCGGGGGTGTCGCACTCGATGAGCGGAATGCCAGGCACTCGCTCGATGATAATCATGTCGCTGCCGTTGTCGCTCAGCAGGGTTGGGGCAAAGTCGGGATGCGCATCGTAAACCCGTTTCTCGCGCAAGAAATGCTCGTGATCGTCAAACCGCTTGATAACGCGGTCTTCATGCAACGTCACCCGCTTGTTCATTTTTCTGGAGGCGTGTTCTGGACTGTTTCTTCGTCATCGAACTCTGCCATGTCTTCAAATACAATCATGGGCGTGTTCTTGGCGTAGTTATCGAAGGTGAGGTGGGTGGATGTCTTGAACTTGTTCAGAATCTGAGTCATCCGAGTGAAGGACTGCTCGATTCTGTTGAGGTAATGGATCTGTTTTACCGTGAGCTTGTCTTCCGGGGTTTCGAGGTGGAACATGTCGAGATTGCCTTTCATCACCATGAGCGGTTGGTTGAGTTCATGGTGGGCTGTAACAGCCAGCGCCAGAGCCGAGTTGCGCTTCTCGAGGCGGATTAGCTCGTTCTGCGTATCCTGGAGTATGTAGTAGGAGTTCTCGAGTTCTTCGTTTTTCTGGCGCAGCAGTTCGGCTTCCTTTTCTTTCTGCACAGTTTCATACTTTGTCTGCATCTCGGCGATGGCTTTGCTCTTTTCTTCATTGAAAATATTGTCTTTGAGCAAGGCGTATTTGCGGTATGCGTCCAGCGCCTCTTTGTAGCGCTCGGTTTTCTCGAACAGTTTTGAAAGCGCGAGACAGGTGTGCATGGATTCGCGGCGTAGCTGTGCCGCTTCGGTCACGGCCAGGCTTTCGTCGAGATAGCGTCGGGCATCGTCCCAGTGTTGTTGTTGAATCTTTACCTTACCCAGGCTGCGCAGGCAACTTGCGATTCGGTCTTTGTAATTGATTTCACGGGCAATTTGCAGCGCCATCAGCAGATTCTGCTCTGCCTTGTCGATGTGGCCAAGCTCCAGCTCGACAAGCCCGATATCGTAATGCGAATATGCAATGCCCTCTTTGTGTCCGGTTTGCGTGGACAGATCGAGCGCCAGGTTGAAGGAGGCCAGCGCTTCTTTATAGCGTTTGGCGAGGCTGTGCATATGCCCGATCTTGCTGCTGGTTTGCGAGGCGCGCTCTTTCAGGCCAATCTTTTTGGCAATGGCCAGCGCGCGCACATAAAAATCCATGGCTTTTTCGGGGTTGTTTTGCGCCGCGTAGATGTTACCGATGTTTGCCAGCGGGTCGATGATAATGTCGAGGCGCTCGATGGCTTCGGCAATCTCGAGGCAGTGAAGCTGGTATTGCAGCGCTTTCTCGTTGTCGCCCCAACCGAAATACAGTTCGCCGATGTTCATGTTGCAGACGGCTACGCAGGCTTTGTCGTCGATTTGCTTGGAAATGGCGAGTGACTGCCGATAATAATCGAGCGCTTCCTTGTGCTTGCCTGAGTTGTGATAGTTGATTGCCAGGTTGTTAAGGCATCGCGCTACACCTTTATCGTAGCCAATCTCACGCGCAATGTTCATCGACTGAATGTAGTTTTCATCCGCTTTATCTGGCATACCCTTAACGCCGTAAGCTACACCGATGTAGCGCAACGCCAGCGATTCGATATGCCTGTCATGAAGCTCACGGGCGGCGCCGAGCGCCCGAAAGCCACAATCAAGGCTTTTTGCCACGTCCACCAACGCATAGGCGTATGACAGGTCACAGAGCGTCTTCGCACGTTCGCGCTGTGTTTCCGTGTCACAGCCGTTGAGAAGACCAAGTTGCTGATCGAGCGCTTCAATGCTTTTCATCTATCTCTCCTGCATCACCATCAATATCTGAAATATTCATTTCTCTGGAAGCGTGTTCTGGACTGTTTCTTTATCCCCGAATTCTGTCTTATCTTCAAATACAATCATGGGCGTATTCTGAGCGTAGTTGTCGAAGGTGAGGTGGGTTGATGTCTTGAACTTGTTCAGAATCTGCGTCATTCGATTGAAGGACTGCTCTACTCTGTCAAGGTAATGGAGCTGCTTTTCTGTGAGCTTATTCTTCTGGGCTTCGAGGTGGAACATGTCGAGATTGCCTTTCATCACCATGAGCGGCTGGTTGAGTTCGTGGTGAGCGGTAACAGCCAGCGCCAGAGCCGAGTTACGCTTCTCGAGGTTGATAAGCTCGTTCTGCGTATCCTGGAGCATACTGTAGGAGTTCTCGAGTTCTTCGTTCTTCAGACGCAGCAGTTCGGCTTCCTTCTCTTTTTGCTCAGTTTCGTACTTGGTCTGCATTTCGGTGATGGCCTTGTTCTTTTCTTCATTGAAGATACTGTCCTTGAGCGAAGTGTATTCGCGGTATGCTTCCAGAGCTTCTTTGTAATGCTCGGTTTGCTCGAACAGATAGGAGAGCGTGAGCAAGGTGCGAAGCGTTTCGCGTGGGAACTTTGCCGACTTGGCAACGGCGAGGCTTTCATCCAGATAGCATCGGGCGGCGTCCCACTGTTCAGTCAATATCTTCACTTGCCCCAGGCTGCGCAGAAAGCTTGCGATTCGGTCTTTGTAATTGATTTCACGGGCAATTTGCAGCGCCATCAGCAGATTCTGCTCTGCCTTGTCGATGTGGCCAAGCTCCAGCTCGACAAGCCCGATATCGTAATGCGAATATGCAATGCCCTCATTATGCCCGGTTTGCGTGGATAGCTCGAGCGCCTGGTTGAAGTAGATCAGCGCTTCTTCGTAACTATTGGCGCGACGATGCAAGTGGCCAATTTTGCTGCTGGACTGAGAAGCTCGCTCCTTGAGGCCTTCTTGTTCGGCAAGGGCCAGCGCTCGTGTATAATACTCCATGGCTTTTTCGGAGTTGTCCTGCGCCGAGTAGATTCTGCCGATTTGAATCAGCGGGTCGATAGTGATGTCGGGGCGCTCGATGGCTTCGGTTATCTCGATGCCTTGAAGCTGGTATTGCAGCGCTTTCTCGCTGTCGCCCCAGTCAAAGTACAGTTCGCCGATGTTGATATAGCTGATGGCTACGCCGGACTGGTCGTCGATTTGTTTGTATATGGTAAGAGCCTGATGATAGAAATCGAGCGCTTCCTTATGCCTGCCTGTGTTGTGATAGTTGATTGCCAGGTTGTTGAGGCAACTTGCAACACCATCCTCGTAATCAACTTCACGTGCGATGGCCATCGCCTGCATGTAGTACTCAACCGCTTTGTCTGCATTGCCCTCTGTGCCATAGGAAATGCCGATGTAGCGCAATGCAAGCGATTCGAGAGTCTTGTCATGGAGCTCACGCGCCTGACTCTGCGCTTTGATCGCGTATTCACGGGCTTTCTTCACATCCACCAGCGAGTAAGCGTATGCCAGCTCGCAGAGCGTTTGCGTGTGCTTGCGCTGTGTGTCCGGATTGCACCCGTTTAAGAGAGCGAGTTGTTGCTCAAGCTTTTCAATGCTTCTCATCTGTTTTTCCCGCATCGCTGTCATTATCTGAAATAGTCAGTTCGATAGACCCTGGTCGCACGCCTTTCAGGTTGCTCACAATGCCGCGCACCACGTCGCGCAGAATTGTCTGGATGAACGGCACAATGTGCAGGTCTTGCCCTGCCACGCGCAAGCGCACGCTTCTGTCGTCGCGGCTGCAAGCTTCTCGGGGGTTGTCGCCGCTCAGAATGGAGCCAACCATTCCATAGCACCCTAACCCACAGGCAAAACAGCAGGCGTCGTCAACGAGAGGCAGCACGTCGAACACCTTGCGCTCGACAAGCTCGACCAGCGCCTCGGGGTCGTTCAGCGCCGAAATCACCGGAATGCCGCGCCATTCGCGCAGGTTGTCGGCAATCTTGCCGGAAATGGCGAACACCGTGTCGTCAACCAGTTCTTCGAGCTGCGCTTCGGTCTCGGCGCAGACGATGCGCGGAATGGCCGTGTCCTTCATGCCCTCGACAACCACCCAGTCGGCGTCGAGATAGGTGAGCATCTGCGGCAGGCCGAGCGCCCGTCGCCACAGAAGCCCTGTCTCGCGCAGTCCCCTGGCGAACACCGGCTCGGCGCCGGCATCTGCGTGTTTCCAGGAGTTGCTCCCCTGGCTGTCCAAAGTAAAGCCTTCGCTGTGGATGTCCTTGATAGACATCACCTTGTGCCCGCGCTTGCGCAGTCCGCCGATGAGTCGGCAAACCGCAGTGGTCTTGCCGGTGTGGTGGTACCCCGCTACACTGAAAACTTTCATTGTCCCTCACGATAGTAATGTATGATCATAGAGCTTGTTGCACTCGATTATTGCGGCAAGATGCCCAGCCAGTCGCCCAGCAGGAACTGCAAACGCCCGATGAGCAAACTGATACGCGCCATGGCCGTATATCCGAAGGCGGCGCCGAAGCTGACCATGAGGAAATAGATGCCCACACGCGCAGTCACGCCCACAGCGCCTTCATGCTTTTTGCTGAAATAAAAATATACAATTGCACAAAGAGTTCCAACCACCAGCAATACCTGCCCCACAACCATGACCCAGTCGCTGCCGGTGAACGGGTTTATGATCGTCGCGTTGAGCTGATTGAGCACATCCGACGACAGGTAGCGCACGAAGCCGATGCCTGCCGTAGTGCCAATCATCATGGCGATGGGGAACCGGCTCAGCCACTCCGCCTGCGGCAGCAGCCGCAACAGCATGAACACACCCAGCAACGCCGGGATGAGCAACAGCCAGTTGTCGGCGAAGTTGGCGCTCAGTTTCACGTAGAGATTGGGGATGAGGATGCTGTAGATGGTGTAGATGAACCAGTAGCCAGCCGACAGCCCGACGAATATCTGCTCGGCGACCTTGTACACCGGGTTGTCCTTGTACAGAAAGCTGAAAATGGCGAAAGTGAAGAATGCGCCCAGCCAGACGCCCAGTCTTGTTGCAAAGACTTCCATGGGTTAACCTCGCTGCTTCTTTTTATCGAGATGATAAGTCACGTTGGCGATGACAATGAACAGGATGATGATGAGATGGGCGATGGAGAGCGCGTCCATTCCGGCGGTGGCCGGACCTGGCTGCTCGATGAGCAGTTCGTATTCAGCGGCGGCCTTCATTCCGCCCAGCAGGCCGGTAAGCTGTTGCTGCTGGTTCACATATGGCAGGATGGACGGCGCGCTGACGGCGGTGGTGCCGCCGGTTGTGGGCACGTCATAGTCGTCGTGGGCCACCATCACCCATTCCTTGATGCCGGGAACGCCTGCGGAGAACGAACAGACGAAGGCGATGCCGTCGAAGTTCTTCTCGATGCCCTTCATGATGGGCAGCTCTTCGACGGGGATGCCGGTGATGTCGGTGGGGAAGACGTCTCGCAGGTTCTTGCCCATTTTCTGCATGGTCACCATGCCCCCGGCTTTATAGCCGAGGTTTACCCAGTCCACGCCATAATCGAGGTTGGGGAAGTCGTCGTCGAGCGAGTCGAAGGTGTCCTGGCACATCTTCACGCCCATCGGCCACATGGCCACGCAGAGAATCTTCATATCGTGCGAGAGAGCGTGGTGGATGACCGCCCACGCCATCGGATGCAGCTCCGGCTTGCTGCCGGGGTCGTAGTCGAACGATACGAGGATGGTTTTGTCACGGCGGGCGGCGGCGGTCTGCTCGACCAGATTATACACCATGCGCACGTTCTCGGTGGTTTCCATGCGGAACCCCAGCGGTACCATCAGGGGCACAATCACGCCGACGAAGATGAACAGGAAGATAATGCGGCGGTCGAGGCGTTTCATCACTCACCTCCCAGGTAGCTGCGCTCGATGCCGAGGATGATGCGCAGCGACGAGCCGATGATGCCCAGTCCCGCGCATATCATAATGGCGCGCTGACCGGCTGTGTTGGGATATTTCATGATGAACGCCGAAACGTTTGGCAGGTGCAGAAAGCTCATCGAGTCTGGCAGCCAGCCGGTGAGGTTGCTGCCCATGGTTGTGTTGCCCAACATCACCAGCACGGCTGCGCCCAGCAACAGGTTGGACTCGATGGTGCGCCCGATGAAGGCGCGGTAGGCTGCCGAGGCGATGAAGAACGCCAGCAGAGCGAACATTGTGGCCGACAGGTGCTGATAGACGTTGTCGAAGAGGTAGTCGAACGGCTTCTTGCCGCCCACGAAGGTTCCGGTTTCTCCGCCCTCCATATAGCTGCGTCCCAGCAGGAACAGTGCCGCTGTGTCGTCGGGGGCAAGAGCGGTGGCTTGTAGCAGCGCCTTTGTTGCAGCGCCATAGTCTTTCAATTCAAAGTGGGTGCGTCCCAGTTCCAGCCAAATCGAGGCGCTGGCGGGATTGTCGGCGCTCTGTTGCGTCAGGTTGACCAGTTGCTGTTCGAGCGCCTGCTCATCCACAACTGGCTTGAGCATTACATCGTGCAGCGGGAATGCCGCCAGCCGGGCGCGGGTCTGCTCGGCAAGCTCCGGCTGCCCGCGTGTATCGTAAACTACGGCAAGCTCGGTCAACGCTGTTCGTTTGCCGGGGTCCAGTTCGAGAGCGCGGGTGTAGGCCTCGACAGCCTTGCCCAGGCGGTTGCGGCGGGAGCTGGCCACGCCAATCTGCACCCAGGCGTCCACGTTGTCGGGGTCGTGTTGCAGGACAAGCTCGAAGGTTTCGATGGCCTGCTCATATTTGCCGTCCAGCAGCCCCTTGCTCTGCTGAGTACCCCAGAACAGCCCTGCGAGCACCATGATGCCGAACGAGGCCAGCGTGACGATGAAGTATGGCCAGTTTTGCACGCGGCGCTTCACCTTGAGCGTGTTCACCCTGATGAGGTTGAGCTGGCCCAGGATGATGGCGAAGCCGGAGATGATGAGAAACCAGTCTTCGAGCCCGCCGGCTATCTGGTTGAACGGACGATGGGGGATGAACTCGGAGATGAGCACGAGCACGCCCACGAAGAATGTTATCAACAGCGGAATACGACGTTTGAGCATAATCTGTCCCCGTTAAAAGTTCGTCAGGAAAGTTTTGATGGAGAGCACATTCATCCCGATAATCTGCTGAACTACGCCCAGCACGAGCAGGATGACGATGATCGCTTTGCCGAAGTCCTGTCCCTTGAGGCTGCCCAGCTGATGCGGATCACGCGATAGATAGGCGGAAGCGGCAAACAGTTCCTCGCCGATGAGTGTAAAGTCGCAGGCGGCGACGAAGAAGGGAAGCTGGCTGGGCATGGCGGTGCCGGCTGTCTGGATGGAGCCGCTGGCGAAGCCTGTCTCCGCCAAAATGAGCGATTCGGCGTAGAAGGCGCCGAGAAAGAAGTTCGCCGCTGGTTTCTCGCGTACCATAATGCCGTCCACGCCGGCCACGAACCCGAACTGGTCGTCGGTGAGGTAGAAGACGGAATCAGGCTTGTAGGCGTCGGGGCGGCCAGCCTTTAGAAACGACTCCTTCACAATCTCGCGGGCGGTGGATAGCACCATCGAACGGCTCACCGGTACCAGTATCTCGGCGTCGTACTCCGCGGCCATTTGCGCCAACTTGCCCAGAATAGTCAGTCCGGCGATGGTTTGCATGTCGTCGATGTCGTTGATGCCCGGCACGAAGAGGATGGGCCTGCCCATCTCGGTGGCGCGGCCCACCGCCTCGTCCATAGAATCCAGCCCGGCGATGTGGCGAATGAACAGTTCCTTGCCGCGTCGCGCCGAGAAGATAAAGTAGAGGATAGCGCCAATCAACAGCAGCGACATGATGAGCAGCGAGAGCTTCGTCGAGTTGAACCACTGCGCTACGGGCGCCCCTGAGGCTTTGGCCGTCGCCATCACTTCGCCGTCTGGACCGGTGAGAGTGAGGCGATAGGCGTATGACTCGCCGGGGGTGAGGTCGCGGCTGTCGATGACAGAGCCATAGCCGGCGTCAACCAGAGTGAACAGCTCCCACGCGCCGTCGGGCGTCTGGCGGTCGATGCGGGCGCTGTCGGCCCACTCGGCTGTCCAGCTTACCACGAGGGCGCTGCCGTCGTCGTTGGGCTGGTCACTCACCGTAAAGGCGACGTCCTGCGCTACGAGCGCGTTCAGGCTCAACAGAAAACAGAGAAACAGGCATTTTCGCATGGACTCTCCTATTGTAATTATATATTCTTGTAATAATGTCATTTAATCAAATGTTTGTCAATTGTTTTATTATTTGTGCGCTAACAGCCGTCCGACAATATAGCCAACGGTGACAAGCAGAGCAGCCGACTGGATGAACCAGTCGCGCAGGCGCAAACGCGAGCTAGCGCGCCAGGTGCGGGTGGGATGCAGACGAAAGGCGCGCAGCTCGAGCGCCTCGGCGCGACGGCGCACATCGTGCAGGGCCTGTCCCAGCACCGGCAACAGCAAGGACACATAGGCTCTGGGCCGTTGAGCCAGCGGGAGCTTGTCGAGACGGACACCGCGTTGCAGCAGGGCCTCTCGAACCAGTTTGAAGCGGCGGTCGAACTGCGGCAGGAAGTGAATGGTGGTGGTGACGAGAAAGGCGATTTCGTAGGGGATGCGCCAGGCGCGGAAGGCGAGCAGGAACTCGCTGAACGGCACCCCGAACAGCAACCCGGCCAGCAGCAGGATGAGCAGCAGCCGCAGGCTGATGGCCACAGCCATGCCCAGTCCGCCGGTTGTTACCTGCAAGATGCCCCACGACCACAGCACAGTGCCCTCGTGGCGGAACAGCACCTGAAAAACGAACATCGAAAGAACCACGAACAGCAGCGAGCGCAGCCGATGCGAGAGACGCCGCAATGCCCCCTTGCCACCGCTGAATGGGAAGAGCGCCACCGTGAACAGCACCAGAACAAGCTGCACCAGCGGCTCCTGAAACACCACTGCCACCGAGGTGGTGCATAGCGCCAGCGCCAGCAGCGTCCGCAGGTTCAGGGGCCGTGAACGCTCGGCCATGTCAGAAAAGCTCCGTCTCGACGCTCAACAGGAAATCGATGCCAGGCCCCGGATAGCCCCACTCCTCCTGGTAGTTTTCATCCAGCAGGTTCTCGACGCCCAGGCTCACGCGCCAGCGGGTGAAGTCGCGGTGCAGGTGCACGTCGTGCAGCCAGTGCGAAGGCAGCCGGTGCAGATGATCGATGTCGTCTCCACTGTCGCGGGCGTCTGTCCAGCGGGAGCGCCAGATGAGGGTGAGCCGCCAGGGCAGGCCGATGGTTTCGCGGGCGGCAAAGCTGTGCGGCGCGGATTCGAGCAGCGGGATGTCGCTGCCCGGCGTATAGCGCAGCAGGCTGAAGCTGTAGTGATGCTCCCAGACCAGCCGCAGGCGCAGCGTGGTTTCGCCGCCCCACGAGCGCACCTGCTCGATGTTCGTGTAGGTGCCGCCCACTGTCTCGATGAGATCGCGGATGTCGTTGAAAAAGGCGGTTTGCTCGACCTTGCCGCTCAGTCTGTCGCAGACGAAGGGCAGAGCCAGCGCCAGCTCGAACTTATCGGCCACTTCCGGCGACAGGTCGGGGTTGCCCTTGCTGCGACTGAACAGCTCGTGCAGCGAGGGGAACTTGCCGCTGTGGCTCCAGGCCAGCCCGGCGGCGCGGCCACGCTCGTCCTCGACCCGCATTCCCAGAGACGGTTCGACGTGCCAGACCCAGGCGTTGCGGTTTTCCTGGGTGAACAAATAGCCGCCCAAACCGGCAGTGAGGTGCAGCGGCGCGAGCCGCCATTGCGTTTGCGCAAACAGGTTGTGATGTTGCTGCCAATAGCCTGTCCAGGTGAGATAGCCACCATCGTCGCGGCGGTTATAGTCGGCGTATTCCCAGCGATAGCCGCCCTGTAGTCGTAGCCGCGGCGAGAGTGACCAGTCGGTGGCCGCAGTGCAGCCCAGCCTGCCGTTTTTGAGCACGGAGTGCAGCGTTGCATTGGTGTGAGAATCGTCGGAGTATTCCTCGTAGGTGTCGTCATAGGCGTCCCAGTAAATGGACGTATCGAGGCTGAGAGCCGGTTGCAGTTGAAACGTGCCGTTGGCGGCAAGCTGCCAGCGGAGCCAGTTGGTAAAGCGTCGGTGCTCCGACTCGTAGATGCCCGGGGGGATGCCCTTTCCGTCCATCCACGTCCAGCCGCCATGCATCTCGACGCTGTGGAGGTCGCCGAGGTCGTGCCGCAGCCGGAGCTGGGCGTCGTATTGCTCGCGGTCGTCGTTGTTGCGCACTTCGCCGTTTTCGCCGCTGGTAGGTTCGAACTTGGCGGATAGCATCATGCCGTCGGTGGCGGCGCGAGCGAAGTAAGCCCAGTAGTCCCAGTGTCCCATGTCACGCGAGGAGGAGAGCCAGGCCCGACTGGCGCTGTTGCGCCTGGTCTGAAGACCTGTGCGCAGCCAGCTTTTGTTGTTTGGCCTGCGGGTGAGCACGTTGATGACTCCGCCCATCGCGTCGCTGCCATAGAGCGCGGAGACAGGGCCCTTTATCACCTGCACCGCCTCGAGTTCGCTGACGGGCAACAGATGCAGGTCAACGCTGCCGAAGTAGCCGCCGCCGATGGGTCGGCCATCGAGCAGCACCTTCACCTGGTCTTTGTCGAACCCCCGAATGCTGAGGTTGCTCGTGCCCTTGCCGCCGGTGGTCAGTGAGAGGCCGCTGATGTCCGCGAGCGTGTCCGAAACGCGCATCTCGGTGACGGCGCGGTCGGCGGGGAAGCTCTTCTGTTCGACGCTGCCGATTGCCTCGCCGGGCCTGTCGGCCACCACGCGAATCCCCTGTAGCCGGTAACGCGGGGCGACACACCCGACTTTTTGGGCTGATGAGCCGACACTGTCGGCACTTTGGGCTACCAGATCGACACTGTCGGCGTTTTGGGCAAAAACTGCGGAAAAGCCGCATAAGATGAGTAGAAGGGTTATCTGTCGCATGGTTCCTCGCCGGATTGTTTCAGCTCGATGATACGGTGCGGCATGAAAGCGTAGCGGCTGGGGTCATGGGTGACGACGAGAGCGCCGGGCGATGCGTGCTCGGTCAGCAACTGGCGCAGCAGGGCGAATCCCGCCTCGTCGAGGCCACTTTCCGGCTCGTCAAGGAGCCACCAGGCGGTGGGGCGCAGTTGCAGTCCGGCCAGGGCCGTGCGGCGTGTCTGGCCGCCGCTCAGTTCCCACACCGGTTGGGCGGCCGCTTCGGTCAGTTGGGCAAGGCTGAGAATGTCGCGGCGCCGGTGGTGGTCGGCGTCGGTGCTCTGGCGATGGAAGCGGTGCTGCCACACGGCAAGGTCGTCATCGGGGGTGAGCGCCACCAGGTTGGCCGCGCCTTCCTGCTTCAGATATACCACCTCGCAGTCCATTCTGTCGATGCTGCCTGCTTGAGGCTTCTCCAAACCCGCCAGCAGACGGCAAAGCGTTGTTTTGCCGCTGCCATTTGGCCCCACCAGCAGCGTGAGGCCACCGGTGTCGATGTCGAGGCTGAGGCGATGGAAGACCGTCTCGCCCCCGGGCCAGGCGAAGCTGAGTTCATGTAGGCGCAAAGGTATCTCCATCCATGTATGGCATAAAGAGCCGCTGTGTGGGCGGTGGCAGCAGTGACTCGTCGTGAACGGCGGCCACGAGGACGTGAGCCTCGCGGTAAGCGTGCAGCACGGCGCTCACGCGGGCCGCGGTGGGCTTGTCCAGTCCGGCGAATGGTTCGTCGAGCAGCAGCACGGCGGGATCCAGCGCCAGCAGCGCCGCCAGCGCCACCAGCTTGCGCTTGCCCCAGGAGAGGCTGCCAGGGTCTGCGTGGCGCAGAGGCAGCAGCCCCAGGCTGTCCAGCGCCGACTCCAGTCGCGTGTTGATTTCATCCACCGGCAGGCAAAGGTTCTCGAGCGCGAAGGCCACCTCGTCCTCCACCCGCGTGAAGAACAGCATCTGGTCGGGGTCTTGCCACAGCAGGTTCACATGCGGCGCCACCTCCGGCAGGCGCATGGCAGCAAGCGGTTTGTCGTTCAGCAATACCTCGCCGGTGCGTTCCTGCCCGGCTTCATTGGGCAGAATGCCGCACAGCAGGCGCAGCAGCGTGCTCTTGCCGCTGCCGTTGGCGCCACGCGCAGCCAACACGTCGCCGGGGGAGAGGCGGAGGTCGAGGCTGCGCAGCAGCCAGGGGGCGTCGGGTGCGTAGCGGAAGCTCAGTCCGCGAGTGCAGAGCAAGGGCATCTCACTCCAGCTCGAGGCGGCGGACATATTTCAGCCAGTGCTGCGCAAACTCGTCGTCGGGCAGGATGAGGCGAAAGTAGCTCTCGCCGTCATTCTTCACCAGCGCCAGGTGCGGACGCACCATCGAGTCGCGGTGCAGCACAACGCGGCCACCGTCGTCACTCACGAGAATCACGCGCTGCCAGGCGTCGTCAACCTCGGCGGCTTGCAGAAATGCCTCGAGCGGGTAGCCCTCGAAGCTCACAGCGTGGCCGGTGTCGATGCTGACCATCTCCAGCGTGCGCCAGTTCTCGAACAGCGACATCCTGTCGCCCTGAACTATCAGGATCCCAGTCTGCGGCGGGTTGTTATACTTCCAGTAAATGCTCAACAGAACCAGTATAATGACCAGTGCGGCCAGCACTATCCAGGTGATTTTCACAGCTTGCCCCACATGGCAATGTAGCGATGCCTGGCGTCGAGGCCGACGTCGGCGGGCAGGCCGACTATGTAGGCAGCGCCGGGCCAGCGGGCCGCAAGGTTGGCGATGCGAACGCAATTGCGCCGTGCCTGCTCCACCGCTTCGTGACTGAACGCCCCATGTTGCGCCTGCGCCTCGGCCAGTCCGTTGAAGTATGCCACCAGTGAAGCTGGCGTGTCCTGTATGCGCATCAGCGTGCCGGCATAAACATCGGAATCCACGTCACCGTCGTTGTCAAAATCGCGCACCACGATACGTTTCACGCCGGTTGCCAGCGTCACTGGCGCACTGGTGACCACTGTCGTTCCGGCGGGGAAGCGGGGCATGATGGCGGCATCATCAGAATGCAGCACGGCGGCGGGCATCAAGCAGCCGTCGGGCAGGCCGGTCTCCACGCCAAGCGCTTGCAGGTGAGCGACAACAGGCCACGAGAGGCCTTCGACAACGCACACCAATATCGCGCTGTCGTCTGCGAGGGAAGCCAGTTGGTCGCGGGGGGTGCGCAGAGACGCGGGTGGACTGAACCACAGCGCGGCCAGCGTGTCGGCCCCTGCCAGAACATGCGTGCCTGCGAGAGCAAGCGTATCGGCATTCACCTCGCGGGGCAGGCCGTGCAGCACAATGGCGGTGTGGCGGCCGCTCCAGGGCGAGGCGGCTTCGGCGCAGGAATATTTGATGACCTGATAGCCGTTGCGGCCGGCGGTTCCCTCGATGGCGAACTCGCGCAGACGCAGGGCGAATGGCGTTGCCGTTGTGCCGCCGCTGACGCCATGCAGTACAGAAACAGCCAGACGTGGTCGGGATGTTTGCAGGCAGATTTCTTGCAGCTCGTTCAGGTTGCACGAGGGAGGCAGGCTGTCGCCTGTGACCACCCAGCCAGACCACTCACGGCGCAGTTCGAGCTGGCCGAACGCCTCGCGCCCGATGCGTACGGCGGCGCCGTCTTTGGCCACAATCAGCGCGGCATCTGCGGTCAGGCCAAGTTTATTCAGGGCTTCGGCGAGGGTGCCCTGATGGTGTATGGCCAGTCCAGCGCCGACGTCGCCGGTCAGCGGAAGAGGTTTGCCCCAGAATGGTGCGCAGGCTGCCAGCAGCGACAGCAGAATACTCAGCGCAACCAGGTAAAGCGTGTAACGTCTGTCCATGCGGCGTCTCCAGGTGGTGTCAGATTTGTTTGGCGGACATCGCCGTTCAGGTGAAGCGTTTCGATGGCGGTGGGCGCTTCGCTCCAGCCCAGAAGCCGGGCTACATCGTGCCAGGTGTCGAAGCGTTCGAGCATGAGCAGGGCGCGGTTGCCGCACTGCATCCACGCGAGGTCGCGCAGCCACATGCCGCCGGGCATCGAGACGCTGCGCAGGTGCAGGCTGTCACCGCCGGCCACCAGCGCCGCCTCGTCGAGGTAATCGTTCCAGTCGAGCGTGTGGCTCACGCCGTCGCGGCTCACCAGCAGGAACTCGCCCGCCAGCGTGGGAAAGACGTGCTGGGCGAGGTCTGCGAGGTGGTAGCCGGTGACGTCGGGGAACGGCGGCAGCGTGGGGCGAAGCGGCGTCTGGCGGCGCAACCCGGCGCTGAGGTAAATGACCCGTGGCGCGGGCATTGGCTCGGTGTCCCTCGTCTCGAAGCGTGTCGGGCCGCGCACCCAGTGCATTTCGCGCATACCAGGCCACACCACGCGCAGCTCGGGCAACGGCTCGCCGTCGCGGTTCCACGCCAATATCGGCTCGTCGGCCACATCGACGGGAATGGCTACCTGGTAGCCGTCGGGCGAGGTGATGACCACCTGCTTCCAGTCCTCGTCTACGCGGGTGGCGAGGAATTCGTCGATGGGCAGCCCTGTCCAGGTTTCGCTCACCAGTTTGCCGTGCTTCTCGCGCTCGGTCGTCACCTGCACGCCTTCGCCCTCGCGCAGGGCGCTTGTGTCGGCGTCGGTCAGCTCGAAAACGGTGGCAATCGCCATCAATGGCAATAACAGCATTATGGTAATGAGAGTTTGTGTCATGTCACCTCGATGTGTTTAATTATCTTTGTTGCGGCCAGCTTCACCCAGACGGCCCTGGCCAGCAGGCCGCCCACGATTCCCGATATGGCCGCTGCCGTCAGGGCGATGAGCATGGGCACCAGGGGCAGCCGCATCAGCACCACTGTCACTGCGCCACTGCCGGCGAGGTTGGCCAGTGTGCAAATCCACACAAGGGCGGCGGTGGTGTGCTTGCGGCGAAAGAACAGTCCCGCCAGTTCCGCCGCCACGCCGGGCAGAGTGTAGCTTATCAATGAGAACGCCCCGTGACTGCCGAAGAACCCCAGCACCAGCACCACGATGCCCTGCACAAGGCCAACAAGCACCCCGGCGCCTGGTCGCCGCACGACGGCCATTGCCAGAGCAATCCACATCATATAGAACCCGCCGGCCAGCGATCCGCCCGGAATGAGCAGTGGCCGCGAGATGGCCAACGCCAAAGGATTGACAAGCTGCTTCACGGCAAGGCCCAGCGCCGCGAACACGGCGATGTGAAGCAGGTCGAGGGCGCGAAAACCGGCCAGCAGGCGCATGATTGGTTACTCGGACAGGCTGACGCCGACGACGGACTTGACGGTTTTGTACATCTGGTAGCCGTCATTGCCCACAAAGACGACGCGGTTCTTCTCCGGCACCCACCAGCCCTTCTCCATGTCGCTCCAGGTGAAGGTGTTGTTGGTGTCGTCATTCACCCAGCCATCGCTGGCGACGAAGATGAAGCTGTAATCGACAGGCGTTTCCGTCACATACTCGGTGATGATGTTGGTGATGGGGAAGGCGTCGTAGGTGACCATCTCGGTGTCGTCGTCGTGGTAATAGTAGCTGAGCGCCTTGACATCGTACTGACTCAACTCGAAGGGCGTCACCAGGCCGTCGTCGCCCGTTACCATGATGGTGCGATACATGTTCACGTAATCGGCATACTTCACGTTGTACGCCGAGGCGACATCGTCGCTGGGAAACCAGGTGCGGCCATCTGCGTCGGGCAGCAGGTAGCCAGTCTCGAAGGTCGCCCAGTCGAGATCCCAGGTGGTGTTGCTGCTGTTGCGCGGGTTCCAATCGTCGCTCGCTACAATCTGGTAGTGATACTCGGTTGGCTCCATGTCGCGTTGTTCGATGGGGAAGAACTGCGCCAGCGGGTAGCCCTGCATGGTAACGTCGTCGTAATTGACGTCTTCGCTGGTGTAGCCATCGAGCGATTCGGGGAACTCGAAGGTGGCGTCCGGTGTGTCGGAGAGAACCGGTGCCGCGGGGCCGTTGCCGCCGCCAGTGCTGTCCGATTCACTGCATGCGGTGAGGGCGAACAGTGTGGCCAGCAGCAGAATGATGAAAACTCGCGAGTGCTTCATGATACCTCCAAAGTGTTTTTTGAAGGCAGAAAAGTAGTGTACTTTCCGCCTTTCCAAGCACGGGAGGCATGTCCGTTTCCAGGCATACCCTATCGGTGACGCGCCATACCAACGCTATGTTACGTTGGCTTCAGGCCACGCCACTCGGCGTAATGCCAACTTCGCGGGGCGCACGGGGGTTGTCAAGAAAAGCCCCTGAGCGATAGGTATGGATGTCAGAGTGAATGTCAGAAGCAGGAAGGAATTGTCTGAATCGGGATTAGAAATTTGTCAGCATCGGGATTTTTAGGATTCAAGATATTTTCAGGATAAGAGGCAAGATTAGGACAAGGACGAGTCAATTTCTTACTCTTATCTTAATCCTGTAAATTTCCCTAATCCTGTAAATCTTGATTCAGAATAAAAGAAATTGAAGAAGATGGTGCCGAAGGCCGGAATCGAACCGGCACGGAGACATGCTCCGAGGGATTTTAAGTCCCTTGTGTCTACCAATTCCACCACTCCGGCAAACAGAGGGTTTTCAAAAAAATGGAGGCGACACCCGGATTCGAACCGGGGATGAGGATTTTGCAGACCCTTGCCTTACCACTTGGCCATGTCGCCTCATACAAAAAATGGAGCGGGAGACGGGACTCGGACCCGCGACATCCACCTTGGCAAGGTGGTGCTCTACCAGCTGAGCTACTCCCGCTCTCAAGTTAAGCCAGAAGTATTCACCCGACCTGTGCTGTCAAATCATTTTTCTGCTTTCTTCATGCTTGGCTGTTCTGTATTCCAAGTTCCTTTTCGCCGAACACAACAGCCTCGAAGCTGAGGATTCTGGTGCCTGGGCGCTGCCAACTATCGGGCGCGAGGCCGGCCTTCTGGCAGGTGTGTTGCAGGAATGTTTGCCTGTCCCAGCCCCACTCCGTGGCCACCTGCGGTAACAGCAGCCCAGAGGCGTAGTCCCTCTGGATGAGCAGGCCGTGTTTGCCCACTTCGATGTTTTCGACGTTCGTTACCTCTTCGAGTGGTGAGAGAATGCTGATTTCGATGTCGATGTCGTCAAGCTCGGCCAGGCGAATCTGCGGGAAACGCGGGTCCTCAAAGGCGGCGGCCAGCGCCATTTCGCAAATAGTGGCAAACAGCGGCTTGTGGCCAACGATATGGCCGATGCAGCCGCGCAGGTTGCCCTGCTTGTGCAGCGTTACAAAAGCGCCGTTCTTTCGCTGATACACGGCGTCTTCGGGCTGCTCGACGCCTAGGGGTTCGCGCTCGAAGTGGCTGCGGATGGAGTGGCGCGCCAGTCTCAGCAGAAAGCGCTTTTGCTCGTCGTTCAACATTGGCTCTCCTTGTTGGAGTCGGTGATAAAAGCAATCTCTTTCCAGTCAGATACAGGTTTGTAGCCGATCTTGCGGTAGATGCTGTTCGATATCGGGTTGGCCAGGTCGGTGAACAGTGTGCAACGGCTGTAGCCATGCGCCAGCCCCTGGCGGCTCAGTTCGGCTACCAACGCCGTGGCGTAGCCGCGTCGGCGTAACGGGAGCGGTGTATAGACCAGGTTGAGGCAGACGGCGTTGCCCGATGGCCTCACCAGCGCCGCCATCGAGACAGGGGCGCCATCGTGCCACACCAGCAGTGTGTCGTTGCCCATACGCCTGGCGAGCAGCTTTTCGGCGTCAACGGGCGGGGAGCCTGGCGTGGCTTCGTCGTGAAAGGCGCGAACCCAACCGGCAAGCACAGGGGTGTCGCTTTCTGTGAGCCAACGGGCCTGGCCGGGTACGTCGCTCACGTCGCTCACTTCGTTCAGTACATGCAGCCGCATGTACATTCCCACCCTCGAAGATGCGCCGGTGAGCCTGCGCCACAGCGCCGACCATGCCTCGGCCACATCGTCAGTGGCCAAAACGCCCGGCAATGTCGAGTCGTGCCGCGCCAGGTGTTGCGCCAGCAGTTGCAGCGCTTCGGGTTGAGCGCCGCTTGTGTAGAGCAGCAGCTTGTAGGGCGGCGTTCGCAACGCGGCCACCAGCAGGCGCTTTCCCTCGCGCACCGTTGCCATCAGGTTGTTGCCCGGGTAAAGCATTGGGTCTGAGCGGATCTGCTTCAGTATGCCCAGCATCAGGCTGAACTCGACCTCGCGCTCGCGCAGGATTGTTCCCGCCTGCCTGTCGAACAGCTCAGGGCCGCAAAGTGTGAGCTTCATATTGTTGCCTGTGACAGCGTTATCTGCACTTCGTCACCTGTGAAAGACGCTGGCCAGGTAGCCGACGACCTGACTGTTATCGCCGCTTATGTCACCGGAATGAAAGTATTTCAGTGTTTCGCACTTGTCGTAGCCAAGCATCTGGACCATGTGCATGAGCGTGAGCGCCGCGCCAAAGCCGCAAGCTTCGCAGTTGCCGGCGGCGATGTCGGCTGCCAGTCCATCGGCGTCGAGCCTTTCGACGTGTGCGGCAAATCGCCTGTCCATTTGGCTCGCAGTAGCGGCATTGTAGAAGTGGGAAAGGTCGGTCGAGGCGATGAAGGCTGTGCGGTCGAGCCTGTCGCTGAACAGCTCGGCGAGAATGTCGGCCAGTGCGGCGCTGTTTGCCGGGCTCTGCCTGCCCAGCACAATGGGTACCAGCCGTGCGTGGGGATGAGTTACTTGCAGGAACGGCAACTGCACCTCGAGCGAGTGTTCGTTGCTGTGGGCAGCCTCGTGAAAGCCAAAGCCATCCTGCCGCAGCAAGGCGTCCACAACCTCGCGGTTCACCTCGACATCGCCCAGCGGGGTGCGGTAGGCAGTGTAATCGCCCACCGAAAACGTGAATCCGCCCACACGATGGCTGGGCGCGATAATGACAGCCGTGTCGATGGCCTTGCTCCTGATGGCCTGAAAGGCGCAACCCGCGCCGAGACCGGAGAATACGTAACCGGCGTGGGGCGAGATTACGCCAAGCACATCGCTGTATGTGGTGTCGAGGACAGCCTTTCTCAGGTATTCCTCTACATGAAGACGCAACACATTTTCCTCGGCTGAATAGAAACTGCCTGCAACCACTGGTTCCCTGATTCCTGCCATACGCACCTCCTTGGTAAATCGCATGATACACAGAACGCTCCATGCTGCAATCTTTTTTTGCTTAAAAAGCATGGCACTGCCATATGAATCAGGGGTTCAGCCCCTCATACCATTGAAAAAATCACTTTGCTTCGCTATTCAACATGCTCACCTTTTTGCAAAAAGGTGAGACCAAAAACTCTTGACGGATACTGTGTATCCTATGTACAAGTACATAATTCATTGAGGGGGCGGAGCCCCATCTCTAAAAAAGTTTATCTTGCAATCTGAATTAGAATACAGGGGGACACATGAGTTTCACGGTTATCAGACGATTCGGCACGGACGTGGAAGCCAACCTGGCGCTGGGGCTGTTGCGCACCAACGGTATCGAGGCGCATCTCAACGACGAGCACCTGGTCAGCGACGCGCCGGGATTCGCCGGTATGCTGGGCGGCATCAAGCTGGTAGTGCCTGCCGACAGGGAAATCGAAGCACGTGCGCTGCTCGATGAATACGTGGCCATCGATGAAGACACGCTGGCGGCGGCGGACGACTCGCAGGTCGAGATTATGCTGCGCGAAGCCGGAGCGTTGCTCACCGGCCACTTCAAGCTCACCTCGGGACGCCACAGCGATGCCTACGTCGAGAAGATACGCCTCATCAATCAACCGCAGATGGTGGTGAAGCTTTGCGCCATGCTGGCTGCCCGCATGCGTCACATCGAAAGCGACGTCGTGGTTGGCCCTGCCATGGGCGGCATTGTGCTGGCCTACGAGGTGGCGAAGGCGCTGGGGCGACGATTCGTCTTTTCACAGCGGTTTGACGGCAGGATGGGCGTTCGCAGCGGCTTTCCGCTCAAACAGGGCAACCGCGCCATCATCATCGAAGACATCACCACCACTGGCGGCAGCATCGTCGAGGTGATTGACTGCCTGCGCGAGCGTGGGGTGGAGGTGGCCGGGGTTGGCCTCATCGTTGACCGCTCAGGCGGCGCCATCGATTTCGACGTGCCCACCTTCGCTCTGCTCAGTCTCGACATCCAGAGCTGGGAGCCATCCGATTGCCCGCTGTGCGCCAGCAAGCAGCCCATCACCAAGCCTGGTTCGAGTGACAAGTAGCATGAAGCGGCTGGCCATCACTACCGGCGATCCGGCAGGCATTGGACCGGAGATTGCCGCAAAAGCGCTGTGCTTTCACGACCTGCAGCCCGGCATCGCCTATGTGGTCTATGGCGAGCTGGACCCCTGGCGGGGCGGCCACGCTTTCACCCCGATCGAGCGCATCGAGCAGGCGACAGAGCCAGGCCGCATCTATCTGATACCCATTGGGCGTGAGAACGTGGCCGTCGGACAGGCCACGCCTGTGTCGGGCGCTGTGTCGCTGGACATCCTGCGGCGTGTGCTGGCCGACCTTACCGCCGGCCATTTGCATGGTGTGGCCACCTGTCCGGTGTCCAAGCACGCTATCCGCTGCCACGACCGTGGTTTCATCGGCCACACAGAGTTCTTCGCGGGTGACGATCACGAGGTGGTGATGACCTTCTGGGGCGAGCATTTCAATCTGGCGCTGCTCACCACCCACATGGCGGTGAGCGAGGTGGGGCGCTCGCTCACAGAAGAGATGGTGACGGCCAGGCTGCGGGTGCTCTGGCGCGAGGTGAGCCGCTATGTGCAGGGACCGCATATGGCTTTGCTGGCGGTCAACCCGCACGGTGGCGAGCAGGGCGCTTTTGGCGAAGAAGACCACCTGCTGGGCCGGGTGTTGGGCACGTTGTCCGCCGAGGGCATCGACATCGCCGGTCCCTTCCCCGCAGACTCCTTCTTTCGCTATCACGCCGCCGACTATGACTTTGTAATCAGCGCTTACCATGACCAGGGGCTTATCCCGTTCAAGATGGTGCATGGCGAGGAAGGCGTGAACGTGACTCTGGGACTGCCCTGGGTGCGCACCTCGGTGGATCATGGCCCTGCCTATGACATTGCCGGGCAGGGCAGGGCAAACGAGAAAAGCCTGGTTGCCGCGCTGGTTCGCGCCGAGCAGATGCTCGACCCCGGTTGCGCCGCACCTCGTCGCATCTACAGCGCCTTTGCCGAGCACTACGACCGCTATATGGAACACGTCGATTACGACGCCTGGGTAGCGCTTGTGCTCGGACGGTTCAACCGTCTGCATCGGCGCTCTCCGCGACGAGTGATCGAGCTGGCCTGCGGCACCGGCAACATCGCCACGCGACTGGTGCGCAAGGGCATCGAGGTCGAGGCGAGCGACTTTGCGCCCGCTATGCTGCTGGAGGCCTCACAGAAGAACTTCGCCCCCCTGCTGCATCGCGCCGATATGCTGGCGCCGCTGCCGCCGGAGCGCTATGACCTCGTGCTGCTGCTGTTCGACAGCCTCAACTATCTGCGCACCGATCAGGATGTCGCTACGCTGCTGGAGCAAACTTACGGTGGGCTCGAGCCAGGCGGTGTCTTTATCTTCGACATTTCTACCCTGCACAACTGCCGCGAATATTTCGACGGCTTCATGAACATCGACGAAGGGCCGGGGTTTTACATGGTTCACACCAGCGAGCATGAACCCGCCCAAGACCGCCAGACCAACCATTTCACCATCTTTACGCGCCGAGGCTTTCTTTTCGAGCGGCGTGATGAATACCACACACAGCACATCTTCCGGGTGCAGCAGGTTCTCGACTCCATCGAGGATTCGCCCTTCAAGCTGTGCGGCGTCTATGCGCTCGACAAAGACAACAACCTTGCCGATACAGACCCTGAACGCCTTGATGAGAGCTTCACGCGGCTGTTCTTTGTCTTGCAGAAGGAAAACTGATGCTATATGCCGCCGAGCATGAACTGCACCGCGAGCATGGCTTGCTTGCTGGAGTGGACGAAGCGGGACGCGGCCCCCTGGCCGGACCTGTGGTGGTGGCGGCGGTCATTCTCGACCACGACAAGCCCATCGCGGGACTGAACGACTCGAAGAAGCTCACCGCCGCACGCCGCGAAGCCCTCTACGACGCTATCCTGGCCAGCGCGCTTGACTGGGAGATTGTCGAGATGAGCGCCGGCGAGGTGGACGAGATGAACGTGCTGCGCGCCACGCTCGAGGGCATGCGCCGCGCCGTGCTGGGTCTGCACCCCGCGCCCGCGCTTGTGCTGGTGGACGGTAATCAGTTGCCCGACCTGCCGTTTCCCGCCCGCGCCGAGGTGAAGGGTGATGGCCGCTTCGCCAGCATCGCCGCCGCCAGCATCCTCGCCAAGGTATGGCGCGACCGACTGATGGTGGCCATGCACAGCCGCTATCCGCTCTACGGCTTCGACCGCCACAAAGGCTACGGCACGCAGGCACACCGAGACGCCATAGCCGCGCACGGCATCTGCCCGCAGCATCGTAAGACGTTCGGGCCATGCGTGGAGATGAGGGTGAGGTTGTAGAAATACAGTGAGTTGGGGGATGCAAGAAAGTGCTTGACAACATACGATTAGCTAAATCAATTCTTATGTTATGGAGGGCAAAATGCGTATTTTGATGATTGTTGTTGCTGCTGTGATGATTTCAGGTTTGTTGGCAGTTGAAGAACCATTAGATATTTCTTTTGAAATATACAGTGATACAACAATTTCAGCAATTATACCTGTGGGACAAGATAGTATTCCTATAACCATGAAGATAACTGTTCCAGACAGGATGAAAACAGATAGGGAGTTGTTAGAACACGCTCAGGAACAATTCGACAGAACGATTGGGTCAGCAGGTTTGTTCGCAAATGGTTATAATTTCATGATTACGGCAGCTACTTTCATCTTCATTATTGTGACTTCTATTATCGGGATAATGGGATTCAAGAGTTACAAAGATGTTAAAAAAACCACAGATGAATTACTAAAAAGTAAAACTGATCATGACAAATTGATTTCGGAGCTTAAGGGAAGGAAAGAAAGCAGAAGCACACAAAATCTGTTAAAGAAATATCGAGATGACTTTGATAATCTAACACTTGTGATTGATGTAGCGAATAATGAAATTGCCAGCCTATCAGAAGTCGATGCAATTAAACTGGATGATTTTCTCAGAATAACAGATATATTGCGAGTATGGGATGATCAATTTACAGAGCAAGATTATTCGATACGTTGGAAAGCATATATCTATCTTAAGCAATTTCGATTTGCATTAAGAGAGGCTCTGGAAGGTATTGAAAGAGGCAAAAATGGAGAAAAATGGTATGAACGCCTGTCACAAACTTATACTATACTCAAGCAATATACTCAAGCTTTAGATGCAATAGACAAAGTTCTTGAAATAAACCCCAACAACATAAATGCTTGGTATGCAAAGGGACTGATTCTCCGTGAAGATGAACAAGTTAAAGAAGCTCTACTTGTTATGAAGCATGTTACATATCTATCGCCTCAAATGTATCAGGCATGGGTAAGCATCTCAAACTACTACAGTAGATTGCGGGAGTTTGATAAGGCCGAAGAAGCTGGACGTCAGGCATTAGATATTAGACCAGATGATGCAAAAGCACATTCCAATCTTGGCTTTTCGCTACTTAATCAACAGAAATATGAAGAGGCTCAGGTGGAGTATGACCGTGCGATATCATTCGACTCTAATCTAAAGGATGCATTGCAAGGGAAAGGAACTGCTCTAGCAAACTTGGGTAATTATGATGAAGCTCTAGAAGTTTTCCGTTATCTACTCGAACAGGATTCTTCTATATCAATCAATTGGAGTAATCTAGCTTACATTTACTTTAAACAGGATGATATCGAAACATCAAAGCATATGCTTGAAATTGCCTTAAACCTGGACTCAAAAAATTTCACTGCATGGTATAATTTAGCACGACTTTATTCAAAGAAGAAACAAAAAATACCAATGTTGAACAGTCTGCGATGGGCCATTGAGCTAAATAAAGATTACAAAAGCGCTGCTCGTAAGACCGAGGACTTCAAAGCCTACAGTAAAGACTCTGACTTCATCGCGTTGACGAAGGAGTAACACGTTTGTCCTTCGCGCCATGCGTGGAGATGAGGGTGTCTATCTAATCGTAAATATCTCGCTGGAGGCCATATGAGTTATTTCTGTCCGAACGACGAAACCAAGCTTGAGCCAGTCACCAAACACGGTGGCAGGACGTTCATTTGTCCCAAGTGCAAAGGCGAGATGATCAACATCGCCGTGCTGAAACGCAAGCCGGAGCTTCGCGGCAGCGCAAACGCAATCTGGGATGAGATGAAGCTGCACATGAACGAGAACGGCAATGAATGCCCTCAGTGCGAAGGCAGGATGGCCCGGGTGCAGGCGCCCGGCACAACGCAACTGGTTGACGTCTGCAAGCCCTGTCAGTCCATCTGGCTGGATCGCGGGCAGTTCGAGCTGTTGCCGCGCAATATCCTGGCGCCGACTGAGGACACTGAGGCCGCTGAGGAAGAATTTTGCCCCGAATCGCTGGCGGCGCTCAGTCTATTGCAAGTTGAGCCGAAGGAGGAGAAACCGGAGCTGATGGGCGACATGGCGTGCCCCAGGCCCAGAGGCTGGAAATTAATCCCCGCGTTGCTGCTGCTGCCGGTGAAGGACGACGACGCAGAGTTTATCGACAGGCCATATGTAACCTGGCTCATCGCGGCGCTGTGCACGTTTCTCTTTGTGTTCTTCTTCCGCGACCGCTATCCAATCACAAACGAGTGGGGCTTCCTGATTGACGATCCGTTCCGCAAGGGCGGATTGACCCTGCTCACTTCCTTTTTCGTCCACAACAACATTTTCCCTTTCATTTTCAATATCTATTTCCTACTCGTCTTCGGCGGTAACGTCGAAGAATATCTGGGGACTGTTCCATACATAATTCTCTTGCTTCTCAGCCATCTTACAGGCCTGCTGATTCACGCGACTCTGAGCGCCGTCCATACCATCCCGGCGGCCGGCCTCGGCGCCGGCGTCGCCGCGATCATCGTTTACTATGTAGCTCTGCACCCGCAGTCACACCTTCGGGTTATTCTTTTCTACTTTATCCCTATCAGATTCAAAGCCTACTGGTTTCTCATTGCCTGGGCCGTGTTCCAGCTATCCTTCGCTCTTTCGCAGATGGGTGGCGCCACGGGCATTGTCAACGCGCAGGTGAATGTCGGGGGCGCTTTGATCGGTTTCCTGTGGGCTCTTCGCAACCGTAAGGTACAACTGAGAAAGGAATAAGACAGGGGTTTCGCCCCTGAACCCCACTTACCTTTTTCGAGAAAAAGGTAAGACCAAAAAGCTTTGACGGATACTGCGTATCCTGTGCACAAAATATTGTATTACAGTACATAGGAAACGAAGATTCCAGTCATGTAGCGAAGCGGAGTGACCCTTTTAGAGAAGTTTTTGATCCAAACCCTCGAAAATCGACTCAATTGTCGATTTTGCGAGCAGTAAACAGTGCAATGCACTGTTTACTCAACAAAAAGTTTGGCGCTAATAGTGATATACCGCCTTCACATCCTGCGCCTGCAATCCCTTGTCGTTTGTCACCAGCCGGAACTCGAAAATCTGCTCACGGTTTGGCAGATAATACGGGTCGAGGTTGGCCGGAAGCTGTGAGTAGTGCAGAAACGCTGTCTCATAAGGTGAATCATCGCGGCGGGAGTCGAGTATCCACATATCGCGGGAGATGTGCTTCATATAGCGCACGAAACCAAACCCCTTTTCCTGGTTCCACATGTAGCAGACTCCACGAACAAGACTGTTCTCTTCTCCCCAGGCTGCCGGTTCTTCAAAGAGGTCATCCTCGGTGCGCAGTAGATTGGGGATAATGTATCCAGAGGTGAAGTAGTCGGCTTCTTTGCGCAAGTCTCGCGAGACGTTCTGGAAGGCCACAACCTCCACGCGACAGCCACGACTCTGCAACGCTCGCACCACCTGCACGAAGTCGCCGTCGCCGGTGGCCATGAGCACATAGTCAAGCCGCTCGGACTGCATGAGCGCGTCCACGGCCATGTCGAGGTCAGCATTGGACTTGGTGTGGACGACGCCGTGTTCATCGCGGAAGCGGCGCACTTTCTTTTCGATTACCTTATAGCCGTAGTCGCGCAGCACGGCGTGAAAGCTGCGAGCCTTGCGGTTGTAGTCAGGGTTGCGCCCTGCTTCTTCTTCATCAAAGGCGAGATATACATTCAGGCGCATGGCGGTGCCCTGTCCACGACAGGCGAACTCTCGCAAGATGTCGTATTGCAGGCCAAACCCGCCCGACATGCCGATGTTGGATGCGTCCACATACACACCGACGCGTTGTACTTGACTTCTGTCCATAATATCCTCCATAATTATTAAGTTCTGTCCGCTCTAAGCACAGACAGAAACGCCTCTTGCGGCACCGCTACCGATCCGATTTCCTTCATACGCTTTTTGCCCGCTTTTTGTTTTTCGAGCAGCTTTTTCTTGCGTGTGATGTCGCCGCCGTAGCACTTGGCGGTCACATTCTTGCGCATGGCGTTGATGGTGGAGCGGGCAATGATCTTTGAGCCAATCGATGCTTGCAGGGCGATTTTGAACAGGTGACGCGGGATTTCGTCCCGCAGCGTTTCGGTGACGGCTTTGCCCCAGGGATGGGCTTTTTCTTCGTGACACATGAAGCTCATCGCATCCACACGCTCGCCGTTGATCATGATATCGACCTTGACGATGGGGGCGGGGCGCATATCGCGAAACGAGTAGTCGAGCGAGGCATAGCCGCGGCTCACCGATTTCAGTTTGTCGAAAAAATCGAAAATAATTTCAAGAAGCGGCAGCTCGTAATGGAGCGCCACTCGTTTTTCATCGATGTACTGCATGTCCTTTTGTGTTCCGCGGCGTTCCTGGGCCAATTGCATGATATTGCCCACAAACTGATTGGGAACGATGATTTCGACGTTCATGATCGGTTCGAGTATGCGCAGGATTCTAACAGGATCGGGCATCTCGACTGGGTTGTTGATCTCAATGTTTGTGCCGTCGGTGAGAAAGATCTGAAAGCGAACGCTGGGCGTTGTGGTGATGATGCCGCAGTTATATTCGCGCAGCAGCCGCTCCTTGACGATTTCGAGGTGCAGCATGCCCAGGAAGCCACAGCGGAAACCGTGCCCCAGCGCCATGCTGCTTTCTTTTTCATAGGTGATGCTGGCGTCGTTCAGTTTGAGCTTGGCCAGGCTGTCGCGCAGAACCACGTAGTCTTCTTTGGCCAGAGGGAACAGCCCCGAATAAACCATCGGCTTGGGTTCTTTGTAGCCGGCCAGCGGCCCTTCGCATCTGTTGTCGTCGAGGGTGATGGTGTCGCCAACGCGGGCGTCGGAGACATCTTTGATCGAGGCGATGATGTAGCCCACCTCACCGGCGCGAAGCTCTTTGCCGGGGTGCAAACCCAGCCCCACCGCGCCTATCTCCTCGATGTCGTTGGCGCTGCCGGATGCCCAGAAATGGATGGTGTCGCCGCGCCGCAGAACTCCGTCGTACATGCGCACCAGCACGATGACACCCCGATAAACGTCATAGAAGCTATCGAAGACGAGGGCGCGAACCGGCGCTTCGTCATCACCGCTGGGAGCGGGGACGCGCGCCACGATGCCCGCCAGCAGTTCACTCACGCCCTGGCCGGTCTTGGCGCTCAGTTTGAACACGCTTTCATCGTCCACGCCCAGCGTTTCGGCCAGCTCGTGAACCGTACCTTCGATGTCGGCGGCGGGCATGTCGATTTTGTTTATGACCGGTATGATTTCGAGATTGTGCTCCATGGCCTGGTAGAGGTTGCTCATGGTTTGCGCCTCGATGCCCTGGCTGGCGTCAACTACCAGCAGAGCGCCCTCACAGGAGGCCAGCGAACGCGACACCTCATAGCCGAAATCTACATGACCGGGCGTGTCGATGAGGTTGAACTCATAAGTTTGCCCGTCGAGTTCATAATCCATGCGCACGGCATGAGATTTGATAGTGATGCCCTTTTCGCGCTCGAGTTCCATGTCGTCTAACACTTGCGCAGCACCCCTTTCGACCACATGCGTCTCTTCGAGAATGCGGTCGGCCAGGGTTGACTTGCCGTGGTCGATATGCGCGATGATGCAGAAGTTGCGAATGTTCTTCATAACAGCTATTCCTTTGTCTGTCATTTAAGGCGATGGAGCGAAGTTGTCAACGATTTTACGCGAGGCTGGCCTTCGTATCGGGTATCTGAAAGATATCGCTACGAAGGTGACGGGCTGTAGAGCCGACACAAGCGCAAAGCAATTGCTCATTTCCAGGCAAAAATAAAGACAAAGACAGAAAAATACCGAAAATCGCCGATGAAAAAGGAAAATTCTTGACAACCGTCTTCGTGTTAGCTATCAAGAAAATTGACAGAGAGGCGGGTCGATTCGCAGGCCTTCTGTCTCTGTCAACATTCAGGTAAGGTTATGGAGTATTAATGATTGAAGTGATAGTTGACAAATGTGTAGGGTGTGGCCTGTGCGTTAAATCCTGCGCATACGACGCGATTGTAATGGTGGACAAAATCGCCGAAATCGATACTGAGAAATGTACATTGTGCGGCGCGTGCGTAAGCGCTTGCACCTTCGACGCAATTTTTATTCGCAAGCAAGGCCGCCACGTTGTGGACAAAGAAGCCTACAAGGGCGTGTGGGTCTTTGCCGAGCTGCATAACTGCCAGATAGCGCCGGTGGGGCTCGAGCTTCTGGGCAAAGGCCGCGAGTTGGCCGACCAGCTCGAGAGCGAGCTCACCGCTGTTCTGCTGGGGCACGATGTCGAGCCTCTGGCCGACGAACTCATCGCCTATGGCGCCGACAAGGTCATCATGGTTGACGACGAAGCGCTGGGCGACTTCCTCGACGCGCCATACACCGAAGCATTCACCCGCCTGGCCGAGACATACAAGCCGGAGGTTATTCTGGCCGGCGCCACCAACGTGGGGCGTTCGTTCATTCCGCGGGTGGCTGTGCGCCTACAGACCGGCCTCACCGCCGACTGCACCGGCCTCGAAATTGACCGCGAGTCGGGCAACCTGTTACAGACGCGCCCGGCGTTCGGCGGCAACATCATGGCCACCATCGTCACTCCCGACCACCGCCCCCAGATGGCCACCGTGCGCCACAAGGTGATGGACCCGCTGTCCCGCGATGACAACCGCTCGGGCACGGTCGTGGTCGAAGAGATGGACTTCGACGAGACCCGTACCCGCTACATCGAGCACGTCGAAGATGAGTCGCAGGCGGTCAATATCGCCGAAGCAGACTTCGTTGTCTCGGGCGGACGCGGCATGAAAGACCCGAAGAACTTCCATCTCATCGAGACGCTGGCCCAGCACCTCGAAGGCGCTGTGGGCGCATCGCGCGCCGCCGTGGACGCCGAGTGGATACCATATGCGCACCAGGTGGGGCAAACCGGCAAGACCATCAAGCCGAAAGTCTATGTTGCCTGCGGCATATCGGGGGCCATTCAGCATCTGGCCGGTATGCAGTCATCCGACTACATCATCGCCATCAACAAAGACCCGGACGCGCCCATCTTCCATGTGGCCGACCTGGGCATCGTGGGCGACATATTTGAAGTGTTGCCATTGCTGAACAAAAGGTTCGACAACGCATGAGAATTTGTGCTCCGCTTGTTGTAAGGTGCCCCGATCAGGTGGTGAGCGACGGTAGCGTACGGCTTGTCAGCTCTTTTCTCAAGCCCGATGCGGCCGACCTGACACTTGAAAACGCGGTGGTGATGCCGCCGTTCATCAACTCGCATGACCACCTCGTGGGCAACTGGTATCCGCGCTCCGGCGAAAACCGTCCCTATGTGAATTCGCACATCTGGGTGGAAGACATGAAGAAGTCGGCCTCTTACCGTGAACGTAACAAGGTGTGGATTAACGATGGCTCGTTCCGCCTTCACAAGGGCAACGCCAGGCTCATCGTTGCCCTGGGCGTTTACAAGAACGTGTTCAGCGGCGTAGGCGTTGTGCAGGATCACGCGCCCAACCAGGACGACTCCTATTACCAGGGCTGGCCCATCCGCATTCTACAGGAATACCGCCAGGCGCATTCCGTCACCCTGAACAACTGGTGGGGCGGCGGCAGCCTCGAAGACGAGATGGACAACACCGATGGCAACATGCCGTTCATTACCCATCTGGGCGAAGGCACAGACGAGGTGACACGCGGTGAGTTCGAGGAGCTCGCCTCGATGGGACTGCTGCGCGCCAACACTGTCATCGTTCACGGCGTAGCGCTTACTGACAGCGAACTGGCCCGCGTGGCCGAGGCCGGCGCCACCGTCTGCTGGTGTCCGGCGTCAAACGAATATCTGCTTGGCCGACATCTCGATGTGGCCGCTTGCAGGCGTCACGGCGTCAACATCGTTTTGGGCACCGACTCGACACAGTCCGGCTCGGCGAACCTGTTCAGTGAACTGCGCGAGGCACACAAACACGAACCTGAAGTGCCCGCCGCAGAACTCTTTGCAATGATAAGCGTTAACGCCAGACGCGCTATGTTCCTGGACGACTTGCACGGTGCGCTGAAGCCAGAGACGCCCCACCTGCTGGCGTTGCGCCGCCGTCACGAAGACCCCTTCGAGAACCTGCTGCACGTTGGCATGGAAGACGTGCTGCTGCATGTGTATGCCGGTCGCCCCGTATATGGCCTGGCGCGCTACCTTGATCGCTTCGCCATCGACGCAGCCGACTACGGTTTCTTCTCTCTGAACGGCGAAGAACGCTTCGTCGCCGGGCATCCAGCGCAAACCATGCAAACCATCGACTCATTGTTAGGCTATCATAAGACTTTTCCATTCCTTCCCTTCTGAGCGATGTCCGACCACCTGCATTCCCCGCCCGCAAAGCCTCTGGCCCTGTCGGAGCTGTTCTGCTCGCTACAGGGTGAATCCACCTGGGCCGGCCTGCCGTGCGTGTTTGTGCGCCTGGCCGGATGCAATCTGCGTTGCCGCTGGTGCGACACCCGACACGGCTACGACATCGTCATGCACCGCACCCCGGAGCAAATCATCGAGCTGGTGCGCCAGTGGGAGCCGGTGCGGCTGGTGGAAATCACCGGTGGAGAGCCGCTCTTGCAGAGTGGCGTCATCGACTTGATGAATCGCCTGCTGGCCGCCGATTACACGGTGCTGCTGGAGACCAACGGCTCGCTGCCGCTGGATGCCGTGCCCGACGGCGTGGTGCGCATCTGTGACGTGAAATGCCCCGGCAGCGGCGAGGAAGACAGCTTTCTGGACGCCAACCTCGAGGCGCTACGTCCCAGCCGCGACCAACTCAAGTTTGTGCTGGCCAACCGCGACGACTACCTGTTCGCCCGTCGGTTCATTCAGCGGGCGCCGGACGGCCTCGAGTGCCTGTTCTCGCCCGTGCACGGCCTGCTCGAACCAAGCGCCCTGGCCGACTGGATAGTCGAAGACCGGCTGCCGGTGCGCCTCCAGCTTCAGTTGCACAAGCTCATTTGGGGAGCGGACGCGAGGGGCGTATGAGTGGGCGCAAAGACCTTTTAACTCCACGGCGGCACACCCGACGCATCCTGCTGGGCGACGTGCCCATTGGCGCAGGCAGCCCTATCAGCATCCAGTCGATGACCAACACCAGCGACACCGCCGCCACCATCGCCCAGATAGAGGCGCTGGCCGCCGCCGGCTGCGACATCGTGCGGGTGGCCGTGCCGGATATGGGGGTCGCCGAAGCCTTGCCACGCATCCTCGCTGCCGCGCCGGTGCCCATCATCGCCGACATCCACTTTGACCACAAATTGGCGCTGGCTTCGCTCGTTGCCGGCGTTCACGGCCTGCGCCTGAACCCCGGCAACATCGGCGGGGCAGACAAGGTGCGCGAGGTGGTGGCCGCCGCGCGCGAACGCCAGGTTCCCATCCGCATCGGCGTCAATGCCGGTTCGCTGGACAAGCATCTGCTACAGCGCTACGGCGTTACCCCACAGGCGCTTGTCGAGAGCGCTCTGGCGCATGTGAAGCTGCTCGAAAACGCCGGCTACCATGAAATGAAGCTTTCTGTGAAGGCGAGCAACGTACCGCTCACTGTGGCGGCCTACCGCCTGCTTGCCCAGCGGGTGGACTACCCACTGCACCTCGGCGTCACCGAGGCCGGCACCGCTTACCAGGGAATCATCAAGAGCGCGGTGGGCATCGGCACGCTGCTGGCCGAGGGCATCGGCGACACCATCCGCGTTTCGCTCACCGGTGACCCCCTGCAAGAGGCGCCCGCGGCGCGAGGCATCCTGCGCTCGCTGGGGTTGCGTAGCGGACTCGAAATCATTGCCTGTCCCACCTGTGGCCGCACGCAGATAGACCTGGTGCGCCTTACCAACGCCGTCGAAGCCCGCCTGACGCCTTGGCGCGACGTGGATATTACCGTCGCGGTGATGGGCTGCGTGGTCAACGGGCCAGGGGAGGCCCGCGAGGCCGACTATGGCATTGCCGGCGGCAGTGGCGAGGGGCTGCTGTTCCGCCGTGGCGAGATTGTGGCCAAAGTGCCCGAAAGCCAACTGGTTGACGCGCTGCTGGAGCTGATCGAGGCGCACACGCCGGCGCCATGAAATTCACGCTTTTCACCTTGCTTATGCTGCCGGTTTGCCTGGCGGCACAGCTAATCATTTCCCAGCTCGAATTCGAGGGAAATCACCGTTTGAGCAGCCGTGAACTGGCGCGTGTGGTTGTCTCCCGCGAGGGTGAACCCTATGACCCCGTCGCCGTGCAGGGCGACACGCGTCGCATCGCCGAATATTACGCTAGTCGCGGGCATTACAACATTGAGGCGTTCACCCCGCGAGTGGAGCCGGGCAACCGGCGAGTGCGTATCACGTTCGTGGTGCGCGAGTTGGAGCCTGTGTTGCTGGATACGCTGCACATCAGCGGTACGCACGCCATCAGCGAAAGCCGCCTGCGCCCGATGATACGTGCCGACGATGTGCGCAGCCTGGACGACACCGACGCGCTGGTGCGGCGCATTCCGCAGCTCTATGCCGAACTCGGCTGGCTGTTCGCCCGCTGCACACTCGACTCGCTTGGCTGGGAGAACGGCCAAGCGGCCGCCTGGGTGCGGGTGGAGGAAGGCCCGGCGTGCAGACCGCGGCAGTGGCGATTCGAGGGCAACGATGTGACTCGCCCGGCCACCATCCTCAGGATTTCGCAGGCAGATCGCGTCGAGACGCTCACCCTGCCTCTGCTGTATCGCATGGAGGAAAACCTGCGGCGCAAGGACTACATCCGCGAGGTGGAAGTGGTGCCGCTGGACGGGCAAACCGTGCTCTTTCGACTGCGCGAAGACCGCATGACGCATGTGTCGGCGGCGCTGGGATATAACAACGATGACAGCGGCGACGATACCCTCACCGGCTGGGTGCGGCTCGCCTTTCTCAACCTTTTTGGCGCCGACCGCGATCTGCGGCTGGACTGGCATCGCCTCTCGCATGACCGCTCGTCCATCGAGATGGCCTATCACGAGTCGGGGCCGCTGCGTTGGCCGGTGGCGGCAGATGTGCGGCTGTTTCGTGAGGAGGTGGACTCGACATTCATCCACACCACCTTCGACACAGAGGTGTATGTGTTCACCCTCACCCAGCGGTTTGGCGTGTATGCCGGTGTCGATGACTACATGCCGGGCTCCCGCAGGCCAAAGCTGATCGAGAAGGCCAGCTACAAAAAGGTCGGCGGTGTTTGGAGTTACAACGGCGAGGACAATCTGGGCAACCCCTCGAGCGGCGACGCCGTCAGCATCCGCAGCTACTGGATATATCACCGCGAGGATGGCCAGGGGCGCGGCAAGACAGCCACCGAGTTCGACCTGGCGCACTACCAGCCGCTGGGGTTTGACTGGGTGCTGGCCTTGGGGCTGCATGGCCGCGGCTACGACACCAGCGACATCAGCGACTATGAACGCTTCGAGATGGGTGGCGCCGCCAGTCTGCGCGGGTTCATCGAGAACCGCTTCGCCGGTCACCGCCTGGGGTGGGGCAGCCTCGAGTTGCGCCGCCTGCTGGGGCGAGACTCGCGCACCTTCATCTTTGCCGACTACGGGGCGGTGGAGTGGGCCGACGCCGAGGGCGAGCATCGGCAGATCGACCTGGCGGGCGTGGGTTTGGGGCTGCGCGTGATGACTCGCATCGGCCAGTTCCAGCTCGACTACGCGGTTGGCCACGACAGCGAGGGCTGGGGCGCGCCGCTGGATGGTTTCGTTCACTTCGGCATCGAAACGCGGCTGTAAGTCCGCCCGACACGTTTTCGCTTGTCATCCTCGCGCAAGAGGCTTACGCTGACGACAAATCCTGCATGAGAAGCTTGCGCGATTCAACAGAGAGGAGACCCGATGAGTTTTCAACAGCATATCACCAGTCTGTGGGACAGTGGCCGCCAGGAATTCACCCCCGGTGACCGCGCCATGTTCGAGGCTTTCAAGAGCGCGCTGCATCGCGGCGAAGTCCGTGCCGCCGAACCAACAGACGATGGCTGGCGCGTGAACGCCTGGGTGAAGCAGGGAATCCTGCTGGGCTTTCGCATGGGCGTCATCGCTATGGTTAACGACACGCCCGCCGGTTGCTGGCTCGACAAAGACACCTATCCCATTCGCCACTTCGTGCCCGCAGACGCCGTGCGCATCGTGCCGGGCGGTTCGAGTGTGCGCGAGGGCGCATACATTGGCCGCCAGGTGACGATGATGCCCCCGATGTACGTCAATACCGGCGCCTATGTGGACGACGGCACGATGATTGACAGCCACGCACTGGTGGGCAGTTGCGCACAGGTGGGAAAACGTGTTCACCTCAGTGCAGGGGCGCAGCTTGGCGGCGTACTCGAACCCATCGGCGCCACGCCGGTCATCATCGAGGACGACGTCTTTGTCGGCGGTCTCGCGGGGGTGTTCGAGGGTGTGCGCGTGTGCGCCGAGGCAATCCTGGCGGCGGGGGTGATCCTCACCGGCGGCACACCTGTCTATGACGCCACTGTGGGCGAGTTTCTGCCAGATTCGCGGGTGATTCCTCCACGCGCGGTGGTGGTGCCCGGCACAAGGCCGTTGCGCAGCAACCCCGACTTCGCCGTTGCCTGCCCCATCATCGTCAAATACCGCGACGCCCGCACCGACGCCGCCGTCACCCTCGAGGACGCACTTCGGTGACCACTCCGGCCACGCGCATGAACCATGTGCGCCGCTCGCTCATCCGGCGTATTGTCGATGCCGCGCCATCCGGTAGCGTACATCTGGGGCTGGGCGAAATTCGTCTGCCGCTGCACCCGCTGTTGCGGCAGGCGGCAGAGCGCGCATTGGCCGCCGCCGACTTGTTCTACACGCCCAACGCCGGTTTGCCCCAGCTGCGCTCTGCCATCGCCGCGCGCTACGGACTGGACGCCGAGGGCGTCTGTGTGACTGTTGGCGCTGCCGAAGGCCTCTACGCCGCGCTCACGGCATACATCGGCCCGGGCGACAGAGTGCTGCTGCCCACGCCTGCCTACCCCGCCTATGAGACCATCATCTGCATGGCTGGCGGCATGTGCGAGCCGTTCCCGCTGCTGCCCGACGACGCCTTCCGCCTCGATACAGACGTCCTGGCACAGCGGCTCCCAGGCGCAAAGGCGCTGGTGTTGTGCAATCCGTCCAACCCGCTGAGTACGCGGCTCGACAGCGTCGCCGTGCAGCGTCTGGCCGCTCTGTGCGAACAACACGGCGTGCTGCTGCTGGCCGACGAGATATACCGTGACCTGTGGCTGCACAGTGTGGGGGAGAGCTTCATCGCTCACGGCGGAAACGTGCTGGTAGTGGGAGGACTCAGCAAGTCGCATGCGCTCACCGGCTGGCGGCTGGGCTGGGTGGTGGGCACGCCGGAGCTGGTGGCTCCGGTCATCGACGCGCACCAGTACATCTGCACCTGCGCGCCTGCGCTGTCACAGCGAGTGGCGCTATTTGCGCTGAGTGAGGAAGGCCGCGCGGTGGGCGAGGAGATTCGGCGCAGGCTGGCGTTGAATATGGATATGTTGCTGGAAGGCTTGCGCGGCCTGCCGCTGGAGCCATTGCCGCCGGATGCGTCCCCCTACGTCTGGTGTCGCGCACTGATACCGAACGCCCACGCACGCCTGCTCGAAGCCGGTGTCATCACCATCCCAGGCGACGCTTTCGGCATGGCGGGCGACTGGCTGCGCATTTCCTGCGGCGTCCCCGAAGCCGACCTGCGCGAAGGCCTGCGCCGAATGGCTCACTTTTTCGAGAAAAAGGTGAAGACATAAGACAGGGGCGTTACCCTTGAAACAAGGATTTTCAGGATTGGGAAAGAGAAAAGCTCCGCCGAAACGGAGCAGGTCGGAATGGTACCGGAATAGAAGACTGGCGCCGAATCGTCATCCTGCGCGAACTTCATAACATATATCGGCACTCACGAAAAATACATTAACATTATCCACACAAAATGTGAAGAAGCGGTGGCTGATAGCTTTCCCGCGTTATTCACCTTCGGAGGATGCCATATCCTGCACGGCTGGCAGCGTTGTGTCTGCGGGAGCCGTTTGAGCAGGTGTTTGCTGCATCCTGGTTTCTTCTGTGGCCGGGGCGTCGGCGCGCCTGGAGCCGCAAGCTCCCAGCATTGTCAATGACAGCGCAATGCAAGCCATCGCCGCTATTCTGCGTTTCTTCATGTCGTTATACCTCTTCTGCCCTTTGCAGGGAGATTAGAGTTCGGGGTCTTCGTCGATGACGGGGCCATCGCAGTCGCCCATCAGCAAATGCTTGGCGACCGCCACAATGGCGCCGACAACAATAAGTGCAATCAGCAGTTTGAACAGGGTCTTCATGGTTCCTCCAGGTTGATTTTGGTTACTAAGGTCTAATCTCAGAATAAAACTTTACGGCGGATGTGTCAAGAGCTTCGGGGAAGACGCGCATGTCGTCGATGAGGCCGTCGAACGCCATTGACTGGCCACCCGACCACACACGCTGGCCAATCTGGCAGGGGTCGTCGTCGATGTAGTCGAAGGCGCGATAGAAGTTCAACTGCTCCGAAAGCTGCCCGTCCAGATACAGGCTGGCCATTCCACCGGCGCGATTGGCCACAGCGATCACGCAGTGCCATTGCCCCGCTTGAATGGGCGAGCTATGCAGATTGTAGTCTGCGATGTCATTGTATCGTTCACCGCGCAGAGAAAAGCGAACCTTGCCGCCGGTTATATCCAGGTTCATGCCGTAGCCGAAATCCATCTGGCGGACGCCGGAATCGGAGAAGAGGGTCATCGAGCGCTCTGGTTTATCGGTTTTGAACCACAGAACCAGACTCCAGCCATCGGGGTTGTCGCCTATCATCGCTTCGAGTGATGGCGCCTGCACCCACTGTCCACGCCCGTTGAACTGCGCCGCGGCAGCGGGGGCGCCGTGTCGGTCGGCGGCATAGGTGATGTCGCGAGCCGTAGCGTACAGGCTGTCAATGGCGTCGGCGGTGTTCCCATTGAACAGCCATGCTGCCACAGGCTGTGGCGTTATCACTCTGTCGGCGCATAACATCAGGCTGCTGCCCAACAGAAGCGCCAGAAGCAAAGCGTTTCTCACTTCCTGCCCTTCTTAGTCCGCAGAAGGCGAACGCCGTTCATGGCCTGTAATGACCAGATGATGGCGTAACAACCGGCGATTCCAAGAATGACGCCGACGAAAGCCGTCAATTGCGCGTGGCTGATGTAGAGCAGATCCACGGCTATTCGTCGTCCTCATCGTGGTTGTTGACCATCCAGCCCTCGAACTCGCCTTTGGCCACATCATAGACGACTCGCTTTCCGCTGCCGCTGGGATGATCGGCCCTGGACTTGGCCAGATAGGTCGTTGGCGGAACGCCATGAGCATAGAACTTCCAGCGGTCGAGAACATCGTCGTCGATTCTCGCGTCCACGACGGCTTCATCGATCGTGTAGTTCTCTGTCGAGCCGAATTTCTGAAGATGAGAGTCGTAGGCCGCCTTGATTCCCTCGATGGCCAGGCGAGGTTCCTGTTGCGGAGAAACCTTCCCGCCGCAGGATATGATCAGAATGGAGACAATGAAAAGCATAACAAGTGTTCGCATAATTCCTCCTGTCACCGACAATGAAACTGGTCTCTCATTTGTAAAGTTATTTTCGGTTCAGCATTTCGATTGACAAGACACCACTCGAACTCAAGATATAGCCATCCTGTTGAATGGACTGGCTGATTGCATAATCAGACCTACGCGAGGAAGCATGAAACATACTTGGATTTGGTGCCTGCTGCTGTTTGTAATGGTGGCGGGATGCGCCAGGCCACGGCCTGTTCTGGTTCGCATGGAGTGCGTTGTCGCCGGCGAAGTGATAGCCACACTCCGGTTTGCGCATGAAAACGGACGACTGAGCAAGGCACAGCTCTTTGACGATCAACGCCAATGGATGTTTTCGGCGCTGCCCATACGAAGTCTCGGCAAGCTGGATGAAGTGACCTACAGCTCCAGCGAGAAATCACAGTGCGCCAGTTACTCCAGGCCCACGCGGGATTCGCTCGTGGCATCTTTCACGGGACGGGGCGATTTTCAAACCAATTCGATGCGTCTGGACGAGCGGGAGCGCGTCGTCGAACGCCGGCTCACCTTCAAGAACCAGAGCCTGCGTTATGAGATAACCACAACCTGGGACAACAGCCTGCCAGAGCGCATGGACTATGTCTTTATCAACGAATACCGCGGCAACGCAGTGACAAGTGGCGGCACGCTCGTGTTTCACGCGGAGGACGGCCTGGTGAGGCGCATCGAGGTGCAGGACGAGACATTCAATCCCGATGGCGAGTTTCACATCGTGTGCCATTACGTCCTATCTGGGGACGGCCCGCACGATTGGTCGGAAACCGAGTTCTATCTGCCATCGCCATTGCTGCTCATGTCGGCGTGGAGTGTGCATGTGAACCAGGAGACACTATGAGATGCGCCACACTTGTCTTGCTTCTATCGTTGGCGGCTTGCGGCGCCGCCCCAGAACGCGAAACCGTCGTCGAGCCTGCGGGCGCCACCCCTGTTCGCATTCACATCTTCGCAGGCGGTCAATTTGCCGGTAGTGTCAGCGTGGCTTACAATGGAGCGCGTATCGATCACCTGCGCCTCGATAACGCCGAGGGCGAGATGGTGTTGCACATGGCGCCAGGGGTGGCGACAGACAGCGTCTTCACCTGTCGTTGGAGCCTGCGCAGCGGTGGGTTTGGCGGCCGCTGGCAGCGGCTGGACACAGGCGGTTCCCGCTATGAGTTTGACGAGGGCGCCCCTGTGCGCCAGATAACTACTTCCTGTGACAGCGTGGGCAGGCCGGCACAGGCGCTCTATCGGCTGAAGGATGAGACCATCGAACTGGCGGGTTTCTGCTTCGACGCAAATGACAGGCCACTCAGTTGCGTGGCGCTGGATACGAGCGACTACGATTTGCCCGGTGGGCGTCTCGAATGGCAATATGATTCTGCCGGACGACTGGCGAGCCAGATATGGGATCCGCCGCAACGGCAAGCTGATTGGCGCGTCGAGGTGGAGTATGAAGGTGAGGGAGAGGTGAGCCCGACAATCTGGCGCGATATTGACCGCTGCCTGTGGTTGCCGTTACCGATACTTGCTCAACACCTGGGCTTGTAGGTCAATCTTCGGAGGTATCCGGTTCTTTCTGGCTATGCCGCTGCTGGAACTTGTCGTTCAGTTCTTCGACCTGCTGGTGCACACTGTTGAGCGAGAAAATTATTTTGTTCATGCCCAGATAGGCTATTCGGCGATATATCGTGAAGAGGATTACGCCCAGAATGAACGCAGTGATTGCGAAATAGAAGTAGAGGTTCACCTCGTCGTTCTTGAAATAGAATCCGAAGAACACAAGCATCCCGATGATTCCCAGAATCAGAAAGAAATATGAGAGGATGGTGAAGGCTTTATGGAGCAATTCGTGCATTTCGTTTTTCCTCAGGGCGCTATTGGCGTTTTGCGTTGCAGTTAATCGATTATGCCGATGAGATCGTTGTTATTAACTTTTTTGTGAGCCATGCCTCGGCGGCTGTATTCATTGAGTATGAGGCGCCGTGAGACTTTCAGGCACAACAGCTCGATACTTACACTGAGCAGTAGCACCCCGATTCCAATGAACAACCAGACCGGCTGCTCAATGTATTTCATGAAAAAGCCAAAGCAGGCAAATGAAACAACGAGACCAGATAGCAGGACTGTCAATCCGGTCTTGGCGATTTTGGCGCTTCTGTGTAATTTCACTCTTATATCATCCTTTGGCATCATTCATCTACAGTAAAAATTCTAAAAGAACCTAATACATGAGCCCAGTCAACTTGTCAAACTCATTTATCAGCAATCTTCATATGGAAAAAAAGATTGCGGGATTTTGCTTTCGCTTGCATAGTGGGTATATTGTCAGAAAGATTAAAGGAGAAACGATAATGACAGATGTGGAAACAACCGAGCGAAACCCAAAACGCTTCAAGCCGCCGTGGATCGCCCTCACTTTCGCCTTTGTACTGCTCATCGTTCTGGTGGGGAAGGGGCTGATCCCGCTGCTCACGGGGCAAGTATTGGTTCCCAACACTGTCGGGCAGCAGGTGGCCGACGCCCAGAGCAAGTTGCGCGAGGCTGGTTTTGAAGTAAGCGTCGTATCGCTTGTCGATGAATGGCGAGACGACTGGTTGGTCACCGACCAGGCGCCCAACAGCGTTCGACGCACACGCGGAGATACAGTCGAAGTGGTGGTGACTCCACCCTACATATCGCTGCCGGTTGTCACCGGCCTGCAACCGGAAGAAGCGTCTCGGCTGTTGACGGAGGCGGGCTTCGATGTGGGTGAGCCTGTCCTGGTGCATGATGAGCGCTTTGCCGCCGGCCTTGTGATTGATGTCGATGGCCAAGCCGGCCAGACAATGCAGGGCAGCGCCGTTCAGTTGCGCGTCAGCAAGGGACCACAGGGCTTGCCCGATCTGCGTGGCATTCCGGCGGAAGACGCTCGTCGCATCCTGCAACGTTTCGGCATCCCCGTGAACAAGGTAATTGGCGAGCTATGTGACGACCTGCCGGACAATTCAATCATTCGCACCGAGCCAGCGACCGGTTGTTCTATGGAAGAAGCCCGATCATCTGGCATAGTTATCTACATCTCCCGTCCGCAGACAGGTTCTGTGGGGGATTGAGCCACCTTATGAGACGTATTCTCATCATCGATGATGAAGCCGACTTGCGCGACCTCTATCGCAGCATGTTCGAAGACCAGGACTACGATGTAGCCTATGCTGAAAACGGCCACGAAGCGCTGGCGCTGGCGGAAAAGTATATATTTGATCTGTTCATCACGGACATAATGATGCCCGGGATGACCGGTTTCGATTTCATCAGCAGGCTGCGGAGCATCGACCCCAACGCCTGTGTGATTATCATCACCGGTTTCGATGACATCAGCTATAACCGCAAAGCCATCGAATACGGCGCCTGGCGCTACATCGTTAAGCCGGTCAGTCGCAATGAACTGCTTCAGATAGCCCGAAATGGCATCCAGGAACGCATGATGCTGCCGTATCCCGACAATCTCGAACGTCCCATTGTCAGCGTTACGCCGCCTGAGCCAGACTCTGAGCAGTCAGAAGACAACACCGGCACACTGCAATCAGAGCAGGAATTCGCCGAAGAAATTGCTGCCCCTGTGAGTGAACCTCACGTCGAAAAGCTGAACGACATATTCGATTCAGAAGCTCTGGATTTGCTGCGACTGTTGCGGGATGAGCAAAACGAGGAAGCCATCATAGAACAGCAACTGGCAATCGAGCTGTTGTTAGAATACCCTTTCCACAACCTGTTCTCCAGTATTGTTCGGCGGTTGCCGGCGATACTCGCGGAGACCCTCGATATTTATAATGATTACTTTGAACCGGTGATGCAGAAGCTCCCGCAGGGCTTCATACTCAACCGTTATCTTGTTGGAGCCATATATCCGAAGAACAGCCAACTTGACGAATCGGGGCAGCTCTTTCTGGCCATCAATCGCGAGGTAATCCAGTATGGATTCACCATCGGCGCGTTTGGCGATGACAGCCAGATGCGTTTCATCAGTCATGTGCATAACCATATTGATGATCTGTGGCCTCTCATTCACATGCTGGGCGACAGTATGTCGTTCGGGCCGATGCTGATTAGCCTGTTCAAACAGGAAAGCCCGCCGGAGCCGCTCATCACCTCAAAGGGAGACAACCTCGCCAGTCCCCACATGGTTGTCAATCTGCCGCTCGATCAGTGTCTCGATAAGCCGGTAAATGCTTTGCGACAACGTATTGTACAGGATTTCACCAACCTTTTCCCCTTCATTCTGTTAGCCAAAATGGAGCGGCCAATGCCCAGTATTCATGAATACACGGATTTGCTGTCTGGAAAACAGAAATAGCCTGACACGTTTCCCGTGCCCGAGACTGATACAGCCGTCGCCTGCGTTGCATTTTCAGCGGAATTCCCTCTAATATGCAGTTGAAGCGCGTTACGGAACGCAAAATGCATCGTCTTACGCAGGGAACAGGTATATCACCGATTTCAAGTGATTCCTGAAATACAACCACAATAACTCTGAATGGGGGATAACATGAAGTATCGCACGACAATGATTCTCATCCTGCTTTCTCTTGCTACGTTTCTGGCGGCGCAGGATACTGGCGGGCCTGACACCTTTGGTTACACCTATGCCAATTCCAATGCCGCCTCCGGCCCAGATTACGCCTGGATAACACCTGCCGGAACGAACCAAATCACCGATCTGCTCGACGACAACGTCGTTGGCCCGATTCCCATCGGTTTCGACTTTCCGTTCTACGACGGCTTGTACAGCCAGTTCTGGCTCAGTTCCAACGGCTGGCTCAGATTCAATCAGGGCGCAGGCAGCTACCTGAGCAACGACCCGATTCCTGACACCAGCTTGCCTAACGACATCATCGCCTGGATGTGGATGGACCTCGACCCCGGCGATAACCCGGGCGGCAACACTTACATCTACTACGAGAACCTGCCAGACGACAACAGCTTTCTCATCAGTTTCATAGAGTATCACGACTACCCCGGCAGCAGTAACGGGTGGGTAACGGCGCAGATGCGCTTGTATCCCAACGGCGATATTCTGCTGCAATACGACCACTTCGAAAACTTCGACCTGGATGAGTCAACCGTGGGCATCGAGAACATAGACGGCACTGACGGTCTCGAGTACGCTTACGAAAACTCCGCGCAGCTCTCTGACCAGCTTGCAGTCAAGTTCACCTACCCCGTTTCCGCTACGGACGACCTCTCCGCCGAGGGCATCGCGGGCAACATCGCGCCGTCGGTCGGGCAGGCCACCACCTACACCGTCACCATACGCAACCGAGGTTCGGAGGTGCAGGACACATATATGGTGAAGCTGTGGGAAGAAGAGGACATCATGGTTGACGAGGTAGTAGGGACAACCATCCAGCCGGGCGAGATTCTCGACTTCAACCTGACCTGGACACCAGGTGCCGAGGGCCCGACATATCTGTGGGGCGAAGTTGTTTTCGAAAGCGACGAAGTGCCAGACAACAACGTCACAGAGAACCTTGCCATCACTGTGATACCCGCCGGAACCACCGTGGTTCAGATTGGCGATGGAACTGAGAACAACTACCAGGTACCGTTCAATTTCTTCTATAAAAACAGCCTTGGTGAAACTCTCTACTTCCCAAATGAGATCAACCTGTCCGGTGACATCTTCGGCATCACCTGGTTCAACACCTTTTCTACCAATCTACCGAACATGCCGGTGAACATCTGGATGGGCCACACCACCCTTACCGACCTTTCAGCCGGTTTCGTTCCCGCCGGCGACCTTACGCAGGTTTTCACGGGCAATGCTGATTTCCCGGCCGGCGAGAACGAGATATTCATCCCATTCGATGCGCCTTTCAGCTATAATGGTACCGACAACCTGATTATTCTCACCGAGCGTGTGATGGATACTCAATACTATAGCACGTCGGACAGATTCTTTCTGACACAGTCGCCAGAACACCCTGCCCGTTCAATCGAACAGGAGAGCGACTCGACTGACTTAGATCCATTCGCACCGCCAGACCCAGACACGCCACACGACTATTTCCCCAACATTCAGTTGTGGTTCAGTGGCGGAATAACCGGCGTTGGCGGCTATGTCTCCAACTCACAGACCACACCCATCGTTGGCGCTCTGGTCGAGGTTGTGCAAACCGGCGACACCTTCACCACCGGCGACAACGGTTACTACTCCTTCGAGTTGCCCGCAGGCACATACACGCTTACCGCGTCGGCTGATGGCTACCTGCCCGAAACCGTCGATAGCGTCGAGGTGATTGACGGTGAGATGACCGATCTCAGCTTCACACTGGGCGAGGTTGTCACGGTTACTGTCGAGGTCGATTGCAACGATGGCGGCTCGCCGGACAACGCGGCCGTCTCTCTCTCTGACGATGAAAACACGTTCAACGGTGAAGTTGGCGCGGCCGGCAGCATCTACTTCGACAACGTGCCCGCCGGCACCTACGACCTCACCGTCTATCTGTCCGGCTACGACACCTACGAGGAGCTTGACATCGTCATCAGCACAGACGTGACACTCCCTGTAATGCTGATCGAGTCACTCCTGCCTCCGGCTGACCTGGCTTGCGATGATACCGGTCTGTTCACCTGGGCAGTTCCCGTCGTGCCGGCTACCCGACGTAGCGATAATGCCCGTCGCGCTGTGCCCGATTCCCGTTCGCTCATCGGCTTCATCGTCTATCTCGACGGTGTCGAGGTGACGACCACCACCGATCTGACGTACCTGTTCACCGGCCTTGTTGACCAACAGACCTACACTGCCGGTGTGGTGGCAGATTACACTACAGGGCCGTCGGAAATGGCGACTGTCGAGTTCACCTTCATCGCCCATGACAACGACGAACCCGACATTAATCCCTTCGTCAACGCCTGGCTGGGCAACTACCCGAACCCCTTCAACCCGACAACGACATTGCACTTCAGTCTCGCCGAACCGCAGGCGGTGTGCATCGACATCTACAACACCCGAGGCCGGAAGGTTCGTACGCTGGTTAATGACACTCGTGCAGCCGGTACGCACACCGTAACCTGGAACGGCGACGATGACGCAGGTCACCAGATGGCCTCCGGCATTTATGTGGGTCGCCTACAGGCAACCGCATACACCCATGTCTTCAAAATGATCATGATGAAGTAAGCACAGCACACAAATAACCTCAGCCCCGCTTCGGCGGGGCTTTGTCTTTGCAGCGAAGCTGCATGTCGAAAGTGGAATACAACCTTTTCTGAATCAGGATTTACAGGATTTGGGATATTATCAGGATTAAGAGTGGAGGCGGTTTCTTCGGTCTTTCTTATCCTGCAAATGTCTTGAATCCTGAAAATCCTGATTCAGAATATTTCTTCCGCCCGTTGGTTCGCTTGACTCGACGGGCGGTTTTGTTTCACCTGTCTCGCTTGTGAAATCCCTTGACAACAGCCGCCACAGAATGCAAAAGAGAGAGAATATACAAATCTCTGGAGGTATCTATGAAGTTCGACCTACTTTCCAAATCAGACATGCAGGCGATGGACGCCCTCAAGGAATATCACGGCGGCGCGGCAAAGATTGTCGCCACGATTGCCGAGATGAGAAAATATGAGACCCGCAAGCGCATCCTGCAAGAAAAGGGCTTCGGCGACATGCTGGAATCCGCCGAAGCATTGGTGAAGAAGTTCCCCAAGGTGCCCGACTACGAAAAGAAGCTGGGCGCCAACTATAATCCCGCATTGGGAGTGGCCACCAGCCAGGTATCCGGCTGGCAGGGCGCCTATGTCACCCACCACGCAATGAAACGCATGGCCGCCACCGCCGGCGCCGCCGACCCCTGCTTTATCCCCGCGGAGTTCATCTCGGTTGTCGCCCTCACAGACTATTACGTCCATAGCGGCGACCTCATGGCCACCCTGGCGATGAGCGAGAACATCATGCAGGCGCATAAGTTCTGTAGCACCAACCTAATCGGCATCCCCCAGCCCAAAGCCCGCTTCAAATACCTCGAGGAGGTCACCGGCAAAACGTTCGAGACCAACGAGGTGGATGGCGAGAACGCCGCCCTCATCCTCAAGAACATGGGCACGCCCTTCGGCAATTTCGGCGGCATCGAAGTGGCCAACGACAACCACCTCATATTCCTGGACGGCGTCACTCGCGCAGCCCTGGCCACCGGCGGCGACTTCTTCCTCAACCCAAGCTGGAGCTCCATCATCGCAGCCTGTTACTATGGACGCGACATCCCCAACCTCACCTTCAAGGTCTCGATGCTGCTCTCCACGCAGAACACGATGCAGTTCCGCATGTTGCTCAACATCATGAGCGCCTACCTGCGCGACGACAAAACCTCGCCGCTCTATGAAATCAACATCGGCAACGCCGCCTCCCCCGAAACCTTCATCCAGTGCGCCAAAGAACTCGATGCCAGCGGTATCAAGGGCGTCAGCCTGGCCGCGCACCTGCGCATCAACCCCGACCTCGGCATCGCCGGGTTCGACTGGACAGACAACGCCTTCAAGGTTCTGCACAGCGGCACTAACATGACCTTCAAGTATGAAAGCGACGGCACCGCCCGCGAACTGGACACGATGGCAACCTATTTCCTCCCCGATGATGAGCGCAACGAGCTTGCCGAAAAAATCGGCGAAGTTATCTTCTACAAAGCGCTGAAAGCATCTAAAGACGGCATGGAAATGATGAAGCAAGGCATCAAGCCTATCTATGGCGATGCTTCCTACTAAAGCGAGGTTATCATGATAAATAACTGGAATGACAGGTTTTCGGACAACATCTGCGAATTCCAGGGATACTCCATCGGCAAGATCATGAAGTATCTCAACAACCCCGATATCATCTCGCTGGCCGGCGGCCTGCCTTCACCCGATATGTTCCTGAAAACAGGCATGAAAGCCGCTGCAAAAGCACGGCTGGAAGAGGATATCGACACAATCATGCAATACACCAGCGTGCCGGGCGAACCGGCGCTGGTGGAAGCAATTATCGGGTTCCTGAAGCGCGACAATATCGTTGTGAAACCCGAAAACCTTCTCGTCACCTCTTCGGGGCAGCACGGACTGGACATCACCGGCAGGCTGTTCCTGAACCCGGGCGATACGATCATCATCGACAGGCCCACGTTCGCCGGCGCTATCGTCGCGTTCAGCATGCAGCGCATCAATATCGTCGGCATCGACATCGAGCCGGACGGCGCCGATGTCGCGCAATACGAGCGGCAACTCGAGGCTCTGAAGAACGAAGGCGTGAAGCCCAAGTTCATCTATGTCGTGCCTGACTTCCAGAATCCCTCGGGGATTACATGCAGCCTGGCGAAACGAGAGAAATTGCTCGACCTGAGCTATCACTACGATGTCCCCATCATCGAGGACAGCCCATACCGCGACCTGCGCTACACCGGGCAAACGATACCCTCGCTGTATGCTCTGGACCAACAGCGCGATGGCGACCACGTTATCGGGCTGTACACCTTCTCGAAGATATTCTGCCCGGGCATCCGCGTGGGCTTCAATATCGGGCCGCCGGAAGTAATTGCTCGCATGGTCAACATCAAAGAAGGCAATGTGTTGAACACGCCAAAGTTCAACCAGGACATGTGCACCGAGTTCCTGACCACGATGGGTCTCGAAGATCACCTGACAAAGTGCCGCGAATACTATGGCGAGAAGCTGGATGTTTTCCTTGCAACCATGTCGGAATACTTCCCGCCGGAGATGGGCGTGACCTGGACGAAGCCGGAGGGCGGGCTGTTTCTCTGGGTAACGGTTCCGAACCACATCGACACCAACGACCTTTTCCAGGACGCGCTGAAGTACAAAGTCGCCTTTGTGCCCGGCGATGTGTTCTATGGCGAGAACCCGGCATATAACCACATGAGAATCAACTTCTCGTTCGCCGACATCGACCAACTGACAGAAGCCGTGAAGCGGCTGTCGAGGTGCCTGCGTGACAGATTGAAAATGGGATAGAATCGTTGATGACAGCCAGTAAAGGGCAAGGCGCCGGTGTGACAGCCGCCTTGCCCATCGACGGCGGTTTACAAAGCAACTAACCAGGGAGAGCGCAAGAGAATGATCAAGTTTTATTCCACCAATCTGAAAACAGCGCCGGTTCCATTTGAAGAGGCGCTGTTGAAGGGCCTTGCCCCCGACAAAGGGCTGTTTATGCCGGAAACGATACCGGTCATTTCATCACGCGACATCAGCGCTTTCTCGGATATGGAGTATCACGAGATAGCCTGGGATGTCAGCAGGCGGTTTCTGCGTGGCCAGATAGACAACGATGTTCTGGCGAAAATCACGCGGAGCGCCTATAACTATGATGTGCCGTTGGAGCACGTCTTCGAGAACAAGCATGTGCTGCGGCTGGATCAGGGGCCGACCGCGTCGTTCAAGGATTTCGCGGCCAGGATGATGGCGCGCCTGATGCAGCATTACCTGACTGTCGAGCACCGCAAGCTGCTGATTCTCACCGCCACTTCGGGTGACACCGGAAGCGCCATTGCAAACGCCTACTATGGCCTGGACCACATCAATGTGGTTGTGCTGTTCCCGCTGGACGAGGTGTCGTCTCGCCAGCGCAAACAGATGACGACTCTGGGCAAAAACGTGCGCATCATCGGGCTGGACGCGAAGTTTGACGATTGCCAGGCGCTGGTGAAGGAAGCCTTCACAGACCCCGATCTGGACTATCTGGGGCTGTCTTCGGCAAACTCGATCAACATCGGCAGGCTGATTCCGCAGATTGTCTATTACTTCTACTCATTTGCACAACTGCGTAAGGGCAACTCGGATGATTCGGTCATCTTTTCGGTGCCGTCGGGCAATTTCGGTGATATGATGGGGGGGATGCTGGCCCGCAGGATGGGGCTGCCAATAGATAAATTCATCATCGCCTGCAACGAGAACGACGAATTTCCCAAATTCCTGAACACCGGCAACTACGCGAAGATCGACCCGTCGATCAATTGCCTCTCCAGCGCGATGAACGTGGGGCATCCGAGCAACCTGTCTCGCCTGGTCGCTCTCTACGGCGGCGTGATGGACGAAACCGGCCACGTGAGCAAGCAGCCGGACATGGAACAGATGCGACGCGACATCTTTGGCGTCAGCGTCACCGACGCAGAGACCAAGGCGATGATTGCCGAAGCCTGGGCGAAGCACGAACTGCTGCTCGAGCCGCACGGCTCGGTGGGCTGGGCCGGCCTATGCCGCTACATCGAGGAGGTCGGCAACGACCCCGACCAGCTCTATATCTCGCTCGAAACGGCGCATCCCGCCAAGTTCCCCGAGCAGATTCAAGCGATTCTCGGTTTCGACCCGGCGCTCCCGCCAAGCCTCGAAGGCCTCGAAGTCAAAGAAGAACAATACGATAAGCTCGATAGCTCATACGCGGCATTCAAGAGCTATCTACAAACCAACTACGAATAAGGGTTTAGCATGAAATACATCATCATTCTGGGTGATGGGATGTCGGATCGTCCCATTGCCTCCCGCGGCGGTAAAACACCCCTGATGCTGGCCAATATTCCGCACATCGACGAGCTTGCCCGCAAGGGACGAAACGGCAGACTGATTACCGTGCCCGCCGACATGCCACCGGGAAGCGAAGTGGCCAATCTGGCCGTGCTTGGCTATGACGTTCGCAAGGTCTATCAGGGGCGCGGCGTGCTCGAGGGCGCCAGCATGGGCGTAGAGATTGCCGACACCGATCTCGCCATGCGCTGCAACCTCATCTGCATCGAGGGCGACAACATAAAGAACCACTCCGCCGGGCACATCCACACCGACGAGGCGCATGTGCTCATCGACTACCTCAACGAGCGCCTGGCGGACGATGTCATCAGCTTTCACCGCGGCATCAGCTACCGGCACCTTGCGGTCGTGCACAACGGCAGCAACGACATCAGCTTCACCCCGCCGCATGACGTGCCCGGAAGCCCCTGGCGCGATGAACTGGTGAAGGCCTCCAGCACCGCCGGGCAGCCTACCGCCGACCTCCTGAACCGCTTGATTGTCAAGTCGCAGGAACTGCTGGCAGCGCACCCGATTAACCTCAAGCGGATCGAGCAGGGCCTGGACCCCGCCAACTGCGCCTGGTTCTGGTCGGCGGGCTACAAACCGGCGATGAAAACGATGGGCGAGAAATACGGCGTCACGGGCGCGGTCATCACCGCCGTCGATATCATCAAGGGGCTGGGCATCTACGCCGGTATGGACGTGATCGAAGTGCAGGGCGCTACGGGGCTTATCGACACCAACTACGAGGGCAAAGCGGCGGCGGCTGTGGCGGCGCTCGATAACCACGACCTGGTGTATCTGCATGTGGAAGCGACAGATGAAGCCGGCCACGAGGGCGACATCGACCTGAAGATTAAGGCGCTCGAATATCTCGACAGCCGCCTGGTGAAGCACATTGTGCAACAAGTGGCCTCACTCGACGTCGCCATCGCCGTCATCCCCGACCACGCCACTCCCTGCGAGCTGCGCACCCACACCCACGACGCCGTGCCGTTCATCATCTACAAGCCTGGCGCCACGCCCGACGCGGTGGCCCAGTACAACGAGACTGCCGCGCAGAACGGCGATTACGGCCTGCTCGAGGGCGAGGAGTTCATCAAGGCGCTGCTGGGGAAGTAAAGAAGGGGAGAACCTCAGAAAGATCACTTCGTTACGGGACAAGTCCACTTTTTGTAAAAAGTGGAATCAAAAACTTTTGCGGATGCTAACGCATCCTTGTTTCATAAGAAACACGGCACTAACGAGGCATTAATGTTCTTAGACTTGCTGAGAGAACAGTTTGCGATATTTGACGGCGCTATGGGCACCAGTATCCAGAACCACAAGCTGGATACAAGGGGCAAGTGCAACGAATACCTGAACCTGATCGCCCCCGACAGCATCGCCGCGATTCACGCGGAGTTCATCGCTGCCGGCGCTATGGTCATCGAAACCAATACGTTCTCCGGCACAGCGGGCGTGCTGGCCGAGTACGGCCTTGCGGACGATGTGTATGACATCAACTACGCGGGGGCGAAGCTCGCGGCCAACCTGGCGCTGGATGTGCCGCAGGCCTGCTTTGTCTCCGGCTCGGTGGGGCCTGGAACCAAGCTGCCCTCGCTGAATCAGGTGAGCTATGAGCAGCTCTTCGAGCAGTACCGCCTGCAAATCGAGGCCCTGGTGGATGGGGGAGTGGACCTCATCCAGATCGAGACCTGCCAGGACATGCTGCAGCTCAAGTGCGCAGTGGCAGCCGCTTACCAGGTCTTTACGCAGAAACGAAAGAAGCTGCCGGTAATCGCTCAGGTGACATTGCAGGAAAACGGCTCGATGCTGCTGGGCACCGACATCGCCACCGCCATGCACACCCTGATGGGCATGAACGTCGATGTCATCGGCATGAACTGCGGCACCGGCCCCGCAGCGATTCTGCCGCATGTGCAGACTCTGGCGCGGATGTGCCCGAGGCCAATATCCGTGCTGCCCAACGCCGGCATTCCCAAGCTCATCGACGGCAGGCTGCAATACGATATGTCGCCGCGGGATTTCGCCGCGCAGGTGGCCGCCTTTGTCACCGCGCACGGCATCGAGATTGTGGGCGGCTGCTGCGGAACCACGCCGGAGCACATCAGAGAGCTTGCCCGCTCTCTCGACGGTGTCCACAGGCCTCAGCGAGCGCCGGATTACCACCCCTCGATATGCTCGCTGTATTCGAGCGTTCAGTTGGACACGGAGCCCAAACCGCTGATGATTGGCGAAAAGACCAATACATATGGCAGCAGGAAGTTCAAAAAGGCGCTGCACGCGGAAAACTGGGACAAAATGGTGGAAATCGCCAGTGACCAGATACGTGAAGGCGCGCATCTGTGTGATGTCTGCCTGGCGTCGCTGGAGCGAAACGAAGCCGAGGACGCCGCCCAGTTTGTATCCCTGCTGAACAAATCGCTGCAAATCCCCATAATGATCGATACAACGTCGATAGATACGGTCAAAGCGACTCTGAAGAACTATGGCGGCAAGCCGGTCATCAATTCGGTCAACTTCGAGAGCGGCGACGAAAAGGTTGCTCAATATCTGGAGTTGGCCCGGCAATATGGCGCTGTGGTTATCTGCCTGGCAATCGATGAAGACGGCATGGCGCAATCCGCCGAGCACAAAATCGATATTCTGAAGCGTTTCATAAAACTGGCATCTTTTGCCGAACCCATTGTATTTGACTGCCTTACATTTTCCCTTGCAACCGGTGAGGAGCAATACCGCAACTCGGCGATAGAATCGATTGAGGCGATAAGGTTGATAACAAAGCATTACCCCGAAGTAACCAGCCTGATGGGTGTCAGCAATGTGTCGTTCGGGCTGGCCAAAAACATCAGGAAAATCCTCAACAGCGTTTTCCTGTACGAGTGCGTGAAGGCCGGCCTCGGTGCGGCCATTGTTGACGCCGGCAAGATTCAGCCGCTTCACGGCATCGACCCTGCACACATCGAGCTGTGCCAGAACCTGATCTACAACCGCGCAGTCGATGGGGCAGACCCGCTCGAAGCGCTGATTGCCCAGTTATCTGACGTGAGTGAAGTAGTGGTTGAGCAGCAGGAGCAATCTCTGGAAGCGCAACTGAAAACCAAAGTCATCTCGGGCAACAAAACCGACCTGGTTCCTCTGCTCGACAAGCTGCTGATCGACCGTTCCCCACTCCAGATTATCAGTGAGATTCTGCTCGTGGCGATGACGGAAACAGGGGAACTGTTTGCCGAGGGCAAACTGCAGCTGCCTTTTGTGCTTAAAGCCGCCGAGGTGATGAAACAGTGCGTCAACTATCTGGAGCAATTTTTCGAAAAGAAACCCGGCAGCGAAAAGATTCTACTGGCGACCGTTCAGGGCGATGTGCACGATATTGGCAAAAACCTTGCCGGAATTATTCTTGAAAACAACGGCTTCGAGATTATCGACATCGGGGTGAAGCAGACGCCGCAGATGATTCTGGACGCCATCCGCAAGCACGAGCCGGACTATCTGGGCCTCAGCGCGCTTCTGATAAAATCGACCATGATAATGAAAGACACACTAATATACCTGAAAAACAACGGAGTTTCCTTAACAGTGTTTTGCGGTGGCGCGGCGTTGAGCGAAAAGTATGTAAGAAACGAGCTGAAAAGCAGCTACGGCGACAACGTGATATACGCCAGGGACGCCTTTGCCGCCAGCAGTTACATAAACACCAGAACTGAGCAGGTCTCGGTTACGGCGCACAGCGAACTGCCGACAAAGAAAAAGAACATCGAGCTGGCAGGCGATATTCCCGTGGCGCCGTTCTTGGGCACCGGTCAGGCTCGGCGCGTCAGTTTTGACGAGGCGTTCAATTGCCTGAACCGCAGATTCCTCTATGCCCAGTGGAAGTTGCATCCCCGCAAACTGAAAGAAGACAGCGCTTTGGCGGCGGAGATGGAAGCCAGGCTGGCAGATTTCTGTGCGCTGGGCAAAGACATCTTTGATTTAAGGGCTGTGCACGGGTATTATGCCTGCTATGCAAATGGGGAAGACCTGCATCTCATAGACGAGCAAAGCGTATTGCACTTCCCCAGGTCACAGTATTCGTTGGCCGACTTCTTCGACAGCACGAGTGATGTTTGCGCTTTTCAGTTGGTTACACTGGGAGAGAGGTTTCGGGAATACTCTGCCAAACTTAAGAAAAGCGAGCAATATCAAGACTATTTCCTGTGGAACGGCTTCTGTGCGGCCATCACCGAGGCGCTGGCGGAGTTCAATCACAGTCTTATCAGGAGCGAGCTTGGCTTTGCCGACAGCGGCAGGAGCAAAAGGTTCAGTTTTGGCTACAACTGCTGCCCCGACATGGCGCAGCAACAGATAGCGCTCGACTTGCTGCACGCAGACAGGCTTGGGGTCAGCGGCAATGAGTCATATCAGCTTGAGCCGGAATTCTCAACCTGCGCCATCATTGTGCATCATCCCTCAGCGTTTTACTGGTAAGGCCAGAGAAAACTAATCGGCGTTCAGCGAAAACACCTCGCGCACAACCCTGGCGATGTCTTTGCCGGACGACATCGAGAAATAGTGAATTGCCGGAACGCCATGCGCCAGCAGTTTCTTTGATAGCTCTATCGTATAATCTATGCCAATCTGCCGTGCTTCCCTGGGGTTCGCCCGCATCCTGTCGGCCAGGTTGCCTGGAACGGTGATATGGAAAATCTCGGGAAGCGCGTCGATCTGCTTCAGCTTCGTGATTGGCTTTATCCCGGGGATGATGGGGACGGTGATGCCTGCATCACGGCACTTGCGCTCCCAACTCACATATTTGTCGAAGTCATAGAACATTTGAGTAACGATGTATTTCGCCCCGGAATCAACCTTGTGTTTCAGCCATTTGATGTCCTCATTCATTGACTGGGCTTCGGAGTGTTTTTCGGGGTAGCCGGCCACTCCAACGCAAAACGATACCGGCGCATGGGGTGAATCCTTGTGAATGTAGATATTGTTTGCCATGTCAACTATCTGGCAGACAAGCTCGGAGGCATAGGAATGGCCTAATGTTTTGGGCTTGAACAGGGCTTCTCTGACTGCCGGATCACCCCGCAACGCCAGGATATTCTCGATTCCCAGAAACAGCAGATCGAAGATGGCGTCTTCGGTCTCGAAGCGATCAAATCCGCCGCAGATCAAGTGGGGGACAACGTCGATGTTATATTTGAACTGAATAGCGGCGCAAACGCCCACCTCGCTGGCGCGCTGCTGTAGCACGATGTCCTTTTTCCACCCATCGATCTCTTTGACCACCGGCGTCTGCTGATGATAGGTGACATTGATGAACTTGGGGCCATACTCGATGAAGCAATCGATGATGCGAAAAATATCGCTGACCGATTTTGTCTTGAGCGGAGAGCTGATCTCCACCGAAAAGAACGGCTTATCGGTTGCTTCGATGTATTCACAAACCTTCATATTTCCATCTCGTTGCGGCGTTCTGCCAGTTGTTCAATGCTCATCGCTTTGTCCTCCATCTTAGATGGGTACGATTGGATCAATTGACAGCATCGGTCAAGTGTTTCCTGAGCTTCCGGTATCCGGCAAGTGTGCCAGCTCTGCGCCGGGGCGTCGGTGTATTCCACTTTCGGGTATTCGCTACACTACATACCCTTTCGTTCGATGGTAGCGCCGAAGCGTCGCTACTTCAGCAACAGCATCTTGCGCACCTGGCTCACAGAGCCGGACTGCAAGCGATAGAAATATACGCCGGAAGCGCAGCCACCGGCTGTCCAGGTGACGGTGTGCTCTCCGACCTGCAAGTGTTCATCGACAAGCGTGGCCACGCTTCTCCCGCGCACATTGTACACGCTCAGTTCCACATGTGCGTTGGCGGGAATGTTGAAACGGATGGTCGTCGTCGGGTTGAAGGGATTGGGGAAGGCGGGGTGGAGGGCGATGCCGGACGGCGGCGCGGGGATAGCCTCGTCGTCCTCGACGCCGACAGGAACGTCCGTCAGGTATGGGTAGCCGCAATTAATGCCGAGCTCGATGCTCCAGTAGTCCTCGGTACTGGTGTCGTCGAAGGGGTTGCCAACAAAGTCCCAGGGTGCGCCCAGCCCGGGTGTTGCCAGGCTGGTGTAGGTGGCCACGTTCTGCATCTCGGCGGTTGTCTTGCCGGCGCCGCCGGCGCTGGTGCTCTGACCGGAGGTTTCGATGTCCCAGAAGCAGCTGTTGACAAGGGAACTTTCACTATTACACCCCACCAAACCACCGATGCAATTCGCTGTTCCGCTCACGGTGCCGGCGCTATAGCAGTTATCTATGGCGGAATCGCAATTCCAGCCCACCAGGCCGCCGATGTATTCAATTCCTGTCACCGTACCGGTGCTGTAGCAGTTGGTGGTTGTGGAGTTTAGATTACTCATCCCCACCAGGCCACCGACAAGGACGTCCTCGCCGTTCGCATTGCCGTTACTATAGCAGTTGTTCATTGAAGAATCAATCTGATAGCCCACAAATCCACCGATGTAACCATATCCCGCCACATTGCCGGCGCTGTAGCAGTTAGTAGTCGTCGAGCCAAGATTGCTCATCCCCACAAGTCCGCCGAGGAAAGAATCTATCCCGCTCACATCGCCTGTGCTATGGCAATTGTCAATAGAAGAACCAGCTTGGTACCCCACCAATCCGCCAATCACACGATCACCGGTAACATTGCCTGTGCTGTGACAGTTTACAATAGGGCAGTCCAGAATTTGCCCCGCCAGGCCACCACATTTAAAATATCCATCAACACTTACACTGCTATGGCAATCACTGATGGGTGACATCTCAGTCCGTCCAATCAATCCACCGATGTATTCCCCCGGGCTGCTCACACTACCGGTGCTGTAGCAGTTAGTAATGCCTGCCCCCGAGTAATTGCATCCCACCAGGCCACCGACATAATTATCCCCAGTCACATCGACATTGGTTACACCCAGATTCTCAATGGTTGCAGAGATCATACGTCCAAACATACCCTGAGAGTTTGATGTTGGTCGATTAATATACAAACCATCTATCGTGTGCTCTTGTCCATCGTAGGCGCCGGAAAATAGATAGTTGCTATTAATGCCAATCGGCGAAAAGCCCTCGCCGTCGTTCCAGTTCTGGGTGTCGGTGGCGTCTATGTCTGCTGTCTGGATGAAGTGGCTGTCCCAAGAGGTGTTGTTAGTGCTTACCCACAGAAGGTTGTCGAGCGTGGCCACCTGGTAGGGGTCGGTCGCGGTGCCGGAACCTGCGGGTTGTACGCCCTCAGAAGGATTATGAGCATACCCCTGCCATTCGAGGAACGGGTAGCCGCCGTTTTCTTCGTAGTTCAGTCCCCAGAAATCGTCGGCGCCGTTGGCCGTTTCTTCCATGAAGTCCCAGCCGGCATCGGTGTATGTGGCCAGCGTTTGCATCTCTGCGGTGGTGTGCCCGGTACCGCCGGCGCTTGTGGCTTGCCCTGATGTTTCCATGTCCCAGAAGGAGTTGATTACTTCGTTCAGGTTCACTCCCACCAGACCGCCGACGAGAGCATTTCCGCTCACACTGCCAGTGCTATAGCAGTTGTTGATATTGGCGTCTTCTCTGTTTTTTCCCACAAGGCCACCAATCAAGCTATCTCCCTCCACATAACCGGCGCTATAGCAGTTGCTGATGGTGGTAGAATGATTCTCTCCCACCAAACCACCGGTGAGACGACTTTGACCAGTGATATTACTGGTACTGTAACAGAACTCCATTGTTGACAAACAGGAATATCCCACTAATCCGCCGATACAAACAGCAACAGAATAAGGCTGAGTAGCAACAACATCCCCGGTACAATAGCAGTTACTCATGCTACTAAATATATCCAAACAACCCAGAAAGCCGCCGACATGCGAATAACCGCTCACACTGCTGGTGCTGTAACAGTTGTCGATGGTTGACTCACAAGCATTTCCCGCAAAACCGCCTGTATTCGAGCCTCCGACAACGCTTCCTGTGCTGAAACAGTCGCTGATTGTTGAATCGTAGCAAAATCCTATCAAACCACCAGTGTAATAATTGGACTCATCGGGATAATAGCCAACCACAGTGCAAGCACTGTAGCAGTTGTCAATAATGGAGAAACACGCACCCCCCATCAAACCACCAATCTCGGACATATTTCCAGTTATGCTACCTGTAGTGAAACAATCGCTGATTGTTGAATTCTCGCATAGCCCCACCAAGCCACCGAGACTGCCGTGGCCGCTCAAATCGACATTTGTAACACAGAGATTCTCAATAGTTGCATTGCCCATGTATCCCCAGAGACCTTGTTCACATGAATTGGGTCGATTAATATACAAACCATCTATCGTGTGGTTCTGGCCATCGTAGGCGCCGGAAAATAGATAGTTATAATAAACGCCAATCGGCGAAAAGCCTTCCCCGTCGTTCCAGTTCTGGGTGTCGGTGGCGTCTATGTCCGCTGTCTGGATGAAGTGGCTGGCCCAGCAACTGTCGGTCGTGCTCACCCACAGCAGGTTGTCGAGCGTGGCCACCTGATAGGGGTCGTCCTCGGCGCCGGAGCCAATTGGTTGAACGCCGTCGGCAAGCAGCCCGGCGCAGCAAAAAGCGAGAAGTATTGGCAGTAGCGTTTTGCGCAACATGGTGTCCTCCAGCCCTCTGTAGTTTCTATGAATAGGGTAGAGCAACAAACGCGCCAAGTCAAGATAGTTTTTCCTGGCGGGACATATGATTGCCCCGCGCGCTTTTGCTTGACAGCACAGAATAGCGCGACAGGCTGGGCGTAGCGAGCATCAAGGAGACCGCGACTTATGAGAATCGCCATTATCGGCTTTAACGACTTCATACATGATGGACGGCAACAGCGCATAGCCCGTAGCCTGCAACAACAGCACGAGGTGAAGGTGTTCGGCATCGCCCAGAACGACGATGCCCGCCCCGAAGTTATCGAGGGCGTCCCCACCAGTATCATCGCGCTGAAAACAAAGAAGCTGTCACGCCACCCCGCCATGCAGGTGTTCAAATACGCCGAATACTACTGCCGCACGATTCGCGCAGTGGCGGCCTTTCGCCCGGATGCGCTGCTCGTTGTCGATATTTCGACACTGCCGTTCGCGCTCTTTTTCCGCCTGCGTGGTATCCCATTTGTCTATTGCGCCAACGAATACTGGCGAGGAACCACAAACATGACCGCCTATAACAGCATATTGTTCAAGGCGTTGCTGCTGCTCGAAGGGCCGGCTGCTCGCAGGGCATATCGTTCTTTCACTGTGTGTGGTTCAATCGCGGACGAGATGCAGCAGAGGTACCGCATCCGTAAGCCGCTGCTGGTTCGCAATATCCCCGACACCGACTACGAAAGCGGGCTGGGCGATTCCAGCGTCGACAGGCTGCGCCAGGCGGCAGGACTGGACGCCGGCCAGAAGATAGCGCTGCATGTCGGCGGCATTACATCCATGCGGGGATTGGCCACCACCATCCGCAGCGTGGCTATGTGGAACGAGGACATCTTTCTTGTCTTCCTCGGTGATGGCTATCTGAAAGCGGAGTTGATTGAATTGCGCAACAGCTTGGGATTGCAGGAGCGTGTCATCTTTCTGGACCCGGTGCCGCAGAACGAAGTGCTGGAAGTGATAAAAACAGCCGACGCCGGCATCGTCTCGTTCGAAAACACCTGTCGGAACTACTATTACGCGCTGCCAAACAAATTCTTCCAACAGGCGTTGATGCGAATACCGCTGCTCACCAGCGCGTTCCCCGAGATGAAGCCAATCGTGGACGAATATCGGCTTGGCGACACGTTCGATCCCACCTCTGCCGAGGACATTGCCGACAAGGTAAACCGGTTAATCGAGAGCGGGTTCGCCATCGACAGGGCCGACCACGAACGCTTTGCTTCCGACTATAGCTGGCGAAACGAGGAGGCGAGGCTCCTGGGCATCTTCACATCGCTTGAGCGCGGGTTGGCCACGCTGGATTAAAGCTCGATGCGTGCTCCCGCCTGATCGAGGCTCTGCTGCGCTTTCTCGATGATGTGCACCACACGGCGCGCATGAATCGAATGGGGGAAAGGCGCTTGATGCTTCTCTACGCATTCCATGAAATGGACGCACTCGGACATCAGCGGTTCTTTCTGCGAGATATGGGGAACATGGATGTCACCCACCCGATAGTGAAAAGCAGATTCCTGCGGCGCGTTGGGCTGCACCTCTACTCCCGTATCATACAGAGTAATAGCTTCCACGCCCAGATTGTCGTCGTAGGTGAGCATTTTTTTACTGCCGATGACCAGCGCGTATCTTTCTTTGAGGGGTGATTTCCAGCTCAACTGCACGTTGGCGATGGCGCCACTGGGATAATGCAGCGTCATCACAGCGATGTCGCAAACCCCTGGGGTAGTGGAACAAACGCCTGCCGTCTGTACTGCGACGGGTTGCTCGTCCAGCCAGCAATCGAGAATCGAGAGGTCATGCGGCGCGAGGTCCCAAAGCACGTTATTGGTCATTTTGTGGCGTCCCAGGTTGTTGCGCTTCATGAAGACAGCCTCGATCTTTCCCAGCTCTCCGGCCTCGATAATCTCCTTTGCCTTCAACACGGGCGGACTGAACAGAAAAGTGTGCCCCGCCATGAGAATCAGGTCGTTGTCGTCCGCGATTCGTATCAGAGCGTCCACCTCAGCCCCCGAGCAGGACAGAGGTTTCTCGACGAGTACATGCTTGCCGGCATTCAGGGCATCTCGCGTGATCTCGAAATGCGTCTCGATGGGCGTGGCGATGTTGACGGCCTGAATGGTCGCATCCGCCAGAAGCTCCTGGTAGTCCGTCGATGTATCGATCCACTGGTAGATGCCCTTTGCGATTTGGGCGCGCACCGGGTTGATGTCGCAAACGTGGCGCAACTGGGCATTTTCTATTGCCGCCCATTTGCTGGTGAGCTTCTCGCCCCAATATCCGTATCCGATAACTGCAATGCTGAACATAACAAACCTCGCTCTATGTTGTTTGTTGCGCAACATAAGTTGCAGAAAGTTTCTGTCAAATGAAATAGCGAAGTACTTTTCGACCATTTCGCCCGTTTCACCACAAACCTCTGATAATATATATTATGTAAACTTTGCGCACAGAGCCTTATTCGTTTCGCCCCTGTCGGTTGCCCCTGTCCTCCCCTGCGCTTATCCACAGCCTTGTGCATAGGGTCGGGCAGATGCAGCGGACGCAGAATCACTTCGATTTTTCGCCGATAATTCCTCACCTGACAAATCGTACCACCTTTGTCGCGTCCGCGTCCGTATGCCGGTTTTTCGCATTTTGCTACTATTAATTGAAAAAGCTTGAACAATTTTCTGTCCTCTCAATAATGGACTTCATTGATAAAATGCAAATCAGGAGAGTCCATGAAATCCATGACCGGATTCGGCAAAGCTTCTTATGCTGATGACCGCTTTGAAGTTGAAATAGAGGTTAAGTCGCTCAATCATCGTTTTCTCGACATGCGCATCCTGCTCCCGCGTGAGGTACAGTCGCTGGAGCTTCCCCTGCGTGACATCGTGGGCAAATCCATCGGTCGCGGCAAGGTTGACGTGCGCGTCACCTGGCGAGACAAACGCCTGCCACAAATAGAAATAGACGAAGACAGACTGAAAGCTGTCTGGACGATGTTCGAGCAGGCGCAACGAATCGTGGGCCAGTCACAGGAAATCTCGCTCGACCGCATCCTCGATCGTCCGGGAGTAGTGCGCGAGTACTCGCAGCAGACAGAAGACGATGAATTGCTGGCGGCCATCCGCCAACCACTCGAAGAAGCTCTGTCCCGTCACGCAGCCATGTCCCGGCGCGAAGGTGAGGCTATGCACGACTTCTTCATCACCTCACTGGCTCGCATCGACAGCGCGCTTTCCGGCATCGAAGCGGAATTCCCGGAATATCGCAACGACCTGTTCAACAAGTATAAAACGCAGGTTTCCGAAATGCTTGCTTCGTCTCTCAGCGACGAAGAACACCGCCGCCTGCTGGTTGAAATCGCCCTGTTTGTGGAAAAGAGTGACGTGAACGAGGAAATTGTTCGCTTGCACGACCATATCGCCAAGTTCCGCGACAAGATATTCGAGACAAAACGACAGGTTGGCAAAGCGCTCAATTTCATCCTACAGGAGATGCAGCGCGAGACGAACACCATCGGGGCTAAGTTCAACTCGGTCAAGGTGTTCAGCGAAGTACTGACGATGAAAGAAGAGATTGAAAAATGCCGAGAGATGGTGCAGAATGTCGAGTAGCGTCGAGAACACAGCCGACTCTCCCCTGCTGGAATGGACAAGCTGGCCGCTTGTTGACTATCCCCGCAGCAGCCTGTTTCTCACCGCGTTTCTCGTTTTCCTCGTGTGGCTGTTGTGGCAAATCGCCGTCGTTGACTGGCAGATGCCCCTGTTCTATGTACTGGGCATTGTTTTTGTGTCGGGCAGCCTGATAACCTGGTTCATTCCCACCCGCTATCGACTGTGGCCAGACCGTGTTGAAGCGATTTATCTTTCGATTCGTATGAAGCGTCAGTGGAGCGACTTTCGCTGCCATTACACTGACAAAAAAGGGGTTATGTTGAGCACATTTGCTCATCAATCGCGCCTTGACCGCTTCCGTGGCCTCTCGCTGCGTTTCAGCAGGAACCGCGAAGAAAAGGAACAGCTTATGGCTATTCTCGTAGAAAAACTTGGAGACAGCGTATAATGAAAGTGGCGAACGTATCCGAATGCGAAATGGAGTTGCTGGCGGCAATGCCGGTGGCCACGCTGCTTTGGGACAACGACAACAACCTGTTTTATGCCAGTCCTCAAACGGTCAGCCTGCTGGGTTACAGCGACGACGCCCTTATCGGCGCCTCGTTATCAAAGCTCGTTACCGAGCCTGGCCTCAGCTTGATGCTTGACCAGATCGACATGCTGGCCGGCGATGATCCGCCAATCTGCGAACGCATACTGATGCAGCGTCATTCCGGCCGTACGTTCATGGGCGAGCTACAGGTATCTCGCCTGCCCCACAATCGTGGCTGCCTGGCCATTCTCTCGGATATTGGCGAGCAACATCAGAAATATGCGCTCCTCCAGGACCGCTTCGCCTTCCTGCAAGCCATCATAGACGCTGTGCCGCTGCCGGTGTTCTACCGCGATTCGACTGGCTATACAACCGGTTGCAACGCAGCCTTTGAAGACCTGATGCAATTGCAAAGGGAAGATATGAGTTTCATGACTCTTGCCGACCTCTTCCCCACCGACCTCGCAACGGAACTGAGCGAGCTCGACATCCGCGCCAGGCAAGAACCGCAAACCATCACCGCCGAGATCAGACTGCCCCTCGCAAACGGTGAAGAAGGAGAATTCATTTATTATCTCAGCGTTTTTCTCACCGATGACGGCAGGATTGAAAGCCTGTTGAGCGTTCTGGTTGACATCACCGAACGTCACAACGCCGAGCGAGCGCTGCTCAAGAGTTATCACGAACTACAGGAAACTCGCGACGAAGTGGTGCGACTCGAACGCCGCAGTAGCGCACTTGCCGTCGCGGTGGCCGCCAACCATGAAATCAACCAGCCTCTGATGATTGCCAAGGGCAACCTGGAGATGCTGCTGATGCGCCTGGACGACCTGCCCGAGAAACCGCGAAAGAACGCCGACCGCCTGATGGAGTCCATTACACGCATCGGAACGATTCTGCAACGGTTCAGATCGAGCAATGACGTACAATTCACCGACTACGCCGACAACACGGAAATGGCAATTCTGGTAGAAGAGGTAGAAGAAAAGGACAATGAATAAATCTATTGCACAGAAAGTGCTTCAAGCCCTCGAAAAGCAGCCGCATCAATCGTTTCGCATCAAAGAACTCGCTGCCCTTGCGCGGGTGAAAAAGCACAATTACCGCGAGCTGAAAGACACTCTGATCGAGCTGGTCAAGCAGGAACGCATCCAGCGTCATAACAAGACCTATCGCCACAAGCGAAACGCAGCGAAGGCACAGTCCGCGAAAAAATCCGCCGACTCCACCCCACAGAGCAAAGCCGACAGCAAACCGCGAAACACGCTGATGGTCGAGGGCAGACTGGACGCCACACCGCTGGCGCGCAATCACGCCTTCGCCTTCGTTATCTGCGAGGGCGACGAGGACGATGTTTTCGTCAGCGAGGAAGACCTGGGCGATGCCCTGCACAACGATCGCGTTCTGGTTGAACTGGCCTACCGTCGCGGCAAACGACGGCACGGCATCATCCGCGAGGTGGTTAAGCGCGCTCGGTCGCGCTTTGTGGGCAACCTCGAAAAGCACCGCCAGGATGTCTATTTCGTCGCCGATGACCCCAGGGTTCACCGCACTTTCCTCGTCCGCGACCTTCTGGGCGCTCGAACTGGCCAGAAGGTGATGCTGAATGTGGTCAATTGGGGCCTTCAGGCGCAACACGCCAGGCCTGCGGGCGATGTTGTGGAAATCCTTGGCGAAGCCGGCGATCCGCAGGTGGAGGTGCTGGGCGTCATTCGCCAGTACGACCTGCCGCTCGAGTTCCCCAGAAAGGTGCTCGCCGAAGCGGACGCCCTGCCCGACAGCCCTCCGGCAAAGTCCATAAAGGGTCGGCTCGACCTGCGCCAGACCACCAGCTTCACCATCGATCCTGTCTCGGCCAAGGACTTCGACGACGCGCTCTGCCTCGAAAAGACGGCGGACGGCTGGCGGCTGTATGTGCACATCGCCGATGTGGCGCACTGGGTTCGTCCCGGCTCGCTGCTGTTTCGGGAGGCCGAGAATCGCGGCAACAGCTTCTATTTTCCCAAAACTGTTATCCCCATGCTGCCACAGAAGATATCCAACAAGCTGTGCAGCCTGCGTCCGCACGAAGACAAGCTCTGCCTCACTGTCATAAGCGAGATGGACAGCAGGTTCAACATCCGCAAGCAGAACGTCCACGAGACAGTCATCCGCAGCTCTGCGCGCCTTACCTACGAAGAGGTTGACGACCTGTTCGCCGAACGCGAGCACGAGATACCGGACGACGTGGTGAGCATGCTTCGTGGACTGCGCAAGCTTTCGGACACCCTGAACAAACGCCGTCGCGCCCGCGGCTGCCTCTGGTTCGATATGCCCGACACCGAGTACCAGTTCGACGACAAAGGATACCTCACCGCGCTGGGGCGCAGCATGGAGACCGAGTCGCACAAGCTGGTCGAGAACTGCATGCTCATCGCCAACGAATACACGGCCACCATCCTCACCAAAAAAGCGCCGGCAACCCTCTATCGCATCCATGAAGACCCGGTCGTAGAGAAGGTAAGAAAAGCTGTGGACACCATTCAGTGCAATGGATTTAAGGTTGAATGGCATGATGATGTTAGTAAGACTCTGCAATCCATACTGATGGGTGGACAAGGCCGTGACTTTCACCGCGTATTCGACCCGCTGCTGCTGCGCACTATGATGAAAGCGCGGTACAGCACAGACCACATCGGTCACTTCGGGCTGGCAATGGACACCTACACCCATTTCACTTCGCCCATACGCCGACTGTGCGACCTCATCGTGCACCTACAGATTAAGCAGCATGTGCTGGGTGGCCGGGGGGCATCGTTCTCAACGGCGCGGTTGCGTGAACTGGCCGAGCGCAACTCCGGCCAGGAACTGCTGGCGCAGGAAAGCGAGCGCGAGGTGAACCGCGTCAACGAACGGCAGTTCATCCGGCGGCACATCGGCGACGAGTTCGAGGCGCTCATCGTGCATATCACACGCGCCACCATCATCTTCGATCTCGACGAGTACCCCGTGCGCGGCGTCATTCGCACCGCCGACCTCGAAGGCGACCACTACCGCTTTCTGCCCGACCATGTGCGCCTGGTGGGACGTCGCACCGGCAGCGTCTTCAAGCTGATGGATCGTGCCCGCGTCCGCATCGAGCGGGTGGATGACGAAGTGTTCCTCTCGCTGGTCGAACCACCTAAAGAGAAGCCGGAAATCCGCAGCAAAAAACGAGGGCGCAAGCGGAAAAAGAAACAACAACAGGAGAAGAAATGAAACACGCTATCTGGATTATTCTCGTTGCCATGATGCTGATACTGGGCTGTCAGGCTCAGAAAGAAAATACCGACGAAGCAGAAACTCAGGAACCCGCCGTCGAGCAGCCCGAAGTCGCCCCAGGATTTGACGATAACCCGCACAAAGATGAAGTCGTCGCCTTTGTTGCCGAGGCTGTCGTGGCCATCGAAACCGACGGCACGGCCGCATTCGACGAATTCCGCAAGCATGACAGCGCCTGGTTCGAGGGCGACCGCTATGTATTCGTGTGGGGACTGGACGGCATGCGCTACTGCTATCCGCCTGACCCTGCCGGCGAGGGCAAGAACATGACCAGCCTCGTCGATCCGGCTGGACGACCCATCGGCCAGATGATCATCGACGCCGCAAACAGCGAAGCCGGGCACGGCTGGGTGCATTATCAGTGGCCCAGGCCCGACGGCGGCGAACCCGTATGGAAAAGCACGTTCGTCCAGCGCGTCACCGGCCCCGACGGGCAGAACTACATCGTCGGCAGCGGACTCTACAAAGGCACGGAGTAACGCCCACAGGGCGTTATCATCGAACGAGAGCTTTGCAGCGCTAACTTTTTATGTAAAAGTTAGCGCTGCATGACGAAAGTGGAGTAAGAAGCGGCAGTGCAGGGTCTCGCCTCAGGGCGCGGTGTACATCTCCTGAAGCTCGCTTTCGCTCTTGGCGCTGCGCCACAGGCGGATGTCGTCCAGCCTGCCGGTGAACGAAGAAGGCTGCAAGCGCCCCGGCATATCGCCGCGACCCAGCGTTGCCTCTCCCCTACCACCTTCGAGACGCAGTGGCGTATAGCGCTCGGCCTCCAACATCCCATTGATGAACAACCGCATACTGCCGGTGTCGGCGTCATATACCCCCGCGACGAAGCGCCACTCGCCTGGTAGCAGCGGAGAACGCGCCTGCACACGCTCATCTTCGGAGCCAGGCACGCCCCAGGCCAGTCGACGGTGAACGCAGTAGAGGCTGTAGTCCTCGGTGGCGAGGATAACGCCGTCGGAGCCGTCCACCCAGGCGGTGAGCGTGAAGCTGGCGAGGCTGTCGGGACGGGGGAAGCTGTCGAGCACGGCCCAGCCGCCACGCAGGCGCAGGGCGCATCCGGCACTGTCCCGGCGGTCGGCGGTCCAGCCGAGGCTGCCGTAAGCGCGGGCGACGATGCTGTCGCCGTGCGCCTCGAACGAGCCATCGAGCGACAGCCAGGCGGCTAAGTCAGGAGCCTGCTGTGTAGGGGCTGCGAGGCTGTCGGCGGGCGTTGGGGGTTCCTCTGCCTGCCGGGAGCAGGAGAGGATAATTGAGAAAATGAAAACAACTGTAATTAGTCGAGTTATAGAAAACTTTCTCATTCATTTTTCCTTTTCGCTACATGACAAGCTCGCCTTTTGTAAAAGGCGAGACCGAAAACTTTTAACGGATACTGCGTATCCTATTACACAATAGTTATTCTTATGACACAAGGATGCGTAGCATCCACCAAAAGTTTTTGATTCCACTTTTTACAAAAAGTGGACGGGATTGTGTTCCACTTTCGCCATACCGCTTCGCGGTAAAGCTTTCGTTCCAGGATAACGCCTCCTGTGCGTTGTCCTCTTCAGGGTAACGCCAGGGGCGTTACAGCCCCTATCTCTTACACAGCACCATGAGCGGCCTGGCGAGTACCGGCAGTGCCTTCAGCCAGCGGCCGTAGCCGACGTTGCGCAGCGCGGGGACGGCCCTGGCCAGCATCATGGCGAGGCAGAACGTGCCCACTTGCAGCAGCGCGAGGTCGATAATGGTGAGCCGCCGCACCCGTTTGTTCAACTCGAAGATATTGAGATTCATTTGTGCCCCCTGTTATCCGTCACGAAGTTAAGCAGAGTTCGCGGTTTGTCAACGGGTTTTGTCGGGTTTCGGTTGACAACTGGGGAAAGCCGGTGCAACCTGACACTAACAAGTTCATGGAGGGCATGATGAAGCGTTGCCTCTTGTTTGTTGTGTTGCTGTGCGTCGTTGTTGCGCTATCGGCTGTGCGCACCAAGGTCATCGACGAGGAAAACGAATTTGGCGGCCAGACCATCAAGACCACCTATTCGACCGGAATGCGCTATCACACCGAAGAGAACGTGCGTACGACCATAGAGTACCATGACACTTCCGACCAGATTGTGAAGGTGCAGAAGTACCTGATCAACGGCATGGTGGGCTATGAATACTATGAGCGCGGTTCCCTGCGGCGAATCGAGTGGGAGCGGCCCGACCTGACGTTCGAGTCGATTGAATACTTTGCGCCCGATGGCGCTATCGAGCGCATCGAATGGTTTTGCAAAGGTGAAGAGCGCATCATCGACCATGTCATCTTTTACGAGGCCGACCTCATCAGCCGCATCGAGCGCACTCCGCCAGATGAGCCCAGGGTCATCGAGCATTACGACGCCGGTGTCCTCGCCCGCATCGATCTTCATCGCGCTGACGGCACTCTTGAATACACTCAGCATTACGACGAACGCAAGAAGCTGCGACAGCGTGATATGTTCAAACCAGACGGTAAACTGGAGAAGGAATTCTTCTTCGACGAGAAGGAAAACCTGATACGCGAGGTGTGGTATCAGCGCACCGGCAAGAAAACCGTGAGCCACTTCGAGAAGCGTCGCAAGGTGAAAACCGAGTTCTTCGATCGCTATGACCGTCTCGAAAAAATATGCTACTACAACAAAGACGGTGCGATGACCCACTACGAGAAATACGACGCGACAGGCGCTATCATCGAAACCAGACGCTTCGAGCTTGACTGACCCAAACCCCTTAGCTTTTCTCAACCGGCTGAGACCGCAGGAAATTGCGGAAAATCAGCCGGTTTTGCGTGTCGTAGACCTCCTGCTCGATAGGCAGGTCACGGGCAAGGCGGCGGGCGTCTTCGTACTTTTCTTTATTGCGGCGGGTTTTATCGCGGGCCACATCCAGAGTATATTCGGGATGGAACTGCGTGCCCCACACCGGCAGGTCGCGGTATTGAACGGCTTGCACACGGCAGGGCTCGCCCGTGGCGATAACGCGGAACTCCGGCGGCAGGCCGCTCACCTCCTCGAAGTGCGAGCACAGCGACACCAGCCTGCGCGCCCCTTCCCCACCGATGCCGACGAAAAGCGGGTTGGGCATTAACTGGATGCTTTGCAGCCCGAACTCGGCGCAGCGGATAATGTTCTGTATGCCGGCCAGCGACCGCACAACCATCTGATGTCCGTAGCAAATGCCAAGCACACACCGCCCCCGCGCAACGAAATCGCGGATGATGCCCTCGATCAGATCGTCGTTCTCGTGTGGTTCGCCGGCCATAAGCCCAGAACCTGAGATGAGCAGATGCGTGAATGCTTCGAGGTCGCCGGCGGGTGGCCAATCGGCGGTGCGAACGTGAGTATAACCGCCTGAGCCGAATATCTTGTCCATAGCGCGAACGAAGTTGCCCGATGGACCGATGATGGTGTCGAGAACGAGAAGATTGCTTCGCATGACGGCTCCTTTGTCTTTGTCCCGCGCTGTCTACCTTGCCCAGGCTATGAGCGAGAGACACTGTGTGTCTATTCGTCGTCTCGCGGCAAGTCGCTTCCAGAGGCGGGGCTTGCTTCAAGAGCCTGTTCGCGCTGGTGCATACGGTCGGCCGCTTCTTTGGCTCGCGGGTCATTGTGCATCACGGTGCGCCAGAACCCCAGCAACAAATTCACTCCAGAGGCGGCGATGCAGCCCAGCAGGACATAATGCGTCCACACGGCCAGAGGAAACAACCACATGCTCGATAGCATCAACGCAATGCCCACTACGAGAAAGCCCAGGCCGAGAACGAAGAATTTGAAGCCGGTGCGACGGTAGGCCAGGTCGTTGTATTGCACAGCGATGTCAAGGTACTGGTCGGTGTCATCTGCGCTCATGCCGCTTTCCAGCAGTTCACGACGCAGCTCGTCCTCGCCGCGGCCATTGAGAAGCGCATCGGCGGTTTCCTTGAGGCGCTCGATCATCTCATCATTGCTTTGTGTGTCATTCATAGTGTCAAAATTGGGCAGGGATTCACCTGCGTCAAGCATTTCAGGCTACTTCAACAGCACTACTCGGCGGGTGAGCATGCCTCTGGGCGCGGTCAATCGCAGCAGATAAACCCCGCTGGCGCAGTAGCGGCCATTGTCGTCACGGCCATCCCAGTGCAGCAGGTGGCTTCCGGTTGGCATCGTGCCGGACAGCAGCCTGCGAACCCGGCGGCCCCGGATGTCGAACAGTTCGAGGCTTACAGCCCCCGGAAGCGGCAGCGAGAACGATATGCCTGCTCCCAATCGCAACGGATTGGGCAGGTGCAAGGCAAGGCCGGCGGGAACGGACATCTCTTCTGTGCTCATCGCCACTTCCACGTTCCACGTCACCTCCAGTTCGGTCTGAGTGTCGGCCACCAGGCAAGTGACTGCCACATCGCCCAAGTCGGAGAAGGTGTGCGTGAAGTCAGCCTCGGTCTGGCCGGTGGATGCGCCGTCGAGTAGCCAGCTATAGCCAAAAGGGGTGTCGGGGTCGTAGGCGTTGACCGTAAAAGTCTGCTGTGCGCCCTGCGAGAGGGTGAATGCGGTCTGCTCCGGCTCCCAGCTCTCGATGACCGGCGGCAGGTTTTCCCACACCAGTACGCAGTCTTCGCAGGTATAGCTGTTTGTATGCCCTTCACCCTCCACCTCGAGGGTGACTGCGAAGATGCCCGGCTGGTTGTAGGTCCAGCTCGTGGCGCTGCCAAAGGCGTCGAACACGCCGTCGCCGGTGAAGTCCCAGCGGTACTCCTGCACAGGGCCTGTGGCAGTTGCAGTGAATATCGTCTCGATGGGCGCATGGCCAAAATCAGGCTCTGCTGTAAAATCCGCATACAGCGGCACATAGACGGCGAGCAGAAAGTTGGTGTCGCCTTGCGAGGTTAATGTCCTGATGGCCGTGTACAGCAGGTTGCCCGATGACCACTGCAAACCGATGAACTTTGACCAGTCGTTGAAGGCATACGAGTTCGACCATCTGGATGTGCCTTGCATGTCCAGACACCACAGCAGTCCCGAAACATCGCCCGCTTCGGAAGTCGAGCCGCCGAGATAGATATAGCCGTCTGCTCCTGCCATGCCGTTCCAGACATAGTCCGAGCCGATGCCTTGATGATACCGCATCCATTGGAATTCGCCCAGACTGTCATAGCAATATGCAACGGGCATAAAAATATCCAGCGCATCGCTGTACTGGTTGACAACCCAGATGAAGCGGTCATCGGGCAAGGGGAAAAGGCAGCGAGAGTAGTCGTCGTACACCGTCTGCACAGTCAGCGACCACAGGCTGTCGCCGGCGGCGTCAAACGCTGCCAGCGCGGCGTCCAGGTTCGGGTCGTCGGTTGTGTGAGCATCCACCAGCACGAGGTTGTCGCCCAGCGTTATCAGCTCGGTCGCCGCAATCATCGACGACGAGTTGACGCGGCGAGTCCACACCGTATCGCCAGCGGCGTCCAGCCTCATCAGGATGGGCTGAAGGGTATCTTGAATCACGGCATACAGGTCGTTGCCTCGGTTGGCGATGTGCGTCCCGCTCGCTTCGCCGAAATCGTCAATCTGCTTTGTCCACAGGGTGTCACCGACAGTATTCAGTCGCACAATGAAGGGCCGGAGGCTGTCCGGCGCATCCCGTCGCGAGGTGATGAAGACGCAACCGCCGTCAGTCAGGCCGCAGAGGTCGCCGTCCTGAGAGGAATAGGCGTATCCGACCGGTGGCAGCGAAAAAGCGGACAGGCTGTCGAGCGCGAGGTTATAGCGGGTGATGAGCGGTTCCTGCGAATAGATGCGGCTGGCAACGAAGGCGTTGTCTGCGCCATCCAGCGCCAGAACGCCATAGGCGTAGTGCGAAAGCGAGTCGCCGTGGGTAATCAGTTCAAGCTCGTAAGGAAAGGCCTGTCCGAGCAGAGGCAACCCCGCAAGCAACAGAATGAGAGGCAGAAAACACCGAATTGCGACAGACAACCCATTCATCGCGTTACCCTGCTCAGGAGAGGATTTCCTGGCGGTCTTCCTCCATGATGAACTGTAGCAGAATGCGAAATCGCATCATCTCTTTGTCGCTGTAGATGCGAATCTTGCGGTGTGGCCGAACCTCCAGCTCGAAGTAATGGCACTCGTGGCCTTTGAGCAAGTGACGAATGGGATGCTTCCAGAAGCATTTCCGGTCAATCTGTGGCCGACCGACACGGATAACGTCGGCGAGGCTGATGACTTCACCGTCCGGCAAGGTGTAGTATTTCATAATCGCAAGAGTATCAGGTGGCGAGTTTTCTGGCAACTCATTTTCATTTCATTTTTTATTATCCTGCAACTATTTCGACATTTCACTTGACAAGGTTAACATCACAGAGCTAACAATGTATTGTATGAGTGATATATTCTGTGTCTGAATACAAATTGACCCTCAGCAATAAACAAGGGGATTGCGATGAACACTCGCCGCTTGCTCTTCATCCTCGCACTTACCGCCTTTGCTATGCTCCTGAATGCGCAGGACGCCGACTCCTTGGATGTTTCCATTGTGCTCGATGCCTCCGACAGTATGGATGGAGGCCTTCTGACAAGCGCAAAGAACGCCTCGAACCAATTCATCCAGCAGCTCGAAGTTGGTGACGAAGTGGCTGTGAGCGCCTATTCAAACCACGCCCACACTTACTACCAGATGAACCTTATCACATCGATCACGCAACTCAATGCCGTCACATCGGCTGTGAACACCATCGAAACAGACCTGTACACCAGCATCGGCGCCGGCATGATACGCGGTCTGCTCGAAATGAACGACATCGTCAGCGTCAATCCCATCGTGGGCATGATCCTGCTTTCCGATGGCCTCGAGAACGTCGTCCCGATGGTTTCACAGGTGATTGGAGGCGTTCCTGGCATCGTCGATATTCACACCGTCGGCTATGGCAGTGACTGCGACCAGGGCCTCATGGTGGCAATCGCCAACGCCACAGGCGGCAGTTACCACTATGCCGAAACCACAGGCATCACCCAGATTGTCCAGGACATCTGGGCCGATCTTATCTGTGGTGATGTCAACATGGCTCGCTGGGGCGTCATCGGCGCCAACCGGCCCGCAACCGTGATGCATCCTGTAACCATCCATCGTGGCATGGGCGAGGTGATGTTCAACCTCTGCTGGTCCAACAGCGACGCCAACCTGGGCTTGCGCCTCGTCGCCCCCGACGGCACCGTGTACGACCCGGCGCACCTCCTGCCTGCCGACATCGAGTACAGACTGTGGCCCACCCAGGCATTCTTCCGCTTCGACAATCCGCAAGAAGGCCAGTGGTCGGCACTCATTGATCCAGTCGGCGCGCTGGAAGTGTCTGAGGACTACTTCTTCACCGTCTCCGGCAAGTCCGACCTGAATCTCTCGCTCAACTTCGACCATCCCATCTATCAGATTGGCGACGCTGTCGGCGTCATGGCCGATCTCACCTATTGCGGCAACTCGATCTCCGACGCCCAGATCACCGCGGTGGTCGAGCGCACCGACGGTAGCAGCATCGAGTTTCCGCTGACCGCTTCGCAGTTCGTCGGCGAGGGACGGGGGCAATATTTCGGCAGCTTCATCGCCCAGTATGATGACAGCTACACTGTGCGGCTCTATGCCCAGGGCAGCACCAGCGACGGCGCTTTCACGCGCACTCGTGGCCGCTCCACCTACGTTGGCTCCATCCCGCAGTTCGATGCTGTCGCTCCAGGCCTTTTGCAGCTCAGCGCCGAGAACTACCCCAACCCCTTCAATCCCAGCACGACAATCAGCTTCAACATACCGGCAGAAGCGCCCGTCACCCTCGAAATATACAACGTGCGCGGTCAGCATGTGCGCACCCTGGTGAACGAAACGCTCCCCGCAGGTACGCACCAAGCCGTGTGGAACGGTGACGACGCCAACGGCGCACCCGTGGCCAGCGGCATTTACTTCTTCAAAATAGGTTCGGGTCGCTACACCGCAACCAAGAAGATGATTCTGCTGAAATAAACCCGCACAACCTTTGGGCCGCTCTTTGGGCGGCCTTTTTTTATATCAGCTATTTGAAGGATGCGTAAGGAAGGTTCAGGGGCAGCGCCCCCGCCTGTGTTGCACCACACTTGTGTCTTTTCTATGACGGGACAATGAAAAAAACTTGCCAACTCATCCTTTTGTACAAAAATGCCATTAAGTCATTCTGGAGGGCATATGTATTGTAGTAATTGTGGGACTGAAGTTCCAGTCGATGCCATCGCCTGCGGCAAATGCGGCTGGAATCCACGCAAAGGTACGAAGTACTGTTGGAACTGCGGCACCGAACCAGAAATTGGTGCCATCATGTGCGTTAAATGCGGTGCAGCATTAAAGGAGACAAAAGTGTCAACTGAAGCGAAAAACAACAAGATTCTGGTCGGCCTCATCGCGATTTTCTTTGGCTGGCTTGGCATTCACAAGTTCATCATGGGCTACACCAACCCAGGGCTCATCATGTGCATCGGCTCGGTCGCCAGCCTCGTCGTCGCCACCCTGTTGGCCTGGCTCATCCTGCCTATGGTTCTGTATATCGTGCCATTCGGCATGTCCGTTATCGGCCTCATTGAGGGTATCATATACCTCACCAAGACCGATGAGGAATATCAGCGCATCTATGTGGATGGCCAGAAGTTCTGGTTCTAATCGTTTTCATATTACGAAAACCCCCGCTTATATTGAGCGGGGGTTTTTTCTTTGTGGAAGTTACTTGAGCAACAGCATCCGTTGAGTGTGGCTCGTGCCGCCTGCTTCCATGCGCAGCAGGTAAACCCCCGAAGCACAGCCTTCGGCCTCCCAGGTGACGGTGTGCTCGCCGGCGTCGCGGGGTTCGTCCACCAGCTGGGCCACGAAGCGGCCACGCACGTCGTAAACGCACAGTGTGGTGTGGGCTGGTTCTGTCAGGCTGAAGGCGATGCTCGTGCTGGGGTTGAACGGATTGGGCCGGTTGCCCAGCAGTCGCGGCGCGGTGAACGGCGCTTCGTCGCCGCCGGTGGCGCTTTCGCCCCAGTGCCATAGCTGCAACGTGCCGGTGACGTGCTGCGGGTTGGCGATGGCGCAGCCATTGTCCAACCAGGCTGCCCAGGTTTGCCCTACCGGTATGTTAAACACGTCCTCTCCGCTGGTGGACTGATACTGCGTGTGGAAGCTGTCGAACAGCATTGGCAACTGGTAGAACAGGTAGGAGTCGCCGGGGCCGACGAACCAGTTGACCGAGCCACCCTCGCCGGCGTGTTTGTAGAACAGCGGTCGCGTGCCTGTCTCGTCGATGTCGTCCCAAGTGACGATGCCGCTGACGACCTGCCCCACCGTCTCGTATTGCACGATGAATTTCCAGTCGTCAGTGTCGTCGTCCGGCTCGTTCACGGGGTTATACTCAGGCCAGGGCATGTCACCGGCGATGGGCGCTAAAAAGGTGTATTCGCCGCCGGGCGGCATGTTCTGAACCAGCAGGGCGTATTCGTCTTCGTCCACCGGGTAGTGGCCCAGTGGCGTCGAGACGTGCATGTAGTAGTCGCGGGCGTCGCCGACGATGAACACGCAGATGCCCTCGTTGTCGGTGAAGCCGACCATGTCGCTGCGCAGCGATCCGTCCATGATGGCGAGGATGATGCGTGCGCCGTCGATGGGCCGGTCGAACCAGTCATCGACGTGTATCTCGAGGGTGCCGACGTCCTCGGAGTAACGCTCGGTGACGCTGGTGAGGAAGCCGTCGGAGCGGATATCGAACGCGGTGCCCAGCACTCTGCCCCAGCCGTTTTCGTACACCAGCGGATTGTTGATGTAGCCGTTCACCGGCTCCCACGCCACCCATTCGCTCTCCCAGAACTCGTTCCAGGTGTGGTCGTTGCTGATGGTGAGGATGCTGGTGCAGGGAATGAGCGCCGTGCGGGCGGCGGCGGCGGTGATGTCGGCGTGTTCGCCGCAGCGACCGATGTGCTTGCGATAGATGCGCACCGGCTGATGCGGGCGCTCGTTGTTCGAGGTGAACGACATCGAATCGTTCACCCACTGCTGCACCGCCATGATGGCGTTGTCTGTGCTGCCGTCGCGCGCCCACATGTACTGCACGCCGTCCAACATGTCGGACAGCAGCGGGTAGTTGTCGTCGGCGTGAGTCCAGAACCACTCGCGCCAGAACTCGCCGTCCGCGTCGATGTTGTTCACATGCGTGTTGTTGTTCTCGATGACGTCAGGGTCGATGTAGGTGGGGATGTCGTCGGTAATCTTGGGATGCACCAGGCACCAGTAGTAGATGTCGCGGGGGACGTCTATCTGCTCCACCTCGCCGTCCTCGTTCAGGCGGGTATAGCGCGTGGTTGACCAGTAATCGTCGTCTGGCCAGGCGCCCGTGTCGATGATCTCGACGTAGTCCAGCGCCGTGTCGATCTCGTACAGCAGCTCCGCATTCTGCACGAACAGCTCAGGGAAGCTCCACTCGCTGCCGAAGAACTCGGTGCTGGTGTGCGCCACGCAAAAGGCTATCTCGTCCACCAGCGGGTTGTCGGCGTCGTTGATGATGCCGGCCCAGGTGTTCTGGTCAACGCTGCTGAGCTGGCAGAGCACGTTGGCGAGGTCGGTGCGCAGCCACGCGGGAGCGCGCTGAATGGCCTGGTCGGACGCATAGGTGAGGCCGTCGGCGCTCTGCACCAGCGACGCTATGCTGTTTTGCCAGCGCAGGCCCACATGCCCGCCGGCGTGCAGCAGCACATCCAGCGGCCATTCTTCGGCGATGTACCATTCCTCGCGGTCGAGGGGTTGCGGGTGGGCTTCCGGCTGGGGGGTGGTTTCCTCCGGCGCCACGTAGGTAGGCGCCTGCTCTCCGGCATACGCTCCCGGCGGCAGCGGCAGGGATTGCGTGAGGGGCGTGGCGAATGCGCTAACAAAGGATGCTACAAGAACACATGCAATAAGGAGTCTCATTTGTCTATACCTCTTTTGTTTTGTAGTTAATGTGATAGTTAACAGTTTGCTTACAGAAGTGATTACCGAAATTACAGCTTCTGCATCGCCATATCTTTGGTGCGTTGAAAACTCTGAAAACGAAGTAGAACCAGTATTGATCACCAAGCTCTATCGATTTCGCAAGCTCATTTGCAGTTATATAGAAGCCATTGCGAAAATCTGAACTGGTTGTTGTTTTCACTTCGATATATTTCGTAGTCCCATCATGTTCAGTAATTTTTATATCATATCCAAGATGATCTTCTCGTTCTGACACGTGATCAATGCGTTGATCTACATCTGTGCAACCGATTTTCTTCAATCTTATCGCTTCTTTTCGAACAACAATATCTTCACCCAACTTCCCAATTTCCTGAAGCCTCAAATTATGTTTTTGCCAGTCACGCTTACCTTTTGATCGAGAATAGCGATTCATTTGAGTAGGTATCGGAGGACTGTCTAAGAATGTAGCGCCTAACTCGGGCAAGTCTTTAGATAAAATTGGTGCTTTACGATTGTGAAGCTTGGATAAGTCGATAATTGAACGTGTAAAGGCGTATATAGAAATATCTAATCCATTGTCTTCGATCAACTCTTGATAGAAATTATTTATTTCACGCTGCAAAAGAAAGAGAGTACCTTTAGTAATATTTAACTCTATATCCAAGAAAAAAGAATAGCATTTAAGATAATTTTCTGAAAAGAGATTAATGTATTGATCCGGGTAATACAAAAAAAGAAGCTTATGTTTAAATGTTGGAGCTAATCTGTTAGCTCTGATAGCTTCATCATTTTTATCTCTGGAAGCAATTAGAAGATCGTAGATTTCGTCTTTAACGGCAACGAAAACATCTGTTAGATTTGCCCCCCATCTCCGTGCAAATATAAATTTCCCGTCTGCTTTTCTGCAATAAACACCAAATTTTGGCGCACGCCCTCCCTGCATACTTCCCAGTCTATTTGTTTCATATTCTAATTTGTAACAGAAAGAATTGTGATTGTTTTTGCCTATAATATATTCATCTATAGAGAGTTCCTTTATCTGCTCTAAAGGGAATGTTTCAACAAATGATTTACGAAGTGCTTCTGATTCAGCCCACTCCTCTGCCTTATCCTTTTGCCACTTCTTTGCATTAGCTGCTATTGCATCAACTTTGCTCACGCCCCCCCCTACTTCCCATGCCCCTTTCGGCTCACGCCTATGGTGAAGCCGGTGAAGAGCGGTATCATGAAGCCGAGGTCGTACCACCAGCCGGTGTTGTGCACCTCGTAGAGGCGTACGTTGTCGCTGAAAAAGCTCCAGATGAGCGTTATCACCGCGATGAACCCGTGCCACATGCCCCACCAGAAATCCGCCGGGTCGTCGTCGTCGTGCTTGCCGTCGCCAGGGACGCAACCCGCCAGCGCCGCCAGAATCAGCAGCGCCAACAGTATAATCATCAGTCGCCGCATCGGTGTCTCCCCTATGCCTTGTAGCGTGTACCGGCATCGTCGCCGGGGCGCATGAATTCGTACTCGTCGATGTGAAATTGCAACAGCATGAACTCAGGGTCGTCTGGTTGAGCGAAGTACTCTTTGATGAAGCCGAAGCGCTCATGCACGTTGGCGCGAATTATCTCGTCGGTGACAAGCGCTGCCGTGCCGAGGCCGCGCAAGTAACCGTTGTTGGACTCACCGGTGATGACCAGACACCACTCGATGTTGTGATTGAGCTCCAGTTGCGCCATCTTGGCGCACGACATGCCGGTAGCCATGAACTGACTGCCATCCAGCACGAGAAGAAAAATCGGTCGAACATAGGGCTTCTCGCCGTCGGTGGTAGCCAGACACACCGTCTGTTCAGGCTTCAGGTGGTCGAGCGCTTCAGCGGGGACGCGCCGCATGTTCACTCCTCGGGGTCGGCGTACTTGAGGCTGTAGCGCATCCGCGTACCGTACTGTAGCGACAGGCGAATCTCGGAGCTGCTGAGTTCCCGCGGGAAAAACGTGCCCGATATGTGGGCGGCGTGGATGCTGGCGCCTTCCATCTGGCAGTTGTGCAGGCTGACGCCGCGCAGGTCTGTCTGGCGGAAGTAGCAGTTTGTGAGATCGAGGCCGTCGAGCCAGGCGCCGCGCAGATCGACGGCGCGGAAGTTCAGTCCGGCGAGGTCGCAGTGCGTGCCGGTCTCGCGGGCGCGGTTGAACTCCTCGATTTTACCCTCGCGCAACAGCAGAAACATGCGGTCTTCGGACATCTTCGGCTTTTCGTTCTTCATACGTCTCCCCCGTCATTATATATGTTTATGTTATGTTGCAGATGAACGCAATGCTTGGCAAGAAAAAAAAGGCTCGTAACGGAAAACAGAGAGACGCCTCTGTCTTTTTACACCCCCCTGTCAAGGGGGGAAGACCCGTATTCGGGTCAGGGGGGTATGGAAAACATAGAATTCAAGAAGAGATAAAGACAAAGAAGCAGAGAGAAAAAACGATACCCCCCTGCCGCTTTGCGGCTGCCCCCCTTGACAGGGGGGTGAGACTTTGCGCATCACGGCATCAGCACGAGACGCCTGGCGATATCCTGCCCCGGCCCCTCGAGACGATAGATGTAAACGCCTGCCGGCAATCGCCGCCCCAGCGACAGCTCGGGATTCCACGCAGCGACGTGAGCGCCGGCGTCCTGCCAGCCGTTCACCAGGGTGTCCACCCGGCGACCGCGAACGTCATACACCCGCAAGCGCACATGGCCTCCCCGCGGGATGCTATACTCGATGACAGCCTGCCGGTGAAAGGGGTTCGGGTAGCTCTGGCGCATATAGCTCTGCTCGTTCTGCTCCTGGCCAACCTTCACCAGGGCAGTTTTCTCTATCAAGTCCTCCCCGTTATTGACCGCGAGAGCCACCGAATAGATTCCTGGCTGCGTGTAGGTGTGCGCCGGATTCATGTCGTCAGAGTCGGGCACGCCGTCCCCGTCGAAGTCCCACGACCACGACCAGGGCTGATGTCGGGAGCGGTCTGTGAACTGCACTTCGAGCGGCGCGATGCCCTGCACTGGCGAGGCCGAGAAATCGGCGACAGCCGTAGAAGGCAACTCCGCCTGCGAGAGAAACGCGAGCGCCTGAGCGCCCAGGCTGTCGGCTGCGGCCAGCATGGCGGCGTCATCGGGCGGAACGATGCGCCAGGCGCACAACAGCGAGTCTGCCTGGTCGAGCAAACCAGCCTCGAAGAGGGCGAGCTCTGCCAGCCAGCCACCGCCGGAAGCGTCAACGAGCTTCCAGGTGTCCAGCCAGGTGACGATGAATGGGAAGTCGAACAAACGCTGCTTCAGGTTGATTGCGAAGAAAGTGAGCTGTGAGATTTGCTGGCCGCTGTCGATGGCCGCGGCGCTGGGGACTGCGCCTGTGGGCCACGCCGGCAGCATCACCGATGTCAGGGGATTGCCGGGCATTACCCACAATGTGGACAGCCAGGCCGACTCGCTCGGCAGAACGCCCTCGATCACCGCCGCCGAAACGGTTGTGTTGCTGCAAATGCTCCAGTCGGAGTCGATGTAGCCAAAGGGGCGGCCAGGCGCCCACTGGTGCTGATAGGGCAGCTCGAAGGGGGCGGATTCGCTGTCGGAGAGGTCGCGCAGCATCTGTCGGGCAAGGGTGTCGTGGCGCAGGCTGTCACCGGCTATGAGCGTCTCGACAATGTTGGTGGCGCGTTCGTATCTCGCCGTGCCGATGCTGCCGCCACCCGTAAACGAGAAGTTGGCGCGCACGATGTAACCGCTTGCGGTGTCTGCCGTGTCATAGCGGACATAGCTGGTTGCCCCTGTCTCGAATATCGCCGCGCCACCGCCCGCGTCGATAACCCCGAAGTTGGCCAGTGTGCTGCGTCCGGTGATGTTGGTGCTGTCGAGCAGGGCGACGAAGTCGTCGATGTTGGCGCACTCTGCCAATGCGAGCTGCATGAGTTCGCCGTTGCCGTAGCGGGTTTCTCTGAGATCGGACGAGTAGGAGTTGAGAATTGCGAATCCGTGCTCGTTCACGCCCATCCAGGCGCTGGGGTTGCCGGGGTCGGCAATGGTGACGTAGCGCCAGCCTTCGTCAGGCACATAGCGCAAGCCGTTATGAACGCCGCTGGCGTCGCGGGTTTTCCACAGCAGGGGGCGTCCACTGGCAGTGGCGCGGCCATCGGCCACACCGATGGTGCATGCAGGGGCGATGCCCCAGAGGCCTAACAGCAACAGAACAAGCGGTGTCTTGCGTCGCATGCGACATTTCTATCGTGCCGAGCCAGGATCAGAAAGCGAATCCCAGGACGACGATGAGAATGCCGCTCGCCGCCATCAGCGTCAACAGCATAAGTGGCAAGCTATAGTTGTCGGTCTTGCGTTTGTGGCGTCTGGTATTGAGCAAAAGCCCGATAATGCCGAGGCTGAAGTTGCATATGAGGAAATAGAGCACAATCGTCGTAAGCTCGGTGTTCCAGATTCGGTTCATCTCATTGACCAGCGGCCAGAACTTGAGCCGGATAGAATCGGGCCTGGCAGAGCCGTAAACGAACAATGTGATGATCATCAGCAACCAGCCCAGAACACTGAGCCAGGTGATTGTTTTCACCAGTATATCCGGGCCATGTCGTCTTTCGTCCGTAGTGTGTTTGTCCAGATTCATGATAGCTATTTCAACAGCAAGGCGCGGGTGGTCAATGTTTTCTCGCCTGCTTGCAGGCGGAGCAAATATACCCCGCTGGCGCATGTGCGGCCATTGTCGTTGCGGCCGTCCCACACCACCACATACTCGCCTGCCTGCCTGTGCTCTGTTGCCAGAACGCGCACAAGCCGACCGCGCACATCATACACGCTCAGTCTGGCCACACCGGCCACGGCCAGCGAGAAGCGCACGCTCGTGCTGGGATTGAACGGGTTGGGCGAAGCGCCCGCCAGCGCTGTGCGGAACGGGGTTGCCTCACCGTCGTTCACCGGCAGGGAGGTCAACGTGCGCTCGATGACGCAGGTCGAAACAATGCGCAGGCCGTCCTCGAAATAATCCACGAAACCGTCGCCAATCACCGTCAGCGAATACCAGCCGGGGACAACGTCGTCAAACTGAGCGCCGGTGTCGAGCGTTGTGAACGCTTCGTAGGTGGTGTCGGCGGAAGCCAGGCTCACTTGCAGTCCTTCCCAAACAACCCCTTCGGTTGACAGCGGACGCACCAGCACCTGCACTGGCCCCGTTGTGAAGAACAGGTGGGTATTGGGAAGGTAGTCGGCCAACTGCCCATCGGCGGGATCGTTCGGGTCGGCCGCCTCGACATCGCTCTGCCAGCGACGGGTGCGAGCGGGATAATTTGCGGTGTCTGTCGCCAGAAAGATGTTCTCGGAGCTATAGAAGGCGTCGTCCAACATCCGTTCAATCATCACCACGAGCGTACCGCCCTGGTATTCGTAAAAGCTTTGCAGCGGCAACCAGACAAGGCCCTGCCCTGCCGGCACATCCAACAGCCCGTCATAGACGAGGTTCAGTTCATCTGCACAGACCCAGCCAAGTGAAAGGTCGGGCAAAGTGGTCTCCCCCACCCACACGCGCACCGGCTTGTCCCAGCACGGCTCAAAGAAACTTGCCTGCCAGGCGAGTGTGGTGAGAAGGCCGTCGTCGAGGCCGAGTTCTTCGGGATAGTACAGCGTTTCGCACAGGCTCGCTTTGTAGTAAAAATCGAGCGGGATGCGACGCGGCGCGGCTTCGTCGCCCACGGTGGCGGCGGTGACGTCGGGAGTGAGCACCTCGACGTCCAGCGGCGCTGATTCGTCGTTATCGGGGTTTTCATCGGTTGCCAGTACAACGCGGGCGACAAGAAACACAGGGCCAATCTCGTCAGGCGTCCATAGCAGCAGCACCATATCGGATTCGCCTGAAACAAGCAGTGACCCGTTTGACTCGGCCAGCACTTCGCCGGTTTCGTCCACGAGTTGCACGCTGTAGTCAGACTGATCGAGGGCGCCCATATTCTCCACTGTCACGGGATAGATTTCCATGATGTCCAGCGAGGGAAACGGAGAGCCAAGCAGTTCGGTGACGGCGAGATCATTGTCGAAGGCTGGGCCCGGCGCATAGTATAAAATAGCCAGATCGTTCTCGATCATCGAGGCGTTGTGAAAGCAATATTGCAGGCCGATCGAGCCGTTGCTGTTCTCGATGCCCACCGAGGCGTTGCCGATGTCGAAAGCGCTGCCAAACCAGTCGTACTGGATAAGAATCGAGCCGTCTTCGATGAGCAGCGCCTGCCCCTGGAAGCAGTTGTTGGGGTAGGAGCCGCCGTTGTTGTATTCCGGCATGTTGATGGCGGTTACGAGAAAGGCGCTCTGGCCGTTATAGTCCACCTGCTCGTAATACCATTCCGCCTGCGCCCAAGCGTATGTGGGATTGAGATCATCCCAGAACCAGGCGATGATGTTGTTGGGCGTGTTGGTGGAGGGGATAGACTGATTCTGATAGTGGGTTATGTTGGATGTATTGAATCCGAGGATACCGTTGGAACAAATGTGGATGTAATCAAATATCTGGCCATAAAAGGGGAAGTCGAAACCCAGGGGAATCTGGCCAGAGACCCAGTCGTCGCTCACGCCTTGCAGTTGCGTACCGTTTGCGTGGTCAATCCACTCGTATGTGGGCCCTCCGGCAGCGTTCGAGTTGGCCCAGGTATAACCGAATTCATCGGGGCCACCGGTCTGGGCAAAGAGTGTGGCGACCAGCAGCAGGCAGGCAATCATCAGCGTGTTTTTCATATTTCCCTCCAATCTCACATAGCTTGCATTCACGTCAAACCTTGTCAACCAAACTTTTTGTTAAGATGGGGCTTCGCCCCCACCCCCTCCAAACTTTTTGTAAAAAGTTTGGATCAAAAACTTCTGGCGGATGCATTCATGTAGCGAAGCGAAATGATTCTTCCTGCGCATCACTGGTGTCAAAAGAAAATAATAAAGACCTTTGCACAAATCACGTTTTCCGCAAGTTACATGATATTTTCCGGTTTTCGGCAGAAAACACACCAGAATGAGCGTCATATCATCTAAAACGACCTTGATCAGGTTCGATTAT
>JAIOQZ010000038.1 GCA_021108395.1 Candidatus Cloacimonadota bacterium
TAGAATCCAGTTATTTTTGTTCATTGGCAACAGAGTTGCGTGATTCCTGTCAGGTCAGAAGTTCTGTTATGATAGTGTTATTCAAGATACTTGAATACTTGTAATGAGACTTTCTACTGTTTTAATCACCAATTTCATATTCACTAAATCCTCAGCAACTTCTTCGTAAGAAAAATTGGCTAAAGGATTATAGTCACCTTCGATTCTTTGGTCAAAAGCATTATGAACTATTTTCCCGATATTTCGCTCAACTCTGGAATTTCTGACATAATTTTTGTTGAACCACCCAATCAATTGAGTATGCTTTGAAGCTGAAAAATCGTGCATAATCGCCAAAGCAGAAATAATATTGTATATGCCATAGTATATCCTGTTTATTGCACCGGAAAAACTCTTGGCTTCAAGTAACATTTCGGCATCCGTAATTGCTTGATGTGCATTATGAATACTATTGTCAATTATGGCTTGGCGGGAGTCATTGCTCAAAGTCATATTACAAAACCATTAGACAAAGCATTTTGAATAAATGGCAATTCACCTTTTGTAGAATCCAATTCATCATTGCTAATCAATTTTATGTCTGTTAAAATGTCGTAATCAATGTCTATAGCAAAGCTCGTATTCCTGATTTTCCTTTTCAATTTCCAGTCGTAGGTTGTTTTTAAGACAACCAGAATATCATAATCAGAATATTTATTCTCGACATTTTCTGTTCGTGAGCCAAATAGTATCATTCTATCAAATGAATCAGGAAATTCACTCGACAGTAATTTTTTGAGATCATTCATTGCTTTCTTGTTATACATCTATGCTCCATATGTTTGGGACACAAGTAATTGTACCACAACAAGGTTAGCTTCCTATTGCGACAGGCCGCTGTCAAGCACAAATTTGCTCACTCTCAAAAATATTTTTTTCTGTTTCTATCTTACTGGCAGTGAACTTGCTTATGATACCAGTGGGTACCGCGCAGATGCGGAAAACTTTTCTGCGTGGAAGCGAGACAGGGCTATGGCAGACACACCACAAGAAAAAACAGAGCAACCAACCGCGTTCCGTAAGCGGAAATCGCGGCAGGACGGCAACGTTGCTCAGTCGCCGGAAGTGTTCAACGCGCTTCTGCTGCTGGGTCTCGTGCTGTTTTTTCGCATTTATGGCAAGTACATGTATCGTCGCCTGGCCAACGACGCGATTGCGGGATTGCGCAACATCCAGTTTGAACTAACCCCCATGCAGACGCAATCTTTGTTTGCCGAGCACGCATATCGCGCTTTCCTGTTGTTTCTTCCCTTTGGCGTAATGCTGCTGTTCCTGGTGTTTCTTTCCACCAACATTCAATTCGGCTGGCTGGTCAGCGCCAAATCGCTTAAGTGGAAATTCGACTTTCTCAATATCGAGAAGGGATTCAAGCAGATGTTCACGCTGAACAAGCTGAAAGAGCTTGGCAAGAGCTTACTCATCATCCTGGCTCTGCTTCTCGTGTCATACCTGACAGTAAGAAGCCGGCTCGAAGAATTCCTGGGTCTCATCGACCTCTCGGCCTACCAGATATTCCAGTTCGTCGGCGATATGGTGCTGCGGCTGCTCACCAATGTTCTGCTCGCCTATCTGCTCATCGCTCCTGCCGACTTCGCGCTCACCAAGTACCTGCACACGAAGAAACTGAAAATGAGCAAGAGCGAAGTGAAGGACGAGATGAAACAGCTTATCGGTGATCCTCAGATTCGCAACAGGATGCGGCATCTGATGATGGAAGAAGGCCGCAAACGCATGATGGGCGAAGTGCCCGAGGCGGATGTCGTCATCACCAACCCGACGCACATCGCCTGCGCATTGAAGTACAACCCCGATGCGGCGCAGGCGCCCGTCCTGGTGGCAAAGGGCAAAAGGCTGATAGCCGAGCAAATCAAGGAAATCGCCCGTGAGCATAACATTCCCATTATCGAAAACAAACCCCTGGCGCGCATGATATACTCGACGACCAAAGTGGGCCAGGAGATTGGCATGGAACTCTATAGCGCAGTGGCCGAGATCCTTGCCTACATTTATCGCATGAAGAACAAAACCTGGGGCAATTGACCATGCCCGGCATTGTGAGGTAGTAGATGTCAGATTACAAGACCGACTTCCAGGCCAAGCTGGCCAAACGAAGTGACATCTTCATCGCTATTGGCATCATCTCGATTCTGGTGGTGATGCTGTTTCCCATGCATCCCACAGTCATCGACCTGTTGCTGGTGTTCAATTTCATGCTGGCTTTCATTATTTTGCTGGCGCCCATCTATTTGAAACGCCCCAGTGATTTCTCGGTGTTCCCCGGGTTGCTGCTTGTCGTCACGCTGTTTCGCCTGGCCATGAACGTGGCCACGACCAGGCTCATCCTGGGCGAGGCGGACGCCGGGCACATCATTCGCGCCTTTGGCACCTTCATGATACGCGGCAACTACATCGTCGGTCTCATCGTCTTTCTAATCCTGTTCATCATCAACTTCAAGGTAATCGTCGCCGGTTCGGGCCGTGTGGCCGAAGTGGCGGCGCGATTCACCCTCGATGCCATGCCAGGCAAACAGATGGCGGTGGACGCCGATCTCAACAACGGCGTTATTAGCGAGGACGAGGCAAAAGCTCGACGCGAGGAAATCCGTCGCGACGGTGACTTTTATGGCGCTATGGATGGCGCTGCCAAGTTCGTCAAGGGTGACGCCCTGGCCGGAATTATCATCATGGTTCTTAACATTCTGGGCGGTATTCTCATCGGCATGGTGCAGCGAAAGATGGGGTTTGTGCAGGCTGTGCAAACCTACACCATCCTCACCGTCGGTGATGGTCTCGTGGCGCAGATTCCGTCGCTGCTCATCAGTTCCGCCACCGGTATCATCGTCACCCGCGCCGGCACCAAAGCCGACCTTGGCGAAGAGGTTGTCACCCAGCTTCTGAACGAACCCAAGGCTCTGTTCGTCGCCTCAGGCGTTATCTTTCTTTTCGGGTTATTCCCCGGAATGCCCTGGTATTTCTTTATGCCCATGGGCGCTGGACTGGCCACGCTGGCCTGGTATCTACAGCGTTCGATCCGCGATCGCCAACAGCAGGAGGAGGCGGAACTGGCGGCTCCGCCCGAGCCGGAGTCCGGCCCCCCCGATATTCGGGAATACCTCCAGGTCGATCCGCTCGAACTGGAGATAGGTTACAGTCTCATCAGCCTGGTGGACGAAAACGAGAAGGGCGACATCCTCGACCGGGTGACCAGCCTTCGCAAGCAGACCGCGCTCGATGTGGGCATTCTGGTACCGCCCATCCGCATCCGTGACAACATCTCGCTGGTGCCCAACCAGTATGTCATCAAGATTCGCGGTGAGCAGATAGCTGTCGGCGAGTGTCTGGTCAACCACTACCTGGCCATCGACCCCGGCTCGGTCGAGAAACCCATCAAGGGCATCAAGACACGCGAGCCGGCCTTCGGGCTGCCGGCGTTGTGGATTACCGAAGACAAGCGCGACATTGCCGAAATGCACGGCTACACCATCATCGAGCCGGCAGCGATGATTGCCACCCACCTCAGCGAGGTCATCAAGCAAAACGCCGGTATCATTATCACGCGGCAGGACGTGCAGAACCTGCTGGACAACATCAAGAAAGACAACGAAGCCGTTGTGTCCGAGCTGGTACCCGGTCTGCTGTCGCTGGGCAACGTCGAGCAGGTGCTGAAGAACCTGCTGCGCGAGGGCGTGGCGGTGCGCGACATGATCACCATCCTCGAAACGCTGGCCGACTACGCGCCCTTCACCCGTGACGTGGAAACGCTCACCGAATATGTACGCTATGCACTGGCGCGCACCATCGCCAAGAAGTTCACCGCTTCCGATGGCACTGTCTATGGCGTCACCCTGTCACCGCAGTTCGAGCAGCTCATCAGCGACGTCGTGAACCAGGGCAAACAGAAGAAGCTGAACGTCTCGGTGCCGCCCGATGTCGTCAACAACCTGTACATCGACCTCGAGAAAGCCGTGAGCCAGATGAACGAGCTGGGCCTGCAACCAGTGGTGATGGTTTCTCCCGCCATACGCGGCTACATGAAAAAACTCATCGAGCCGGCCATCCCCAGCCTGCCAATCATTTCGTTCAACGAGATTCCGTCACACATTCCCATACAGTCGAAAGTCACGTTACAGCTCAAGATGCCCAGGGCTGCATCTGAAAGCGGATGACAAACCTGATGAAATATCTCACGACAAGCGATCTTCGTTACTTTGTGAATTATAAGGCACAGGTCAGAGCATCTCTTGCCAAACTTCGGGAATTCAGCGTATTACAATACGCATTCACCCTCAGTTTAACAAGAGCTATCTCTGATTTGCTTTTCACAAAGCAAACACAAAATGCAGCTTGTTTCCTTCGTCAACAATCTGAGATGCCCAGGGCGGCGTCTGAGAGCTGATCTGGTTTACCCCATAGCCCAAAGGCGATCGTTCGACCACCCGGTTGGATGGTCGCCTTTATTCGTTCAGGCCGCCCCTCGAATGGTAAAGTTTGCCGTGACGGGAAAAAAATACTGGACAGCCACAGCCATGACCGTTTCATCGAAAAAAATCGCGGGGGAGCGATAAACTCGCTTTCGCGACGAGGTTAGCTGTATGAAGATCAAGAAATTCAGAGCGGCCACGATGCAACACGCCCTCGAACAAATCAAAAACGAGTTCGGAGACGACGCCATCATTCTGAACACCAAGCAGGTCAAGGATGAAGACGCCCCCAAAGGCGAGCGCAAACAGGTCGAGGTGACGGCAGCCATCGATAAGCGGGAAACTGGGGAGTCGCTTGTCAAGCCGAGCTTTGGCAGCGCTTATGGCGAGGCCACGAGGCGCACCGAGGCGACAAGTATGGCCAATGTGCAGTTTACACACTTGCAGAAAGAGGTGGATTACATCAGCGAGCGTCTCGAACTGCTGCTGAACCACGTCAAGTATGAAAACCTGCCGCATATTCCCAAGCTCTTACAACAACGCGCTCGTACGCTCATCGGCACAGGGGTGCCTGCCAGCCTGGCCAACCAGATGATCGAGGAGATTCTGCTGGGTCTCAAGGGCGAGGATTTTTTGCAGGCCGAGCTCGTGGACGACAAGCTGGTCGCCAAGATCAAGAATCGCTTCCAGATAACTGGTCCGGTGCGGTTCAATCATGGCCAGCCGACGGTGGTCGCCCTGGTGGGTCCCACCGGTGGCGGCAAGACCACCTCCGTGGCCAAGCTGGCCGCCATGTACGCCTATCAGTATGGCAAGAAGGTGGCGCTCGTTTCTACCGACAGCTATCGCATTGCCGCCATGGAGCAGCTCAAGGCCTTCGCCGACATCGCCAAGCTGCCATTTGCCGCAGCCTACGATCCATCCGAACTGGCCAAGCTCATGAAGGGCTATGCAAAGCACGACCTCATCCTGGTGGATACCGTTGGCATCAACCCACGCGACATGAAAAAGATGGTGAGCCTGAAGGAAACATTGCGCGTTTCACGGGCCGACGAGATTCACCTCGTGGTCAGCCTCACCACACGGGGTATCGACATCCGCGAGACATTGAAAAACTTCTCGATACTGGGCTACACCAGCCTTCTTTACACAAAGCTGGACGAAGCGGCGGCGTTTGGCGACATGCTCGACATCGCCGTTGGTTTCAATAAAGCAATAAGTTACATCGCGTTCGGGCAGGCCATTCCCGAAGATATCGCCCTGGCAGACCGTACTGAACTGGCGACGACGATTCTGAGAGGACGCTATGGAATTTCTTAACCAATCGAAGCAATTGCAGGACTTTACGCCAGGCAAGCCAGGCCGGAAGCTGGCAAAGCTCATCTCGATTACCAGCGGTAAGGGTGGCGTAGGAAAAAGTAATTTTATTCTAAACCTTGCCATCGCAATGTCGATAAGGAACAAGAAGGTTCTTTTAATCGACGCTGACATGAATTTGTCCAACCTGGATATTCTCATCGGGGTGTATCCGCAATATACCCTGAAGAACCTGTTGGACGACATCGTGGATGTTGAGGATCTCCTGGTGGAGGGTCCCAAGGGCATTCGCATTCTGCCGGCCAATTCCGGCGACTATAAAGTCCAGCAGAACACGGCGAAGCTTCAGAAGGCGCTCATCCAGGCATACCGAGAGCTGCGGCCCGACTTCGATTATATCCTGATCGATACCGGCGCCGGCATCAGTGAGTACACAACCGAGTTTGTGTACACCTCGGACAAGATCATCATCATCACGACGCCCGAGCCTACGGCGATAACCGATGCGTATGCGATGATCAAGATGTTGCACTTTCACATGAAAGCGCCCGACATCTCGGTCGTTATAAATATGGTGCAGACTGTCGAAGAAGGCAAAACGATCTATGATAAAATCAGCCAGATCGTGCAGCACTTTCTGAACCGGCAGGTTCATTACATGGGCTGCATCCTGCATGACAGGAACCTGAAGGACGCCGTGCAGGAGCAGGTGCCGCTGATTATCAAGCACCCGCGCTCTGTGGCTTCGGCGGCCATCCACAACATGGCGATGACTTACTTGAAACAGGACATGAAAGACAACCAATGAGGCAAGGATGACGGATGACTGGCAAGCTCAGGCTTAAAGCCTTTATCCGCAGCACAGCGCTGCTGTTCTTCTTCGTGAACTTCTTCACGAGCTACCTGCTGTTTGGCAGCGATCTCGTCGAGGCGTTCATTCGCGGCCTCATTGTCATGGTCATCACCACCATCGTGCTGCATGCGGTTTTCGCTGTCTGGGCGTTCGCCTTCCGTCCGGGCGAATGGCGGCTCATCATCACCGGCCCACCGCCAAAGCCGGAAGAAGCGCAACCTCTCGAAGCCGAAGCTTGAAGAATCTCTTGACACAACTACGCCCCTCCATTGACTGTTAGGCGAATAACCTACAGGAGCCCGGCATGGAAGCGGACGAAAAGAAACTGTGGGAACTCTACCACAAAACAAAGCGGCGTGAACTGCTCGAAAAGATCGTCGAGAAGTACCTGTATCTGGTGCACTATCTCGCCGGCAAGCTGAACATTTTCAGCTCGAGCAGCATGGAAAAAGACGACCTCTACAGCGCTGGCGTCATGGGCCTGCTCGATGCAATCGAAAAGTTTGATCCCGAGAAAGGCGTCGAGTTCCAGACGTTTGCCACCATCCGTGTGCGCGGCTCCATCATCGATGAAATCCGTCGCACCGACTGGGTTCCCCGCTCCGTTCGCCAGAAATCCAAGCATATAGACGCAGCCATCCACTCGCTGTTCAATCGGCTGGGGCGCATGCCCAGCGACAGCCAGGTGGCCGAAGAACTCGATATCAGTCTCGACGAGTATTACCATATCACCGACAACCTCGGCCCCATGTTCCTTGCCTCGCTCGATTCGGCCATCAAGGGGGATGGCGGCCAAGACCTGTTCGTCAGTGATATTGTCGAGGATACAGGTGAGGGGGTTGAGGCGGAGATGCAGCGCCACAACCTGCGTCGGGGCATCATCAAGGCCATCGGCCAGTTGCCAGAACGCGAGAAGTTGGTTATCAGCCTCTATTACTACGAAGAGCTGACCCTGAAGGAAATAGGCATGGTGCTCGACGTCACCGAGAGCCGCGTGTCTCAGATGCACTCTTCGGCGCTGATGAAGCTGCGCAATCTGCTGGAGCATTCTCGCCCCGAACCCATACTTTGAGATTAGATGAAAACTTCCGACCTGCAACGAATCACCCGGCAGATTATCCAGTTGCCGGCCGTGCCCGTTATCGTGGTGCAACTTCTCGACCTCGTTGACGATCCGAAAACATCCTCCGGCACGCTTGCCCAGCTGCTCTCCAGCGACCAGGCGCTCACCGCCAAGACACTCCGCCTGGCAAACTCCAGCTACTATGCTTTCGCTCAGCCCATCAAGACGGTGCAGCTCGCCATATCGCTGCTTGGCTATCAGACGGTGGTGGGCCTGGCTCTCAGTCTCGCTTTCACCCGCAGTTTCGCCTGCGAACGCCACGAGGACGAGTTCGATGTCATGGCGTTCTGGGAACATTCGCTAAGCGTTGCGGTCGCGGCACGCGGACTGGCCCGCGAGTTGAACGTCGAAGCTGCTCCCGCGCTGTTCACGATGGGCATTCTGCATGACATCGGCAAACTGATTATCCATGAATCTATGTATGAGCATTATCTGGCAATCGATATACGGGTTCGATTGCGCGGTGAACCATCGTATCGGGCAGAGCGAACAGTGATGGGCGCCAACCACGCTGAAATCGGCAGTTGGCTGTGCGAGAGCTGGCGCCTGCCTGCCGAGATAGGCTGCGCCGTCCGTTATCATCATGAGCCGTCGTCCGGTGAGGGTGAAGCGATCTGTATTATACATCTGGCCGATTTCATCTGCAATCGCCTGGGCTACACATGGCCCGAGGCAAAACACGCTGAAAGTGAATTCGACCTCGTGTGCAAGCAGCGGCTTGGTTTGCAACTTGGTGACAATGGGGATGTTGACTGGCAGCACTATGACGACTTGGTAGCGACGGAGATTGAAAAAGCTGCGGAGTTCATCAACATCGTAAAGGCTATCTGAGTCAGATGTATTCAGCAAAAAAAGCTTGCCGGATTTAGTCAGAGTTGATAAAATCATCGAAATAGATAACAGGGGTTAGCATGAAACGCATAGCATTTTTTCTCATCCTGACGGGGCTTCTCGTTAGCTTGATGGCGCAGAGCCAACTCGAAGAACTCTACTACCGTGATTACGGCGAAATCGTGCGTCTGGTGCTTGTGTTCCAAAGCGAGCCAGACTGCCAGATTGAGCAGAACGGCGAGACCAGCCGGCTCGTGATTCGTTTGCGCAACACGACACGTTCGCGGGAAGTGCGCAACACCTATTCCCTCACATCGAGCCGCGTACTCGAATCGATCGATGTGACGGAAGACGGTGGCGCCCTTGTGCTCACTATTCACACCGACAAGCCATACACGCTCAAGCGCCCGACCCAGGGAATCGACCCAAAGAGAATCGTGCTCGATATATTTGGCGTGGCCCAGCCAACTACTCTCGCCGAGCACACCAGCTTTGCCCACTATTACAGCACGGTTGGTTACAGGAACAGCGCCCTGAAGGAATTCGAGTGGCTCGAAGCCAATGGCGACGGCGACACCGACTACCATTTCGACTGGGGCATGATGCTGTTGCGCCAGGGCAAAAAGCAGCAGGCGGCAACTCACTTTCGTGCAGTGCAGCCGAGCGCGAACCACTATCGCAAAGCGCAGGAAGAGATGGCCAAGCTGGGTGGTGTTCCCAGACCTGCCCCCGTTGCGCAACCAGAGCCGCAAGCGACGACGCAACCCGTAGCGAGTGAAACGCCAGAGCAGCCCGACGAAGCTCGAGGCGATGACGCGCAGAAATTCCTGCAAGCACAGGCTGCCGCCGCCAAAGCCATGGTCAGCGGTGAGCAAGCCGACTTTGAACAGGCTGCGACAATGCTACTGGAAGCTGGCGAAGACTCTGTGTTCAAACGTGAGGCGTATGTGACGCTGTACAGTCTCTATACATCGTGGGGGAAGCCAGAAAAAGCCAAACTTTACGCTGACGAGGCCGAGCTTCCCAAGACTTCTGCAATGACCTGGACTCCGGGTGAGAACGGTGGAATCATGCGTCTTTGCATCCAGTTCTGGTTGGCCATATTGCTGGCGGCTCTCGTTGGGCTGATAGTGTTCTTTCTCATGCTCATTTACTATGGGTACAAGAAAGATAAAGATGAACCCGAATTCACGATGGCGGACATCAGGGAGCACAGCGATAATCTTGTCGAAACATACAACGAGTCGGTCGAAGAAGAAGATGAACTGGAAAAAGAAGAACCAGAGCCAGAGTCTGCCCCTGAAGCGGAAGAACCTGAGATTGAAGAGCCAGAAATAGAAGAACCTGAAATCGAATTGCCGGTAGAGGCGCCGGAACCGGAACGGGAAGAACTGCAAGAGCCGGAAGAACTTCCTGTCGATGATACTCCTGGTATCGGTGATCCGGAATACCAGAAGAAGATGATACTCAAGCTGAGCGCTGACGGCTGGGACACCGAGGCCATTGCCAAGGAGATGCAGATTTCCCAGCGCGAGGTTGAGTTCATCCTCAAGACTCAGTCGTAGGGAAGATGCCGTCCCTGGCTTCGCAATTGCAACAGGTCGTCGAGAGCGATGTGGCGGAGTTGCGTCGGCGATTGAAGTTGGGCGAAATCGTACCGGCGAAGGTGAGCCGCGTATTGAGTGAAGGGCACTATGCCATCACTGTTCGCGGCGAGACCGTACATGCGCAGTCGCACCTTGCGCTTAACGAAGGTGAGCTTTTCGTCGTTGTCGAGAGCTTGCGCCCCAAGATTCGGCTGCGGCTCGTGCCGGTACAATCCAGCCGCTCTGCCGAGGCGATGATTCGCCTGGCGCTCGAACACGGCCTTCCCCTCGACCCTCAAACGCAGCAGGTGCTGCTGGCGCTTATCGAGCACGGCTCGATGCCCCCCGATATAGAGGCCTTTGTTGGCGGCTGCCATGAGCTGTCGGGGCTGCTGCCGCATGGCTCGCAGGTGAGTTGGGAGCTGCTGCTGGCACTAGCCACTTTGCCCGGTGGGGAAGGGCCACCTGCCCTGGATGTGCTGCTCGAACTGTTCTCGATGCGTGACACGCTGCTGCCGGAGCCATTCACTCTCCCCGTACCAGATGAGGACGCCATGCGCTATGCCTGGCTGCTGCTGCGTCTCGACGGGGTGGATGACGCCTTTCGTCTCGCTGTCGCCCCCTCACCCCTACGCGGGCGACTCGAACGCTGGCGCTCGCTGCTGGGCGCTCTCAACGCCGTCATGGAAGGTGTGCAGCTTCAGGCCTGGCTGCTGCCGGAAAACGGCCGCCTGCGACTGGCGCTCGCCGAACTTCACAGCAGCGGCGGGGTTGACTACTGCCGCCTGTGGGTGCGCACCGACGTTTTCAACGACATCCGCGTGCAGCTTCAGTGGACCACCGACACCTCGCGGGCAACACTTGGCTTTGACAACTCGGTGGCCGCCCGCGACTTCGGCCAACTGCGCGACAGCCTGAGACAGGAAGTCGCCGCCACCCTGCCGGGCTGCGGACTGCACATCGAGGTGGACCACCCCTTGGGAGGGCGACCGTGAAGAAAGCAACCCGCGAACAGCTTACCCGCATCGCCGCGCAGGAACGAGTTGACAGCCAAACGCTCGAACGCATGTTGAAGCATCGGCCAGGCCCGCCGCCGGGTGTGTTTCTCGCTACGGCGCGACTGCTGGCCATTATTCACCAGAGGGAAGACACATACCGATGACTGAGATCGATTTCATCACCAGGGCTACGCGGCTGATGGGGGAATTCTCCTACGCCGAGCGCGAGCGCCATTACGAGCGCCTGTTCGACCTTCTACAGGAGGTGGCGCCTTTCCAGGACGCCGCCATCTTCCTGCTGGACGAGCGGAAGCGGAAGATCGAGCTGGAGTCCAGCCGCGGCCGGCCCGTTGACCTCGTGCACGTCGTCGAGTTCGAGATGGGCATGGGGTTCTCGGCGTGGGTGGCCAGCGAGCGCCGCATCGTGCTGCTGGACAACCTAAAAGGCCGCCAGGCGGGTGACATGGGCAGTTTTCTGTCGGTGCCGCTGTTGGTGGGCGACGATCTGGTGGGCGTGGTCAACTTCGGCCATGCGGAGCAGGGCGCGTTCACCCAGCCGCAGGCCGAGCGCGTGCAGGTGGTCGCCTCGCTGCTGGCGGGCATACTGGCCAAGAACCTGCTCATAGCGCGTTTGCAGCGCCAGAACGAGAAAATCCGGCGCATGAACCGCAAGCTCAAGGAAGCGCAGCAGAAGCTGGTGGAGGCCGAGAAGGGCGCCGCGGTGTCCGCGACGGTGGTGAGCCTGAACCACGAGATAAACAACCCGCTACAGATTATCTCCGGCAACCTGCAACTGGCGCGGCAGAGCAGCGATAACGAGGAAGTGAAGGCCAAGCTGGCGGTGGCGGAGGAGCAGCTCGAGCGCGTAGCGAAGGTGCTCAGAAAGCTCCGCGAGGTGCAGCAACCGCTGTTTGCAGAGTACATCCCGGGGGATGAGGAGAAGATGATAGAGCTGGGGGAGGGGGAGTAGAGTTCTCTTTGTATAAAATACAATGGTTAACTTTTCTTTTTCCTTAGAAGTTTATTTAGGTCAGTAAATATCCTTTCAAAATTGTCTAGAGTATTATCAGATATGGTTTTTTCTAAGTCTTCTATATTTTCTTGAAAATAACGTGCAGGCCTATAATGATTAAATGTGATGCCTTTTGGGGGGGTCTGCTTTAAGTAATCCTCGATGCGTTTCAACACACGAGGATGTTTGCTTTTCAAATCTATTTGCTTGATAGTCGTGCCGAATTCACCATTTACTAAGGAAAGATAGAAATCGATATCGAACATGTCTTCAATATCTGCTGAAGGTCGATTCAGATAGTCACCAAACGTAAGCACGCGACTTTTTGTTAGAAGTTTTTTCTTATACAGATTCTCGATTGACTGCCTATCTTCAGGTTTGACATCAACAAGTACTGCGATTTTTAAGTCTTTCTGTGAGCCCAAAAGAGAGACAAAAGTCTGCACTTTGTCCGCACCACCAACAGGAGTAATTGTCCATTTGGCACTTAATCCAGTTCGATTCGATCTCTCAAGACTACTTGTGATGCATCGAAGATAGATCAAATCAGATGGACCTTCAACGATTAGACAATTAGGTCCTATGAACAAAGATTGCGTTATACTGTATCCCATTGCAGCCTGCAAAGGGAAAATGGTGTCATCATCTGTTTCGAGTACATCTTTAGTAACTTTTGTTGTTCCATCCTTATCCTCATACACAGCTCGTACATTCTCGAAGTTGTTAACATCAACAAGAAATGGGGAGTGTGTAGAATACATGGTTTGATTAGATGCGGATAGTTTTTTGAAAAATTCAATAAGTTTAGCTTGTGCAGTACCATGTAAATGTAATCCTGGCTCATCAAGCAATAAGATACTGTCTTTGTGTGCTCCTTCTGCTTCAACTAAGAAGACAAGATAAAAGGAAAAGAAATACTGCATACCATAACTTCTTTGGTCCAGTTCGATCTCACTAGGATCTAAATCATCTGATACCCAAATTCTTAAATAATCACCATCAGCTTGATAGCGAAACTTATGTTTCCTTTGATCCCACCAATCAGAAAACTTACGAGTCATTGAATTTGATGCTGAGGAGAAATGAATAGCTCGTTCATCAATATATCTTCTGGTTTTTTCTTCATCAATCCTTTGACCGTGATTATGAATTCCAAGATTCGCAAGAGTTTTAATATCTAAGCCTACATGTTGAAACATGCACATGGTAATTCTTTTATTCGGTGATGGTTGATTCAAAAAGGATGGCAGGTGAATGGCACTATCTAAGACGTTATACTTATCGAAATATATGAATTGAGGAAGCATTTCTTCAATATGACTTAACGCTATTTTGTAGTCTTCAATTTCCTTTTTTCTCTCAGTGTATGGTGTAAGAATCTCCATTATTGATTGTAACACATCCTTCTGCCATTCTTCATTAGCCCTTTGAAGAAGCTTTTGTTGTATTTGGTCTACTATTTCTAAAATGTTGTCATTGTTGACTGTTTGCTTTATACTGTTTAGGCTATCAGACAAATTCTGTTTTATATCTCCGAGTTCTTCACCTTTTCCATCAGGTGCTGTTAGATTGTTAACACTATCAACTATTTCATCGATAAATTCTAAAATTTCTTTCTTCTTAATATATCTAACATCTGGTTGAGGATAAAAAGCAGTGCTATATTTTGTAGAATAATAACGTGTGATTTCAACGTGATCAACTTTTGACAAGAGAGATGAGAGTGCTGTGAGTTTATCAACCTCAGACTCATTTAGGCTAAAACGACAACTCGATACTGGCCAAGCCCATTTCTCATATTCATCTGTATATCTTTTTCTTGGAAACTCCTTAAGGCCATCGTATTTCTCTTTGTCTGATGGATTGAACTTTGATAAACCTCTGAACACAGCCGATTTTCCTGCCTCATTTTTGCCCACAAAAGCAGTTAAATCTCCAACATCAATCCAGCCTGTATCATGTACTTTTTTGTAATTTTGCACTCGGAAAGCAGTCAGTCTCATTTGTTCCTCCATAACTATCAATTAAAGGCTTTTCAATATTTGTATTCAGAACAGTTATTATGTCAATCAAAAAAATCACTGTGAAAGAAAGTGATAGAAAAGCTCCTCACCTCACCCCAACACTCACCCCTTCTTTCTTCATCATCTCCACCGCTTCCTCCACCCCCGTGCGCGGGTGCAGGCGGAGCTGTTCGAGGTCTTCGAGCGTGTTGTCGGGGCGGCAGCGCTGGAGCGTAAAGCGGCGGCAACCGGCAATCTCCTCCTGTATGGCCAGCACGTCGGCGGGCTCGAGCAGCAGGTCGAACCACGTCGTGCGCAGCTCGTGGTCAATGCCGGTGTCGCGCAGCAGCTTCACGCTGCGGCGGATGGCTTCGGTGTCCACGCGCATTCGCACCATTGCCCGGTACTTCGCCAGCGGCGCCTTGTAGTCCATGGCTATGTAGTCCACCAGTCGCTCGTGGATGAGCAGCGCCAGCATGTCGGGATTGGTGCCGTTGGTGTCCAGCTTCACGCGGTAGCCCATCGCCTTGAGCCGGCGGCAGAAGCTGGGGAGGTCGTCGTGCAGGGTGGGCTCACCCCCGCTGATGCAGACGCCTTCGAGCAGTCCCCGCCGCGAAGCGAGGAAGTCGAGCACCTCGTCCTCCGGTATGGGCGGCTCGAAGCGGTGGGCATCGACGAGTTCGGGGTTGTGGCAGTATGGACAGCGGAAGTTGCAGCCCTGGGTGAAGACCGTCGCCGCCAGGTGGTTGTCGTAGTCGGCCATGGAGAAGCGTTCGAGTCCTCCGATGCGCATGGTCTCCCCCCTCGCTATTTCACTTCGGCAATCTTGAACGTCTTGCGCAGGTCGAACTCTGCCTGCTTGCCCTCGTTCCACTGCGAAACCGGCCGCAGATAGCCCACCACGCGTGAATACACCTCGCAGGTGATGCCGCATTCGGGGCAGGTGCGATGCTCGCCGCCGAGATAGCCGTGCGTGGGGCAAACTGAGAACGTGGGCGTGAACGTGAAGTAGGGCAGGTGATAGTTGTCGCAGATGGTTTTCACCAGTTTCTTGACAGTGCCATAGTGGTGCAGGCGTTCGCCGCCGAATATGTGCAGCACGGTGCCGCCGGTGTACTTCGTCTGAATCTCGTCCTGCTTGTCGAGCGCCTCGAAAACGTCGCCGGTGTAGTTGACGGGCAACTGGGTGGAGTTGGTGTAGAACGGCTTGGCGCCCTTACGGAAGGCGGAGTCGTTGGCCACGATGATGTCCGAGAAACGCTCGGTGTCGAGCTTGGCGAGGCGATAGCTTGTGCCCTCGGCCGGGGTTGCTTCGAGGTTGTAGTTGTTGCCGGTCTCCTCCTGGAACTCGACGAGCTTGCTCCGCATGAACACCATGACGCGGTTGGTGAAAAAACGGCCGATGTCAGAGCCGATATCGACGCCGTAGAGGTTGAGGCAGGCCTCGTTCATGCCCAGCAGGCCGATGGTGGAGAAGTGGTTCTTCCAATACTGGTCGAAGCGTTCTCGAACATTCTGCAAATAGAACTTGGTGTAGGGGTACAGTCCCTTATCAGTGAATTGTTCGAGAATCTTGCGCTTGATTTCGAGGCTGCGTTTGGCGAGGTCCATGTGCCAGCCGAGACGCTCGATGAACTCGTCCTCGTTGCCCGACAGATAGGCCAGGCGCGGCATGTTCATCGTCACCACACCGATGGAGCCGGTGAGCGGGTTAGCGCCGAAGAGGCCGCCGCCACGGGCCTCGAGCTTGCGGGTGTCGAGCCGCAACCGGCAGCACATCGAACGGGCGTCCTCGGGACTAAGCTCGCTGTTGACGAAGTTCGAGAAGTAGGGGATGCCGTACTTGGCCGTGGCCTCCCACAGGTGATCGAGCACGGGGTTGTCCCAGTCGAAGTCTTTAGTGATGTTATAGGTGGGAATGGGGAAGGTGAAAACGCGGCCTTTGGCGTCGCCTTCGCTCATTACCTCGAGGAACGCCTCGTTGATCATGTTCATTTCGGTCTGGAACTCTTTGTAGGTCTTTTCCTGCGGCTCTCCGCCGATGATGGTCGGCTGGTCGGCGTACATGCGCGGCACTTCGAGGTCCATGGTGATGTTTGTGAACGGCGTCTGGAAGCCAACACGGGTGGGCACGTTGATGTTGAACACGAACTCCTGTAGCGCCTGCTTCACCTCGGCATAGTTCATGCCGTCGTAGTGAACGAACGGCGCCAGTAGCGTATCGAAGCTGGAGAACGCCTGCGCCCCGGCCGCCTCGCCCTGCAATGTGTAGAAGAAGTTCACTATCTGGCCAAGAATAGAACGGAAATGCCTGGCGGGTTTACTCTCGATTTTGCCGCGAGCGCCCTTGAAACCGGTGCGCAGCAGGTCCATCAAATCCCAGCCGACGCAATAGACGGATATTTGGCCGAGGTCGTGGATGTGGAACTCGCCGTTCGAGTGGGCGTCGCGTATCTCGATGGGATACACCTTGTTCAGCCAATAGACCTTGCTCACCTCAGAGGCGATGTAGTTGTTCAGCCCCTGTAGCGAATAGGCCATGTTGCTGTTCTCGTTCACCTGCCAGTCAAGCCGTTCGAGGTATTGGTCGATGAGGTTGACATTGGCGCGGGAGACAAGCTCGCGCATCTTGGCGCGCTGGTCTCGATAGAGGATATAGGATTTGGCGGTGCGCTTGTAGGGCGAGGCCAGCAGCACGTCTTCGACCAGGTCCTGCACCGCCTCGACGGTGGGTATCTGGTCGTGGATGGTTTGCAGGGCGAGGTTGAGAACCCGCACTGTGAGCCGCTTGGCCATGTCATAGCCGAACTCGTCGGTAACCTGGCCGGCCTTGAGGATGGCCGCGGTAATTTTCTGGTCATCAAAATCAACAACTGTGTTATTCCGTTTCCGGATCTCTTTGAACATAGCAAACCCCTAAAGCAGTATTATATGTATAACTATTTTAATCGTAGGTGATTAACCACTGCATTGTTCAAATACGGAACTGATTGAACAATTAAGTTATCCTTTATCTGAGAGTTAATTAAGAATCTGTCAAGCCGGAAATTTTCTTCGCTGTTCAGGGTGACAGGTGAATCCGCTTGAAAAGCCTCTTCACCTGTCTGTAAAAAATTGCGTCAGCCTCAACGGTATTTTATGTCTGGATATGACCATCATTAGGCACGAAAAATGCCCCTCGCGGATGTAGTGGCTATCTGTGTGTGGACAGGCAAGATAGCAATTTGGATGAGCGCAGCGGCTGCGAAAAGGTCTCCGCCGCCTTCGGGCAGCCACGCTGAAGCCGCTGATAGTGCGCCGCTGGCGTTACACGCAAAAAGAGCCGGAATCGCTTCCGGCTCTTGTGTTTGCGTTATGGGTTATTTCAACATGATGGCCTTGTGCATGGCCTCGTAAGTGTCAGTTTTCATGCGGATGAAGTACAGGCCGGTCGCGCAGGACAAGCCGCTTTCGTCGCGGCCGTCCCAGGTGACTTCGTGGTGACCGACAGGCAAAACCTCCCGCCGCAGCAGGCGCACGCGCTGTCCGCGAACGTTGAACACCTCGATGCTCACGGGCGAACTCCTCGCTATGGAGAAGACCACCGTAGTCGATGGATTGAACGGGTTCGGATAAACGCCCCGCAGACAGGTGACAACCGGCGCATCCGGCTCGTCGCCGGCGCTCACGATTTCAACATCCACCGTGACGATTTCCGATTCGCCGGTGGAGAACACGCAGGAGACACCGAGCGTGTGCATACCGGGATCGAGGTTCTCCCACAGGTATTCGGTTTCGGTGGTGGTGGCGTGCGGATCGCCGTCGTGGTAGAGATTGAACTCGACGAACTCGCGGTCGAACCATGGCATTGTCCATGTCATCATCACGTCGTCGTCTGTGATGTCTGCGGTCACGTCCATCGGCTCGTAGAGGGCCTCGATCAGTTCGACGTCGAGCGCAAGGGTTTCAAGGGTGACGATGTCGTTCTGCTCATACTCGTCATACATGTCGAGGGTGACCAGCAGGTCGTACATGCCGCAGGCCACCTCCGCAAAGGCGACAACGCCGTCCTCCGGCACAGTGGCCGTGTAGATGTGGTCGGGATCGCCGTCCTGGCAGGTGAATGTGAGTTCGGCGTCTGTGGGGGCGTTGCCGGTGTTGCAGGTAACGTTGAACGTCACTTCGGCCACACCGCCTTCCGCCACTGTCAGCGTGACAGGCACGCTCAACTCCGGCGTTGCGGGATCGTTGCTGCAAATGCTCACAACAGCGCTATAGATGCCGACATCCATATCGGTGGTGACGTAGCACACGCCGATGTCCAGCGTCTCGCCGACTGCAATCGTGCCTTCGTATGTATCGAGGAGAACCCATTCGGGAGCGCACTGGAACAGCAGCGCCAGATTGTTCTGCACGTAAGCGGCGTCGTAAACAACCTGCAGGCCGTCGGCGCCGTTGGCGTTCTCGATGCCGATGGTATTGGTGTCGATGTCGCCTTCGAGTTCCTGATAGTAGAAGCGGATGACGCCATTGGCGTATATCTGCATCTGGAAGGTGTACTCTCCAGTCCACATGCCGGCATAGTGATCGACATCGGTGAACTGAACGACGAAGCGATTGTTGGCGGTATCGCTGTAGTAGTGAATGGAGCCACCATTCTGGGGGCTGAGGTCGTCCCAGAACGGGGCGATGACGTTGTTGGGTTCCGTCGATGTGGGAATGGGGTCGTTTCTCCAGTTGGTGGCAGTGGCAGTGAACGAGACGTAACCATTCGAGCAGATGCGCAACTGAGAGAAATTGTTGCCGTAGAAAGGGAAGCTGAAGCCGATGTCGATGAGGCCTGTCATCTGGTCTTCGCCCAGAGTAACTTCGGTGCCCGAAGCCTGGATGTCGTCCCACACAAAGACGGGGCCGCCGGGTTCGTTGCTGTCTTTCCAGGTGTAGCCGAAGGTGTCGGGGCCGCCTGAATCGCGGCCTGGCGCGCCTTCGAGCGCGGGTTGCGACTCGGTGACATCGGCCACCTGCTCGGTGGCTATGGCCTGTCGTACGACATTACCTATGGTGATGGTGAAGTCAAGCTCGCTCGATCCTTCGTTTTGCAGGGTAAGCGTTTGGCTGTTGTCGATTATGTCGGGTGGCAACAGTATGTCGAGCGACGCAGGCGTCACATCGATTTGCGGAGCTCCCATACAGTTCGCGCTGACATCGATGACGAAGTCGCCGTCGGGGTCGTTGCTGAGGATGGTAATCTGTTCGTTCAGGGTCACGGTCGAGGCGGGATCGCAGGTGATGTCCACGACCACGTTTTCGCCGCAGTCGAGGCTGAAGGGGCCGGTGTCGCTCAATGTGAAGCCCGCGCCGCTGACGCTGGCGCCGCTGATTTCGAGAGTTTGCAGCCCGAAGTTGAAGATAGAGAACGACTGCGTTTCGGGGTAGCCGATGTAAACGACGTTGAAGTCGATTGACTCGATGGATGCGCTGATGGCTGGAACATCGCCCTCCGACAGGAAGGCGAAGTAGCGCGCCATCAGGTCGGCCTTGGTGTTGTTGTCTTCACCGTCGCGGCAGGCGCCGAAGATGACCGACGAGCAGATGGTACGATAACCGCTCGTGCCGACGTTGTAAACGCCGCACACGGAGCCTGTCTGTGTCTCCTGGTATTCCGTGCTTTCGTCCGCAGACAGCACATCGACCAGATAGTCCGCCTCGTCAGCGTTTTCATATTCAAAGGTAATGTCGTTTGCGATACTGTTTGTCATGCCGGTCACGTCTGTTACCGTTCCGGCGTTATCACTCACATAGTTGCATCCGAGGTGGCCGAAGAAGTTGGTCGTCGAATGATCTGATCCAACATCCACTCCTTCGATATAGATGGCCTTGCCATCTGCCAGAAAGTTGACCAGATTGGTCTGTTGTACGGTGCCGACCGCACCGGGAGGGGTATCTCCGCATCCTATACACCATACTCCGAGCGTGATGAAAATGACATCATACGCGGAGAGGTTGGTCGGCAGCGAGCTTACCGTGGTGTACGGTATCCCATTGGCGTTCAACGCCTGCTGCAGGCCATGTTGGCATCCCACTGTTCCCCCAGTCTCAGGGTCAACGATGTTCGAATTGTTATCGTTGTCCCAGAGCAGTACCTGTTGCGCACCGAGCGTTACAGGCGCCAGCCCGAGGAAAATAAAGAGACAAGTGGCAATGCCGATACGTCGCAATACACGCATCGTTTACCTCCAGTATTTTCGCTTCAATGAACTATTGCGAAGAGCGCTTACATTCTGTGTGGTGTCAAGAATTATCACGGCATCGAATATGACTTCACCGCTTTTATGATTCGTGTCGTCACCAGCGATGTCAGCGCCTTCTTCGGCATAGACACCACTTTAGTGCAATTTGCATTCCAACAATGACGGCAACCGCGATTGCCCCGCTGTCACCGATCCAGGATTTCTCGCACCTTGGCTGTGAGGCCCTGAACATTGAAGGGCTTCTGTATGAAGGCTATTCCAGGGTCCAGCACACCGCGGTGCGCAATGACATTGTCGGTGTAGCCTGACATGAAAAGCACCTTCATGTCCGGGTTGTCTTTGGCAACCCGTGCATATAGCTCTCTTCCGTTCATTTCCGGCATGACAACGTCGGTTAACAGAAGATGCACGGTTCCTTCGTGCGAATTCAGAACGTGCAAGGCTTGCTCACCGTTTCCCGCCTCCAGCACAGTGTATCCTTTGCGCGTCAATATGGCTTTGGCAAGATTGCGCACATGCTCGTTGTCCTCGGCCAGCAAGATGGTTTCGGAACCTCCAGAATCTGTAAGCGACTTATCCGTAGAAGAGGATTTAGTGATTCTTTTCCCGCTAATGGGCAAGTATATCTTGAAGGTTGCTCCCTTGCCAGGTTCGCTGTAGAGCCAGATATTGCCGTTGTGCTGCTTGATGATACCATAAACGGTGGACAGCCCCAAACCTGTGCCCTCTTCTTTGCTCTTGGTCGTGAAGAACGGCTCAAAAACGTGGCGCCTGGTTTCCTCATCCATGCCACAACCATTGTCACTGATGACCATTATGATATAATGGCCGGGTGCAACGCCGGGCTTTTTCTGGGTGTAATTTTCGTCCAGTTCGACACAACCGGTTTCAATAATCAGCTCGCCACCATCGGGCATGGCATCCTGAGCGTTGACCACCAGATTCATAATGACCTGCTCCAACTGTCCGGCATCACCCATGATGAATGGTATAGAATAATCGGGAATCAGTTTGATGGCGATATCTTCTCGAATCGTGCGGCGAAGCAGTTTCTCGAACCTTATCAGCAAGGCATTCAGGTTAATGTGTTTAAATTCGAGGGTCTGTTTGCGACTGAAAGCCAGGAGCTGGCTGACCAGATCCCTTGCACGGATACTGGCGCTCACGATTTCTTCCAGCGACTCCCTGCGCACATCGTCAGCGCCGGCGTCCTCGAGCAGAATCTCGCTGTAACCCAGAATCGGGGTGAGCAGGTTGTTCAGGTCATGGGCTACACCGCCGGCCAAACGGCCAATGGACTCTAATTTCTGAGCTTGGCGATATTGTTCCTCGAGCCGCGCCTTTTCTTCTTCCGCCTGCTTGCGCTTTGTCAGGTCGATGCCCATGCCGACGAGGCAGGGTTCACCGTCTTCCACAAACCGTGCGCCGGTGAAATTGTAAGGTGTGGCGCTACCGTCCTTTGCTATCATTAAGGTCTCAAAGACAGACTTGCCTTTCTCAAATATATCCCGAACAAAAGCTCTCACTTTATCGTGTTCTTCTGGAAGGAAGAAATTCATTGGATTCATGTCTTTGATTTCATCTGAGGAATACCCGGAAACTCTTTCGAAGGTGTGATTCCAGCGTAGATACTTACCTTGCTTGCTTATCACATAAAAGGCGCCGGGAAGGCTGTCCAGCGCCGCCTCGGTAAACGCCTTCTCTCTGAGGAGCGCCTCTTCCGTACGTTTGCGCATGGTCAGGTCTAAGCCCATGCCGACAAGGCAGGGCACACCATCCTCCTCGAATCTGGCGCCGGTTAAATGATAGGGAGTCGTGCTTCCATCCTTCGCTTTGCAGTTGGCTTCAAATGAAGCCCAACCGGTTTCAAACACTTCTTGTATAGCCTCGCGGAGAATGGCGTGTTGGTCCGCCGGAAAGAAATCAGCTGGATGCATTCGCTTGATTTCATCCGCGGAATACCCTGAGACGGTCTCGAAATTGCGGTTCCAGCGCAGGAAATTGCCGTGCTCGTCATAAACATAAAAGATGCCGGACAGGCTGTCCAACGCCGCCTCGATGAACGCCTTCTCTTTGAGAAGTTCCTCCTCGGCTCGCTTGCGGTCGGTAATGTCGATCAATATCCCATTGGTCCACTCGGCTTTTTCAGGGTCGTCTTCAAGTGGAATGCCGGTGCTGCGAGCCTGAAACCATCGCCAGCCCTTTTCGGGATGCTCGAATCGTATTTCCTCGTCATAAACAAACGGCGGTTTGGAACTCATCTTGTTTGCTTTAATCAACCTGGGGAGATCATCGGGGTGTACGTTAGCATACCAGAAAGACACATTATAGGCATCTTCCATTGGAATGCCCAGCAAATCGGTAATGGAGGGACTTACGAGCGTGACGATGGACGTCATGGGGTCTGGCCCTGCTTTCAGTCGGTATATCATGTATCCCACCGGGTTCTCCAGCAGCGAAGTGAGATGCATGTCTCGTTCTTTCAGCGCTTCTTCCGCCTGTATGTGCTCGGTGATGTCGCGCTGCATGCCCCAGATGCGCACAAGATTACCCTCTTCCACCACGGCGCTGTAGCTCTCGGACATGTAAAGAGTTTGGCCATTCTTGTCCACATTAGGAAGTTCCAAGTCCTTTATTTGGTGTTTCGGCGCTCTGACAACCAACAGGGCGCCCTTGCCATGAGCGGGCGCAAAGTCTGTAACCGGCCTGCCAATCATGTCCTCGACCCGAAGCCCGTACATCTTCGCCAGGGCTTCATTCACTTCGCCCACAATAGCATGTTTATCTATGGACACCACGAGTTCCTCGTCCGGCACATCGATGGGAACAGGAACGGTGAAGTCGATGCGATAGATGCCCTCACTCGCGTTTTTCACGAAATTCTGATAGCGTTCATGGCTCTCACGCAAAGAATCCTCCGCCCACTTACGGTCGGTGACATCATGCGTCACGCCAACGACGAAGCTCGGTTTTCCATCCGGCCCAGTCATAATTTTCGCATTACTCCGCGTGAAGATGGTGGAACCGTCTTTGCAGTTTAGTTCAGCCTCGAAAGTGGTCGGTGTCCAGCCTTCTTCATTTCCAGCGTCAATCAATTTCAGCTTGCGGTTGAGCGTGTTAAGCGCCATGGCCAACGACTCGGGCACCATGAAATCAGCCGGTGTCCGCGTCATGGCTTCATTCACCGTAAAACCGCATAACTGGAGAACCGAGGGGCTGACGAAAGTGAAACGCAAGCTCAAGTCTATAGTCCAGATGACATCGGAAACGTTCTCAGTCAGCAGGCGAAAGTGGCTTTCGCTTTCTTCGAGATCACGCAGAAACAACAGACTGCTCAGGCCATCGGTGAGGCGACGGCTCATACCTCTGAAGAGCTGAATATCCTCGGAAGACCACTCACGGGCATGCGAGCACTGGTGCATTCCAAACAACCAGGGTTTGCCTGTCCGGGGAATGATTGCGGTGACCAATTGCGCCTGCACACCAAACTGCTCGGTCAATTCAGGATAAATCTGATGTTCAAAGACTGGGCCATAAGGAACAGGACCTTCTGAGGCGAGCGCAACTCGGCATACTTCATCCACGCCAGGCTTCATCGGAAGCTCCACATCGAGGATGAACGCTCCGGGATATTCCGGGCGGCTTTGCTCTACTGGAATGCGAAATGTCGGGGAATCCGGGTCACATGGGTATAAGAGCCAGGCTCTGTCGCAGCCGAAGATGTTCAGGACTTCTTTCATGACGTCCTGCAACAGTTGGTCGAGATTGTCGGCGCTCTGAATGATGTGGTTAATCCGATTCATATGCTTAAACACGTTCAGTTGGACCTGTAGCGCTTCCTGCATCCGGTATTCTTCAGATACATCCCGGAAAACAAGCGCCACGCCGGTAAGGCCTCCCTGGTCGCTATGGATGGGGGCGCAGCTATCGGAAATTGGCCTTTGGGCGCCGTCAGTGGATACAAGCAACGTATATTGATCGAGGTTAGAAGCAGTTTCATCGCGCAAAACTCGTGCAACCGGGCTTTCGACCGTGGCGCGGGTGTTGATGTCAACCAGGCGGAACACCTCGTCTATGTGCTGGCCACATGCTTTGTCTTCGTTCCAGCCGGTGAGTTGCTCTGCAATCGGGTTCATTTGCTGCACGTTTCCACTTGTATCGATGACAATCATGCCGTCGCCAATACCATAGAGCGCGGCGCGATACCGTTGTTCGCCCGCTTCGAGTTCAGCTACTCTTTTTCTGAGAAATTCAACCTCACGAACCAGTGAGTCGTTGTTTTTCGCTTTGCACATTGCCGATTCCTTGTCATTCTAAATGATAATCTTGCTCGAATAGAGGGGAGGAATACTTCCCTAATCATTATCTCTAAAACATATTTTCTCTATAAAGTCAAGGATTATATATTCAAAGATAACCAGTACATGGCATTGCCGGATTTTGTGGCAGTTGCATTTCGAGTGTTCTGCGAAAATATCGATAAGACAGGAGTGAACCGGACACATGGCCTACAAGTATGTATTGCTATGAGTTACATGCTGAGTGGCATTTGCTGTCTGGTAGCCGTGAAACAAACATAGTTCGTCAGAATGGAATGCTTGATTACACTATCTTGACACAACATTGTTGGCGGGTGGTCTCGATGGAATATCTTAGAGAATCCCCTGGAAAGAAGATTTGGAGATGAAATCTATGGGTAAAGCGAAGCGAGTCCAGAGCTGGACAGCCGGCATATTATTGGTTTACCTGCTTTCCGGCGGGCTGTTCACCTGGTTCATGCTCAAGCTAACAGACCGGAACATGAGAAACGAATTGTTGTTAAGCGCCAATCTGGTGGCAACATCCATGAACATCGAGCGCATCAAGTCTCTTTCCGGCGCCGAGGCTGACCTCGGCACGGTGGACTATCTACGGCTGAAACAGCAACTTGCTCAAGCCAGGGATGTAAACAGGAACTGTCGCTTCATCTATCTCATGGGACAAATGCCTGACGGGGCCGTGTTCTTCTTCGTGGACAGTGAACCGGTCGGCTCCGAGGATGAATCGCTTGCGGGGCAGATATACGAGGAGATTTCGGTCGAGTATTTGCAGGCGTTCGAGACCGGAACCCAACTAGTCGATGGACCCGTGACCAACCGCTGGGGCACGTGGATTACCGCGCTAATCCCGATTACCGACCCGCAGACTGGTGAGCTTATCGCCATGCTGGGCATGGACATCGACGCGGGAAGCTGGAAGTGGGATGTCATCGCCGGTTCGGCCCTGCCTGTTGGACTGATGCTTGCTGTGATGATAATGCTTGGCTCGGGATTATTTGCGGCCAGAGGTGATGCGAAAATCTCGAACCAACCAGTCCTGCGCCGCCTGCTGATTCCCTTGGCCACAGTGTTGCTGTTGCTGGTCGGTGGATTCGGTTTTGTGCTGTTGAGGGTTCAGCAGGTACAGCTTGATCGGGCCAGCCAGAACGAATCCGAAAATGCCGTAACCGGGCTGTCCCAAGCGCTGGCCATGCATTCCAGTTCGCTTGAAAGCCATGAAGATGTGTTCCTTCACAATGCGAACCTGTGCAATGCACTGAAAGGGCAAGACCGGCAGGCCCTGCTGGCCGAGTGTGAAGACATCTTCGAACATCTGCGGGAAGAGCATAACGTTATGTATTTCTACTTTCACAGCCCGGATAGAATCAACCTGCTGCGAGCGCATATGCCTGAAAAGCACGGCGACCTTATCGACCGATTCACCGTCCTCGAAGCCGAGCGCACCGGCGAGGTGGCTTCGGGCATAGAGATGGGATCGTTGAACATATTCACATTGTGGGTGGTGCAGCCAGTCTATGACGGCGATACGCTCATCGGCTACATTGAGATGGGCAAGGAAATCGAGCACCTCCTGGCCGGTATTCACATGCAATCGGAAATCGAGCTGGCTGTGTTCATGCACAAGGATGCCCTCGAACGCTCTCAATGGGAAGCGGGCATGAAGATGCTGGGTCGGGAAGCCGACTGGGACCGGTTTGACGACAAAGCGCTGATCTACTCATCCCTGCCTCGGTTCCCTTCAGACTTTGCGAGCTTTCTCAGTGAGGAGGAGCATCGGCATGGCGAGGTGTCCGCCAGGCGAAAATGGGACGGCAAATCCTGGCATATGCTGGTTGCCCCGATGATGGATGCATCCGGGGACGAGGTGGGAGATCTGGTCGTGCTGCATGACATCTCCGAGTCGGTGACAACGATGAACCGCTTGATAGCGGTCGTCATCGGCGTGACGGTTGTTCTGCTGGCCGGGCTGTTTGGTTTTCTGTACATTGCGCTGCTGCGAGTTGACAGAGGCATCATTGAGCGGGAGGCGGGCCTCGCCAGGTCAGAGGCATTCCAGCGTACGCTTCTGAAGGCTCTGCCCGATTTTGTCTTTGTTCTTGATGAAAAGGGCACAATTCTGAGAGTGAACAAGATGATACAAGGCCTTCGTGAAGAAGACGTCATCGGCAGGAACGTTTTTATATTCGCACAATCGGAGCATCGCGAAGCTTGCATAGACACCTTACGGCAAGCTCTGAAAACGGGACAGATGCAGACTATGGATGCTGAAGCGATTCTCCCGGACGGACAGCATCACTTCCTCAACCGCCTGATTCCGGTGACCATTGTCGGTGAAGAAATAACTTTCGTGCTCATCAGCACCGACATCACGCAGCGCAAGCTGGACGAAAAAGCCATACGAGCAAGTGAAGCGAAATACAAGGAATTGTTCAATCTATTGCCATACGGCGGAGAAGTTCTGGACACTGAGGCTACTATTGTGGATTGCAGCCCCAGCACTGCTGAGATGCTTGGATACCCGTCTGATGAAATAATTGGCAGGCGCATCACCGATTTTGTTGCTTCCGCTTATCATGATGAATTGAAGCATAAGTTTCCTGAGTTGTTGAAAGGCAAATCACTACAGGTCGAGATTGAAATGGTGCGCAAGGATGGCACAACGCTGGATGTTCTGCGAGCCGCCACACCTATGAAGAATGATGCCGGCGAAATTACTGGAATACTGGCTGTCAATTTCGACATCTCCGAGCGCAAGCTGGCGGAAAAAGCCATGCAGGATTCCAAGGAGCGCATAGAAACGATTACGCGCTCCATCCAGAGCGGTGTGATCGTCATCGATGCCCAAACCTATGAAATCGTCGAAGCCAACCCTGCGGCACAGGCAATGCTGAATCTGGAACGGCAGGATATTGTCGGAAAAACCTGTAGCGGTTTCATCTGTATGCCAGAGATTGACGGTTGCCCTTTAATGGACAGCGAAAAGCAATACAATAGCCGTGAGACAGTAATTATTGGAAAGGACGGGGAAGAAACAGCGGTGCTCAAGACAATTGTGCCCATCGTTCTGGATGGGAAGGATTGCCTGCTCGAAACATTCGTGGACATCTCCGAGCGCAAGTTGGCGGAAAGAATCACGCAGGATTCCCAGAAGCGCATCGAAACGATTATGCAGTCCATCCAGAGCGGAATCTTTGTAATCGAAGCTGGCACCAATATAATTCTCGAAGCCAACCCGATGGCTCAAAAGATGATCGGCGCCGAGCGGGACGAAATAATCGGCCGCGTCTGTCATCAATACGTCTGTCCGCATCAACAGGGCAATTGTCCCATCACCGATGCCGGAGAGCAGGTTGATAACCGTGAAACGGTTCTTATCGGGAAGGATGGGGAAGAAACAGCAGTGCTTAAAACAGTTGTACCCATCGTGCTGGATGGGAAGAATTGCCTGCTCGAGACATTCGTGGACATCTCCGAGCGCAAGAGAGCCGAAGAAGAGATGCGAATGATGAACGTTCAACTTGAAAAGCAAACGGCCCTGGCCACCAACATGGCCGCCCAAGCGGAAATGGCAAATGCCGCAAAGAGTGAGTTCCTGGCCAACATGAGCCACGAAATCCGTACGCCCATGAACGGTGTTATTGGCATGACAGGTCTGCTGCTGGACACAGAGCTGACCCCCGAGCAAAGCCGCTACGCCGAAACCGTGCGCGTCAGCGGCGAGGTCTTGCTGGAGCTGATAAACGACATCCTCGACTTCTCCAAGATAGAAGCGGGACGCATGGACTTGGAGATTATCGACTTCGACCTGCGTACGATGATGGACGATTATGCCGAGATTATGGCGCTGAAAGCGCAGCAAAAGGGCCTCGAGTTCATCTGCGGTGTCACCCCTGAAACACCGGTATTCTTACAGGGCGATCCTGGCCGCTTGCGCCAGATTCTGGTCAATCTCGCAGGCAACGCCGTCAAGTTCACCCACACGGGCGAGGTTTCCGTTCGAGCCAGCCTGGATTCGGAGACGGACAACGAGGTGATGTTGCGGTTCTCGATCCGCGACACAGGCATTGGTATTCCCCAAGACAAGCAGGACAAGCTGTTTCACCAGTTTACCCAGGTGGATGCCTCGACCACACGCAAATATGGCGGCACCGGCCTTGGGCTGGCCATCTCGAAACAGCTTTCTGCCGCGATGGATGGAGAGATTGGCATGATTTCCGAAGAAGGCGAAGGCTCTGAATTCTGGTTTACTGCCCGTTTCTACAAACAGCCTGAGCGAAAACATGAAGCTTCACCACCTATCGATATTACTGGAGTTCGTGTCCTTGTGGTGGACGACAACGCAACCAATCGTGAATTGCTGATGTCTCAATTTGCGTCTTGGGGGGCGCGACCCGATGATGCTCCTGACGGTGAAACCGGCCTGCGCCTACTGCGCGAGGCTGTCGAAACTGGCGAGCCATACCGCGTGGCCGTTCTGGATATGCAAATGCCCGGTATGGACGGAGCGGAACTGGGCAAGGCTATCAAGACAGACACCGCGCTGTCCGAAACGAAACTGCTGCTGATGACCTCCATGGGACGGCGTGGAGACGCTCGCCGCTTCGAAGAAATCGGTTATGACGCCTACCTGACAAAACCAGTGCGGCAGACAGACCTGTTCGGTTGTCTGTCCGCAGTGCTTCAAGGAGACACTCACGAAAACGGACGGCATATCGTTACCCGACACACCATCCGAGAATTGCAGCGTAGCGGGGTGCGCATCCTGCTGGCCGAAGACAACATCACCAACCAGCAGGTAGCGTTGGGAATGCTGAAAAAGCTGGGGCTGTCGGCCGACCCGGTGGCAAATGGCGCCGAAGCTGTCAAGGCGCTGGAAACGATTCCCTACAACCTTGTGCTGATGGACATCCAAATGCCGGAAATGGACGGCTTCGAAGCCATCTCATACATTCGAGACACACACTCGAAAGTACTCGATCACGACATTCCTGTAATCGCCATGACCGCCAACGCCTTGCAGGGAGATCGCGACAAATGCATCGAAGCCGGCATGAACGACTATCTTACCAAGCCGGTCAACTCGAAGGTTCTTGCCGAATTACTCGAAAAATGGCTTCCAAAAACGCTCGAGGAGAGCCTGTCTGAGAAAATTGTTGAGCAGGCTGTGGAAACCAAGCAGGACACCCCCGCGCCTCCCGTCTTCGACAGGGAGATCCTGCTGGAGCGCCTGATGGACGACGAAGACCTCGTGAAAGAAATTACCGAGCTGTTCCTGGGTGACATTCCTGTACAGATTCAAGCACTGAAAGATGCCCTCGATGCCGAAGACGCCAGCGTCGCCGAGCGTGTGGCTCACACCATCAAGGGCGCTTCCGCTAATGTGTCAGGTGAGGCTTTGAGCAAGCTGGCCCACAAGATGGAGAAAGCGGGCAAAGCGGGGAACCTGGATGATGTTCGCGGCCTCATGGCCGAGCTCGAATCTCAGTTCGCTTTGCTGCATACAGCGATGACAAAGGATCTATGAATCATGAAATTGAAAGGTGAGGTATCATGAAAATTCTAATTGTCGAAGATGATTCTACCAGCAGTTTTATACTGGGGAAACTGGTGATGGATTATGGCGCCCCGCATTTTGCCTTCAACGGCAAAGAGGCAGTCGATGCTGTTCATGTCGCTCTGGCGATGAAAGAGCCATACGACTTGATATTTCTGGACATCATGATGCCGGTAATGAACGGACAGACCGCGCTGAAGAAAATCCGAGCGGCAGAGGAGGCCAGCGGGATAGCCTCCCCTGATTGTGCGAAGATAGTGATGACCACAGCGCTTTCCGATACCGGCAACATCAAGAACGCATTCTTGAATCAATGCGACACATACCTTGTAAAGCCCATCGTGAAGGCCAAATTGCACGAAGAGCTTCAGAAACTGGAGATAAGCAAATCAGGGGAAAAGGGAAACAAACGCATGCGTATCCTGATTTCCGAAGACGATATCACCACACGCAATATGCTTGCAGCCGGACTGAAAAAATGGGACTATGAAGTGGTGGAGACAAAAAACGGCGCGGAAGCGTGGGATGTGATGCAGCAGCCTGACGCGCCCCAGTTGGCCATTATCGACTGGCTGATGCCGGTTATGGACGGCCTGGAGTTTGTGCGTCGAGTTCAGGCCAGGCAAGCACAGCAACTGAAAGATGGCGCCCAGCAGGGAACAGTTTACAAGCCCTATATCATCATGCTGACTATTAAAGGCGAAAAGAAAGACATCATCGCAGGGTTGGGAGCCGGAGCCGATGATTACTTGACAAAGCCGTTCGATCCGGGAGAGCTTTGGGCCAGGGTCGAGGTTGGTCGCCGCATGGTTGTGATGCAAGAGCGTTTGGCTTCGCAGGTTCAGAAGCTTTACAAGGCTTTCGATCACATAAAAACCCTTCAGGGCATTCTGCCCATCTGTTCATTTTGCAAGAAGATACGCAACGACGATGGCTACTGGAGCCAGGTAGAGGAATATGTCAGCAGCCATTCAGAAGCTGCGTTCAGCCACAGTGTTTGCCCTGATTGCATGGATAAGCACTATCCAGATATCGAAATAGATCCGTGATCGGCGAGTGTCATCTTGACGATGCCCAGGGAAATTCCCCGAGCATGCAGTTCGGAGATAGTGATTATATCTAAGGAAAATAACATTGCAAAAGTACATTCACGGTTTACGCAAAGATATTGTTTTCGAGGCCAACCTGAAGGGTAGCAAGTTCGTTTTCAACAGCACCTGGGGCCTTTTCAGTCCGAAGGAAATCGACAAAGGCTCGCTTATGCTCATCGACCATGTATGCATCGAGCCAACTGACCACACACTCGAGGTGGGTTGCGGTTATGGCCCCATCGGGCTCGCCATTGCGAGGATGTCCCCGCAGGGTGTCGTTCATATGTTGGACAAGGATTTCGTGGCTGTTGATTATGCCAGGAAAAACGCGCAGGCAAATGGAATCAGTAATTGCGACATCTATTTGAGCAACGCTTTCAGCAATGTCCCCGATATGGAATTTGACAATATCGTCTCCAACCTGCCGGCAAAAGTGGGCAAAGAGATGCTGTATCTGATTCTGAACGACGCGAAAAGCCATTTGAAAACGGGCGGCAAGTTCTATGTAGTGGTCATTGCCGGCCTGAAAGAATACATCAAACGCAATTTCAATGAAGTATTCGGGAATTACACAAAGCTCAAGCAGGGCAACAAGTACATGGTGGCTGTCGCCACGAAAGAGTGACGCTGCGGGAGAATGGGGGGAGGGAGGGGAGTAAGGGAGATGATAAAAATCTCTGAAGCTTAGAATTCAGCCATAAGACATTTACTATTCCGTTTTGAAAAATGTTCTTGACAGGAGAAATTGCAATTGCAAGTTCGATTTAGTTTTGGAGGATTACCCTAATGAGTATAAGAAACAAGAAAGCGAATCAAGCAACGTTGCGTTCCTACCAGACAAAAATCAAATCACCAATTTGGGAAGCCTATAGTAATGCATTCGAGGGAATGTTCAAGGATCTACAAAACAATAATCGACTTGATCTTTCTCCATTATCACATGAGCGGTCAAATAATGGTTTCGAGAGAAATTTTTCTTGGGATTGGTATGTGCCTCATACAGAAGCCACAATCAGTTTGAGGAAAGGGCATTCGTCCCATCATGAGGATGATTTAAAGCGTTGGACTAATTCAGAGGAGAGCTTTTTCGATATTCTTTTCGAAAAAAATACTAGATTAGTTGATGTGATTGGATACACTGGATTAGGAAAATCAACATTTCTGCACTATTTCTTTCTTAAATATCTTCCTGACAAAGTTGATAGTGAATCTGGTGTCGAGGAAAATTCAATCGTAGATTTAAATAAACTGGCAGTAGTAAATATTCCGTTAATCTTTACGTCAGTCGAGGCAATTATGGGGGAATGGAATAGTGAAGTGAATAATTTCCTCTGGACCCGTTTCAGTGAATTGTCTACAAAAGTGTTCTGGAAGAGTCTATTGCGATCAAATTTATACTTGCATCATGATTTTGAATTTGAAGTAGTAAATGATGAATTAAAGGTAAGGCCACCAACAGATCCCAATTTAGTAGATTACTACCAAGATAGTGAAGAATTGGTTAATAGCATTGATAATAGAAGGAATACTAAAAACAGTTTTAAAAAGTGGTACAGAGATCTTTCGACTTGGAGAAGTACAGAGTATGATATCGGTTATGACATGAATCTACAGATAATTAGAATGCTCTCGAAATATTTCGGTTATACATTTCTACTGATTATTGATAATATCGATCAAGTACATAAAATGCAACAAGATCGAATATTGGAAATAATCCAATTAAAAATGAGATTATACCAAGACTACAAAAACGTCAAATTAATTATTGCGGTTAGAGACAGTTTCTATGAGCCTGTACTCTCTAATACATATGTTGCGTCTTACGGGAGAAATCGAAAACCGTTTCACTTACCAGCTATGAATTTGAGAATTGTTCTTGAAATACGGAAAGAAAGATTATTTGACCCATTAAAAGGAAATTGCTCGCGGATGTCAATAGTGAATAATACGGAAGTTGAGGTAAGCAATGTAGATAATTTTTTGGAAGCACTCTTCATGTTTTTTGATGATGCGGCTGACAACTATCACGAATTGTATCAACTAGCAAATTACAATATTCGCAGAATGCTTAAAATAGTGCAATATTACATTGAATCTCCTCATATGAGTTTGCCTCTAATACATGACATTTCAAGACTATCAATGACTTGCCCTCCTAATCGCACTGAAACAAAACAAATAGTACATAAACTTTTGTCATTCGAACGATTAGTAGATGTACTGATTCGTCATTCAAATTATTTAGTTGACATTAAATCAGATTCTCTAATGCCAAATTTATTTAACTCAGGTAGTGCTGAACATTTTTCATCTACTCTAACACGACTTTTCACTATTTGGATTGTAAATAGGGAATCTTCTGTCTCGGTCGATGAAGTTATTGCGAATTTGGAATCCTTCGGTCACGGAAAGGCAGCTATAGAAAGAGAAATCAACAAATTATTGGAAATGCAGTTGATTTTTTCAAATATGGGAAACGATATCGCAAATAATCCGAAGCGCAGAAATCAGATGTTAGAAACCAGAGATCTTCCCTGTGGGAGATATATTATAAATCATGTAATTGGTAGTCTTTACTATATCCAAAGATATGCATATATTACTCCTATGCGATCGGATTTATTGGAAGATGTCTATCTACCAGAATCTTCATCTGAAAAAATTGATTTCAAGAAGAGAATGATGGGAGCAAGTGCATTATATAAACAACTAGAATCAGATTTCATAAATCAGTATGAGTTTGTTGCTGGGTATCAGAAAGAAAACCCACAATGTAGGGTATTGAATAAATTTAATTACTACGGATTTTTCCAGATAATTAAACAAATTCATAGTCAAATTGAGTTTACTTGTGCTGATTTGCAACTGCTATTCAAAGAAGATAAACTCGACTCAGCACAGCTTTTTCCAAATCATAGAATATCTAATTTCCCATAGGAAGTTATATGATGAAGATAGATCAATTTATTCAGAAAACACTGTTGTCAATTCAGGTTGGGGTAGATGGCGCGAATGATTCTTCGAATGATGTTAAGTTTTTTTTGAAACAGTGGAATAGTGCCGGTACAGATTCTGGTATCCACTTTGATATTGCAATAAGTGTGGATAAAGAATCAAGTGCAGAAGGTACTGTTGGTGTTATACATGTAATATCTGCGAAACTAAAAGGACGTTTGGCAAAAAGAAACAAACAGATTTCGCGGATTCAGTTCGTGGTTCATGTAAAATAAACATCTGACACGAAATCGGAAAGATTCATTACAAAATTGGTCATTCAATTCATCCCCCATCTTTTCCTTGCCACAAACGCGCACGTTCTGCAAAATGGATGCTACTATGGAAACAATTATACGAACAAGCGAACTGCACAAGGTTTATCAGATGGGCAAGGTGAGTGTGCGCGCCCTGGCAGGCGTGGACATCGAAATAGGCGCCGGCGAGTTCGTGGCCATCATGGGGCCGTCGGGCTCCGGGAAGTCCACGCTGATGCACATTCTGGGCTGCCTCGACAGCGCCACCGAAGGCAATTACTGGCTCGAAGACGAACGCGTGAGCGGCCTCAGCAAACGCCGCCTGGCCACCATTCGCAATCAGCGGGTCGGGTTTGTCTTCCAAACGTTCAACCTGCTGCCCCACCTGAACATTCAGAAGAACGTCGAGCTGCCGCTCATGTACTCCGGCATGGGGCCGCGCAAACGGCGCAACCGCGCCCGTGAGGTGCTGGCCAGCGTGGGGCTGTCCGACCGCCTGCGCCACCGCCCGTCCGAGCTGTCCGGCGGCCAGCGACAGCGCGTGGCCATCGCCAGAGCCATCGTCAACTCGCCGTCCATCGTCCTGGCCGACGAACCCACCGGCAACCTCGACACCGGCTCCGGCAGCGACATCCTGAGCCTGTTCAGCGAGCTGAACGATCGTGGACACACCATCATCATCGTCACCCACGACCCCGCCGTGGCGCACCGCGCCAACCGCATCATCAAGATCGTTGACGGCCTCATCGTTGACGGGGAGGACGCGGCGTAGCATGGCCATCTCGCTGGGGGAAAGCATCGCCGTCGGTTTCAGCGACTTCTGGAGCCGCAAAGTGCGCAGCGTCGTCACCATCATGGGCATCGTGCTGGGCACCATGTCCATCATCGTGGTGCTGTCGCTCATCGACGCCGTCAACAAGAAGACCATGCAGTGGATCGAGGAGCGCGGCGGCCTCACCCGCATCACCGTCGAGCGCAACTGGGAATTCCGCGACCTTGAAGGCGAGAGGCCCCTTTTCACCAGGCAGGAGATCGCTTTCATCCGCAGTCAGATTCCTGAAGCAAAATACTTCAACGCGGTGATTACCATTTGGCGTCGTACGTCCATTACACGGGGCGACAAGCAGACGGAAGTCCGCTACATCGGCGTTATGCCCGACAACCAGCACATCGAGGAGTGGTATCCATATCCCGATGGCCGGTTCATCAACGAGTTTGACCTGGCGCAGGCAAATGACGTGATCTGCATTGGCACCAACATCCGCGACGAGCTTTTCGGCAACATGGACCCCATCGGCGAATACGTTTCGCTCGCCGGTCGCCGCATGCAGGTCATCGGCGTGATGGAGCACCGCTATATGAAGGCCGACAACGAATTCATGGGCGACAATATGCTCGACTGGATGAACAATAACGCCTTTATTCCCGTCACCACCCTGATGCGCAAAACAACCAGCCGAAATCAAATCACTTCGTTCGAGGTGAAAACCGAGACGGTTGAGGAGACGGCGCGGCTGAAGGCCAAGCTCGAGGACCTGATGCTCAATATGCGGCACGGCAAACCGGTCTTTGTTGTGCACAGCGCCCAGGAGCAGGCCACCGAAATTGGCCAGCAGACCCGTGTTTTCGGCATTATCTTTTTCATGATCAGCGCCATCTCGATGTTAGTGGGCGGCATCGTCATCATGAACATCATGCTGGCCACCATCCAGGAGCGCACCCGTGAGATTGGCGTGCGGCTGGCCGTGGGCGCCCGCCGGTTCGACATCTTCATGCAGTTCATGGTGCAGACCGTGCTGATTACGACGCTGGGCGGCATCATCGGCGTCGCAGGCGGGCTTTCCATCCTCAAGCAGGTGGGCGTCTGGCTCAAGATGGACACAGCCGCCACTCCCACCATGATCGTCATCGCCGTCACCATCTCCGCCGGCGTCGGCCTGGTTTTTGGTGTCCTGCCGGCCATTTCCGCCAGCAACCTCAATCCGGTGAAGGCGTTGCGGTATGAATAGGAACGCCAGATAACATGCCTGCTCGCCTGCTCCGCTCGGTGATTGGATTTCTCAAAACCTACATCCGCGTGTTCCGCCAGCAATCGATTATGCTCGAGTCTGCCGCGCTCACGTTCGTCACCATCATGGGGTTCATCCCGTTCGTTGTCTTTACCCTGGTGTTGATTCCCGAGATGGTGAACGCCCAGGCGAACGAACTGATACGCAAGGCGCTCATCACCATCTTCGTGCCGGAATCCGCCGAGCAGATTCAGCACTACATTACCCAGTTGCTCGACCGCAAGATACCGCTCAACCTGTTTAACCTGGCGCTCATTTTCATCACGTCCTATTCGCTGTTCCGCATCATCAACCTGTCCTTCGACCGCATTTTGAACGTTCACGAGCTTAAGGTGAGGAACTTCATCGGGCAGATGGTCAAGTTTTTCGGCACCATCATTTTTGGCTTTCTGCTCATTCTGGTGGTGTTTTCGGCATCCTCGCTGCCGCTGGTGTCCACTTTGTTCAATGTGCCCTTCCTGCAATCGTTTACAGTTTACATCGTGCCGTTCATGCTACTGTTCCTGTTTATCCTGCTGGGCTATTTCTTCATACCCAATGTCCGCATCAAGGCAAGAACGATGCTCATCAGCGCAAGCGCCGCCTCGGGCGCCTGGATCGTGGTGAAACTGCTATATAATTTGTATATTCGCAACCTCACAAACATGGAAGTGCTGTACGGCGTACTCTCGTCCATACCGGTATTCCTGTTCTGGATCTACATCAACTGGATCATCGTGCTGGGTGGCGTGGTGCTGGTGGCCATTCTCGAAGATCGCCACGCCATTGAGACTGTCAGCAGCAACGGCCATCGCATTCGCATCACCTTCGAGAGAGAGGTGCAGGACGAAACGATGTCTGTGTCTCATGCCGCGCTTTCGGTAAAGGAATTGCGCCATCTGCTGCGCGAACTGATTGGGAATGATGACGATGAGGAGTAAAGCGACAGGCCGATTTTTCCACCTGTAACATTTTCAAGGAGCAAACCCGACATGCGTGCATTGATAAGCGTTTCCGACAAGACCGGCGCAGTCGATTTCGCCAGGTCGCTTCACGAGCTTGGCTGGGAGATCGTCTCGACCGGCGGTACCGCCAGAGCCATCGGCCAGGCCGGTATCTCCGTCACCTCCGTCGAGGACGTCACCGGTTTTCCTGAGATTATGAACGGCCGCGTGAAAACGCTGCATCCGCTGGTGCATGGCGGCATCCTGGCCGACTGGGACAACCCCGCTCACCGCGAGGCCGCCGAACGCCACGGCATCGAGCCGTTCGCCATAGTCGCCGTCAATCTCTACCCGTTTGAGCAGACCATTGCCCGCCCCGATGCAACGCGCACCGAGAAAATCGAGAACATCGACATCGGTGGGCCGACGATGATTCGCTCCGCCGCCAAGAACTTCGCTCATGTGGCGATAGTCGTCAATCCGGCGGACTACGCGCCCGTTGTCGAAGCCCTGCGCGAGCATGGTGAAGTTCCGCTCGGCCTCCGCCGTGATCTCGCCGCCAGAGCCTTCGCCCACACAGCCCACTACGACAGCGTTATCGCCGGTGAGATGCAGGCTTGGCTGGGGCGCAAGCTGCCGGAAACGCTGAATGTGAGCGCACCGCTTGCCCTTATGCCGCGTTATGGCGAAAACCCGCACCAGGTGGCCGCGCTGTACGAATCGCCTGGACACAAGGTGATAGAGGCGCTGCATGGCAAGCAGCTTTCCTACAACAACCTGCTGGATGTGGACGCCGCGCTGCGCCTCATCGACGTCTTTGGCGACGAAGCGCCCACGCTGGCCATTATCAAGCACACCAACCCCTGCGGCATCGGTACGGCGGATACACTGCTCGAAGCCTACGACAAAGCGTTCGCCACCGACCCGCTGTCGCCGTTCGGGGGCGTGGTGGTGGTCAATCGCATCCTCGACCTGGCCACTGCCGAGCGCATCAACGAGGTGTTCACCGAAATCGTTATCGCGCCGGAATTTGCCGACGACGCCCTGGCAAAGCTGCGCAAAAAGAAGAACCGGCGCCTGGTGCGGTTCGACCGTGAAGCGCTGTCTGTTTTACGTGCTCGCTTGCGCTTGGTGAGTTGCATGGGCGGCTGGTTGGCGCAGGGCAACGATGTCCGGTGCGACGACGACAATGCCTGGCGCGTGGTGACAAAGCGGCAGCCCACCGAGGGAGAATGGGCTGCGCTTCGCTTTGGCTGGAAGAGCGTGGCCGTGCTCAAGTCCAACGCCGTATGCTTTGTCGCCGCCGACCGCACTATCGGTCTTGGCATCGGGCAGACGAGCCGCATCGACAGCACCGAGATTGCCGTGGCCAAGGCCCACAAGTTCGGCCTGTCCATCGAGGGCAGCGTGTGCGCGTCGGATGGATTTTTCCCCTTCCGCGACAGCGTGGACGCAGTGGCCGACTTGGGCGTGACGGCGGTCATTCAGCCGGGCGGCTCGAAAGGTGACGAGGAGGTCATCGCTGCCTGCGACGAACACGGCATCGCCATGATATTTACCGGCATGCGTCATTTCCGGCATTGAGCCGGTCGAATTCGCCCAGTTACAACAAAAAGGTTTACAAGAAATCTGGTTGTCGATAAGTGGGGTTTCTCTATGCGGAGACGTGTCCGAGCTGGCTTAAGGAGCACGATTGGAAATCGTGTGCATGGGGAAACTCGTGTCCAGGGTTCGAATCCCTGCGTCTCCGCCATTAACTTTCCATGAATCCTTTGACATTTCGGCATTTCAGATTAATTTATGTCTATCCCCGTAGTTGGAGAGAGAACGATGAAAGACAAAAAGTCTGTTGAATTCCATTACACATTCACGTTTGGGAATGGCATGGAGCGAGAATTTCACCTCGAACTCGATCCAGACAGCCTGGCGTTGATAGAGAAGCAGCACAACGGCCTGCCCCCCTGGACGCGACTGTCCTACTGCCAATGCCCTCAGTGCACGCTCACCGAGGAGATGACTCCCTGGTGTCCCGTAGCCGCCAACGTGGTCGAGCTAATCGAATTTTTTCGTGAGATGGTCAGCTATGAAAAGGTGCATGTGCGTATCGACACTCCCGAACGCACCTACATGCGTGACACAGACATCCAGAAAGGCGTCAGCTCGCTCATGGGCATCTACACCGTCACCTCGGGTTGCCCTGTTTTCACTCGTTTGCGGCCAATGGTACGCTTTCACCTGCCGTTCGCCACACTCGAGGAGACGATGTATCGCGTCGTGTCGATGTACCTGATGAGGCAATACTTTCGCATGCGCCGTGGTGGAACGCCTGACTGGGAGATGAAAGACCTTACAGACACCTACCGCGATATACACGAGGTCAATAACGCCTTTCTCGAACGCATTGCCGACTTCAGGCTCAAGGACAGCCACGTCAACGCACTCGTCATACTCGATATTTTCGCCTCATACATGACCTTCAGCCTCGAAACGGACAATCTGACGAAGATCGAATACCTGTTCCGCGATTGACCCTATTTTCTCAAAAACGACAAGAGCCGGCAAAACGCCGGCTCTTGTTGTGTATGGTTGTCGCTACTGCTGTTTGGTGCTGTCGATCATCGAGCGCATGGTGGCGCTATGCTGATTGATTTCGCTTTGCACACCCGGCTTGTCGGTGCGGGATTTGGCGTTGTTGAGCGCATCGAGAGCCTGGCGGAACTGCTGGTTGGCCTGCTCGCGCAAACCCTCCTTGCGGCGAATCATATCATCGCGGGCGCTACCGATGAGATCACCCGAGCGCACACCTTCTTCGTAGGCTGTTTCCACTTCGATAAGTTCGTTGTAGGTGTCGTAGCCGCGCTTCTGGTAGATTTGGAAAAGCAGCATATGCGGCTCGAACTTGTCGGGGTGAAGCTCGGTGGCCTGAATCGCAGTGCGCTGGGCGGCGTTGTAATCGCCCAGCGAGATGTGTATATCGGCCTTCAGTAGTGGCACGATGGCGTTGTCCGGCTCGATCTCGAGTAGCTTGTCGAGCGTTTGCACGGCCTGCTGATTGAGCCGCTGCTTCTCGGCGCCGTCTGTGTTTTGGGCGGCTGTGCGATATGCCTGGGCAAGGTTGAGATATGCCTTGGTGTTGCCGGGCTCGCTGGCGATAACGCTCTCATATTGCTCAATAGCCTCGAGGATGCGCCCGGTTTTCTGATAGGCGATGGCCAGCTTGCGATAGATTTCCTCGTCATCGGGATAGATGTCGTTGACGAAACGCAGGTGCGGCAAGGCGGCGTCATAGTCTTCTTCCTCGAACAGAATGAGCGCCAGGCGATAGTGCGGCTTGTCATAATCTTCGTCCAGTTCGAGCGCCAGTTCGAGCGCCGTCACTGCCTCATCGGTGTATCCGATGTCGGCGTAAAGATTGCCCACGCGCAACCACATGCAGGGGTCGGCAGTCCGCTCGGCAAGGTCTTCGAGCAGAGCGATGGCCTCGTCAAACTTGTCCTGCTCCTTATACACCACGCCCAGCAGGTTGATGACGCCATCATGTTCGGGGTCCAGTTCGAGCGCCTGCTTCAAGTAATCCTCAGACTGCCCGAATTCCTGCTCTTCGTAGTGAATTTTTCCTATGTTGAGCACTGCGTCGAAATGATTGGGATCCAGCTCGAGTACCCGCAGGAAGCCTTTGATCGCCTCAGACGCATTGCCCGAGCTGTATTGCTGCATAGCGATATGATAGAACTTGTCAACCTCGCCACCGGTGAACTCCTCGATCTTGGCGAACAGCTCATTTGCGAGCGCTTCGCGGCGAGCATCGGTGCGGGTCGTGACCTTGAAGCATAGCAACTTGATATCGTTCGAGCGCATAATGAAAACGCGCATCTGAACGCTGAACTCTGTGTTGGTATTCGAGGTGATTTCACCCCAGAGGACGATGTCGGCGCCCAGGCCCTGGCCGATTGCCTTCACCTGATCGGTTCCCAGTGCCATCAGGTTGTCGAAGCCGTTCTGTTTCAGGTATTTTTCAGTGTCCTTGATGCTGATGAGTTCGAATGTCGCGCTCTCATCGAGCACAGCGTCGAAGTCGCGCTTCATCATCGACTTGGACACATTGGCGCTGGGCCGGTCACAGGTGAAGCCAAGAATGGCCACCTTCATGGGCGCGGCGAGCAGCGCCAGGCTGAAGCTCAATAATAAGCTTATGACGAGTAATTTTTTCATAATTGCCTCCGTTCCTTGCTGGCCGGTCGCGGGGCGCCGACCGCACAATCACATTTGTAATCATCTTCTGGCAAACTAAGATAATTCGGCAAGGTTTTTCCTGTCCAGGGCCGCAAAATCACTTCTGTGCGGTACGCCATGTCTTGTAGTCACAACGTGCGCGGCTCGCATTTATTACTTGCCAGATGTAAAATCTCACCCCCCCTGGCAAGAGTTACTATCGCTCCCTATTCTGGGACAAGGGTTGAACACACTAAGAGTTAAGTCGATAGTAACGATAGTAGCTTTTTGGCAAGGACGGTTACTATCGGTTCTTTTGGTGTCCCGTCCTGAAATAGTTGACCAGTTTTTTCTTTGTTCGTTTCCATTTTGATGTGATCCCTATGCAGCTTTCAGGATTTCATCTGGTGTGTGATAGTTTTGAGTGATGATGATACGATCCTCATTGTATATCCTGATCGCGTCTTTCACATAACGCGATGCATCATCAAAGTCTCTGAAATTCCTCTTCAGCCCCAACTCGTGCTTCAGTATGCCGTTAATCCTCTCTGCTTTTGCGTTGTCGTAGCATTTACCAGCACCTGTCATGCTGGTTAGATAGCTATACTTACGCAGAGCTCTCTGGAACCGGTTACTGGTATATTGGCAGCCATGATCAGAATGATGAATGCCAGATGGAACATGTTTGCTTGTACGCACTTGACGAAGTTTCTTCATCGCTTGCTTCAATGCAAGTGCGGGACCTTGGGCTCCCAAGTCCTTTTGCAGTGAGTACCCCAGGATTGAATCTGAATAATGATCCGAGGTGAGAGACAAAAACACAAACCCCTTTTGCGTACGAAGATAAGTAATATCACTCGCGATTATTTCACCTACACGCTGGGCAGTGCCCATCAGCTTCACCAAATTTGGGTATTTACTGCGTCGTCCTATGCTTGTGTAGCATCGGCGACGATATACCTGAGAGAGCATGTTATGAGCTCGTAAAGTACTGAAGAGTTTATCCCTGCCTACGTTAATACCGCTCTCGACCAACATGTATTGCAGTTTGCGGACGCCGATGAAAGGCTGGGCTGCCCGTATCCGCTTTACTGCGAGGATAATATCATCAACCAACACCTGCTGTTTCTTGATGATACTCCTATGCTGATAATACCCTTGTTTAGAACGGCCAAACAATCCGCAAACAGTATTCATGTTAGCGGTTACTTCTTTCTCTTGCATAACGGCCCGACACTCGGTGATGATTGTGAACCAGTCTTTTTTTTTTACTCCAAGACCATACCTCCGCTCTATTTTGCTTGACACCTCCCAGCGCTCATGCACATGCTTGTATAATAAAACTATGGAAGTGGAATTATGAAAAGCTGTCTGCTCGCCGTCCTTTTCCTGTTGCTGGTGAACTCGCTCATGGGGCAAACCAGAATCGATTACATAGTTGACCCAACTGATGATGATGCATATCACTCGTTGGCTGAGGTAATGATAGTCATTCGGGAGACACTTGGTGCATATATACACCAAGTATGGATTCATCCGAACATCGATCCGGGCACAGGCACAGTTATCCCATATTATGAGCCTTGTTTATATGCCGAGTCGAGGAACATAGAATTCCGTGCAGCTGACGGGCACTCAGCTCAAGATGTCATAATAGAACTGGAGAACACCGCGGCTGTATATCTGATTCATATGGAGCACGGTAGCTTCGAGGCACTTGATGTCACCTTCCAAATTGCAGCAGTCTCCATTGCGTGCACACGGATTATCAGTGTCCATGCATTTCAAACTTTATGTCTATCTGATTGTATCCTGACATCATACAGCCCAAACGTAAAGTATGGCGTGTACTATGGGGGGGGAGGGTTCGAATATCGAGTAATGCAGATTATAGACTGCCACTTCAACCATGCCGCTATGGATACAGGAAGTGGTTCTGCGATTTTTGCGGATAGTGCCACTGAGGCTTATGTTGGTGGAAGTGTCATTGAAAACAACAACAAAGGTATATGCTTCTGTAAATGTGGAGATCAGAAAGTTGTTTGGTCTGAAATCCTGAACAACAACCTTGCGGTTGATTCATACGGGGTGTCTTTTGTGTCTAATATTGGAGATGAAGTATCCTCTGAGGTTAGTAATTGCGTGATCATCAACAATAAAACTGGTGTCTGGACGGAGCTGATTGGGACATTGATTAGACATAATATCATGTCACAAATCCCCTACAATATTCGGATTAGTGACATGATGCCAAGCTGGGATTTTGATGCTTCCGCGTTTTGCAGATATAATCTGCTTATCACAGATGCTACAGGCGACCCAACAACTGCCGCTTGCGTTGAGAATAACGGTTTACTAACATTGACCAGTAACACAATTATATGTGAACCGGGCAATTCCACTGACCTGGATGTCATTGCTGTTGACCAAAATAACGTAGGTGGGTGGCTCTTCAATTTAATTGACAACATTGTACTCGGCTTCCCCCCAGGTTGTTGGGATACCCTCCAGGACTTCAGTTGGGTTCAAGTGGAGTATTGCTGTTGTGATGTAGGGGTTCCATATCCTCACCAGGCATATTATTTGAACATCTACACAGACCCCTTGTTCACTGACCCGGGCAATACGGAGCTCCCCCAATGGGGCTACGACCTTACCTGGGATTTTGATGCATACAGCTCGTGCATCGATAGGGGCGATCCTGAACTTGAAGACCCCGATGAAACCCGATCCGACATCGGCGCTTTCTACTACCCGCAGGAAACCGTAACATACCCCTTTGACGAACTGGTAAATGCCAGCAATATAGTATGGCTCAGCTTCCCTGTCATGGATACCCGCTACGATGAAGAGGAAGATGCATTTCTCAACGAGGTTGTTCCCATGCTGCACCCATACACTCTTTTTGATCCGCCTGCAACAGAACCCGAGCTTATCAACATCGACTGGATGATTGGCGGACATGACGGTACTGCAGTATGGAATGACCAGCAAAACGTTTGGACGAATGGCGAGCACCGGCTGACGTCGCCATATGGCTACAAACTCAGGTTCAGGGATAATGAGGTGACTGACCTCGAAATCACAGGTCGCCCGGGGCTGCCGGACAAGGACGTCGTCCCGCTCTATAGTGAAGAAGACGAAGAAAGAACCTATCTGAACTGGATAGGCTACTTCGTTCCCAAAGGCCTGTATGTTCTGGACGCGTTCTCCACCAATATCGAATATATGTACTCAATTAAAACTCAGCGCTGGAGTATCGTGAGGAGGACTCAGGACCCGGAAAGCGAGTGGATAATACCTCCCTCGTCTGACCCATACACAATACACTACATGGATTGCATTGAAGTGAAGGTGTTCGCTGATTCACCCAGTGGAATGCTCTGGAACGTGCCCGAAGGAGCTGCACCTGAATACTATCCGCCGGAAACCGAGTATTTCAGCTATGTAGAGGAAATGGACTACACCCCTGTGTACATCGTCACGGAGCCGGGAAGCCCACCCAGCGAAATAGCCACATTCGTCGATAGCGTCTGCATCGGCGCCGCCGTAGTGGAAGACACCCTCACGCTTGTTCGCGCCTACCTGCCCGATCTGAACAGGGACAACAACTGGGAACTCGCCATTGCCGTTCACTATGGCGACAGAGGGGCCGGCGCTGAACCTGTGAGCGATTATCACGTCTTCGATCCAGCGACCGGTTCATACATAAAACGCACCATTGACTTGCGCGAAGGCGCCGACTACTACATGATCTCGCTGAAGGGCCCTGACCCGGACGCGCCGGCCCGGCCCACCGGCATCGAAGGAGTATGGCCCAATCCTTTCAATCCCACCACCACCGTTCGCTTCAATCTCGCCGGCGAGTGCGATGCGCAACTGAAGGTGTATAACGTGCGCGGGCAACTTGTGAAGACGTTGCTTGCAGAGCAATTGCCTGCGGGCCTACATGAAATCATGTGGCACGGCGTTGACGAGAACGAGCGTCCCGTGGCCAGCGGCGTGTATTTCGTGCGGTTGGCAGCCGGCGGCAGGGAAGAAACGCGCAAAATGCTGCTGCTGAAGTAGTTTCGTTTTTTCGCGTAGCGAAAAAACGAAACCATCGAACGAAAGGGTATGTAGCGTAGCGAATACCCGAAAGAGGAATAGAGAATTTCGCGCAGCGAAAAAACGAAACCATCGAACGAAAGGGTATGTAGCGGAGCGAATACCCGAAAGTGGAATAGAGAATTTCGCGCAGCGAAAAAACGAAACCATCGAACGAAAGGGTATGTAGCGGAGCGAATACCCGAAAGTGGAATACTGGTATTTCTTGACTTGAGTGTATAGCGGGGGTGGAATGAAACACCCCATCCCCGAAGAGGTAGAACCGCGCTTTGCGAACGGTTCACCTGAGGCCCTTCCCCTGCATAGGGGAAGGGAGTATCTGAAAGCGACGCAGTCGCTTAACCCTCCCCTATGCAGGGGAGGGAGGGAGGTCCCGCACCATGATAGATGGTGCGGGGCTGGGTGGGGTGTTCTTACACCCGCTGAATTTTGGAGGAACAATGCGTGGACTCATGCTCTTTACGTTGCTATGCTTGGCGACCGTACTAAGCGGCGCCACGCTCACCGTGCGCCAGGACGGTCTCGGGGACTTCACGGCCATCCAGGAAGCCTTCGACGCCGCCTCCGACGGCGACACCGTGCTGGTGTGGCCCGGGCGCTACTACGAAAACCTGAACCCGGATGCAACCAACCACCTCACTCTCGCCAGTCTCGAAATGACGACAGGCAACAGCGCCTACATCGATTCCACTGTCATTGACGGAAACCGGACAAGCTCCTGTATCTGGGTACAGGAAGCAGATCTGACGTTCACTCTGCGAGGTTTCACACTTACGAACGGTACCGGCGTTATCTGTGGCGGAAACAGGCATCACACCGTTGGCGGTGCGATGTGTGTCAATCCGTACATCGACATACAGGTCATCAACTGTAGAATCTTTGAAAACAGGGCGTATGTCGGTGGTGGGTTTTGGTTAGGTAGTTGTTGCAATCTCTATCTCGAGGGAACAACAATCAGAGATAATATATCGCGGGTAAAGGGGGGAGGTCTAAGTGTAGAAAATTCTTCAACCGTCACCTTTTCGGACACGAACCGCTGCAGCATATACAACAATATCGGTGCCTCGGGAATGGATATCTGTTCCAAGCCTGCACCGCCCATGCATGTAATCGTGGATACCTTCACCGTGGTCAATCCGTCTCCGTTTTTCGCCAACAGTTCCAGGAATACATATGCGATCACGTTCGACATTCTGAACGGATGGATGGAGGAGATCGATCACGACCTGTATGTATCGCCCTGGGGCGACGACGACAACAGCGGCCTGAGCGAGGCCGACCCGCTGCGCACCATCGCCGTCGCCGTGCAGCGTATCGCCTCGGACAGTCTCAATCCCAAAACTGTGCATATCGCCCCGGGAACCTACTCCCCCCCCAACGGTCAGATACTCGCTGTCCCGGGAAAAGCGTGGGTTACGCTACAGGGCGCTGGCGAGGACGAAACAATTCTTGATATTGGCGGGTATGGGCTTGGCGTTATCGTCGGCCCGTACATGAATCACGCGGCCGTGCGGGACCTGACTATCAGGAATGGAGGATCAGGTTTGTCAGCCCGTAGGCTTACGGATTTTCTGCTTGAGAATGTCACAATCAGTGACTGCGAAGCCAAGACCAGCGCATCAATGACATATGAGAAATGCCAGAACAACATTATCCGAAACCTCACAATCTCAAATAACTGCGCAGTCAATTCACATGCCGGACCGTATCTGATCTGCCAGGAGAATCTGGTGATGAGCAATGTCCTCATCAAGTCAATATCCAGCGGCGAGGATGCCTGGTGGACAACAGTCCTCGACCTTGACCTAATCGGTGACTGTCTGCTCGAAAATGTGCGGATAATCAACAATGACGGCCACTCGGATCATTCGTATGATATCTTCACGATTGGTCCGGATGAGGACGGGACAATGCAGCTGCGGATGAACAACTGCCTTTTCGCCGGCAACACGCGGGATACAGGCCCGGCGCAAGGGCAAATCCACGCGGGCTCAGACGGTTCGGCGGTGATAACGAACTGCACTTTCGCCAATAACTACGGCGGCGGGGCCTTCGTCAAGTTCGTCGGCGATATAGTCCTCAGTAACAACACCTTTTGGAATCCGAATATCGCTTACGAAATCGTAATCATGAATGTGCCAACTATACCATCTGAAGTAACCTTTCAGTATAACAACATACGTGGCGGACAGAGCGGCGTTCTGAACGAATCAGCGGCAAATACCGTGCACTGGCTCGATGGTAACGTGAATATCGATCCCGGCTTCTGTATGGCACCCGGCATGGAATACGTTCTCTTCCCTGGTTCCCCGTTAATCGACATTGGCACGCCAGACACGACAGGGCTTTGTCTGCCCCCATTCGATCTCGGCGGCAACGAACGCGTGTGGGACGGCGACGATAATGGTGTCGAACGCATCGATATAGGCTGTTACGAGTACCAGACGATGCCACCGCCCAGCCAGCTTGAAGCTGTGGTTGAAGCCACTGATGTTCACCTCTCCTGGCTGCCTCCGGAAACGAGGGATCGAAGCCACACCGGCTACCGCATATACCGCGACAGCATAGCCGTCATTGAACTGCCCGACCCATCGGCCACAGGCTGTACAGACGTGAATGTTCCCCCCGGCGAGCGTCGCTTCTTTGTAACGGCAACCTATGGCGTTCTCGATTCACCGCCTACAAACGAGGTTGTTGTCACTATAGACCCGGATGTATATGCACCTCCAACAGATCTGGAAGGAGCAGTTGATGGATGTGATGTACTACTCAACTGGATGGCGCCAGGCGGGACAGCTCGAGTCCGCGAGGAGCGTGATCTGACAGGATACATGATTTATCGAGACAATATATCGATCAATATGATAAATGATCCCGGCATTGTCGAGTTCATCGACGAAGATGCCCCTGCTGATACGCTTGCTTACTGGGTAACGGCTCTTTACGGAGCGGTTGAATCCGTGGCTTCTAACACTGTCACCGTAGTTGTTCCTCCTCAAGGTAATAACGAGAGTATATCTCCCTTGAATCTGGAACTATTCTGTTACCCGAATCCTATGAATCCCAGGGCGACAATTCACTTTTCATTACCGCAGCCAAATTATGTGGATATAGACGTTTTCAATATCCGAGGGGAGCTTGTTCGACAACTTATCCACGAGATTCATCCTTCTGGCTATCACAGTATCATCTGGGATGGTACTAATGACTGTGGTGAGGCAATCAGCACGGGAGTGTACTTGGTTCGGTTACAGGCAGGTGAGCAAAACAAAACCTCAAAGCTGTTGATGCTGAAATAAATTCTATATCAAATGTCACATTCCGCAATAGAGTTGTATGATTCGTTTCTACAAAGCTCCGGACCACTTCTTGCTGATACTTCCACAAACTGATTCACTTGAGCGAACGGATAACGCCCCTATAACCTCATCGCCTGATCACGAGATCGCTGAAAATAGATAGCCGCTCAGCCACATTCGCCCCGAATCGGCTTCATTTGCCAACTTAGTGATACTATTTGCCACGAAAAGTGATACTTTTTGCCATTAGGGGTGAGACTTCACACCAGATGATTCACAGCGGATAGCTTGTTCTTTATGTGGGGCGGGTAAATTCTGCTTGACACTAACTGGGTGGGAAATTACACCGTTTCAGACTGCGCCCGTAGCTCAATTGGATAGAGCATCTGACTACGGATCAGAAGGTTTGGGGTTCGAGTCCCTTCGGGCGTGCCATTTTAAGCCCATCTATATCAGAGGGGCTTTTTTGCGTTATCATAGGCTTATGCGGCATTTCAGGCTTTCTCGCTGAATCTACTTGTTTCAGGATGTTATTGTATATTTACGGGGAAAAATAAACGAGAACTTGCCAAGATATTATCAATCGCTATTTTTTGCATGGATGTGTGTTGTGCTATAAGAACTTGAACAAATGAACCAAACAAGGGGAATTGAGTTAAGTATAGGTAGTATGTATGAAACTTTCGATGCATGCGAGTAGAACAGAGAAAATCGTAGGTATCCGTGCAGAAGACATCCACAAATGGATTGATGGGCTTTTCGACTCGGAACGCCTGGACAGTTTTTTGCGTTTTGGCTCAAAAAACGGCTATAGCCCTTATGATCACCGCAAATTTCGTCATTGCCAGGAATCCCTGGTAGAAGCTTATGAAGAATTTGAAGCGAAATATACCCGTGAGCAAATCAAAGCTGTCTTCGAGTGTCATATTAAAGACGATTACGATGGCTATCTTCCACACCGCGAGGATTTCGAGAATGGAACCTTCAAAGAAAAATATCATGATATTGACGAACACATCGAGCATGATAAAATTCTCAGCAAGAAAGAGCTTTCGGAATATTTTGAGCACAATGTCAAGCCGGCAAAGTATAGTAAAAGTCTGACCAAAGGATTTCTCACCCGCATTGTGGCTCCAACTATTCTGGCGATGGTGCTGTTTGTATCTACTATATTCGCTGTGGTAATCCCCATTTTTCGAGACAATATGATGGAGCGAAAAAAGGAGATGATTCGGGAACTGACCACCTCTGCCATCAGTGTTATAGACTACTACATCAAACTGGAGCAAGCCGGAACCATGACGCGGGCGGATGCCCAGAATCACGCCATTACCCAGATAAAAGAAATGCGTTATGGAGATGAGGGCAAAGACTATTTCTGGATTACAGATAAGTATCCGAAGATGGTAATGCACCCTTATCGTCACGATCTTACCGGAGCAGATCTTTCCACCTACACAGACAGCGAAAACAAGAGCGGAAAACGTTTGTTTGTGGAGTTTGTGCGGATGGTGAACGAAAGTGGGGACGGCTATCTGGAATACTTGTGGCAATGGAAAGACGATGCCAGTCGCACAGCGCCTAAGCTGTCCTATGTCAAGGGAATAGATGATTGGGGATGGATCATTGGCACCGGTGTTTACATAAATGATGTCGAAGAGGAAATCAAAAAATTATCGCACAAACTTCTTCTGGTCTTTGCGTTTATCTCTTTGGGACTGGTTATATTGCTGGTAAATGTAGTGTTACAAAGTCATCGGATTGAGATTAACAAGCAAAAGGCGGAAACCGGCCTCCGTGAGGCAAAAGACCGTTACCGAGCATTGGTAGAGGCCTCGAAGGAGGGCTATATGCTCGAAGTTGAAGGAGAGATAGTATATTCAAATATTACTGTGCAGCGAATGCTGGGATATGACGAGGACGAGATTCGTGCAATCAAGATCCTCGATCTGCTGACGAAAAATTCGACTGTAAATGACGAGGCGATAGAGAACATCACTCATCTGTCGGAAGGAAAAACCAGATCTATGCTGTTTGAGGCACAAGTCTCGACCAAAAGCGGTAAAAAATTGGAGGTGATGATATCCACTTCCAGGATGTTCTTCTCGAAAAAAAATGGACACATTATCTCAATTCGCCCTATTATTCACAAGGAACTCAGTAGCGCCTTGAGCACATTCGGTGCAGATACGCAGTATTTTACCGACATCTTTTCGGCCAGGCAAGCCAGTGAAATAGCCAGGCCTCTGGAGCCCAGCCAGAATATCGATGCGGACAGTGTGCTCATTGCCGAGGATACACCGGTCTTCACAGCTTTTGCAGAGCTGACGAGAAGTGAAGTCGAAACGCTCTATACAAAGGATCGTAACGGTAATATCACTGGTATGCTCGGGCTGATTGATATTGCCGGGATGTATGCCGGGTTGCCGGCGGAACTTCTGAGCGAGATCGATAAGAGCCAGAGTGTTGGCCATGTGATTAACACTCTGAACCGTTTGCCGCTACTGATTCGCAATATGACCAATCAGGGCGCCAACGCCAAAGTATTGCGCACCACCATGGGCACAATGTATGATGCCGCTATCATAAAATTTATCGAGTTTTCGATTCAAACGCTGGGAACGCCGCCGGCAAAATTTGCCTTTCTGTCGCTGGGAAGTAATGCCCGTCACGAAATGACCCTGTTTTCCGATCAGGATAACGCACTTGTTTTCGCCGATGTCAGCCAGGCAGAGATAGATAGTGTCAGAAGATATTTCCTCAATATGTCGGACGGGGTTTGCGCCAAGCTTAATAAAGCGGGCTACCCTTTCTGTCCGGGTGGAATCATGGCGGTGAACCCCAAATGGTGTCTGTCGCTCTCTGAGTGGAAAGACAAATTCGCCGATTGGATTCTTAATTCATCTCCTGAGTCGATATTGGAAATCAATATTTTTGCAGATATACACTGTGTAGCTGGAGATAACAGTCTTTCGGATAGTTTGCAGCAACATATCATCGAGTTATCTGCACAGAACCCTCAGTTTTTCATCCACTTTTCTCGAAACTGCCTGCAATATAAAACTTCTCTGAGCCTGCTGGGAAAAATTCGCACCGAAACCCGTGATGGTGCAAAAACCATCAATATCAAGGGAAATCTGAAGCCTCTGGAAATTATTGCCCGAATATATGCACTGAAAAACAGCATAAAAGTCCCAGGCACTCTCGATAGATTGCAAAGACTGATTGAATGTGATGAGGCTCATACACAAATATACAGGGATATGATTTTTGTGTTTAACTACCTGTGGCAACTACGGTTTTCGAACCAAATAACGGCCTATGCCGATTTGAAGAAAGTGAATGACGAACTTGATCCAAAATCGCTTTCAGAGATTGAACGCCTGAACCTGAAGAACGTTCTCTCCAAGATTCCTGAGTTTCAAGCCCAGCTCAGCGTTGATTTTCTGGATGGTACGATTCACTGATCCTTGTCAGGTGGAAACAGCTTCTGGATGAAATTCCGCCTCAGAGGTTCTCCGCCCAATAATACGTTCAGGTTGCTCTTTGCCGAATGGTTCTCTGGCCATAGCTCAAGCGCCATCTGATAACATTCTATGGCGCTTTCCGTATCCAGTTGATGCCGTTTCACAATTCCCAGATTGGTGTAGGCTACAGATTTCCGCCGGTTGATTTCCTGCACTGCTGTCTCGATAATACCTGCACGTTTCCCTATGATTTTCTCACGCTTCTCCGTGAGAAAAGAAAAATCGGCTGAGATTGCAGCTATCAGCGCTGGCGCATCCATATCCTTGAATTTCAGTTCAAACTTCTCGTAATAGTCAAGGCTGCGGTTCAAATTGCGATCGGCTATTGCCAGATAGCCCGCTTTCTCGGCCTGGTCTGCTGTATTGTACAAAGCCATCGTGAGATACGCTGCTGCTCTGTCGGTGCAGATTACTCCTATCTCATAAGATTCCTGGTAATGATCTATCTGCCCGTAGGCGGCTTCCATAGAATCCAACACTGCGATCACTTTGTAGAAATCGTTGTTATAGATGTGCTTGTTGTACCGCTCATACATTCGGGCAATAGGTATTGCTCTGGGGTCTTCAAGACGGTTGGCCTGCTCATAGTACAGATATGCAGCAATCACAGTGATTACAGAAATAGAAAACATGATCACAACCAGACGTTTACCGTTCTTTGACAGATTGAAGATTCCACTCATCATATTGCCTCTCCAAGTAAAAACTCAGACGGAAACGACCGCCTGAGTTTATAATTGCTGTTACGCTTAACAGATCAAGTATGAACCTGCTCGACCAGGAATTTCCTGATTTCGTAGGGTGTTTCCTTGGTGACTAACGACACTACGATATTGGCGAGAATCGCCAACGGAGCGCCTATCCAGGCAAAATACCAGGCGCCGAGCCAGTAGGTGACAAACTCTGCATAAGGCAGGGTGGCGCCATATTTTCCTGCGACAAAATAGGTGAGTGAGATAATCGTCACCAAACCGCCTGTGGCGAGCCCGGCCATTGCGCCGGCCTTGTTCGACCTGCTCCACCAGATGCCCAGCAGGAACAGCGGGAAGATGGTGCAACCTGCAAGAGAAAACGCCAATGCAACCAACTGCCCGATGAGCGCGAGTTTCAGCATCGCCAGGAACATCACGATAATCGCCATCAGGATGGTTGCCCCACGGGCCATTCTCAATTGCGTTTTGGGGTCAGCTTTCGGATTGATTACTTTGAAGTACAAATCATGCGAGAAAGCCGATGAACCGGCAACCAGCAGTCCGGAAACTGTTGAAAACGCTGCTGAAACGCCGCCTGCCGCGAGTAAACCAACAATTAGTGGATGAATATCTCCAAGTTGAGCCGTGTAAATCACGATTGCGTCTTTGGACAAGATGCCAATCTCGGGACTGGAAGAAAGAATCTTTCCAAATGCCGAGAAAACAGGAGCGCTCCAGTAAAGGATGCAGATAAAGAACAGGCCCCAGACAACAGACCAACGCGCGTCTCTTGCGCGTGGAACGACGTAGAACCTTTGAATCACATGGGGGAGGCCTGCTGTTCCCAGCATCAGCGAGAAGGTTATCGCCATCCACTGGAAGAAAGTCTTTCCGGTGGAAGGATCCCAGGGCATTGCATATTCTGGACTGGCCATAATAGCGAAATCATGCCCGAACCGGTTTACCAGATCGGCAGTTTCCGGAGCCGGTATTCCTTTGATGACATCGGTAACCACAGCTCCATAGCCAAGCTGCGGAATCAGCCAGAAGTAATCGAACTTGAAAGTGAGAAGAAACAGCGGAATCAGGAACGAAATAATGATTATCACGTACTGAATCTGCATGTTCTTGGTAACTCCAAGCATACCGGAGATGAGGGTGTATGATAGCACGACCGAGCTTCCAATAATGACAGCCCAGATATACTCTATGCCCAATACCCACTTGAAGATGAGCCCGATTCCACCGAATTGCCCCACACAGTATGATATTGAAATGAGGATAGCCACTATCGCTGTGATTGCTCGCAGAGCAGTTGAATAGTATCTGTCGCCGATGAAGTCCGGTGCGGTGTATTTGCCATATTTCCTGATTTGCCCGGCCATCAGAATCAACAGCAGAACATAGCCGCCCGTCCAACCGACAACGAATGCCAGTCCGTGATAGCCGGAACCATACATAAGAGCGGCCATACCCAGAAACGAGGCGGCGCTCATCCAGTTAGAAGCAATGGCCATGCCCGAGCCAACCCGCGAAATTCCTCTGCCGGCTGCATAGTAGTCATTGGTATCCTTTGCCTTGAAGAACACACCCACCATGATGAACAGGACGAGTATCGATATCAGAATAAGCGCCGGGCCAACCTTGAAGCCGCCTTCTAACGCCGTGCCACTGGTTGCGCTCAAGAAAACCGCCATCAGAAGAAATAATGCGATTAATGTATATTTTTTCATTGATTGCTCCAAGTTACGATTTCACCGGTTTATCGAAGTTACCCATTTTAGTATGGACACGGTCAATGATGAAGCAATATACCCAGCACAAACATACAAAAAGTATGAGCAGGAATACTGCTGTATAGAAATAATGGAAGGGGAAGCCCAGGAAGTTCGTGTCTGTGAGCACAGATTGATTGTGGGTAAGATACAAGCTCATAATTGCAGGAAGGGCTTCTCTGTCTTCCGTGGTAAATTTCTCCATACCAGCTGAGCGCAATTCCAGTGGAATCAGCTGAGCCTCGAGACTATACTCTTGCAGATCAAACAGTGGAGCAATTTGCTGAATGATGCCTGCCTTGGTAGTAACATAGAGGTTGTCAGATAAGGATGCCAGGCTTTCCCGTTGCTTCTCGAAATCGGCTATCCTGGCTTTGAATGCCGCTCTTTCTTCCAGGGGCAGCATATCGTAAACAATCCAACTGAAAGCACTGTTTAACACAGCTTTATGTTCTGTTCTTGAAAATGTGCTCGATTTACCCAATACCGCCAGAAGCGAGGTGGTGAACTCAATCTTCTCCGCTTCACTGGCCGTACCGTTATTGACATTGTCCCATACACTCTCGAAAGTGATGAGAGCTGTTTCTGGAGTTGGTTTCTGCATCACCCGCAACAAAGTCTGAAAACCGAAAATCGCAATCGCCCAAATAAGAACGAGGACAATAACCAGATTGCGGTTAATGCGGGAGAAGTCCGTTGTCGGCTTGAAAAAACTGATTCTGTAATCCTTTTCTTGTTCCATAACTTCTCCAGTAGTTGGTTTATATTGGATATTGGAAAAATCATTAGTAAATGAGACATGAATTCACGTCAATCAATTTTTTGGTCAAGCCCGAATTCGTGTGCAATATCTAACCACGGTCAGTCATAGTGATAACCAGTTAAAAAGCGCCCTCTTCCTGATTCTCAATTAAGCTTGATTCAGTTCTGTCAATGCAACAGCGAGCATGTCCTCTGCTTCTTAAGGATATTCCGAGAGAAAAACCTTGCCAGCTTATGCTCATTTGATTTGATTTTAACCAGTAGAGAATGTCTGAAGCATAAACAGTGTTTTGAACGCCACAAAAGAACATGGAGAGAAAAATGAAAAAGCAAATCAGAATCTATGCGGCAATCTTCTGCGTTTTACTCACAGCACACTGTTTTTGCGACTCGCTCGATCCGAGCATTGGTGATCAAGTAGGGTATTCCAACCTGTTCGAGGCCAACGAAAGCGCTCCGCCAAACTCGTGTTCAACCAGGGATTTGATACCACCGACCTTTGAAATTACCCATGCGGAAAACGGAGACATAACCATCACTGTAACATCCGATGAAGACCTGTTTACCGGTTGGGTTGAAGAGAAGCTCATCTGGTCAGTAGGCAATTTCGATAACTGGAGTCTCAATACTCGCCTGGAAAGAGACCCGCAAAACAATCTGTATGCGGCAGTTCTGCTCAAAGAGTATTCAAATTCAAACAACAATTTCGATATGTTCATATTGGAAAATAACGGCGAGATTGAAGAAGAACACACTAATTGGAACGGACCCGGCGGCAATCCGCTGATCATCAATAATCCCGACGAGAATATATATCTTGGACAACCGACGATCTCGATCGAAGGGGCAGTCGATAACGATAACTATACCTATACTTTCAGCACCCAGGCAAGCAGGTGGAGTACCATATATTTCGGCAAAATCGATCCTGACGGAAATGTTCTCATCTCCGGCGAGCCGATTATCACGGGCATCGATGCCTGGGCCTACGGAATACATCCAGCTATCGACAGCAATAACAGGATATACATTGTCTGGTCGGATGATATGCACGATATAACATACGCATATTCCGACGATGGCGGCGATAACTGGACCGAACCCATTTCTCTTTGCTACGATGCTGACAATCAGATGAATAAACCGGATATCTGCTGCGACAGCAATGACAATGTCCATGTTGTCTGGCAGCACTATATATCAGGGGTCAATTACCTTTCATACATGAAAATACGACCGGATGGAACGGTTGCAATTGACGAGAGTTTCTTAACACAGTCAAACAATCAGGTCTGGTGTCCCAAAATCGATGTCGATGAACAGAACAACGTTCACATTACCTGGGCGAGAGGCGGTCAGACTCAAGGTGTGGCTCAATACACCAAAATCAACGGAAATCTCGATGCAGACGGCGCTTCATTGACTGATAACGAGTTGACTCTGATTCAGGATGAAACAATTGATCCTGGAAGTGTCAGGTATCCGAAATGTATCGTCGATGATTACGAAAACGTACATTCGATTTATGAAGAGGGCGATTATGGCTTGAATACCCCCAAGTCTTTCCGTTACAGAAAGCGGAATTCTGCGCCATTACTGAGAGTGGTATGTCCCGATGATTCCGTTCTTTTCGTGGAGATGACAGGCAGCGGAACCGCCTGGGAAGGAACATTCACGCCACCGATGGACGGTATCTATGATGTGAGAGTGTCTGCTTCCGATGTCGATGGGAATACGGGAATAGATAACTACCAGTTTGAATATCCGGAAGTTGGAATCGATGATTCCGATTTACCAGTTGCGGGTTTCCGATTGTCCAACTTCCCCAATCCGTTCAATCCGACAACGACGATTAGCTTTGATTTACCCGCAGGGAACGTGGGAGACGCAGAGATTGTTATCTATAATCTCAGAGGCCAGATAATCAGGGAATACCCGGTAGCGAACAACCAGTCTTCAATTGTTTGGGATGGAACGGATGAGAGCAATCAGCCGGTTGGCTCTGGAATCTATTTCTATCAGATTACAGCAGGAAAGGATTTCTCACAAACCAGGAAAATGCTACTGATGAAGTAACAAATCGGGGGAACCATGAAAACATCAAGACGTCTGTTAGTCGCATTATGTTTTCTGTCTGCGAGTTTTCTTTTTGCTGATTGGACGAACTACCAGATCACCGACAACAATTATGCAGAGAGTATATCTTCAACAGCTTTGAATAATGATGATAACCCAGGGTTCGCCTGGTGCTCAAATGACGATGGTGACTATGACATTTACTACTTGGATGACATCACCGGAACTCCGGTAACGGTTACCGATAACAGCACGGAAGACTTTTATCCATGTTTGCAATTCGACCAGGCCGGGTACGCGCATATCGTCTATAAAGGATATGATGGCGATGATTATGAAGAATTTTATACAAACAACGTAGCCGGCGATTTCTGCGAACCGATACAGGTGAGTTTCACCTCGACAAATCTTATGGTCTTTGTTCCCGAGCGTTCAAGTTTTGCCATCGATTCCACGGGCATTATTCATGTCGCCTATAAATACGGATACTATGAATACGGTAACTGGGACATATATTATGTGAATAACGAAGGTGGAACATTCGGAACGCCAATTCAGGTAACTGATGGGAGCAGGACGAGTTATAACAGAGCATCGATTGCTCTGGACAGTAACGACGATGTTCATCTTGTATGTGAAAACGGAGCTGACATTGTCTATACGAACAACATCTCCGGTTCGTTCGCTCCATTGGAAACAATCAGCGAAGGAACGATTCGCTGGCACTCATCGATAGGAATAGATTCTTTCGACAACATTCATGTTTCGTATGGCGGGTATCATGGTGGCGTTTTTTACATTAACAATGTAGGCGGAAGTTTTGATTCAACTGTGGCGATAGCGACAAATAATGGCGCTGATGGGCCCACGGCGCTTGCATTGGATGATAACGACAATGTGCATATCTCCTATGTCGGTGGAGATTTCGGAAATCCAAATTCCTTTGAACTGTATTATGTGAACAATACTTTGGGTAATTTTGAAGACATCGAGCAATTAACCGTCAATGATGAACACACTACGGATGTGTCCATGTGCCTGGATTCCTGTGACAACTGCCATATAACCTATTTGGAAGGTCTTTACGGAAGCACTGATTACGAGGTTTGGTATATCACAAATCGCGAAATCATCGATATTTCTTCTGATGAGATTGAACCTGATATCATCAAGCTTTCAAATTACCCCAATCCGTTCAATCCGACAACAACGATCAGCTTTGATTTACCCGCAGGGAACGTGGGAGACGCAGAGATAACTATCTATAATGTAAAAGGGCAAATGATCAGGGAATACCCTGTATCGAATAGCCAGTCTTCAATTGTCTGGAACGGAACGGATGAGAGCAATCAGCCGGTGAGTTCGGGCATCTATTTCTATCAATTGAAAATTGACGGCATGGTTGAAGCAGTAAAGAAGTGTATGTTAATAAAATAGGGAATTCAATAAAAAAAAGAGAGGTGACGACGATGAAAAAGAGAACCGTTGCGATATGCACGATTATGGCGCTGCTCAGTGTTTCGGCTGTATTTGCCCAGACCGAAACAATCCCCGAGGCGCGTGCCGGCCACAGCATGGTAGAAATTGGCGGGATAATATATTTGTTTGGGGGTGAAAGCGGCACAAGCAGGGAAATCTTGAGTGATTTATGGCAGTATACTGAAGGTAATTCTAATTGGGAAGAAAGAACCCCTGCCAATCCTCCTCCTGCCAGAAAAGGGCATGCAGCTACCACATGGCATGACACAATGTATGCCTGTGGCGGTTATACCGATACCGGTGTCGTAATGGACGTTTGGAAATATGATGCTGCGACAAATGAATGGACGGAATTACCGCTGGGCGGAGCGAACGCACCGGCGCCAAGAGAATATCATTCCGCAACAGTAATTGGCGATGACATGTATATCTGTGGAGGCTTGGATGCGGATGGCATGGCATTAGGAGATTTATGGCGCCACTCGTTCTCGACAGGTCTGTGGGAAGTGAGAGAGGACTACCTCGGAGCCTGTTCCGGACATGCTTCGTTTGAATATGAAGGGTTTTTGTATATCTTCGGTGGATATGATTCTCAATATTCCAGTTTTCGCAACGACATCTGGTTTTATGATCCCTTAGCTGACGATTGGGATTATGTGGATGCCGGCGGAACTTTGCCGAGTGGACGGGCTTTCTTTGCCGCGGCACGAGATTCGATGGGAAATCTTCTCATTTTCGGCGGACGGAATGAAACCAGAACCACCGCTATGTCAGACAATTACAGGTTTGATGCAACCACCTCAACATGGACTCAACTGGCTGACGGCCCCGCCATCTCTGACGCCGCCGCCGTCTATATTAACGAGACAAGCGTCTATCTGTTCGGTGGACTGGGCGAATTCGGCGATGCCAACAACACCCTTTGGAAATACGATCCATCCAATGATACGTGGGAAGAAATTGTTGGCGTAGATGATACTGAAATAATTGAACCTTCGGGGTTTTCGCTTTTTGCGTATCCCAATCCGTTCAATCCGACAACAACGATCAGCTTTGATTTACCCGCAGGGAACGTGGGAGACGCAGAGATAGCTATCTTCAATGTGAAAGGGCAGATAATCAGGGAATATCCAGTAGCGAAGAGCCAGTCTTCCATTGTCTGGGACGGAACGGATTATTCGGGTAGGGCTGTTTCATCAGGGATTTACTTCTACCAATTGAGCGTAAATGGCGCTTCGGTTTCCACAAACAAGTGTTTGCTGTTGAAATAAGACGCGAAAATTGAGTTGAGGGGCTTGGCTGATTGGGCGGCCTGTTTCTGCATTCATCGAGCGACATACCACAGATGTCGTTGCCAGAACAGATGAACAGATGCGCCTTATTTGCCTTGCCCCTGACGCCATTTCGTCTTTGAGAGTCGAGAACGTCGGTTGAAGTTTGTCAGAAGTCTGGCCACTCACAGCGGTTACAATTATTATGAAAATATTCCTTGTCAAAGCGCCCATGAGTTACACACTTGTAAAATTGATAATAACAATAATCACAAGGAGTCAATAATGCAAACTATCAGTAAGTATGTGGGGCTAACTATTCTTCTCGCGCTCTGCACAGGGCTGTCGGCTTTCAGCGGCCACATAACCAGCAATACCGTCTGGAGCGAAGATATCATCATCACCGGCGACGTCTGGATTGACGCGGGTGTCACGCTCACCATCGATGCAGGCGTAACCGTCAGTTTCACGCGGGTTGACATGAACAGCGACGGCATCGGCGACACCGATTTTTTCGTGGATGGCAGACTGCTGTCACAGGGCGCCGCCCTCGATCCTGTCGTTTTCACCTCGAACGAAGACACCCAGCAGCCCGGCGACTGGGCAGGCTTTGACTTTCGCAATACCGCCGCCGTGCACTCGAACCTTACCAACACCGAGATATACTACGGTTTCGTTAGCGTTGACATCAACGCCAAATACATCGACTTCACCGGCTGCGTCGTCGCCTATTCCCAGAGCCTCGGCGTACGCATCCTCGACTCCCACGACGGCCTGGTGACGGTCAACGGGCTGGTTATTTTCGAGAACGGCAACGACGGCCTGACCATCAACTCGAACGGCCTGCTCAGTGCCACCGGCCTCGTAAGCAGTTCCAACGCGGGCATCGGCATCGCCTGCAACAGCAGCGACGACATCATCATCGGAGACAGCCGTTCGGTGTCCAATGCCGAACAGGGCGTTTTCATCGATGGCGGATCGCCGCAGTTCACCAATACCGACATCTCGCACAACGGCGAGGACGGCGTTTACGTCGAGGGCGCGGCCGCCCCGACCTTCAGCTACTGCACCATCAGCAACAACGGCGACTTCGGCTGCCAGTGGGGCGAAACTTCCACCGGCGAGATAACCTATTCTGAGATAATAAACAACGATCGCGCCGGCTTCTGGGTATTCGGCGGCTCACTGCCGGTGGTCAACTACTGTAACATCTATGGCAACGCCACTGATACCAGCAGCTACATCTTCACCGAGAACATCCCGTCGAACGAGCTATATGTGTCTTACAGTGGTACATCGAGCAATTATACCATCATGCGGCCGGTGAACATGATCAGCCAGATATATGTGAGCGGCTACGGTGACCACAACTCCAGCTATGACGACTACGCTTTCTATGTCTATACATCAAGCGGTTCCAACATCTACAGCAACATCCGTAACAACACGAGTTCCGACACCAACTTCGCGCTCTGGCATACGGTCAACAGCAGCAGCAGCAACCATGCGCTGTATGTTAATCTCAATACATACAGCGTGACTGGCGCCTGGGGCCGCGTCAGCAAGATTCGCTACGACCTGAGCGACCTGCAGTACCAGTTCGCCACGGTCAACCCCTCCGGCGTCATCGACGCGATGTACAACTGGTGGGGCCAGGTGAACGGCGTGGATGGCCTTGTGTATCAAGGCACGCCCAGTACCGTGAGCTACGAGGGCTTGCAGGTGGCGCCCGTGGCCACGGCCGGCGCAACCCTTCCCAACGACGGGCCCATCTTTTCTGTCGAGACGCCGGCAGACATGGTCATCGACCCGGCAGACTTCACCATCGAATGGTACGACGTTGACGTGGAGGACGATGCCCTCATCGACCTCTACTACGACACTACGCAGGACACCGCCGGTACGCTCATCGTCAGCGGTATCTCCGAGGACGAAGCCACCGACGCCTACCTGTGGACTCTTGTTGATGTACCTCACGACATCTACTACATCTACGGCGTCATCGACGACGGCGTGAACGCTCCTGTCGTTTCCTATGCGCCAGGGAGGGTGCAGGTTGGCCCGCTCAGCGCCGGAGTGCCTCTGGACGCCCATGGCGAGGCGGACGAGTCGATTCAGATACCTATCGAGATAGTCAATAGCTGGGACTATTATGGCATCATCAGTTTCCAGTTCACGCTCACCTTCAACCATACATTGCTCACCGCCACCGGCGTCACCACAGCCGGTACGCTCTCGGAGACGTGGACGGTGAACCACAACAACGGCTCGCCCGGCCAGATTCAGGTGAACGGCTACACCACCACTGCCCTCGAAACAGACGGCGTACTGGTCTATATCGACTTTGATGTGGCTCCTGGCATTGCCGACTATGAGAACTGCGCCCTCTCCTTCAGCGAGTGGATATTCAACGACGGCGCGGCTACGGTGGTGCAGAACAATGGCCTCTTCACCGTGCTCAACCGCTATGTCATCAGTGGCACGGTCGATTATTACTCCAACGCTGTGGCCGTGAATGGCGCCGATCTCCTGCTTGAAGGCGTCGAAAGCGATTCCGTTGACACCGGCGTGAGCGGCGACTACGCCTTCACTGCCCATCTGGCAGGCAACTACGACCTTACTCCGGTATGCGATAACGCCATCCCCGACCTCACCGTCACTCCGTACGACGCCTCGCTGACAGCCCGTAACGCGCTGGGTCTGATAACATTCGACGCTAACGAGGAAACCGCCGCCGACGTGAACGACGACGGTACGCCCACCGTGTACGATGCCGCCCTCATAGCGCAGTATTCGGTCGGACTCATCACCGAGTTCGATGCCGGCGCCTGGGCTTTCGATCCTGAGAGCCATAGCTTCGAACTGGTCGGTGGCAACACCACCAAGGACTTCGCAGCCATCGTCATCGGCGACCCCTCGGGCAACTACCCCGGCGGGGCAGAGCGCCAGATTCCCGACATCTGGGCCGTGCCTGTCACTCAGCGCGACGCGGAATTCGTCGGCCTTGTCATCCACTATGACGACGCATTCTACTCGTTCCTGGCGGCGCTGGACTACAACACAGACGCTGTCGAGTTCCTCGAAGCGCGCCTGAGCGAAGACCTCGACGACTTCCAGCTTGCCGTGCACGACGACGAAGGCTCGCTTCGCGCCGGCGCATTCGGCGCCGAAGCCGCCCTGACAACGGACGGCGCGGTTACGCTTGTGTTCAGGGTGCTCGACGAGGAACTGCTCGGCACCGCCTTCGACGTGAGCTTCATCACCTTCGATGAGGAGTTCGGCGGTTACATCGAAACCACCGACGCCGACGGCGAAGACGTAACGCCGCTGCACACCGGCCTGGCGCAGAACTTCCCCAACCCGTTCAATCCGACGACAACAATCGTTTTCAGCCTGGCCGCCCCACAGCGCGTGAGCATTGAAGTATTTAACATTCGCGGGCAGCATGTGGCCACGCTTGTCGATGAGCGTCGAGAGGCCGGCGAGCATCGCCTCACCTGGAACGCCGACGGGCATGCATCGGGAATCTACTTCTGCCGCCTGAAAGCGGGTGACACGGTTGACGTCAAGAAGATGATCCTGATCAAGTAGGTGAGCATCATGCGTATGTTCAACAATATCCTGCGCTTGTGGCGCAGGCACAGACCAGGACGCCGACTGCCGTTGCTGGCGGCGTTGACGGCAATGACTGCGCTGGGCGCTATAGACGTGGCCCTGCCCGACACCACCGCCATGCCCGGTGCGGCGCTCAACGTGTCCGCATCCACCACCGATACCGGCGGACTGGAGATATACTCGGTCTATTGCGCGGTGGAAGTGGACACGACAGTGGCCACGATTACCGACATCAGCGTAATCGGCTGCATCACCGAAAGCTGGGGCGACCCGACCTACAACATCGTCAACCCCGGGCGCATCATCGTTTCGCTGTGGGGCAGCACGGTGCTGTCCGGCGCTGGAACGTTGTTCCATCTCGACCTGCAAACAGCGGGCGAAGAGGGCGACAGCTCCCCGCTGATGTTCGATTTCTTCTGGTTCAACGAGGGCGACCCCGCCGCCAACGTGACCGATGGGCTGTTCTATGTGGGGCCGCCCAACCCCTGGTTCGATGCAGTGGCCGACCAATATGCCGCCGAGTTCGACACGCTACAGTTCGTGGTGACAGCCCATGACCCGCTGTTGCATGACCTCGATCTGAGCGCCACGCAGCTCCCGCCGGGGGCCACCTTCATCGACAACGACGACGGCGCCGGCAACTTTAGCTGGATAACCGACCACACTTCGGATGGCGACTACACGGCGAGCTTCGTGGCGCAGAACGCCGAGGGCTGGACCGACACGCTGTGGGTGAACATCCACATCGATAACACGCCGCAGGCGCCGGTGGTGGCCAATCCGATGGCCGACATCGTGATGGACATGAACACCAGCCACATCACACAGCCGATGACGCAGGTGTTCGATGACATCGACAGCCAGCCGACCTACACGATAAGCGGCAACGACCACATCCAGGCGGTGCTGAACGCCGATACAACCTGGACGCTTACGCCATTACAAGACTGGTACGGCGTCGAGACGCTCTACTTCACCGCCACCGACGAAGCGGACTTGTCCGCCACCGACATTGTGCAGGTGCAGGTGACGGGGCTGCTGGTCATCGACGAGGACTTCGACCACGCCGGCGCGGCTCCTGCCGGATGGACAGTTATCCATGACGGCAACACGCCGGAGCCTTGGGCCATCGTGCACGACAGCGGCGACGATTATTGCTATCGCGTCAACAACCCGCTGTTGTACACCCCCGTCGAGAAGCTGCGCTCGCCCGCCTACGACTTCAGCGGCTATGAGGACGTGCACGTCAGCTTCTGGCACGACTTCGACACCGTGAACGATTTCTACATCACTTTCCAATATTCATATACCGGATTCGTCTGGAGCACCATCGCCAGTTACAACACATCGACCAGCGGGATCGTTTCCTACGACATCTCCGCTATCGCCGATGGCCAATCGAGCTTGCGGTTCCAGTGGTCGTTCGTGGCTGCGGCAGTGGGCGAGGTGGCCTCGTGGAACATCGACGACCTGGCCTTTACCGGACTGGTGAGCGACAACGACCCGCCGCCGATCATCGGCGATCTCGCGGTGAGCGACTACGACGCCACCAGCGTCACCCTCGCCTGGACACCCGTCAGCGACCCGCATTTCGACGCCTATGAGGTCTATGTCAGCACCGACGAGACCGTCACCACCGGCGACATGCTGTGGAGTACGGCCAACGACCCCCTGCTACAGGACGAGACGACCGCCGGCACTATCGTCACCGACCTCGTCTTCGACCAGCGTTACTGGTTCGCCGTGCGCGGCGTGGACACCTTTGGCAACGAGGCCGATCTCTCGAACGTGGTTGACGTTGTGCTGGCGTTTCCGCCGACATGGAGCCAGCCCTGGCCCGCAGACCCGCAATGGACAGCCTCCCGCACCATCGAAGTGGGCGGACTGGTGACCGATGACGCTATAGTTGACGCCGCCACGCTACAGATTCGCGTGGATGCCGACGGCAGCGGCGTCTATGAACCCGGCGAGACCTGGGCAGCCATCGGCGGCTATAGCGACAGCGGCAACATCGAGGTGCGCACTATGGCCACATGGAACGTGGATGATGACGGCCTGCGCTTCGAGCTGCGCGTCCAGGACACCATGCAAAGCGGCTGGGCCTACAGCGGCACGGACGGACAGGAAGGCATCGCCGATGACTGGTTCGTGCGCATCGATACCGCGCCGCCCAGCGTGGTGAGTGACCTTGCGGTCACCGCCTCGACTGGCGCGAGCGTGAGCCTCGCCTGGTCGCCGGTGACTGAGCCGCACTTCGGTCGCTACGAAATTTACTACGCAACGCATGAGATGGTGACAATCGGTGACTGTCTGTGGACAGACACCGACGATCCGGCGCTGGCGCTCATCGCCACTGGCGCCACAATCGTCACCGGCCTCGACCCCGATTCGCTCTACTGGTTCGCCATGCGCGCTGTGGACGGGCCGGGCAACCCCGCCGCTCTGTCCAACGAAGCGCCAGGTGTGCCTCACAGCGATGTGCCCACCAGTGCCAACCCCTGGCCTCAGAGCCAACCCACGCCCTCATGGAGCCCCAGCGACACCGTTATGGTTGGCTGCACCTTCACCGATTATTTCGGCATCGACAGCACAACAGTGCAGGTTCGCTGGGACGCCAACGGCAACGGAACCTATGACGCGGGCGAGAGTTGGCAGGATGTGTATGAATCGGCGAGGCGGTCACGGCTTCGCGATGACCGCTCGGAACTGGTTGTGCGCACAGAAGTGATTTATACCGTCGAGGGCGGGAACCTGGCCTTCGAGCTGCGCGCCTGGGATATTCACGGCTATGGCCCGGCTTACAGTGGAACGGACAGCCAGGAGGGCATCGCCGATGACTGGGTGGTGCGCATCGATACTACGCCGCCCGATCCCATCGGCGCGGCTGTGTCCGGCGTCATCACCGGCGACAGCGTCGAGCTGCTGTGGCTGGTCAGCGCCGACCTCAACTTCGCCGGGTACGAGGTCTATTACGACACGCTACCGGGCGTCACGACAGCCGACAACGTGTGGTCAACCGACGATGACCCCAACCTGGCCAATCCAGGCGTCAGCTTCACCTCGACCATCGTCACCGGCCTGCAACCCAGCGCCGATTACTGGTTCGCTGTGCGCGCTGTGGACGAAGCGGGCAACGCCTGCGCGCTGTCGCCGGAAGTTGCCGCCACCACGCAAAGCAGCTATCCACCGCTTGCCCCGCAGAACCTGCGCATCGAGTGTGTGGGCAACGACGCCGTGCTCACCTGGGATGCGGTGACACACAATACTGGTGGCGAGCCAATCACAGTGAGCCACTACAGCGTTTACGCCAGCGACGTGGCCGACTTTCCGGTAACGATAGATTACCGCATCGATACCACTGTAGATACAACGTACACCCACGAGGGTGTGCTTGTTGCACAGCGCATTTTCTATCGTGTGAGCGCCATAGAGGATTCGAGGCGCGATGAGATGCCGGCAATTGAGCGGCTACTGCAATTGGTTGAATAGCAAAGCAAGTCTTAAAACGAAACGGGCGCCACGAAGGCGCCCGTTTCTGTGTGAAAAGTTTGGCCTCAGAATGAGTATCCCATGCCGAAGTGGTGGGTGCCGCCCAGCACCTGGTGGGTGTTGTAGGCATAATCGATGAGGATGCCGCGCACATCGAGACCCATGCCCATCGAGTAACTCGAAGGCTGGCTGCGAACTCCAGCGCGCAAAAACAGCCGCTCGAACAATGTCACCTCGCAACCCGCATGATATTGCGTGATGGTGTCTTCGCTCTCGGTGGCGGTGTTGAAGGTCTTTTTCAGTTCGATGGTGGTGAGTACGCCAGGGTATGGTTCGTAGGCAACGCCGGCGGACAGTCGCTGTGGCAGCTCGTGTCGGCTGTCCACGCCCACCTTGGGGGCATTGATGTTGGTGACGGAGAATCCCAGTCGAGTGCGCTGGTGCAGCACGGCCAGCGCGCCAAAGTCGAGGCCAAAGGCGGTGTCGTCGCCAAAGCCGTGGATGGCCAGGTGGTACAGGCTGGCCGACCAGCCGACATGCACCTGGCTATATACGTCGTCGAGCAGTGTGAAGCCATGAGCCAGCCGGTATATCTTCTCTGAGTCGAGGTTGGTTTCGAGGTAATCGCAGTCCAAAGCCTGTATGGCAATGGCGGCCGTGCCGAAATTGCGCGGCAGAATGCTTGCCAGCGCCGCGGTTTTCAGCACTATGAAATCGCAGTCGAGGATGTGGCTGTAGCCCAGGCGCGCCTCATTTTGCAGAAACACCAGGCCCGCCGGGTTGTAGAAGGCGGTGTTGGCGTCGGAGGCCACGGCTGTATATGCGCCGCCCATTGCACGGGCGCGTGGTGAAGGCTCGTAGTCGTCGAACATGGCCAGAGCACTGGCGCACAGGAGAACGAAGGTGATTGTGAGCGTCGCTTTCATGCCGGCTCCTTAATGCAGTGGCGCGCCGATGACAATCGGGGCGCGGTCTGTTTTCTTGTCGCCGCCATCAGCGCTGACGACCTCGAGGTGACAGATGTAAATACCCAGCGGCAGCAGCCTGCGGGCGCGGTTGCGGCCATCCCACTCATAGCGGTTGATGCCGTCTTCGGCTGCCACAATGGCGTTTGCGGGCGTGTGAACCAGCTTGCCCTCGGCGCTGTAGATGCGCAGCACGATCTTGTCTCCCTGGCGGGCGAAGTAATCGATGGGGAACGTCTCGCCGTGGTAGGGGTCGAATGGCTGTGCAGGCACCTTGAGAATGGCGGTGTGGGTTCGCACCGGCCAGGTGTATTCGAGTGTGCCTTCGCTCCAGTCGGGATATTCGCTGGCGGCGTTGCCGGCGTAGTCCTCGGCTTCGGCGTTCACATGCACTGTCGTGCCCCCTGAACGCCCCAGAATGACGCCGGTGAACAGCGTGCTGTCAGCGGCATCGACAGTGAGCGGCATGGTGTATATCGACTCTGTGTAGTCCAGCGAGTACTGCAATACGGCACTGCCGTCCACAATCAGCCCGTCGGTGTCGTAGATGTGCAGTTGCATGGGCAGGTCTTCGCCCGGTTCCGGCGAGTCTGTGAATGTAATGCCCGTTATGATGGGACAGCGTGGCGCCACCTCGACCAGAATTACCTCGGTGCGCGAGACACTGCCCTCGTCGTCGGTGGCCTCGAGCTGGACGATGTAGTTGTCGTCGAGGGTGGTGAGGTTTGCCAGCGGCGGCAGCTCGGCAGTCCAATGGTTGTTGCCGACAGACGTCATCACGGCTGTCGAGTCGAGCGTGGCCGTGCCGGCGCGGCTGAAGCGCACAGTGGCTTCGCTGATGGCGCCGTCGTAGTCGAGAATGGTGGCCACGATGTCAACCGGCTCGTCGAGGAACGGGTAGTGCACGTAGCTGTAGGCGTCCATTGCGTCGCTGTCGATTTCGATCTCGTCGAATATCGGTGCGCCGGTATAGACGGGTATGGTGAAGACGTTGGACTGGATTGTCTGTCCGGCGGCTGTCTGCGCGGAGATGCGCACGAGAAAGTTGTCGTCCTCGCTGGTGAGGCTGGCCATAGAGGGCAAGGTGGCCGCATACCAATAGGCGCTTTCGTCGCTCATGGGCACGTCGGTATATATACCGGTGCTCGCCAGTGACCACGCCAGCGTCGCTGTGGTGATGCTGGTGGTGTATTCGATGCGTGTGCTCACGGTGAGAGCGTCGGAGGCGAAGGCAGGAACGGGATCCCAGATAATCTGAGTGATGGGCTTGTCGAGGTTGAGAAGGTCTTCCTGATAGCCGGGCATAATCTGGCTGGCGTTATTATATGAGCCGATGACGCCCCCCACGAGCATGTTGTCGCCGTCGGCCACCTGGCTGTAGTCGATGTCGGTGGTGTCCCAGATGCGGGCGGTAATCTCGGTGCCGTCGCCATCGACCAGGGTGATATTGTGGCCGCCACCGGCATAGAAGCTATCGAGCACGAGGCCGGGCAGCTTAACGTATGTGCCTTCCCAGTAGGCGTAGTCCTGCACTCCGGCGATGACGCCCGCCACCGTCACCTCGGCGAGGTCAACGCCGGTTTCCACCACCGTGTAGGTAAAGTCGGTCACCTCGGTGGTGCCGTTGTATTCATCGACCGTACCGGTAACCTGAAGGCGGTTGCCGCGAACGAGATCGGCTTCGTAGGCGCTGGTGATGCTGGAGGCGTAGAGTTGCAGTCCACGGCCAGAGCCGTCCTGAATGTAGGCGTTCAACTGGTCGTCGCGCAGCACGCCTGCGCCGATGGTGACGACGCCCTCGATTTCCACCTCATGGCCGTCGTATTGGTCGATGTTGTCCTGGATGGTGGCGATGGGGATAAACTGGCCGCCGCCGCCAATGCCGATGGTCTGCTCGGCGCAGGTGGTTGTGTTGTCGTCGTCGTCCATGGCGGTGATGCGAAAGACAAAGTCGTCCGGCTCGCTGGTGAATGTGCTCATGGCGGGGATGGTAGCGGTGTAATCGTCGCCGCTGTCATCCATGTCGAGGGTAGTGAAACCGGTTTCGCTTGCCAGGCGATATTCGAGAAAGGCCTCTTCGATAGTACCGTCGGCGTCGGTGATGCGGGCCAACACGTTGATTGGGTCGTCCTCAGTCGGGGCGGCAGGGGAGTAGCTGATGTCGCTGATGACCGGCTCCTCGACCACCTCGACCACGATGTCTTCCTGGTAGCCGGGCAACACCTGAGTATCGCTGCCGTAGATGTTCACGACGCCCACCGCTGTGAGATTTGCGCCCTGCGACAAACCCGTCAGGGTGATGCCGGTGGAATCCCACACGCGGACGGTGAGGCGGTCGCCGGCGGTGTCCTCGATGTTGAGGTTGGCGCCGCCCCCGACGCTGTAGGGGTCTTCGTAGAGGGTACCGGCAACCTGCGCCAGCGTGCCCTCCCATTCGGCGTAGTCGTCTGCCTGCGCCAGTGTGAGCGGAATGATGTATGGCGCGATGTCGACGCCGGTTTCCAGGACGGTGTAGCTGATGCCGGTCAGCTCGGTGATGTCGTTGTATTCATCGACCGTGCCGGTAACCTGTAGCCTGTTGCCTCGTAGCAGGTCGGCTTCGTGGGCGGCGGTAATGTCATGGTCGAACAGCATCATGCCCTTGCCGGAGCTGTCTTGAATAAACGCGTTGAGGCGCTGGTCGTTGGTGATGCCGGCGCCGATGGTGACGACGCCCTCGACAGTGACCTCGATGCCGTCGTAAACGCTTGTGCTGTCTTGTATATTGGCGATTGGGGTGATGGTCTGTGCGAGCAGCAGCACGGGCAGCAGCAGAAAGAGGCTAAGCAGGGTTCTCATGATCAGCGTCTCCGGAAGTATGTTTGCGTTCAAAGAACAGTGTGTAGATGAGTAGCAGAATAATGGCGACCACGATGGCGGAGTCGGCAAGGTTGAACACGGGCCAGCGCTGCATGATGAAATCGGGGAAATCGGCATCGAGAAAATCGGTGACTCCGCCCAGGCGCAGACGGTCGATGAGGTTGCCGGCAGCGCCGCCGATAATGAGGCTGTAGCAGAGCGCCGGCAGTGTCTGGCGAGCGTGGACAACCACCCAGATGAGCACGATGATGGCTATCAGGCTCACCGCCGAGAAGAAAAAGCGGTTGAACATGGGGGAGCCAGGGGAGAAACTGAAGGCAGCGCCGGTGTTTTGGATGTAGGTAAGACGCAGCAGATTGCCCAGTACGGGCACACTCTCGTATTCTACGAATGAACGCCGGATGGCCAGCTTTGTGAGCTGGTCGGCCAGCACGACTGCAAGTGATATAAACAGAAACCAGGCGCGTTTCATCGTCCTCTGCTGCTTTTCTTTTCCTCATTCGATTTACACTCGATGCAGGTTGCGGCATAAGGAATGATTTTCAGTCGAGGTTCAGGGATGTAACAGCCACACATCTCACAGATGCCGTATGTCTTTTCATAGATACGCTTGAACGCCAGATTGAGCAGTTTGAGCTTTCTTTGCTCCTGCTCCAGCAGATATACCTCACGTTCCATAGTGTCTGTGTCGGTTCCCTGGTCGGCCTGATGCAATGCGAAGGATGACAGATCGCCAGAGCCGTTCTTGGCCCCCCGGCGCTGCCTGTCGCTGATGTCACCGATGATACGGATGGTTTCCTCTTTCTCCTTCGTGAGGTTCTCAGAGTAATGCTTCAGTTTGTCATCGGAAAGTGGTTTTGCTGCCATACTCGTTCTCCTGAAATTCTATTCTCGCTCCGAAAGCTGCGCGAGCAGATCGGACAGTATCTTCGACAGATTGACGCCTGCCGTGGCGGCGTGACGGCGTATCTCGTCCTGCGTATGCCGTTCGTTGTGGAACAGGTTACCGTAGTTGCTGACGATGGACAAGGCCAGCACACGCATTCCCGCCTGCACTGCCACAATGGTCTCAGGGACGGTTGACATGCCCACCAGGTCGGCACCCAGACTGGCCAGCATTCGGCATTCGGCGCGTGTTTCGAGGTTGGGGCCGCTGACGGCCGCATAAACGCCATGAGCCACGCGAACGCCGTGCCGCTTCGCCAGTGAGCGGAATTGCCGCCTCAAGTCCTGGTCATATGGCTGATGCATACTCGGGAAGCGTTCTCCGTGGGCGTCGTCGTGCAAACCAATGAGCGGATTGGCGCCCATCAGGTTGATGTGGTCGTCGAGCATGACGATATCACCGGGCTGCATGGCGCGGTTGAGACTGCCTGCGGCATTGGTGAGCGCCAGGGTTTTCACGCCCAGCCGCTGCAATACGCGCACCGGCCAAGCCACTTTCTCCATGCCAAAGCCTTCGTAGTAGTGAATGCGCCCCTGCAACACGACCACAGGGCATCCCCTAACCATGCCGCCAACCATTTGCCCGGCATGTGAGGGCGCGGTGCTGGCCACGAAGCCTGGTATCTCGTCATACGGAATGACGACAGGGTCTTCGACAACATCCGCCAGAGCGCCCAGCCCTGTGCCCGTAATCACCGCCACTTGCGGTGGGTGGGGCAGCCGCCTGCGCAGCAGATCAGTCGATGCCGAAAGGAGGTCTTGCTTCATCGGTCTCAACAAGTGCGGTTTCTTGCGCGGGGTGTTCTAGGTGCAATGCGGCAAATTGCTCGTCGAGAGCGTGCTCGAGCTCGGGGCGCAGCAGCGTGTCTCTGCTGAGGCTGTCTATCAGGCTCTGTAGCTCGTTGCGGAAATGAGCCAGGAAGTCCTTTTTCTTGCCCTTGATGGCTTTGTACTGGTCTTCGAGAACGTGAAGATAGCCGCGGGCATCTTCGAGGATTTGCCGTGCCCGTTGCTCCGCAGTCTCGATGATGCTCCCTGCGTCGGTTTCGGCCTGGTCGAGAATCTCTTGCTTTGTCTTCTCGGCAAGGATGAGAGTGCGGCTGATCAGGTTTTCAGTTGGCATGGGTTTGACCTCAGGCTCCGGCTCTGGCTCCGGCTCTGGTTCCGGTTCTGGTTCCGGTTCTGGCTCTTGCGCGGACCTCAGATCAGGATCAGTCCACTGGTTTTTCTCTACCTGCTCGCCAGGCTCTGCGAGCTGCTTTTTCTCCAGCTCGAGGTTGGCGCAGCGACTGTGAAGGTCTTCCATCTGGTGGGCCAGCAGCTCGAGGAACTCGCGCACCTCTTCTTTCTTGTAGCCGGCCAGACCGGTGGAGAATTCCTTGTGCCGGATATCGACGGGTGTCAGTTCCAGTTGTTCCATCATTCCTCCCCTGTTCTATCCATGTTAGGGTGACTTGACGAGTAACGATTTAACCAGGTGGATGAGCAACAGCGCCACCAGAGGCGAAAAATCGATCCCCGATTTTTGTGGCAGAATCCGTCGTATCTGGCTCAACACCGGCTCGGTGACTTGCACCAGAAAATGGTAGAATGAGTTGTTGGGATTGGGCGCTATCCACGAAAACACTGCCCTCAAGATGATGAGTATCTCGTAGGCGTTCAGCAGCGTTATCAGCAATCCCATGCATCCACCATCCAGTATTCTGACATTTCTATTACTTCTGTTCACTTATATCGGATAATCGTCCATCGTGTCAAACTATTTCAGCTAATGACCGCACTTTGAGCCAACCTTGCGGGAAAGGCAAAAAAAAGCCCGGCCATTATGACCGGGCTGAAAAACAAGTTTTCATCAGGCGAGTGAGGGGATGTGCCCCTTGCCAACGCCCTTCACCTTGCTGCCTGCCTGTAGATAGGAACGGATGGTGGCGTCGGACAGAAAGTTCGAGCAGTCTATGATAAGCGGCTTGCCGCCGTTCATTCGCAGGACTTCGAGCGGATCGAGTGATCTGTAGTCGCTGTGGCCAACAGCGAACACAATCACCTCGGCGCCGGGGATGACCTCAGCCAGATTTTGACGCACGCTCACCTCTTCCATCTCTGGCCAGGTTTCCACAAACTGGTCGTGGCATTCAACGGCGGCCCACTCTTCTTTGAGTAAACGCACCAGCGTGGCTGAGGGCGAATGGCGGGTGTCGCCCACGTCTTCGATGTAGCTCACACCGAGCACAGCCACCCGAACGTCGCGCAGTTCAGGATATTCGGCCTTGATGATGTCGATAGTGTGCTGCGGCATGGTGTCGTTGATGTTGACCGCGTTGATGGCCACGCCCAAACTGTCGTCAATCCCGAACACGTCCTGCATAGCCCAGTTGGCCAGCACGGGGTCCTTGGTGAGGCAGTAGCCGCCCACTCCCAGGCTGGGACGCAGCAGGTTGTCGTGGGTGCCCTTGCGCATGCGAATGGCGTCGCGTACGGTGAAGACGTTCACGCCGATGTCCTCGGCGAATCGTGCCCACTCGAGGGTAAGGGCGATGTTGACGGCGCGATAGGTGTTTTCCATCACTTTGGCCATTTCGCTGGCGTTGGTATTCTCCAGCTCTGTGAGCGGAAATTCCTCGGTATTGAGCACGTTGGTCAGGAACTCCCGCGCCAGGCGTTTGCTCTGCTCGTTCACGCCGGAAAACACGCGCCAGAAGTCGCGGATAGAGCGCACATAGCTACCGCCGGGCATCACGCGCTCGTAGCTGTGCGCCACCAGCGGAGGATACTTCGTTGTATCGATGCCACGCGCCTTGAATTCTTCCTCGACGATAGGTTTGACAATGCGGTCGCAGGTACCGGGCGGCACTGTAGTTTCCACCAGAATCATGCAGTCGGGCTTGATGTGTTTGGCAAGGGTGCGCATGCCGTCACGGAAGTGCGTGACGTCGCAGTAGCCCTTCTCCGCTTCGCCAAAGGCAGGTTTGGTGGCGTCGAGTTGGATGTCCACCACCACGATGTCGGCCACCTCGTAGGCATAGTTGTGCCAGGTGGCGCGGAAGGTTTTCTTCTCGTCAACGGTGCGGGTGAATATCTCGGGCACCTCGGGGTCGGAGCTGCTGACCGGCGGCTTGCCGGTATTGATGACCGGCACCTTCCAGAACGAACGACGCGATGGCCGCTGGTGACCGTGCACAAAGTAGATCGGTTTGCCGTCGGCGCCGGTGGCGTCGGCGATGACAGTGGCCATGATGCAGCCCACAAAGCCAAGGCCCTGCACGGCGACGATGCGGCGTCCCAGGGCGCGCTGCTCTGCTGTAACTCTTTCGAGTTCGGCGCGCTCCAATGTAGTGGAAGCTTCGTTGGGCAGTGTATATGGAGTTGAATCGGGAGCGAGTGATACGTTTGGCATGAGTCCTTCCTTCAAGTAGTTTTGGCAAACGCTACGAAACCGCTCGGCGCTGTCAACGCAAACTTTGCACGAATGGCGAAAAGCGAGACACCCCTGCTCTCAGCGTAGCGCGGCTTTGTTCATCTTCGCGGCGGGGATGACCACGTCGAACTCGACCGCGTCGATGATGAACTCGGTGCCTTCGCCGTTGTTGAGCACATCCTTGTACAGCATCACTCGCGGATACCAGCGCCCCTGAATTGGCTGCGGGAACACCTCGGTGATGGTGGCGGTCTTCAGCAGCTTGCCGCTGCGAGCATAGCGTTCCTCATACAGCGGCAGGTTGCGTTCCTTATCGACCAGCATCATGCGACTCCAGTAGGCCGGGTCGTCTATGCGGCTGGCGAGCTCGAGCACCCAGCAGTCGCGCTCCATGAAGACCGTGTCGCGGCTGACTGTGGCGCTGTACATCTCTGTCAACTGCGTTTCCTCCATCATATCCTCGTAGGAGAGATCGCTGCCAAGCACGCTCTGGCGCAACATGTTGCCGGAGATGGTGATGATGCGGTCACTGTCAGGGTCGTAGGTCCACAGGTTGTCGCCCAGCTTCAGCATCTTCTTGCCTGCCTCGCGTGGGGGCGCGGTGTACTCGGTGAACGAGTCTTCCTCGCCGCGCATCCAGCTACGGCTTTCGATGGTGCGGGTGTTGCGGCGACCGTGCACCACCATCTTCGATTCCATGTAAACCGTCTCGGCAAAGAGGTTGTCGTCAATGCGTCGCAACAGTTCTTCGCCCGTGGGAGTTTGAGCGGCCAGCGCTGTAGCAGCCAGCAGTAGTATGAGTGATGTAATGCGTATCATGTTTCCAGCTCCTTGAAGAGTTGCGATGTCTGTCGTTTGAAGATGCCAGCACCGGCCATGGCCGCGCCCAGCACGGTTGCCCCGATGCCCGGGGCAAAGCCGACCAGATAGCTTCTGAGGTTCACGTGGGCGCGCATGACGTTGCTCATCATCATCGAGCTGTTGGTCATGTAATGGCTCATGTCAAAGCCGTAGGCCTGCATCCAGTATGACAGGGCCAGTCCCACCGCCGTGCCGATGACCGAGCCGACACAGCCGATCGCCAGGGACTCGATAATCATGGCGCGAAAGACGTGGCCCTTGCTCTCGCCCATTGCCAGCCGCACCCCAATCTCGCCATAGCGGCGGATGCCCTGCATCAGGCCGGCGTTCCACAGCACGATGACCATCACGAACACGAAGGCGAACATCGTTATTCCCAGGGTGTAGCCGGAGTACTGAATGAACGCACCGAGCTGGTTCTGGTCGTACTCGGTCAGCATCAGTGGACTGAACTCGTCGCTTTCGTCGGTGAGAATGGCGTTGAAGCTCTCCTTCAATCCGTCGGCGCGGTCAGGGTAATATTCGAAATCGGGGAAGAAGCCCAGTATCTCGCCGGCGCCGTCCTCCATGTCCAGCATTGACTGGGCATCGGCGAAGTCAATGATGACGCCGCCACGATCCAGCGCCTCGATACCGAACTCGATTGTGCCCACAATGGTGAAGTTGTGCACCACCATCGAGCCAAACATGGTCGAGCCGATGATGCTGGCGGTGTGCCCCAGCGGAATGTCGAGCTGAGTGAACATCTGCTCGCTGACGAGCATCTCTCCTGGCGTTGCCGGCATACGGCCCCGCACAATCGAGTCATCGAGCTTTAGCAGCCGACGCTCGATGTCGGGGTCGAAGCGGCTGTCGCTGTGCGGGCGCATTACAACGGCCATGCCGCCCACCTCGCCCTGAAAGCGAGTCTCGCCGTTTTCGTCGGGGATGTCGAGCAGGCCGCCGAAGGAAATGCGTGGCACCCACAGCAGTTCGGCGCTTTGTGGTTGAGTCTCCCATTTGTCGAGAATGTCGCTGACGCCGAGTAACGCCAGGTCGAGCGGCCTCTGGTCTATCATATCGCTGAAGCTGCGGGTGACGATCTTCACATGCCCGGTAGCGAAGCGGGCGTTTTCGTATATCATGTCGCGCAGGTAGCCCTGCATGAAACTGATCATGCAGACGGTCAGGGTCACGCCGGCCGAGACGACCAGTATGGGTATCAGACTGCGCGAGCGGTCGCGGAAGAGACCTTTTATCAAAAATTTAAGCATCGTGTCCTCCATCAACTGAGCTTGCCGCGCAGGGCGTCGGTGGGTTTGAGCCGGGCGATGCGGCGTGTGGGCCACCAGCTTACAACGGTGGTGATGAACACCACCAGGATGATGGTGCGCACCACGAGGCCGACCGAATAGTCGAAGATAAGAGTGCCTGACATCCCGGCCATGCCATACTCGTCGTAAAACTCGGGCAGCTTCCAGCCCTCGGTTCCGAAGTACCACAGTAACGGCGTGCCCCACGCGGCGGCCATGACGATGGCCAGAACGGCATGCAGCACGCCCTCGAGCGTGAACAGCCTGATGAGCTGCCTTCTGGTGAGACCCAGCGCCAGCAGTGTGCCCATCTCTCTGCGGCGATGGAACAGCGACAGCACCTGCGTGTCGAAGATGGCGATCATCGCCATGAACAGCAGCATCGCAAAGATGATGTACTCACCGGCGGCTTCGCTTTTCATGATAGCGCGCAGGTTGCTCAGCAGAAAGTCGGTGTCTTCCCAGCGCCAGTTGTCCGGCGTCGTGGGTTCTTCTGATTTTATAGCAAGCACGGCGTAGGTGGCCTCGCCGGGCAGTTCCTTCATGCGTTGCAAATCCTCCAGCGACAGCCATATCTGCCCGGTGTCCACCGCCGGAACGGTGGTTCGCATGATGCAGGCTACGGTCACATCACCAGCATCGAAAGCGCCGCCGGCGGTACGCCATTTCATGGTAAAACTGTCGCCCTGCTGCACATCCAGTGAATGCGCCATGCGCTGTCCGAGCACAATGGGCACTTTGCCGTCGGTGACGGCCATCGAGTCGGTGGGGATGGCGAGCACCCTTTGTCTCGTATCAATTCCTTTCAGCAGCACACTCTGGCGACGGCCCTGTGGATAGACAACGCCGCTGGAGACCAGTATCGCGGCAGCCTGGCCGTCAACCCGCAGTTGTTCGACGCTGGCGGGCAACGGCGCGTGGGCGTCGTCCCAACTGAAGGGATCGAAGCGGTCATAGCCGGCCACCACCACCTGCCCTCCGCCAATCTCCCAGTCAATCATGTCGTTTTCAGCCTGGTTCACCCAGCCGCAGTACAACCCCTCGAACCAGATGATGGTCACATAGACGATGGAGAGGATGAAGACGTTGATCCAGGTGCGCAGCCCGGCGCCCCGGATGTTGCGAAAGGCGAGCTTGGTAATCATCTCACGCCTCCTCTCAGGCAACGCCGTTCATCTGTTCGTCCCTGGCCACTTTGCCGTCGAACAGCGTGATTTTGCGCCGCAGATACTGGATGACCTTCTGGTCGTGTGTGCTGAACAGAAAGGTTGTGCTCAACTCGCGGTTGAGCTGATCCATCGTGCGCAGGATGTGGTGCGAGTTTTCGGCGTCGAGGTTGGCGGTGGGTTCGTCGGCCAGCACGAGATCGGGTTTCTTCACCATCGCCCTGGCGATGGCCACCCGCTGGCACTGTCCGCCCGAAAGCTGCGCCGGACGCGACTTCAGCTTGTCGGTCAGGTCAACCCACTCGAGCGCGTCCATCACCATCCGGTGACGCTTCGCCGACTCGATTTCCAGCAGCAGCAGCGGGAACTCGACGTTCTCGTAAACGCTATAGACGGGCAGCAGGTTGTAGGTCTGAAAGATGAAACCGATGTGATGGCTGCGCAGTCGCGCCGAGCCCTTGCCGTCGAGCTCCCTGATGGCTCGTCCCAGCACGTTCACCTCGCCCTCGCTCTGCACGTCCAGCGAGCCGATGATGTTGAGCAGGGTAGTCTTGCCGGAACCGCTGGGACCGACCAGCCCGGCGAACTCGCCCTTGCAGAGGTCGAGGTTGATGTCCTCGAGCGCGGTGAACTCGCCGGTGCCCATCGGGTAGCGTTTCACCATGTCGCGGATTTCAATGAGTGCTTGCTTCATTATTTCTCCCTTATCACAATGCTTACTTATTTTGAATATGTCAATAAAGTCAGAGTATATTTGTCCAATCTTCGGGATCGACGTATCAAAGATACGCCTTCACCACTCAGATAGACCAAATATCCATCTGATTTGCTTTTTTGAAAAAAGCAAACACAAAAACTGTATGACAAACCGTATTCCCCAGGGTCAAAAGTGAGCCGTGAGCATGAACTGCGCGCTCAGGCCTGTCTCACGCGGGGATGCACCCGGCGCTGCATAGTCGGGATTCCAGTTAAGATTGAGGTGGGCGGTGACGTAGTCCCAGGTGCGCTGCCAGCTGAAGTAGCGGTAATAACTGTTAGCATCAACGTCGTAGGTTACAATCAGTGTAAGCTGGTCCATCATACCCAGTGGGTAGCTCATCGATGCACTCAGTATCCCGTTATCCACATCGTTTGTCCTGCTATCATCCCAACAAGTATCAAAAGATTGCCTTCTGAAGAAATGATTGGCACGTCGAACATACATGGCTTCGGCCAGAACATACAGTCCATTTCCCGCGCCGATGGTGTAATCTGCACCAATTGTATAGCTTTGCAGCCATTTTTGCCTGTACAATGAGTCGATGTGTCGGTAGCGATGCGCGGCAAGCTCTGTCCAGAAGCCGATTGCCCAGTCCCAGCGGCCGTCAACGGCATAGCTGTCGCATATCGGGTCGCCCGCATTCCCGGGTTCTTCGAGTTCACGGTGGTGATATGTCAGCCCCAGTGAGCCGTCGATGATGGGGCACTCGAAACGACTGCCGAATTCGGGTGCGTCTTTTCGGGAATTCATGGCCATTGTACCGCGAGGTTCACCTTCGCCAAGGACAACCCAGCCCCACAAGCCGGCGTTGTTGGCGAAGTAGATGCGTCCCAGTCCTGCCCAGACGCCCGTGGTGTGCTGTAGCGGATCTCGCGGGTTGAGCTGGTCGAACCACTGTAGGCTGCGCAGCATCTGCGCCGGGCCGAAGTTGATCTTCTGCAAGCCGACACGCGCCTCCCAGAGGTCTCTGCTCATCCGCAGCCAACCGCGGTAGAGCTTTGCGTCGATGTCGCTGTCGTCGCCGCCTTCGCCACGCCAGTACCACCCGGCGGCACGCACCGAGAGTCGGCTGTCGAGCGCCAGCCCGGCGTCGGTGGTCAGCAGTATCAGGTCAAGCTCCGGCTTCCAGTGTCCGCCGAGCATGACACTGTTCTGATCGTCGTTCAGCCAGGGCCGCACCCAGGCCGACACTTCGCGCCGGAAAGACACTTCGATGCCGGCGAGAGATGCCAGGCACAGCGCAAGCGCCAGCGTCAGGACGGCTCTCATGCGTCCTTCTCGTCGTCGTTGTGGCCGAGAAGCCCATAGAAGTAGAAGCGGGCCAACTCGCGGGTGAAATCGCGCATGTTGTCATACTCGCTCAGAATGGCTTCATCCTGCATGATGACATACAGTTGGCGCGTCATGTACATTATGAGCTTGAGGCTGATGTCCTGCCGAATCTCACCCTTTCGTTGCGCTTCGCGGTAAAGTTCTTCGAGGTCGGAGTAGCCTTGCTTCATGATTTTCGTTACCAGCGGTTTCAGTTCCGGGTAGTTGAAGTAATCGTACAGGAAGTCCTCGCTCATGCGCTTGGCCAGGTCCACCTCCAACTCGATGAGCTGCTCAGCTTTCCAGGTGAATGGCTTGTCGGCGCGCAGGATGCCCCACTTGATCTCGCTCATCTCGCTGCATATCTTCTCGAGCACCTTGACGGCAATGTCAGCCTTACTGCTGAAATACTTGTAGTAGGTCATTTTGCTCACATGCGCCTTGCGGCATATCTCTTCGACCGTCACCCGACGGATGCCGCAACGCAGAAACAGCTCCTCCGCCGTGGCCATGAGCTGCGTTTCTTTGGGAGACCGAGCCTGCTTTTGTTCCATCATACAATCCTTACGAATGTAGCGCTTGTTTACGATATGAGGGATAATTTATGATATTCGTATAAATCGTCAAGTAAAAAAATACTTTTCCGTGCAGAAAACCTTTGACAGATATGTTCACATCGGTTACATTTTGTATGCGCATTGTTGACGATTGCTTTATGAACTGAGGAGAGACTGATGAGAACCTGCCTTCTTGCCTTCGCCATGCTTGGCGCAATTCTATCGCTCCAGGCTCAATCTCCCGACTGGTCATTCGGGGTTAATCCCTTGCCTGTCATGGAATCCTGGTATGACTTCATGCCTGGTGGCTACAACCAACTTCCCGTTCAGATTCAGGCTGCAAGCGTTGCTGGTGACAACGGCGTTTACATAGTTTGTCATGCGCAACTAACGGTGACATCGGTGCGCAATATCTACCTCGCCTATGTTTGGCCGAATGGCGATGTGGAGGTATTCTTTGCCGGAATGGAAGACACTCGCGGCGGGTATCCGGCAATGGACATCGACCCCGTTACCCAAGACCCGCTGTTCGTCTGGCACTCCGACATTGATAACGACAACGACCTTGAAACGCTGGCCCAATATGATCGCTGGCACGAGTACAATCAGCCAGGCGAGTTGTCTTGTGCGCGGGAGATATTGCCGCCGGATGGAAGTGAGACAAACGGTCACTGGCCCGGCTTTTTCACCGGCCATGCACCCTCGTACAACACTGATGGCAAGCGGCGCGCCTATGTGTTCAATCGAGATTATGAAGGGACAGGATGGCCGCTTAATACAATGCTGTACCTGGGTTTTGCCGATTACGACACTGCTGATCTTGAGTTTTGCCTTATAGATGATCTGGACTGGTTGGACTGGAGCTATCAGCCAATCTCCCAGTTCGAGGAGTGGGCCGCGGATTCGCTGGTTGTAAAAGTTGACTTCTGCGAGGCTCTGGCCAGAGACAGCGTACTGGCCATCTCAGGCTATCTGCATACGATTGATGACAGCCTCGAGGACATCGACATTCCCGACCTGTTCGTGCTCTGGAACGACAATTACGGCGAGGGCGAGTGGGAGCTGTTCATCACCAACTCCGAGCAGTGGTTCGGTAATCCTGATGACCATTTCTTCATGGCGCCGTACAACTCGAACCATATGTCCTCCAGTTTTGATACAGAGAGCAGGCTGCACATGCCCCTGAATTTCGGTTTTCATGTTTGGTCCGAAGGCAATATCATGTTGTATTCCTGGTTCAGCTACATGCGGGATGTCGTGTTCAATCACAGCGACGGCACCTTCGCCATCAACAACCTCTGGCCGCAAACCGAAGATGGCTCGCCATACATGCCAGGCGATGAATGGGGCAACCCAGGCATCCACTACTGGCCGATTTACTGGTATGAGTGGGATGAGTCCTTCCATGAGAACAGCTTCAAGATCGCCAGTGACCCCGAGCGCAGCCTGCTGTGCGCCGTCTGGAGTGACGGCACAAAAGCGAGGAAGTGGCACCACGATGACGACCCCGACTATGCCGAGTGGGAAAACACGCCGGAGATAGCCGTCTCTGTCTCCAGCGACAACGGCGACACCTGGTCGGAGCCGATATTGCTGAACGCCAACGAAACCCCGGAACTTGCAGGCATGATCCCGTGCTACGTCTATCCCGGCGACCGCATCGAGTACCTGGGCGACGGCATAGGTCGCGTACATCTGTTCTTTCTCGACGATCACAGCTACGGCTCATTCGCCCGGAATGGTAACGGCGCCAACATGGGCGGCACGCTACGATACATGGCGCTCGACATCGATTTCGGAAACGTGAGCGCCGGCGCGGAGCTTCTGCCTCCGCCGGCTCTGTCGCTGGGCAATCATCCCAACCCGTTCAATCCAGAGACGACACTGGCTTTCAGTTTGCCCTCGGCGGGCAAAGTGGAGCTGACTATTTACAACATTCGTGGCGAACGTGTCCGGTCGATTCTGGGGGGTTATCGACCGGCTGGTCGTCACAGCGTCACCTGGGGCGGCGATGACGACGACGGCCGTCCCGTCGCCAGCGGCGTTTACTTTGCACGACTAACATCGGTTGGCAGAACCATCACGAGAAAACTGCTGCTGCTCAAGTAGGGGAGGCTGATATGCTCTTGGATTGCAACCTGCATTTCTATCCGCAAGGCTGGAGACAGCCGGAGCAAATTGATTACTCTCAGGTTGTCGAGCGTGTCGTCAGTGAAAAAACATTGACAAGAAAAAAAACATCATCATCAAATGCCGTATCTGGGGGGACAAATCTAAAAACACGTCCCTGCAATAACACATGACTGAGGAGGACGTATGCAACGAACAATCCTGTTATGCCTGATGGTCATATTTGTGACCGCCATGGCCGCCGAAACCCAAATCGACACGTTCGACAAAACCGCCATTGACACACCACCCGGACGCTTGCCGCAACCCACCCGCGACGTACCCGACTACTCATTCTCCACCGACCCGCAAGCCATCCAAACCACTTATTTCGATTACATGCCGGGCAGCTATAACAGCTGTCCAGTCCGTGTGCAGACCAACAACGCGATGGGCCAGAACGGCGTCTATATGCTGTTCCACGCCATGGAGACCGCCAACGCGACCCGCCGCGAAAACATCTCCTACTGGAATCCCGTCGATCAAAGCATGCAGACATTCTACATAGGTAACGTTGACAGCCGCGAAGGTTACGGCGGCCTTTCGATTGACTTTGAAACACAGGATCCGCTCTGTTCATGGCACATTGACCTGGACGCCAACGGCGTTTATGAATGTGCATTCAACTATGACATGTATCACATGCTCAATCAGCCCGGCCTCATCGGCACGCCGTTCATGGTTATACCCAACGAAGACTGGTCTGGCACCGGCTACACGCCGCCGTTTCCTGATGACGAATTCGACTGGCCATATGTGTTCATCAGCGAGGCGCCCACCTACGCCACCGATGGCAAGCGCCGCGTTTTCGTGATTGGCAACAACCACACATCGCAGTCTGCCAACCCCAGCGAGAACGTGCTCATCGCCTGGGCCGACTACACCACCGCCGACCTCGACGCCAGCTTGATGGCCGACCTCCCCTGGACATACACCACCATTCCGATGATGGATGCCTGGAACGCCGGCCCAGACTGGATTCGTCCCTTCCATTGCGAGGCAGTGAGCCGTGACGGCAAGCTGGCCATCATTGGCCACCTGGCCGGTGACGATCCACCCATCAACCTGGCCTATCCAGACCAGTTCATTCTGTGGAACGACAACTTCGGCGAGGGCGCGTGGGAATATATCTCCATCAACTCCGAACAGTGGGTCGATAGCCCGATGAACCAGCCCCCGGCACCTGTCGAACCGTTCTTCGACTCCGACAGCCTGCATTTCACCTACACGCATTCCGGGCATTCCTCAGCCGTCTTTGACGGTGAAGGCCGCCTGCACGTTCCTTCCTGCTTCGCCCTCAACGGCATCGATGACACCGGGTCTGGTATTTATTACCCCTGGTTCATGTTCATGCGCGATGTAGTATTCGATCCGTCTGATGGTACATTCGTAACCAACAACTTGTATCCGCAGGGAACCGGCCCGGCAGATGTGCCATATCTCCCCTGGGACGAGGACGCAGACGGCGTGGTCGATGAATACTCGGACGAAGGCTTCGTGAGGTCGGTGAACGGCTGGCCCGTCGCCTGGTACGTGGCCGATGACGCCTTCCACGAAAACAACTTCAAGATTTGCTCCGACCCAGACCACGAACTGCTGGCTGCTGTCTGGTCAGATGGCCTCAAGTCTCGTTTCTACAACGACGCCGGCGACGAGGACTATGTCGATTGGGCCACCGCGCCGGAGATATTCATCGCTGTGTCGAGCGATAACGGCGACACCTGGACCGAGCCGATCGAGCTGAACGCGCTCGACACACCCGAGCTTGCCGATATGATTCCGGTTTATATCTATCCCGGTGACCATATCGAATATCTCGGCAACGACATTGGACGTATTCACCTGTTCTTCCTTGACGACAACAGCTATGGCGCGTTTGCCCAGAATGGCAATGGCGCCAACGACGGCGGCACGATGTCATACGCCGCCATAGACGTCGAGTTTCCCAATGTGGCCAACAACAACAACGACATTCCAGCCATCTCTGGCATGTTGCACCAGAACCGCCCCAACCCCTTCAACCCGGTGACGACTATCGGTTTCAGCCTGCCGGTTTCCGGCCAGGTCGAGTTGGCGGTGTACAACGTGCGTGGCGGGCGCGTGAAGACCTTAGTGAACGGCGATATGAAGCCCGGTGACCACACCGTCACCTGGCAGGGCACAGACGACAATGGCTCGCCCGTCGCCAGCGGCGTGTATTTCTATCGCCTGCAGGCCGGCGGCAGCGCCGAAACCCGCAAGATGTTGCTTCTGAAGTAAGTTGACACGGGGGGAGGTTCTCTCGCCTCCCCCCTCATTTGCGCAGGGGATATTATGAAAAAGGTAATGCACCCGACTCTTTGTCTCATAGTATTATTTCTGACAACCTCTCTCTATGGGATTCCAGACTGGGAATTCCTGATCGAACCCACACCAATCATGGAAACATGGTACGACTACCCGCCCAACGATCTCAGCGGCACGTCGGTGATAATGCAAAACTGCAACTACCCAGGCAATAACAGCAGTTATATAATGTTCCTGGCTGCCGAAACCGCCACGGAACCCGTCCGGCAAAGGTATGCCTATTTCAGTCCTGAAGGAACGCTCAACACTCAAGCGCCCCTTTCTACAGACAGCATTGCAGATGGCCCCGGCAGTATGGCCATGGATTTCGATACCCAGGACCCTTTCTTCGCCTGGAGCAGCGACGCTAACCAGGATGGCATTGACGAAGTGTTGCTCTGCTACGACATGTGGCATGTCCTTCAGGGGCCAGGATTGATTACAACCCCCGCTGTGCTGGCCCCAAACGGTTGCTGGCCGGCTGGTGGGTTCACGCCGCCCAACGCTGACGACGAGTTTGTCGGCCCCAGAATATTCGTGGTGAATTCACCCACCTACGATACCGACGGAACGCGCAGGCTGTACGTGTTTTGCTCGAACCGGACATTGGAGCAGGGCTATCCCCGCAACAACGTTTTGTTCGGCTGGACAGACTTCGACACTAGTGACATCGACAACGGATGTGTCGGCGATTCATGGAACTTCTCCACCTTCCCGCAACTTGACGCCTGGGCGGAATATCCGGCGCAAAACCGGCTACATTACAGCGCAACTGTCTCACAGGATGGCAAACTCGCCATCATGGGCTACATCGAGCCAGGCCCGGCGGGGTTGAACCTCGAAGACCCAGATGTGTTCGTGCTCTACAACGACAACTTTGGCGAGGGTGACTGGGAACTGCACATAGCCAACTCTGAGCTGTATCCGCCCATACCCACTGGTGGCCCAAGAGGATTCATCGATGCCCTGCAAGATGCCTGGTTTTCTTTTCGCTACAGCGCCAACGTGAACATCAGCTTTGACGCTGAGGGGCGAATTAGCATGCCGGTTATCTATGGTCTGCATGCGTCGGGGACATACCAGCAAAGCCAGTGGAACCAATGGAACCAGTTGCGAAATATCGTCTTTGATCCTGACGACGATATCTGGACGAATCAGCTTGCCTACCCTGGCCAGTCAGACGACCTCTATGCCCTCCATCTTCCGTGGGATACAGACGGCGATGGGGAAGTGGACATCACACCCGATGGCCAGCTCGATACCGAGCCGCTGTGGCCCTATGGCTGGTATGGTGGGCCTGGGGATATCACTTCCGCATGCAGCAGCATGAATATTCTCTCTAACCAATGTTACACACAGGCCCTTATCTGGACTGACGCCACCAACGCCCACCGTTTCTGGGCGCTTGGCGAGTCTGGTCTCAGCCTCTGGGCTCAGGTTCCGGAGTTGTGCATTTCGGTCAGAATCTCGGACTACTGGGAATGGGAGAATCCCATCCGGCTGAACGCAATTGACATACCGGAGATGACAGGCCTGGTGCCGATGTATGTCTTCCCAAGAAAGGAGTTTATCTATCTTGGTGATAACCAGTTTCGTCTGGATTTCCTCTTCTATGACGACTACTGGTGGGGTATAGGCAGCGCTCCTACACAAAACCCAACAGGGCAATTGTACTTCTGCTCGCTAATGATTGAAAATTGGGTGTGGTGCGAACTTGGGGACAGCTCATCACTGCCGCAGTTGCTGGGCGCATTTCCCAACCCCTTCAATCCCGAGACGACCATCGGTTTCAGCCTGCCGGTTTCCGGCCAGGTGGAGCTGACGGTGTATAACGTGAGGGGCGAGCGCGTGAAGACGCTGGTGAACGGCGATATGAAGCCCGGTGACCACACCGTTACCTGGCAGGGCAGCGACGACAATGGCTCGCCCGTCGCCAGCGGCGTGTATTTCTATCGCTTGCAGGCCGGCGGCAACACCGAAACCCGCAAGATGCTGCTTTTGAAGTAGTTTCGGCTTGCACCGGCAAAGCCGGAGCAAACGAAACCATCGAACGAAAGGGTATGTAGCGTAGCGAATACCCGAAAGTGGAGTGTAACGCTCCCGAATTATTGCAGGCTCAGTAATGCGTTTTTCAATCGGGAATCAACCTGGGAGGACTATCATGAGGAAAGGCAAACTTCGGCTGTTCATCTTACTATTCCTGACATCTGGGTTCACGATACTGTTCGCAGTGCCCGAGTACTCATTCTCCACCGAGCCACAAGAGATTCAAACCACTTACTACAATTACATGCCCGGCAGCTACAACGGTTGCCCAATCCGCGTGCAGTCAAACACCCATCCCGGCGCTAACGGAATCTATATCGGCTTCCATGCCATGGAGGCCGCCAGTGCGACACGCCGTCAGCACATCGCCTACTGGAATCCCATCGCCCAGAGCACGCAGACATTCTACATCGGTAACAGTGACAGCAGGGAAGGCTATGGCGGCTTGTTCCTCGACTTCGACACACAGGACCCGCTTTGCGCATGGCACATTGACCTGGACGCTGACGGCGTCTATGAAGTTGCGTTCAACTATGACATGTATCACATGCTCAGTCACCCCGGCTTAATCGGCACCCCGTTCATGCTCATGCCTAACGAAGACTGGGCGGGCACCGGTTTCATGCCACCGTTCCCGGACGACGAGTTCATCTGGCCATATGTGTTCGTCAGCAGAGCGCCCATCGGCAACCCCGATTCAGCCCGCGTGTATGTCATCGCCCGCAACAGTACATCACACTGCGGCGAACCCAGCGAGAACGTGCTCATCGCCTGTGCCGACTTTGCAACCGCCGATCTGGACAACAGCACGATGGATGATCTTGACTGGAATTACTACACGCTCCCGATTATGGACGCATGGAACGCCGGCCCAGATGAAATCAGGCCATTCCACTGCGCGGCAGTGAGCCGTGACGGCAAGCTGGCCATTATCGGTTATCTACAAGGTGAGGCCATAGACCTGGCTTATCCCGATATGTTCGTGCTGTGGAACGAGAACTTTGGCGATGGCGACTGGGAATACTTCTCCACCAACTCCGAGCAGTGGGTCGAGAACCCGCTGAATCTGGATAATACACCCCATTTCGCCGCCGACAGCCTGCACTTCACATTCACGCATTCAGGGAATTTCTCGGCTGAGTTCGACAGCGAAGGCCGCCTGCATGTACCCTCTTGCTTTGCCCTGCATGGCGTCGATGGCACCGGCGAGGACGTTCTGTTTCCCTGGAATCTGTATATGCGTGATGTCGTATTCGATCCAGACTCCCAGACCTTCGAGATTGGCAACCTTTATCCTCAGGGTTCCGGCCCGGCAAATCAGGTTTACCTTCCCTGGGACGAGGACGCTGACGGCGTGGTGGATGAATTCTCGGATGAAGGCGAGGTTGTCTCGGTATTGGGCTGGCCCATCGGCTGTTACTCGGAAGAAAACGCCTTTCACGAGAACAACTTCAAAATTTGTTCCAATCCTGATAACAACTGGCTGGCTGTGGTCTGGTCAGATGGCCTTAAATCTCGCCTCTACACCGAGTGGGCCGACGTGCCGGAGATATACATCGCCGTGTCCAACGACAACGGTGACACCTGGTGTGAGCCTATCGCACTCAACTCGATCGACACCCCTGAACTCGACGGCATGATCCCCCTGTATGTCTATCCCGGCGACCGCATCGAGGACATGGGTGACAATGTCGGCCGCGTTCACCTCTTCTTCCTCGACAGCCACTGGAGCTATATTCCTCCCCCTTGTGCCAGCACGCTCATGTACGCCGCCATAGATGTCGAGTTTCCCGTAGTGGCCAACGACGACAACGACATCCCCGCCATCTCTGGCATGCTGCACCAGAACCATCCCAACCCCTTCAACCCCGAGACGACCATCGGTTTTAGCCTGCCGGTTTCCGGCCAGGTCGAGTTGGCGGTGTTCAACGTGCGTGGCCGGCGCGTGAAGACGCTGGTGAACGGCGATATGAAGCCCGGTGACCACACCGTTACCTGGCAGGGCAGCGACGACAATGGCTTGCCCGTAGCCAGCGGCGTGTATTTCTATTGCTTGCAGTCAGGTGGCAGCGCCGAAACCCGCAAGATGCTGCTGCTGAAGTAAGTTGACACTGGGGGAGGCCACCTCGTCTCCCCTGTCTTTCGCAGCACGGGAAAGCAGTTGTACACCGCTTCGCAAGGAAATCAGATGAGACGGTCAATGATGAAGGTTGTTCGTCATCTTTGCGTTGTTGCTGACGGCAAGTTTACTGGAAACTACAGCAAGCATGGGTGACTTGAGAGATAGGGAATATGCAACATAGGAAACGCGTCTCAAATAGCTGGGAAAATTCCCCTTGACAATGAGGTGGTGCGAGGGTCATTCTACATCAATAAATAATCCTCAAAATTGGGTATGGTACAGAGACCTCAATGAATAATGGCGCAAAAAAATCAATAAGTCTTTTTTCGGGTGCCGGTGGTATGGATATCGGTATTCAAGATTCGGGTTTTGAAATATTGGCCGAAATTGAATTTGATGAGCATTGTTGCTCAACTTTACGCACTAACGCAAAGAAACAAAAGAGAAACACACTTGTAATTCAAGCGGATATTCGTGATATTGACCCACAAGTATTGATGAAAGACCTTAATTTGAAAAAAGGTAGTTTGGATCTTTTATTCGGAGGACCGCCATGTCAATCGTTTTCATTGGCTGGAAAACAACTTGGACTGCGCGACGAACGGGGGCTTCTTCTTTTCGAAATTATCCGATTTGCGAACATTATGCGCCCCAAGGTTATTCTACTGGAACAGGTCAAGGGGCTACTTTCCTCAAAGGGTAACACAAACAAACGCGGGGAAGTCATCGAGAAATTTCTGCGTGAGTTGGAAGCAATCAACTACACTCCTAAATGGCGCGTAATTCTCGCTGCTGATTATGGAGTCCCGCAGTTGCGCGAACGTCTTTTCGTTGTAGCAACACATGGTCAGAATGGTTTTGTCTTTCCAGAACCAACCTATGCCCCTCCAAAAGATTGTAGAGGTCTCTTTCACTACGAGCCGCATGTAGGAATAGGAGAAGTCATCAAGGGATTGGGAAAACCAGACCCCAAGATTCGAGGCAAAACTGTCTATGAAAGACTTGATAGCCACGTTGATGTTACACCACCCAGGGACCGAGAACGAATCGCTCAAGTACCTGAAGGTTCATATCTATCTGCGCAAACACATTTGAGCAAGGATCTCCGTTGCAGCTTGACTCCCAAGGACACAACGAAGTATCTTCGCCTTCATCGAAAGCGCCCATCAAATACGTTGAGATGTGGCGAGATATTTTATCATCCTGTAGAAGATAGATATCTAACGCCGCGCGAATATATGAGAATACACGGCTATCCGGATGATTATATTCTGAAGGGGCCAATACGATCTAGAACGGGTTCTGTGAAAAATCTTGATCAGCATAGGCAGATAGCAAATTCTGTTCCGCCACCATTGGCGAATTTAATTGGTTTGCAGATAATGAGATTCATAAATGAGCAAGATATTTGAATTGTACGGCTATCGACTTGATTGCTGGAACGAAGAAGCCGCAAGAAATCGTTCCAAAGCGTGGTGTCCATTTATGGATGCGGAGTGTGACGGGGGAGGAAACCGTTACCTTTCAGCTTTGGATTTGAGCAGAATCCCTCGCTTGAAAGAATACTTCCCCGATAAAGACATTGTTCAATCCGGCATATGTTCTCTGCGTCTCAGAGATGGCGAGCAACCATGGATTGTTTGTCCCCGTCGATTACTATCGCTCAAGGCGGGCACACATCCGCGATATCAAACACATGTTCAAGAACAGATTGTCAAATATGCTCAATTTGAAACTGGGAAGGCATATCGAGCATGGTCGGAAGTCAAAATGAAAATCGAAACGACAAATGACGATGATGAAGCCAAGACGTTCGATTACACATTTGATTACATATTGACTGGCTCAGGCAGAAAAAGGCTTTCTGATGTTTCTGCGCTTATCGGAAAAGGGAGTAGGGCCACTTTGGCGCTTGCTGAGTCTAATGGCTATACTGTAGCATTTCGCAATGGCGAGCAATGGATCGACAATTTTCCCGCCGACCCTATTATCATCATTGAAATCATGACCTCAAGCACATCGGGAGGCAACAAGAAAAATCGAACACGAATTGCAATGGCATGTGAGGACGCAATTATTGATCCAGCGAATCACAATGGACCAGGAATAAATTACCGACAAGTTTGGGCACGAATGGTGAGCCAGCTTATTGTGAAATCTCAAGTTGGGTTGGCTTGGACTGGCAAGACATTCTGGTTACTACAGGATGTGCTTGCTCATTATATCTCAAGCACAACTGCACTTGATCTATCTCGACATGTTGCTGAACATCCAGATGAGGTCAATATTCTATCTTTCGGCTATGGAGATATTGACGGCAGTGACAATAAGCCCATAGTTATGCTGGAAGATTCGACATTTTACGCTGGCCCCATAACCGAGAATACTTCAGAAGAACGATCGAAGGGCTTTGTTGAGATCGTAAAGATTGGTGCCCCTCCTAGCAAAAATCATCTTTGGCGTTCACTATTCAAGAAAATGCCGTGTGGTTGTTTGCGCACTAAATAACTTGGGGCTTGCAGTCCGGTGGCAACACCGAAACCCGCAAGATGCTGCTGCTTAAATGACAGCAAGCCGTCAATCACTGCCCGAAACCGCTCTCTACGCCCCCGTGCGTGACTGGCTCGAGCGCGCCGGGTGGACTGTGCGCGCCGAGGTGAAGAACTGCGACGTGGCCGCCCGCAAGGGCGACGACCTCGTGGTGGTGGAGCTGAAGCGCACTGTGGGCATCCGCCTGCTCGAACAAGCCCTCGACCGCCAGCGCATTACTCCCACCGTGTATGTGGCGGTGCCACGTCATGCGCTGCCGAAAAAACGCCGCGCCGTCGCCCGCTTGTTCCGTCTGCTGCGGCGGCTCGAGCTGGGGCTGCTCAGCGTTGACCTTAGCTACGACCCGCCACGCCTCGAGGTGCACTTTCATCCGTTGTCCTGCAAACCCCGCCGCCAGAAACGTCGCCGCACGGCGGTAATCGAGGAGATTGCGGGACGGGCAGCAAACCTCAACACCGGCGGCAGCAACAGTCGCAAGCGGTTCACGGCCTACCGCCAGGAAGCGCTGCACATCGCCTGCTGTCTGGAAAAGTTTGGCAATCTGCCACCGCGAGTGTGTCGCAAACTGGGCACTGCTACGCACACCGGGCGCATTCTGATCACCAATCACTACGGCTGGTTCGACCGCGTAGATCACGGGGTTTACGCCCTCAACGCCACTGGCCGCACTGCCCTGAAAACATGGTCAAGCGCGGCAGAGCCTCTGGCTGCTTCGCTGCCTGCCAGCCTCGAAGATACGGGCATTACTCGCAATTGGTAGCGAAATGGTTTGACAGATTCGCGGGGTTGTGAACAAGCTCCTGTAATTCGAGCAAGGAGAGACTGATGAAGAAAAAAGATAAAAGCGCCGGCCCCGCCACCAACCCTATTCTCTCACATGCCATCTCGATGATCTTCGACCTGGCCAAGCACTGGTTGAAGGACCTCGAAAACACGCGCAAGGTGAACAAGATCGACAAGTTCAGCGAGCAGTTCGGCACCCTCGAAAACCTGGTCATCAAGATAGACCGGCGCGCCCAGGAAAATGGCAAGCTCATCGAGAAGCTCAAACTGCAACTCCTGTGGAGCAATATTGTCATCATTCTGCTGCTCGTGGTTTCAGTGCTGCAACTTTTTCTGGGATAAACACCACTCGCTTTTTGAAAAAAGCGAGACCAAAAACTTTTGCGGATACTTCGTATCCTATGTACAAAAACATTTCTTCTAATCAAGGATGCGCAGCATCCGTTGAAAGTTTTTGATTCCACTTTTTGCAAAAAGTGGACGGGGTTCAGGGGCAGAGCCCCTGTCTTGAGGACTGATGGCAGAAAAACTTTATCTCATCGACGGTACCGGGCTCATCTACCGAGCACACTACGCCTTCATCAAACATCCGCTCATCAACGGCAGGGGCGAGAACACCAGCGCTATCTTCGGCACCATCAACTCGTTCTTCAAGCTGCTCGACACCTTCTCGCCGCAGCACGTGGCCATCAGCTTCGACCGCCGCGAGAAAACCTTCCGTCACAAGCTGAGCGAGGACTACAAGGCAAACCGTCCGCCGATGCCGGACGAACTGGCCGAACAACTTGCGCCGATCCACGAGTTCTTTCGCCTGGCCGGAGTGCCCGAGTTCAGTATGGCGGGTTACGAGGCCGACGACGTGTTGGCCACGCTCGCCGAGCGCTTCAAGGGCGACTACGACGTGGTTATCGTCACCAGCGACAAGGACTTTGCCCAGCTCGTCGATGACCGCGTCACTCTCTACGATCCCTTCAAAGATCGCGCTATGGACGCAGATGCCGTGCACGAGAAGTATGGCCTGCTCCCCGCGCAGTTCATCGACTACCTCGCGCTCGTGGGTGACGTCAGCGACAACATCCCCGGTGTGCGGGGAATCGGCCCCAAAGGCGCGAGCGCGTTGCTGGGCGAGTTCGGCTCGCTCGAAGTAATCTACCAGCGTCTCGACGACATCGCTTCGAAGAACGTGCGCCAGAAGCTGGAGGAAGGCCGCGACAGCGCCTGGCAATCGCGCCAGTTGGCCACCATCGAACGCCAGGTGGGCATCGACTGCCCCACCTCCGAGACGCTTGTCTTCGACCAGGCGAAGCTGGCCGACGCGCTGGACTTCATCGACCGCTGGGAGCTGGGCAGGATTCGCCGCAAGGTGCTCAAGCTGCTCGAAGAAAAAGAGCTCGACCTGCCTGCGCATGACGCGCCAGACGATGCAAAGTTCACAGCCGTGCTGGTGGACACACAAAGTGCATTCGAGGCTATGCTGCTCAATCTTGCCACTGCCAACTATGTGGCACTGGACACCGAGACCACTTCGACCGACCAACTCATTGCCGAGCTGGTGGGCATCTCCCTGTGCGCTGCCGATGAGCGGGCGTATTACGTCAGCCTGGGGCACACCTTCGGCGATAACCTCGACACCGCGACTGTGTTGGGCGGGTTGCGCAAGGCGCTCGAGGGCAAGACCATCATCGCGCACAACATCAAGTACGACTGGACAGTGCTGCGTCGCGCCGGCTGGGAAATATCCAACCCGCTGTTCGACACCATGATCGCCTCCTACCTGCTCGACCCAGGCCGCATGCAGCACGGACTGGACAAATGTGCCCTGGTTGATCTCGACCACGCGATGATCCCTATCACCAGCCTCATCGGCAAGGGCAAGGGGCAGGCCTGCTTCGACTCCGTTCCACCACTGGACGCTGCCGACTATGCCGCCGAGGACGCCTGGGCCACCTGGCGACTGTGGCAGGTCTATCGCCGGCGGCTCGACGAGCTTGGCCTCATGCCGCTGTTCCGCGACATCGAGATGCCGCTGAGTCTTGTGCTTGCCCGCATGGAAGCGGCAGGCGTTTATGTGGATACCCACACGCTGAACGAACTTTCCAAGCGCACTCGCAGCCGGATGAACACGCTCAATCGCCAGATCTGCGACATCGCCGGGCACGAGTTCAACCTCAACTCGACGCAGCAACTGGGCAAGGTGCTGTTCGAGGAGCTGGGCATACCTTCGGTGAAGCGCACCAAGACAGGCTTCTCGACCGACAACAGCGTACTCGAAAAGCTCACACCCGACCATGAAATCGCACGGCTGGTGATCGAATATCGTCAGCTTGCCAAGCTCGACGGTACCTATCTCACGGCGTTGCCCAGACTGGTGAGCGAACGTGACGGCCGCCTGCACACGTCGTTTAACCAGGTGGTGACCAGCACGGGGCGGCTGTCGTCGTCCAACCCCAACCTGCAAAACATCCCCATCCGCACCGAGCTGGGCAAGGAAGTGCGCAGGGCCTTCGTGCCGCAACAGCAGGGCTGGCTCATTCTCGCCGCCGACTACTCGCAGATCGAGCTGCGGCTGGCAGCCATTCTCGCGGGTGATGAAACCCTCATCCAAGCCTTCCGCAATGGTGACGACATCCACACGCAGACTGCCGCCCGCATATTTGGCAAGGATGCCGCTGCCGTGACCGCCGATGATCGCCGCAAGGCCAAAGTGATCAACTTCGGCATTCTGTACGGCATGGGCTCGCAACGGCTCTCTCGTGAACTGGAAATCTCACGGGATGAAGCGAAGGCCTTCATCGCCAACTACTTCGACAAATTCCCCGCCATCGGCGCCTACATCGATGAGCAGGTTGAACTGGCAAAGAAAGAAGGCTGTGTGCAAACCCTGTTTGGTCGGCGACTATACCTCCCAGCCTTCCAGGGCAGCAACAAGCGAGCCATCAGCGAGGCCGAGCGCGTGGCCGTGAACATGCCCATCCAGGGCGGCGCCGCCGACATCATCAAGCGCGCTATGGTGGCCATCGACAGGAAGCTGCGTGGCCGCGACGACGTCGTCATGATGCTACAGGTTCACGATGAACTGGTGTTCGAGGTGCGCCGAGACAGCCTCAAAGAACTGCGCGCACTCATTATCGACGAAATGGAGAATGCCCTGCCTGCCAAGTACGCCGGCGCTGTGTCGCTGGTAGTCGAGGCCGGCAGTGGCGACAACTGGTTCGAAGCGCATTAGGAGGAGAGATGCAGACCTTTGACTTGCCGTATGGAGAGGACGAACGCACCATTAGCCTGCCGGAGCGCAATGTGCGTGGCATACTCGAACTGGCCGACCTGCCGCCGCTGGACGCTCTCGAAATCTGTCTGCTCGAACGGCTCGAACGCCCCACCGGCACCCCCAGTCTGCAACAGATGCTGCGCGACCACGCGCCCATCGGCTCACTGGTCATTCTCGTCAGTGACATCACTCGCGGCAGCGAATACCCCCGTGCCCTGCCCACGCTGCTCGAATACATTCGCGCCGCAGGGGTGCCCCGCGAGTCAGTGAGCTTCGTCATTGCAGAGGGTACCCACCGCGACATGACCCCCGACGAGATACGCGGTCACTACGGCGATTTCGCTGTGGACAACTATCCCTTCGAGAACCACGACTGCCGCGCCGCCGACCTCGTTCACCTGGGCGACCTTGCAGGTGTCAACCCGCTGTTGGTGAACCGTCGCGTGGCCGAAGCCGATTTCATCATCACCACCGGTATGCTCAACACGCACTACTTCGCCGGGTTTTCCGGCGGACGCAAGTCGATATTGCCGGGCGTGTCGGGGTATGACACCGTCCGCCGCAACCATGCGCAAATACAGCACCCGGGCTGCCAGATAGCCAACCTCGAGGGCAACCCCATCCACGCGCAGATGAGCGAGGCCGCCACACTCGCGGGCGTCGATTTCAACCTCAACTTCGTGAACAACCAGAAAAAGCGCATCGCCGAGATATTCGCCGGCGACATACACGACAGCTTTCTGGCGGGCACGGAGTACATCCGGCAGCGCTATTCGGTGAAGTTCGACGGGCCTGCCGATGTGGTCATCACCACGCCTGGCGGCGCGCCCAAAGACCTCACGCTCTATCACACGCAGAAGTGCATGAACAACGTGCAGAAGCTGGTGAAGCCCGGTGGAACGGTGGTTGTGCTCAGCCAGTGCGGCGAGGGCGTGGGCCAGCAGACGATGGACGAGTGGCTGTCGGGCGCGGCCAACCTGCAGGAGCTGGTGGACACCCCGCCCCAGCGCATCACCATCGGTGGACACCGCGCCGTGGCCACTGCCAAGCTGCTGCAACACAGCGACATCGTCCTCATAACCAATCTGAGCAGGGACAAGACCGAGTCGCTGCACTTCGGTTGGCAACCAGGCTGGGACGAGACGCTCGAATGGCTGCGCCGCAAGCACGGCGACGACTTCTCCGCCTGGGTAGTGCCCAACGGTACGCTGTTCTATGGGGAGGAGGGGCTTTGAAAAAACGTAAGAAGGGGCGCTGCCCCTAAACCCCGCTCGCCTTTTGTAAAAGGCGAGACCGAAAACTTTTAACGGATACTGCGTATCCTGCGTACAAAATAATTATTCCTGTACATAGGAAACGAAGTTTCCGCAAGAGTTTTTGATCCAAACTTTTTGCAAAAAGTTTGGCGGGGTGTCAGGGGCGGAGCCCCTGCTCTTTTTCCCTTGCCAGTTCCCTCACCACATGATATGTTTGCTTATATCTTGTTCGAGGAGGGCATCATGCGTGTGTGGGCCTGCATTATATTGGTGGCGTTCGTCGTGGCGAACCTCGTCGCGTCCGACTGCGAACCAGGCCGCGTGGCGTTCAAGGTGCGCGGCGAGTACAAGCACCTGCTGCGGCTGTCCGGCTGCGGCTGCGGCATCGCCTCGATTGACCGTCAACTGTCCGCGCTGGGCGTGGACGAGGTGAAGCGCCGCTTCGTGTTCGACGCCTCGAAGCGCACCGCCGACATGCCCGACCTCTCGCTCATTATCGAGGCGAGCTTTCCGTCGCGGTTGAGTCCCCAGGGTATGGCATCTCTGCTGGAACGCGACCCGCACATAGACTGGGCCGAGCCAATCTTCATCGATTCGCTGCTGGCCGTTCCCGACGACCCTTACTACTCCACCTCGCCATACCTCGCCGCCATGCAGGCCGAAGCCGCCTGGGACATCCACAAGGGCGAAGATGGCGCGCAGGAGACAATCGTGGCGATAGTGGACACCGGGACAAACTGGCTGCACCCAGACCTGGGCGACAACATCTGGCAGAACCTGGGCGAGGACGCCGACGGCGACGGACTCACTATGCTGTACGACGGCGGCTGGGTGTTTGACACCGGCGACCTCAACGGCGTGGACGACGACGGCAACGGCTATGTGGATGATCTCATCGGCTGGGACTTTATGCTCGACGGGCAGGGCAACCAGGGCAATGACCCTTATGATAGCAGCTCACACGGCACACGCACCGGCGGTGTTGCCGCCATGGTGACAAACAACGCCATCGGCGGAGCCAGCATCTCGTGGAACGTATCGCTCATGCCGCTGTCATGTTCTCACCCCGGCAGCGGCTCCATATATCGCGGCTATGACGCCATCCTCTATGCCGCCGAAAACGGGGCGGCTGTCATCAACTGTAGTTGGGGCGGCAGCACGTTCTCGCAGGCAAATCAGGACATAATCGACTATGCGTGGGGGCTGGACGGTGTGGTGGTGGCTGCTGCCGGCAACGGCAACAATACCGCACGCCTTTACCCGGCCTGCTACGCTCATGTGGTGGCCGTGGCTTCTGCCCAGAACAGCGGCGTAAAAACCGCCGTTTCCACCTTCGGCCCGCAGATCGATGTCTGCGCACCCTCCGATTCAATCTTCACAACAGAGGGCAGCGGTTACACATGGGTGCACCATTACACATCCTACGCCAGTCCGGTGGCCGCCGGATTGGCCGCGCTCATCGCATCGCAGCACCCCGAATGGGCCGCCGCGACGCTGGTCAACCAACTCGTGGCCACCTGCGACGACATCGACGCGCTCAACCCAGGGCTCGAGAATCAGCTTGGCCAGGGGATGCTCAACGCCCAGCGCGCTCTCAGCGAAGTGAACCCGCAGGTTGACCAGGAGCTGCGCCCTCTCATGCATGAAGTCGGCGTACCCACCGACGCCAACGGTAACGGCGCAGTCGAGCCGGGCGAGCAGTTCAGCCTCAATCTAACGCTGCTCAACCACAGCCTGGTGGGCGACAGTCTCTCCTGCACCCTCTCGACCTCAAATTCGCAGGCCACGATTCTCGATGACCAGCATTCGGTGTTTCTTCCCGCCGATGGATACGCCGAGCTTGAAGATGCGTTTCTTGTCGAGATTACGCCTGGCGCGACATCGCAGCATATTACCTTCACGCTGACAATAGCTGCCAACCTGCCCATCATCACCGCTACGCAGTTCGACATCAAAATATTGGTAAACGCAGGCGGGGTCTTTGTCTGGAGCGCGGCAAACAACAGCTACATAAGCGGATACTACATCAGAACCGAGCTTCTGGGCCTCGGCCATCCTGTCCTCTTCAGCAACACTTTTCCCACTTCGCTGTTCAGTTTCGATGCTGCCTATCTTTGCTTTGGTACGCCTGGCGGCAACATTCAGAGGCTGAATTCCCTGAACAGATACACTACACTGAAGGATTATCTCGAATCCGGCGGGCGGCTGTTCATCGAAGGCGGCGATATTATTGGCTGGGACATGGCAATTCTGCCGGTGGGCGGTGACACGCTGGCCTCCGATGTGCTGTGGCCGCTGCTCGGGTTAAGCGATGCCGACGACGGTGGCGATCATGTCATCACCGGCCTCAGCGGAGATCACGGCTGGCTGACCCAGGGGCAAAACTTCTCGGCCTCCACCCAGAGCCGCAACTACTCGATTGACACCTTCACGCCCGGCGTAAATGGAGTGGAGGGATTCTGCGAGAGTGACTACGGCGTGGTTGCCGTGCAGGGGGTTGGCGAGCACGGGCAGCGCACGTTCGTTTTCTCGTACGCCCTGCGCGAATTGGTGGACGAAGCGCCGCCCAGCACCAGTCACGATCTGGTTGCCCGCATCCACGAGTTTCTCACGACCGACAGCCTGTCGCTGCCTGTGGTGGACAGCCTGGCCATTACCCACACAGCAACCGACAGCTTGCGCCTGAGCTGGAGCTATCCGTTCGGGGTGGATGGATTCGACGTGTTCTCGGATGACAGCCCTGATGGCGACTTCTCTACAATGGTTGGTGAGACAGCGCAAACCTGGCTCGACATCGACGCAACCACGCTGCAACGAAGGTTCTATCGGGTGGTGGCGCGCCGAATGTTCGGCGTCAGTCGGTAGGGGGAAACTGCTCGCGGCGGATAACCTGCGCGATGTGCTCCACAGCCGCTTCAACCGCCGGTGTCAACTCCTCGGAAAAGGTGCTCGAATCGGCAATCTCGATGCCATAGATGGCAATGGTCTCAGGTAGCTTCTCACCCTCACGGCGCATAATCTCGAATGCCTGAAACAGGCTGATGTCGTGGGGTGAGGTGTTGTGCAGGGCACGCGAGAAATCGTCGAATGAGAAGCGATGCAACGTGCCTGGCGCGACGCGGCCAGTCATTACGGCGTCCACCAATACCAGCCGGTCATAGCCGATTATCTCATCGACGACGCGAAAGCCGGCGGCGCTGGCCTCGAGTATGTCTGCGGGTAGATTGAAGTCCCTCAGCCTGCGCGCCACGCGAATGCCGACGCCATCATCCGAAAGGATGGGGTTGCCCAGTCCCAGTACAAGAACGCGCTTCACATGACCACGCTCACCATCTTTTTTCACAGTGCAGTTCTCAATCGCGGCGCACCTCCCGCAGCAGGTTGCCCTGGGTGTCGCGCAGGTTCACCACCAGCGGCATGCGCCCTGGCAATGTGTGACAGGCGCAGGCCATGCAGGGGTCGTATGGACGGAACGCCATCTCGACCATGTTGAGGATGCCGTCGTCAACTTTGCCGTCGCGGATGAGCCGCTTGGCGGCCTTGGCGATGGACATCGACATTGCCGATGAGTTGTTCACTGTAGCCACGATGAGGTTGCAGGCGGTCATGATGCCGTTGTCGTCGGTCTTGTAATGATGAATGAGCGTACCACGCGCCGCCTCGACGACGCCTACGCCTTCGGAAGGAGTGGTGGTGGGGATGTTGCGGATATCGGGGCTGGTGATGCTCTCGTCTTCGAGCAGCCGCACCATCGCCTCGGCAGCCTGCATCACCTCGATAAGGCGCGCCCAGTGGAAGGCCAGCGTATTGTGCGCGGGCTTGCCGCCCAATATCTCAAACATGCGTTCAGCTTCGGCTTGGGCCAGCGGTGTGGCCATGCCGTCGGCAACGTTAAGACGCGCCAGCGGCGCCACGCGGTAGATGCCGCTGTCCGGGCCGTCCTCGAATCCATGCCAGCCGATGTCGCGCAGGAAGGGGAACTTCATGTAGCTCCACGGCTCGACATGCTCGGCGATGTGCTTCAGGTAATCCTGCCCATCGAAACGAGCCATTTCCTTGCCGCTCGGATCGACAACGCGGATGTGGCCGTCATAGAAGTTCACTTTGTTGTTATCGTCCACCAGGCCCATGTAATAGGTCTCGTGCTTGTAGATGTCGCCGACTACGAGGTCAACGTATGCATTGTTGGCCAGCACGACGTCGTTGAACACCTGTATCGAGAGCTTGGAGAACTCGAGGGCGTCGTTTGCCCATGCCAGGAACTCGACGCGCTTCTCTTCGGAGAGAGGCTTGCTTACGCCGCCGGGAAGGCCGCCCACGGGGTGAATGATGCGTCCCATCAGGTGGGTGACGATGTCGCGGGTTTTCTTGCGGATGCCGATAACTGTCTTGCCCATCTCGATGCCAACCTTGCCAATCACCCCCAGAATGTTGCGCTCGGCCTTTGGTGCCTGCGGGGTGACGACGAAGTCGGGCCCGCCCAGGAAGTAGAAGTGCAGCACGTGGTCTTCAAATATATAGGCGTTGTAAACCAGTTCGCGCAGCTTGCGGGCGGTGTCGGTGGGCGTAACGCCATATACGGCGTCGGCGGCTTTGGTGGCGGCCATGTGGTGCGCCATCGGGCACACGCCGCAGATGCGCGGAGTAATGCGCGGCATCTCTTCCACTGGACGGCCGATTGCGAACTGCTCGAACCCTTTGAGTTCCGGGATTTGAAGGTAGGCGTTCTTGCAGTTGCCGTCGTCATCCAGGAATATTTCGATCTTGCCATGTCCCTCGAGGCGGGTGATTGGATCGATGGTTATCTTCTTTGCCATAGCGTTACTCCTTTGTCTGCGTATCGGGCTGCTTGCGCCGCAGCATCGACTTGGCCAGTGAGAAGCGGTAGAACAACCCCGCCGGATCGACGGCTGTGTTCATCAGCTTCTGCACGTCCGCCTCAGACATCGTTTCTTCGTTCTCGAGGCCCACAATCGACGCCAGCGCCGAGATCATCTTTGCACCCACGTCCTTGACCTCGGAAGGCGGGCCATAGCAGCCGCGGCATGGCATGTTGGCTGCAATGCAACGGCCTTCGCCATCGGCGCTGCAACCCGTCCGCGTCACCGGCCCCATGCAGATGAAGCCCTGAGCCAGCAGGCACTTCTCTGGGTCGGCGGCATGCAGCGAGATGCGTTTCACGTCTTCCAGCATGAGCTTTTCGGGTTTGGTGTCGGCGCGGGGGCAGGTATCGCACAGGGCTTTGTTGGGCGCCAGCACAGTCCCCTTGGGTGGAACCTCGCCGCCCAGCAAAGCCATCACGGCAGCCAGCGTGAGGTGTGGCGCCGGTGAACATCCGGGCAGATAGTAGTCGATATCGACCACCTGGTCGGTGCTCTTGACGGTGTTGTGAAAGGCGGGCAGCGTCAGTTCGCCTTCGGGCACCTGGCTGCTCGTCTGCGGCACGACGCCGTCCGGGTTGTCCACCGATGGGCATTTGTCGAGATAGGAGCTGCGAAAGATAGCCTCGCGGTTCCAGAAGTTGGCCAGCCCCGGAATGCCGCCCAGCTGCGAGCAAGCGCCGAAGCTGATGAGAATCTTGCTCTTGCGCCGCAGCAGTTCGGCCATCTCGAGATGTTCCGATGTTTGAATCGCGCCGTTGATGAAGCAGATGTCGATTTCCTTGTCGGCCAGGGCGTGCACGTCGGAGTATTTGAAGTCCATGGCGCATGGCCAGAAGATGATGTCCACGGCTCCGGCGACGGTGAGCAGGTCTTCGTTGAGGTCGATGATTGCCTCTTCGCAACCACCGCAAGACGCGCACCAGTAAAACGCTACTTTCGGTTTGGGCATGAATCCTCCCAATCTATCAAATTTCCTGAAATTATGCTTAATACTCGCTAACTATGCAGGATGCGCAGCATCCGCAAAAGTTTTCGGTCTCGCCTTTTTCAAAAGGCGAGCGGGGTTCAAGTCGCGTAGTGCAACGAAGTGAGCCCTCAAAAGGGGCGGCGCCCCTGTCTTATAGCTTGCCCCTGAATCTTAACGCAATGATCCGTCATAGTGCGCGGTAAGCTGACGCGCTTTCACGCCCTCGGGTGTGTAGTCCGGCAAAAGCATCGGCGAGATGACCTTGCGGTCAACGCCCAGCGCTTCCACATCTTTCTCGTAGTTGGTGATGTGGTCGAGGTTGAGCTTGCCGACGTTTGCGTCTGCGGCGCACTGGGCGGCAAAGACGCCGGCGCGACGGCCAAAGACGATGAGGTCGAGCTGGCTGTTGCCCATAAGGCGGTTGCGGCCATGAATGCCGCCGGCAGCTTCGCCACAGCAATACAGACCGGGTATATTGGTCTCGCATTTTTCGTCGATGAGCAGGCCACCGTTCTGGTAATGCAGTGTGGGATAAACCAGCATCGGCTCGGTGGTGATGTTCACGTCGAAGCGCTGATACTGGCGCAGCATGGCCGGCAGGTTTTCCTGGATAGTGCCGGGACCGTGAATCATCTCGATGAGTGGCGTATCGAGCCAGATGCCGCTGTTGCCGGCAGGCGACTTGATGCCTTTGCCGATCTCGACGCACTCGCGGATGAACGCGCTGGCCTCGATGTCACGCGGTTCGAGCGGATGCACGAACAGTTCACCCTCGGAGTTCACCGGCTGAGCGCCCAGGGCGCGCAGCTTTTCTGTGCACAGGAAGCCCAGAATCTGCGACGGGAACACAGCGCCGGTTGGATGGTATTGTACCGAGTCCATGAACATCAGCTTTGCGCCTGCGCGATAGCCGATAACTATGCCGTCGGCGGTGGCGCCATAGTGGTTCGAGGTCTCGAATCCCTTGATGTGCAGTCGGCCAAACCCGCCCGTGGCGATGATGGTGGCCCCTGCCTTCATTGTCATATAGGTTTTGTTTTCGAGGTGATAGCACACTGCGCCGGCCACGCGGCCTTTGTCGTCCTTGAGAAGCTCGATGGCGGGCATGTGCTCGTATATCTTGATCTGATCGGGGCGGTTCTGCACCTCGTCACGCAGTGTGCGGCAGATGGCGGCGCCGGTGTAGTCACGCGCAGAGTGCATACGGGCGCGGCTGGTGCCGCCGCCGGCTTTGGTCTTCATGGTGCCGTTGGGGTTGCGGTCGAACATCACGCCCAGCTCGGTGAGCCATTCGATGGCGTCTGGCGCTTCGTCCACCAGGGCGCGAGCCAGCTCGGGGATGTTGTCGAAGTGGCCGCCGCCGAGCACGTCGAGGTAGTGCAGCACCGGGCTGTCGTTGGGACGTGTGGCGGACTGGATGCCGCCCTGCGCCATCATCGAGTTCGAGTCGCCGATGCGCAGCTTGGTCACCAACGTTACCCTGGCGCCCTTCTCGGCGGCCAGCAGCGCGGCGGCGAACCCTGCCGAGCCGGCGCCGATTACCAGCACGTCGGTCTCGATGTCCGGTTTGTCGAGGTTGAAAATGTCGGGGCTGATGCGGGCGTATGCTTCGAGGTTCTCGGCCACCTCGGAGGTGACAATGTCACCCTTGCTGGGCCCCACCTTGATGGGACGGCGTGCGTCGTCCTGGTAGTCGGGATGGAACTTGCTCAGCACTTCGGCGCGCTGGTCGGAGTTCATCATGGGAAAGAGCGGCTTGCCCGATTTGGCCAGTTTGAGGCGTTCTGAGCGCGTTCTGGCCACCTTTTTCAAGGATTCCTGCATGTAATCCGGATACATGGGCGTCTCCTGTATATCGCTGTTTTTCTAAGGTAAAAACACTCCACTTACAGCAATTCGCTTCGCTACATTGCTTACGTTCGATGATTATGTTTTCGCTGACGCGAAATCCAGAATTACAGCAATTCGCTTCGCTACATTGCTTACGTTCGATGATTATGTTTTCGCTGACGCGAAATCCAGAATTACAGCAATTCGCTTCGCTACATTGCTTACGTTCGATGATTATGTTTTCGCTGACGCGAAATCCAGAATTACAGCAATTCGCTTCGCTACATTGCTTACGTTCGATGATTATGTTTTCGCTGACGCGAAAGCAATAATTATGGCTCAATCTTGATCTCGCGGGCGTAATAACGCTTCGAAAGCGTTTTCTCGTCCATCTTGACCAGCTCGTCCAACTCGGCCCCATACTTGCCCTCGCGGACTTCCTTCACGCGGGCCACCAGATCAGGACTCTCGGGCAACAGGTACTTGCCGGTGAGACGACGGGCGAGGATGGCGGCGTTGTACTGCACAATCTCGGCCGGGCAACGCAGGGCGCAGAGGCCACAGCGGATGCAGTCGAACGAGAGCTCGGCGGCGCGTTTGATGTCGCCGCGGATGAGCGCCTGCACGTAGTCCATCACTTGGATGTCCTGCGGGCAGCTTTTGGTGCAGGTGTTGCACGCCACGCAACAGAACAGGATGGGATAGAATTCCTTGATCGTGTCAACCGTCGGCTTCAGCTCTTCCAGACGATAGAGCGGTTTCTCGGCTGGAACAAAGGGAATCTGCGCGATGTACATGCCATCGGTGACAACCGTTTGGCAGGCCAGGCCCGACTGTAGTTTGTAGTCGCCCTTCTCGCGGTAGAGCGTGGCGCAGGCGCCGCAGAAACCCTCGCGGCAACCGACACCGGTTGTAAGTTGCAGGCCGGCATACTCCATGGCGCCCACGATAGTGCAATCGTTGGGCACCTTGTAGGCGTCGCCCATGATGTACACGGTAACCATCGGAACGTTTTTCATTGTCATTCCTCCGTCAGGTTCGCTTTGGGCAATGGGCCCAGTTCTTGTATGTGTGCTGTGAATTCTTTCATGGTTTCGGCAAACTTGCGGCCTTCGCTGGCCGAGATCCACTCGAGACGCAGGCGGTCGGGGCGAATGCCGAGCTGTTCGAGCGTTGTCTTGAGCAGCATGATGCGCCGCTGGGTCTTGTAGTTGCCGGTCTGATAGTGGCAGTCGCCGGGATGGCAGCCGCCGATGAACACGCCGTCGCAGCCTTCGGTGAAGGCCAGCAGTATGTGCTGCGGATCGATGCGGGAGCTGCACAGCGTCTTGATTACCACCCCGTTGGGGGGGTACTTCAGGCGCGAGGTGCCCGCAAGGTCGGCGCCGGCGTAGGTGCACCACTGGCACAGGAAACAGACAATCTTGGGTTCGAACTCTTTCATGGTCTCTCCCTCGAAGTTATTCGTCGCCCAGGGCGATGACACGTATCATGTTGGCGATTTGGTCGTCGGTAAGGTTGTGCTGCTGGGCGGCGCCGGACGGGCAAGCCGCTATGCAGGCGCCGCAGCCCTCGCACAGGATGTCGTTCACCAGCGCCACGCGGGTGAGCAGGTCCATCTCTCTCGCTCCATAGGGGCAGGTGCCGATGCAGATGCCGCAGCCGGAGCAGAGATCGTCGTCCACCGTGGCGATGATGGGCGAATGGAGGATGCGGTCGCTCGATAGCAGCACCATCACTTTGGCCGCTGTGCCCGATGCTTGCGAGACGGCGTCGGGGATGTCTTTGGGGCTTTGGCAGGCGCCGGCAAGGAAAAGACCGGCTTGCAGGCTCTCCACCGGACGCAGCTTCGGGTGCGCCTCGTTGAAGAAGCCGTGCTTGTCGGTACCGGCCTTCAGCGTTTTGGCAAGCTCGTCACTACCATAGCTGGGCACCACGGCCATTGCCAGCACCACCATGTCGGCGCGAATCTCGACCTTCTTGCCGGTGAGCGTGTCCATTCCGAACACGACCATCTTGTCGCCCTCGTTGAAGATGCGCGCCACCTTGCCGCGAGTGTAGAGAACGTTCTCCTCGCTGATGGCCTGCTGCACGAATTCCTCGTAGCGCTTGCCGCCGGCGCGGATGTCGATGTAGAATATGTAGGGTTGGCCGTCGTGAACCTTGTGCTTGTATAGCTTGGCATGTTTCAGCGAATACATGCAGCAGATTTTGGAGCAGTATGACAAATGGTGTTCGGGGTCGCGGCTGCCACAGCACTGAATGAACACGACTTCCTTTGGTTCCGCGCCGTCTGAGGGACGGCGCACCACGCCACCGGTGGGCCCCGTTGCCGAGAGAATGCGCTCGAACTGGAGGCTGGTGACCACGTCGGGGTACTTGCCATAACCATACTCGGCGATGTTCTCGACGGGATAGAGGTCGTAGCCTGTGGCCACCACCACCGCGCCCACTTCCACTTCAAAGGTAGTCGGGGAGGCGTCATAGTTGATGGCGTTGGCCTCGCACTTCTCGGCGCACTTGCCGCAGGCAATGGGCGAAAGGCCGAGACAGTTGTCTATGTCGAGGGTGAACGACGCGGGAATGGCCTGCGGGAAGGGGATGTAGATGGCTCTGCGCCAGCCCAGGCCCTCGTCATATTCGCTGGGAACGAGCACGGGGCAGACGGTGGAGCAGTCGCTACAGATGTTGCAGAGGTCTGGATCGACGTACTGCGCCTTGCGCTCGACCGTGACCTTGAAGTTGCCCACAAAGCCGCTGATGTCCTTCACCTCGCTGTTTACATGCAGCGTGATGTTGGGATGCTTGGCAAGCTGCACCATCTTGGGCGTGAGAATGCACTGCGAGCAGTCGAGCGTGGGGAAAGTCTCGGAAAGCTGAATCATGTGCCCGCCAATGCTGGGCTTCTTCTCCACCATCACCACTTCGTAACCGGCGTCGGCGATATCGAGCGCGGTCTGGATGCCTGCGATGCCGCCGCCAATGACCATAGCCCGCCGCGTGAGCGGCGCCGAGGTGGGTTCGAGCGACTCGTTCAGCTTCAGCTTCTCAATCGAGGCGCCGATGATGAGGCTCGCCTTGCGAGTGCCGGCTGGTTTGTCGTTGTGCACCCAGCTGCATTGCTCGCGGATGTTGGCCACCTCCATCTGAAACTTGTTCAGCCCGGCCTCTTCGATAGCGTTCTGGAAGGTGGATTCGTGCAGCGTGGGAGAACATGACGCCACCACCACGCCATCCAGTTTGTGCTCGGCAATGGCTTTTTTGATGATTTTCTGGCCCGGATCGGAACAGAGAAACATGTAGTCCTCTGCATGAACGATGTCGTCACGACTCATGAAGAACTCGCTCAGGGCCTCCACGTCAACGGTGTCTTTGATGTTGACTCCGCAGTGGCAGATAAATACGCCTATGCGTTTCATAGCGTCCCCTTATATAAGGCCTTTGTCACGCAGAATGGGCTCGGGATTCACGAAATGAAGCTTTGTCCATTCGGGATCCCAGTTGGCGCCAAATGCCAGCGCCATCAGCTCTGTGAAATAAAATACGGGCATCGGGTCGAAATCGGGAAACTGCTCGATTGTCTCGCGCTGCCGCTGGTCGAGGTTGAAGGCGCACAGCGGGCAACTGGTCACAATCGCCTCGCAACCGGCGTTTCGCGCCGAGTTGAGCAGCTCGTAGGTGCGCTGCACTGTCACGTCTTTGTTGGTGACAGTCTGATAAGCGCCGCAACATTCGAGACGGTAGGGGTATGGACTGGCGGTAGCGCCCAGCGCTCCCAGCAGGTCTTCGATGATGGTCGGCGCCTCGAAATCGTCGATGGCGTACTTCTCTGGACGCACCAGCAGACAGCCATAGTAGCCGCCCACCTTGAGGTTGGCCAGCGGCCGCACCACCTTGCGGCCCAGCTCTTCCCAGCCGATACGGTCGCGCAGCACGCTGAGCAGATGCAATATCTCGACGGTGCCGTCGAACGGCTTCTCTTCGAGGTACATGAACTTTCGCACCTTATCGAGATTCTCGGGGTCGCTCAGGATAAAGTCGCTGGCGCGCCTGAGCGTGTTGTAGCACATGCTGCACAGCACGATCAGTTCCGACAGGTTCTGATGCTCGGCGCGCACCAGATTGCGGATGGAGGCGACCTGGAGCATGAGGTCGTCCGAGCTCATCGAGAAAACTGTGCCGCAGCAGACCCAGTCCTCCATCTCGACGAGCGGCATATCGAGGCGCTCCATCGCGGCGATGGCCGAGTCCTCGAAATGCTTGGCGTGATTTTTCAGCGTACAGCCTGGATAGTATGGTAATTGCATATCGTCCCCGCTTATCCTGATAGTTTGCGAAACGCGCTTACCAGCACGATGGGCGGCAGTTCGCGGCGATCTTCGGTGGAGATGTCGTCGGGAGTGATGACGCCAACGCGGTTACGCAGGTTGATGGTGCGCAGGGCTTCCATCACCCCGGCAACGTCGATGCCTTTGGGACAGCGGCTCGAACATTGCAGACAGGCGGCGCATACCCACATGGTGCCTGCGGCCAGCAGCTCTTCGATGGCGCCGGTCTGCGCCAGACGCATCACCTGGTTGGGTGTATAATCCATATAGTCCACCATCGGGCAGCCCGACGAGCAGTTGCCGCACTGGTAGCACTCGAACACGTTCTGGCCGCTCAGCAGCTCTATCTTGTCCACCAGCTCGTTCTTGATGTCTTTGCGTGTGATGCTGACTGTCATGTCTGCACCTCCTCGCCATAATTATAGCCTCTCTCGAAGGCGGTCTCGTTGAGGTCGCGGAACTTGGGCGGCACTCGCTCGAGCACTGTGCGTTTCATGGCGTCGTAGCTGGCAAAACCGGCCTGCCTGGTGGCGAACCCCAGCATGACGATGTTGGCCACAATTTTCTTGCCCAGCTCCTCGGCGATGCGCGTGGCCGGAATGGCGCGGGCATCAAAGCGGGAGTGGTCTTGCAGGACGCCTACAAGGTCGTTGTCGTAGCACAGAATACCGCCGTCGCGCAGGCTGCCCACGAACTTGTCATAGCCCTCCTGCGAAAGCGCCAGCAGGACGTCAGAGGTGTCCACGAGCGGATAATCGACTTCGGTATCGCTGATGACGACCTGCGAGGAGCAGGCGCCGCCACGAGCTTCGGGGCCGTATGCCTGGGTCATGGAAGCGTTTTTGCCGTCGTAGATCGAGGCGGCCTGGCCCACGATGTGAGCCGACAGGATGATGCCCTGTCCGCCAAAGCCGCTGATCTTGATGCGCTTGTTCTCCATATTGTCTCCCTACAGGTTCTTCCAGTAAACGTTCTCTTTGTCAACCGCGTCGCGGATGCCGGTCTGAACGTTTTCCCAATAGGTGGGTCTGTCCTCGTTGATGAAATTGCCACAGACGATTTCGTCGTTCATCCCAATCGGAATCTTTGTCGGGTCGGCGTCATGGTCGATGACGGTGCGCTCACCAAAAGACTTCAGAAGGTCGAGGCCGGTGCCGCCCATGTTCTTGCGGGCGAACACGGTGGGGCACGGACTGATGACTTCGATGAAGCAGAAGCCCTTCTTGTTGGCCGCTACGGCAATCGAGTCGGCGAGTCGGCGAACGTGCATAGCGCTCCATCTGGCGACATAGCTGGCGCCGGCGGCGGCGGCCAGGCCAACCAGATTGAAAGGCTGTTCGTAGTTGCCATAGGGCGCTGTGGAACTGCGGGCCTGAAGCGGCGTGGTGGGCGCTGTCTGGCCGCCCGTCATGCCATAGATGAAGTTGTTCACGCAGATAACGTTGATGTCAACGTTGCGGCGAGCGGCATGAATGAGATGATTGCCGCCAATGGCAAAGAGGTCGCCGTCGCCGGAAATGACCACGGTGGTCATGTCGTTGTTGGCCATCTTGAGGCCGGTGGCGAATGGTATCGCTCGCCCGTGCGTGGTGTGAAAGCTGTCGAGATTGATGTAGCCGGCCACGCGGCCAGTGCAGCCAATGCCAGACACCACGGCCACCTTGTCAAAATCGGAGCCGGCTTTCTTGAGTCCCTCGACAAACGCGGTGACCACAGAGCCAAGCCCGCAGCCGGAGCACCAGATGTGCGGCATACGATCCATGCGCAGCAAGCCTTCCATCGGGTGTTGGATGTTGGTCTCAGGCTCGGCTGTTCCGGCGATGATGGGTGATTCGCAGCATATTTCATTTTGCATGGGCAATCTCCTCGATGGCGGAAAGCACAGTCTCGAACTTGTGAATGCCTCCGCCCGGGTGTGGCAGCGATTTCACCTTGCACTGTCCACCAGCGCAACGCTCTACCTCATACACCATCTGGCCGAGATTGATCTCCGGCACTACGAATCCGGCGATTTCACCGGCAAGCTTGCGGATACGCTTGGTGGGGAACGGCCAGGCCGTGATGAGCCGCATCAGCCCCACCTTGATGCCCTTCTTACGGGCCATTTCGATGGCGGGAACAACCGTGCGCGCCGTGATGCCATAGGCCACCACCACCACGTCCGCTCCCTCCACGCCCTTCTCTTCGAGCAGGATGATGTCGTCGGCGTGTTTCTTCACCTTCTCTACGATGCGGACAGCGTGAGTGAGCTGCGCGTGCTCGGTCATATCAGGGTAGCCTCGTTCGTCATGAGTGAGGCCGGTGCTGTGAAAACGGTATCCGTCGCCAACTTTGGCGAAGTCGGGAATCAGGTCGTCACCGACGGCGTAGGGCAGATAGTCGTCCGGTTTCTTGTCGGTATAGCGCCGGTCGATTATCTCTATCTCGTCCACCGGGGGCACCACCACCTTCTCGGTCATGTGGCCCACGATGGCGTCGGTCATCACGAAGACAGGCATGCGATAGCGCTCGGCGTAGTTGAAAGCGACGATGGTGAGGTCGAACATCTCCTGCGGGTTCTTGGGACACAGCGCGATGCAGCCATAGTCGCCATGCGACCCCCAGCGAGCCTGCATCATGTCGGCCTGCGCCCAGGATGTGGGCAACCCGGTGCTGGGTCCGCCACGCTGAACGTTGACAATGACGCAGGGAACCTCCATCATCATGCCCAGGCCAATGTTCTCGGCTTTGAGCGAGATGCCCGGGCCGCTCGATGCGGTCATCGACTTGACGCCGGTCCATGAGGCGCCGAGTATGCTGGCCATCGAGGCGATCTCGTCCTCGAACTGGACAAAAGCGCCGTTGAGCAGCGGCAGGCGATAGGCCATGCGCTCGGCGATTTCGGATGCCGGGGTGATGGGGTATCCGCCAAAGAAACGGCAACCCGCCGATACAGCGCCCTCGGCGCAAGCGATGTCTCCCTGCATGAAGAACTCGCCGCGCAGCTTACTTTTCTTGAACAAGGGCAGCCTCCTTTGGGTTGGTCTCGACCACGAAGATGGCGAAATCGGGACAGATCAGCTCGCAAAGACCGCAAAACGTGCATGCGTCAAGATTGGCCACCACCGGGGAATGATAACCCTTCTCGTTGAAATCGGTGGAGTATTCGAGCACCTGGCGGGGGCAGAGGTCGATGCAGAAGGAACAGCCTTTGCAACGGTCTTTGAGGATATTGATATGCCCGGAGACGACTTGGGGTTTCTGCATACCGAACGGGGTTTCCCAGTATTTCATGCTGACTCCCTGGCACGGGTTCATGACAGAACCCGAAGAAAATTATTCGGAAACAAGCCTTTTGGGGTTCCCTTGTCAAATCATTTTTCTTCAAAAGCAGTGTGCGCCATCGCTTATCAACACAGGAAATTCTCTAACTCATTGATGAGTCTGCCTCATAGCTCATTGCATTATTTTCACGAATGAATCGAAATCAATTGCGCAAACACCTGATTCCTTACACTTTTCGCTTGACGAATGAACTTGAGCCAGCCCCATTACTGCCATGCAGGAGAACTCATGATTCGCATCACCGTCCGTGGCGTCGTGCAGGGCGTCGGGTTTCGGCCATTCGTCTATCGGCTGGCAAGTGAGCTGGGCCTGTGCGGGTGTGTGCGCAACTCACGAGCAGGCGTGCAGATAGATCTGGCAGGAGATGCAGGCAAGCGAGAAGCGTTCCTGCAACGCCTGCGCCATGAGCTTCCGCCTGCGGCCCGCATCGACGAGCTGGACATCACTCGCTTCGAGGACGACCCGCCGCAAGGCTTCATCATCGAGCCAAGCGCCGACAGCGCAGGCGCCACGTTGGTGAGCCCCGACCTGGCAACCTGCCAGGACTGCCTGCGCGAACTCGGCGACCCCAGCGACGCCCGCCACGACTATGCCTTCATCAACTGCACCAACTGCGGCCCGCGCTATTCGATAATAGACAGCTTGCCCTACGACCGCGCCGCCACCACCATGCGCGGCTTTGCGTTGTGCCCCGATTGCGCCGCGCAGTACGCCGACCCGCTCGACCGCCGCTTTCACGCCCAGCCGGTGGCCTGCCCTGTGTGCGGCCCGCGCCTGGAGCTTCTCGACGCCGATTTGCAGCCGGTTCAGGGTGACCCGCTCGACCTGGCCGCGCAAGCATTGCGGCGGGGGCGCATCGTGGCGGTGAAGGGGTTGGGCGGATTCCACCTCGCCTGTGACGCCGCCAACGCGGACGCCGTGAACGAGCTGCGCCGCCGCAAGAACCGCCCCCACAAGCCGCTGGCCGTCATGTGCCTGCCAGAGCGTCTCGAAGCGCTGGTTTGCGCCAGCGATCGCGAGCGCGGCTTGCTGGCGTCACCCGCCGCGCCGGTGTGCATTTTGCCCAAGAGCGAGCCGTTTCCGCTGGCGGCAGGCGTTGTGCCTCACAATACTTCTCTGGGTGTGATGCTGCCCTCCACGCCGTTGCACTGGCTGCTGCTGCGCCGTTGTGGCCTCGACCTGGTGATGACTTCGGGCAATCACGGCGGTGAGCCGCCGGCTATCGAGCCGGATGAGCTTACCCCGCTGGCTGACCTCTATCTCACCCACAATCGTCCCATCGCGCATCGTATCGACGACTCGGTGCTGCTGCCGTCAGCGGCGGGGGACATGCTGGTACGTCGGGCTCGCGGCTGGGCGCCGCTGCCGCTGCCGTTGCCGTTTGATGTTGCCTCGACACTGTCCTTTGGCGCCGAGATGAAACTAGGCTTCTGCCTGGCCGAAGGCAACCGCGCCTTTGTATCGCCCCACCTGGGCGATGGCGCCACCGCCGGAACGCTCGCTTTTTACCGCGACACGCTGGCCACCTACCGCCGCTGGTTCGGCATCGAGCCAGAGCTGGCCGCCTGCGATCTTCAGCCCGACTTCGCCACCACGCACCTGGCCGAAAAGACAGGCCTGCCGCTGGTGCGGGTGCAACATCATCATGCCCACGCAGCCGCTGTGATGGCCGAGCACGGCCTGCTTGAACCCGCGTTGGCCGTTGTTTACGATGGCGCCGGACTGGGCGACGACGGCACAATGTGGGGCGGCGAAATATTGTTGGCAGACTATGTCGGTTACAAACGTCTCTGGCATCTGGAAACGATGCCCCTGCCCGGAGGTGACGCTGCCGTGCGCCACCCGGCGCGAATCGCCTTTGCCTGGCTGTGCGCCTGCGGCGAGAATGCCGACTTCGTGCCCGGCTTGCCAGGCGACACCCGCGCCTTTCTGCGACGTCAGCTCGAGGGCGGCTATCGTGTGTTTTCCACCAGCAGCATGGGGCGACTGTTCGATGCAGTTGCCGCTATGCTGGGGCTGTTCCCAGCCATCACCTTCGAGGCGCAGTCGGCCATCGCCCTGGAGAATCTGGCAGGGCACATCGACGATACGCTCCCATATCCCTTCACACTCGCTGAAGGCATCATGAGTGTTAAGCCGTTGCTGCGGGCTGTAGCCGAGGACATTCGCGCCGGAGCGCAACCGGCGCTCGTGGCTGCGAGGTTTCACGCCACAGTGGCCGCCTTCACCTGCGAAGCGCTGGCGCAAGCCCGTCAGTCCACCGGCGTGAGCCACGTTGTGCTGTGTGGCGGGGTCATGCAAAACAGGTTGCTGCTGAATATGCTGCACCACCGCTTGACAGAAATGAGCTTCGCTGTATTTGTGCCGCGAGAGCTTCCACCTGGCGACGGCGCCATTGCCCTGGGGCAGGCCGTCATCGCCGGCAGAACCGTAACCAGAGAAGGAAAAACATATGTGCGTGGCTATTCCTGCGCAACTGACCACCCGTGACGGCAATCGCGGGACAATCGATCTCAGCGGCAGCGAACTGGAAATCAGCCTGGCGCTGGTGCCGGAGGCGCAAACCGGCGACTGGCTACTGGTGCACACCGGTTACGCGCTGGCGGTTGTCACCGAGGCCGAAGCCGCCGAAACGCGAGCCCTGCTGAACGAGGTGCTGGGAGGGTGAGCAACCAACTGCGCGACTCCGCCGCCGTGAAAACGCTCACCAATAAACTGGCGCGTCTCGAACGCCCGATTCGCATCATGGAAGTGTGCGGCACCCACACCATGTCCATTGGTCGCTGGGGACTGCGCAAGCTGCTGCCGCCCAGCCTGCAATTGATTTCCGGTCCCGGCTGCCCTGTGTGCGTCACGCCGGTCTCATATTTTGACGCTTTGTGGCAGTTGCCCGACGTCACCATCGCCGTGTTTGGCGATTTGCTGCGAGTGCCCGGCTCGCATGGCACCCTCGAAAACGCCCGCGCTCGTGGCATGGATGTACAGGTGGTGCACGGCCCGGAACAGGCGCTGAAGCTTGCTCGCAAGCGAGCAACAGTGCTTGCCGCCGTGGGATTCGAGACCACCACGCCCGGCATCGCCGACACCATCCGTCGCGCCGCCGAAGAGAAACTGGACGGCTTTCATGTGCTGTGTGGCTGCAAGCTGGTCGAGCCTGCCCTGTGCGCCCTGCTGGATGGAAAACCCGACATCGATGGCTTTCTGCTGCCTGGCCATGTGAGCGCAATCACCGGCTCAAACGCTTTCGATTTTCTGCCCCGCGACTACGCCGCAAGTGGCGTGGTGGCCGGGTTCGAGCCTGTGGACATCCTGGCCGCGCTGGTGTTGCTGGCGCGCATGATTTGCGCCGGCGAGCCCGGCGTTCGCAACGCCTATCCGCGCATTGTCACCCCACAGGGCAACCAGCACGCCCAGAAGCTGATACGCGATGTGTTCGTGCCTATAGATACCGAGTGGCGCGGGCTGGGCATTATTCCCGCCAGCGGACTGGGCCTCGCTCCTCGGTACGCCCATCTCGACGCCGCCCGCCATTATGGTCTTAGCCTTGACCCCGTTCCCGAGCCGCCCGGCTGCCGCTGCGGTGACGTCCTCCAGGGCCGTATGCTGCCACACGAGTGCCCGCTGTTCGCGCAGGGGTGCACGCCATCCTCGCCGGTGGGGCCTTGCATGGTCTCCAGCGAGGGAAGCTGCGCTGCATGGTACCGCTATGAAAGAGCATAACGACATCATCACGCTGGCGCACGGCGCCGGCGCGAGGCGCACCAGCGCGCTCATCGACGAGGTGTTTCAACCGGTGCTGCAACTGCCCACCCAGGACGACGGCGCCGAAATCGATCACCGGCTGGTCGTCACCACAGATGCATTCGTGGTGCGGCCGCTGCTGTTCCCCGGCGGCGACATCGGCAAGCTGGCCGTGTGCGGCGTCATCAACGACATCGCTGTGCAGGGCGCAACTCCCCGCTGGCTCACCGCCTGCTTCATACTCGAAGAAGGTTTGCCCATAGAAACGCTGCGGCAAGTGGTCGAGTCGATGGCTCGCACCGCCAGAGCCGCCGGCGTTCAGGTGGTGGCGGGCGATACAAAGGTGGTCGAACGCGGCCACGGCGACGGCATCTTCATCTCGATGACCGGCATCGGGCAGTTGCCGCCGAAGCTTGAGCTTGGCGTAGGGCGCATTTGTCACGGCGACCAGATTTTACTGAACGGCACGCTGGGCGACCACGCCGTAGCCATTGCCAACGCTCGCGAAGGCCTCGGCCTCGACCCGCCGCCACAGAGCGACTGCGCCCCACTACACACATTGACCGCTGCGCTGCTGAGTGCGCCTGGCGTGGTCTTCATGCGCGACGCGACCCGTGGCGGACTGGCCACCGTGTGCAACGAAGTGGCCGACGCCACCGGGCTGGGCATCGTGCTCGACGAAACGCAATTGCCGGTGAATCCGCGAACAGCCCATGTGTGCGAGCTGCTTGGCCTCGACCCGCTATACCTTGCCAACGAAGGCAAGCTGGCCGCCATCTGCCGTCCCGACGCCACCGCTCACCTCGAACTGATGAAGCAGCATCCGCTGGGCGCAAACGCCGCCGCAGTGGGCACGGTGAGCGACCAGGTGCGCGGAGTGTGGGTGCGCACCGCCATTGGTGGGCTGCGGCCATTGCCCATGCTCGACGCCGACATGCTGCCGAGGATCTGCTGATGCACGAGGCAAGCATTGTGCGTTCGCTGTATGAAGCAGCCGAAGCTGCCCGAACGCAGCACGGACTGGACAGCGTGGAGCTGGTGAAAATCCAGGTGGGTACGCTTCAGCATGTCGTTGACGAGGTGATGCACACATATTTTTCGTTCGAGGCGGAGCAGTGGCCAGCGTTCGCCGGGGCCAGGCTGGTCATCGAGCGGCTGCCGGCGCGGTTGCTGTGTCTCGATTGCGGCCATGAAACCGAGCTGGACGACCCTGTCTTCGCCTGCGATGCCTGCGATTCGCGCAATACACGATTGCTCAGCGGCATGGAGCTCGACCTCGTCAGTATGAATGGCACAGCGCCTGACTAAGAATAATCAATATACAATCAGGAGTGAACATGGAAAAGCAGGAAGTGAAAGTGATGCAGAAAATTCTGCGCGCCAATGAGCGCGTGGCCGAAGAACTGCGCGATGAATTCGCCGCCCGCGGCATCTTCTTTCTCAATCTGATGAGTTCGCCCGGCAGCGGCAAGACCACGCTGTTGCAGGCCACAGGCCTCGAGTCGGACATGCAGCTCGCTGTCATCGAGGGCGACGTGGAAACCGCGCTGGACGCCGAGCGCCTGGCCGAGGCGGGCATTCGCGTTTTGCAGATAAATACCGGGCCGTTCGGCGGCGACTGCCATCTCGAGGCCTCGTGGGTGCGCGACGCCGCCCGCCAGCTCGATCTCGACGGCATCGATGTGCTGTGCGTCGAGAATATCGGCAACCTCATCTGCCCCGCCTGCTTCGACCTGGGCACCCACATCAACGCCGTCATGCTCTCGGTGACGGAAGGCGAAGACAAGCCGCTGAAGTACCCGCTGGCATTCCGCACCTCGCAGTTCTGCATCATCAGCAAGACCGACTTGCTGCCCCATGTCGATGTCACCATCGAGCGCCTTCGCGCCAACGTGCATTCGGTAAACCCCGACATGCACATCATCGAAATCTCGGCGCGCACGGGCGAGGGCGTGGACACCTGGCTCGACTGGCTGCGCAGTCAGGTTGCCGCCCACAGATAGGGGTTTCACTACTGAAAGGCAGAGGCTCCGCCCTTGAACCCTCGCCAACTTTTT
>JAIOQZ010000011.1 GCA_021108395.1 Candidatus Cloacimonadota bacterium
ACTCGACAAGCTCGCTTTTTGTAAAAAGCGAGACCAAAAACTTTTGCGGAAACTACGTTTCCTACGTGCAAAAGATATTCTTATGACACAAGGATGCGATAGCATCCGTTAGAAGTTTTTGATCCAAACTTTTTACAAAAAGTTTGGCGGGGGTGGGGGCAGCGCCCCATCTTATCGTTCGAGGGGGAGAGATACTTTTTTTCCCAGCTTGGCGCTGAGGTAGATAGCCTGGATAATTTCGAGCGACTTGCGTCCGTCGCGGCCGTCGGTTTGTGGCTCTGCCTTGCCCAGAAGCGTATCGACCACGTTGTTGAAGTATGGCAGGTGGCCGAAGCCGTACACATTCGGCGGCTGATAGTTGGATTCCTGCACAATGCGGTCATCGTCGTCGTAATCGGCAAACTCCCACTTATCGATGCGGTTGATGGCGATGCCGCCCAGCTTCACCGTACCTTTCTCGCCCATTACCGTGATGGAACCCTCGAAATTCTTTGGGTAGGTGAGCATGGTCACGTTTACCGAAGCGATGATGCCGTTGCGAAAACGCAATATCGCGCAGCCGGTGTCTTCGGTCTCGATGCGGCGGGACATGGTGGCGGTGTCGGCGAGAACGTAATCAACCTCACCCACCAGCCAGTGCAGCGCATCAATGTAATGGCTGGCCTGGTTCATAAAGGCTCCGCCGTCGAACTCCCATGTACCACGCCACTTGGCCAGGTCATAGTAGCTTTGTGGCCGTTGCCAGAACACGTTGGACTGCATCAGATAGAGTCGCCCGAAGCGACCTTTGTCGATGGCGCGTTTGAGCAGCTGCGAGGTGGTGTTGAGGCGGTTCTGCTTGACCACGAACAGGTGCACATTGTGGTGGTCACAGGCTTTCACGAGGGCGTCGGCATCTTCGAGGCGAATGGCCATGGGCTTTTCGGTGACAACGTGAACGCCGCGCCGTGCCGCCTCGATGCCCATTTCCGGGTGCATACCGCTGGGTGTGCAGATGGAGAGAACATCCGGCTTTTCCTTGTCCAACATCTCGATGTAGTCGCTGTAATGTGCGGGGATGCCGTATGTTTTGGCTGCTTCTGTGGCGCGCTCTGGCACATTGTCGGCGCAGGCGATAACCTCGGCGTCAGGGTTCTCGGCCAGGGCGAGGAAGTGGTTCTTCGAGATGCGGCCGCAGCCGACTATGGCAAATTTGAGCATGGTTCTATCCTTTTCACAAGCGGTTAAGCAGGCTGTTCACGATGATGTCGGCGGCGTGGCCGTCGCCAAAGGCGTTTCTTCGGGGCGCTGTGGGCATGGGTGCGGCCGCGGCCTGCTCGATGCGTTCGCGGTCGGCGGCCACAACCTCGTTCCAGCCGTCGTGCACCGTCTCGACCCATTCGGTCTCCGTACGCAAAGTGACGCAGGGCTTACCCAGCAGGTAGGCCTCTTTCTGTAGTCCACCGGAGTCGGTGAGCGCCTTCTCGCAATCGAGCAGCAAGCGCAACATCCACAGGTAGCCTATCGGCTCGATGAGCCGTACGTTGCGCGGCTCGATGCCATATTCGGCGATGTATCTGGCGGTTCGCGGATGCAGCGGCAACACCACCGGGCATGGCAGCGCTGCAAACGCCGCAAAAATGGCGGACAGCGCGTCGGGGTTGTCGGTGTTTTGCGGACGATGCACCGTGGCGAGGTAGTAGCGTTCCGGCATATCCGGCAGGCGGTGGCTGTCTGGGTCGGCATCGAGCTGGTGGCGGTAGTATAGGATCGAGTCGTACATGACGTCGCCACTGAGCACGGTGTTGTCCTTCAGCCCCTCGCGTTCGAGGTGCATCACGGCGGTTTGCGTGGGCGCGAAGAGAATATCGGAGATGCGATCAGCCACGACACGGTTGATTTCTTCCGGCATGCGGCGGTTGAAGCTGCGCAGTCCCGCCTCGACATGCGCCACAGGAATGTGCAGCTTGACGGCGGCGAGCGCTGCGGCCAGGGTCGAATTGGTATCGCCGTAGATGAGCACGCCGTCGGGCGACTCGCTGACGAGCACGGACTCGATGTCCCGCAGCATAGCGCCGGTCTGGGCGCCGTGGCTGCCAGAGCCGATATCGAGGTTATAGTTGGGCTGCGGAATGGAGAGCTCGTCAAAGAACACCTGCGACATGTTGTCGTCGTAGTGCTGGCCGGTGTGCAGCAGCACCTCGCGCAGGCCGTCTGTTGCGGCGACGATGCGCGATACTGTGGCGGCCTTCACGAACTGCGGCCTTGCTCCGATAACGCTGACGATTTTCATGCTACCTGCCGATTTGTAACGCTACGTCCTATCGATTGTTGGTAAATTCATCTGTTTAGTTACAGTCAGTGGTCAAACTGCCAACTGGTTAAGCCCTGATATCCACACTGCATATGTCGAGCATGCTAACAAACATGCTTTTCAATAAATTTAGAATTCATCAATCTGGCTACAGCCATGTAACTGGGTGTAAAGCTGATCTGTTTGCCCACTTTATATTTTAGCTTCTGTGACTTAGTCAAATTGGGCCCAATATCATAGACGGTCATATCTGAGGTTGTCCCAATGAATCCAATATTTGAATCTTTGGGTGTTAGTTCTTTGGGATCAACATCCAGAATGCCGAAATCCACAATAGCTCTGAAGCTCTTTCTTCCTTTCCCCTCAATCGTGGCCGAATCTATATGGCCAACACTACCCTCTCCAATCAAGCCATCGGGTTCGCGCTCCTTTTCTTCCAATTCAATTATGTTTGCCTTGAATTCAAAGGCGCTGGTTGACAGCTTTCTAAACCTTTTTGCATTAAAAGGAGAAGTGCCCATGAAGGCTGCTTCACCAATCCTGAAATGATTTACAGACGTGGGGATTTTGTGCTTGCTGATCAATGGCAGCGAAATGGAGCTTCCCCCGGTAATGATTTTTAACTCCCTATTGAATTTTGTTTCTAATAGTTGTTTATACAATACCAGCTGAATCAATTTGTCGTAAGTAGGCTCGATGCCATACATACAGCCAAGATTCGTTCCCAGACCGATAACCTCGATATTGGATAAATTGAAGATGCTGGAATAAAACTCAATGATATTTTCTCGCAGTATCCCCTCGCGCAATTCACCCAACTCGATCATGATAATTATCCGATGAATTTTGTTTTTTCTTCTGGCTTCATCATTTAACGCCAAGATAGCCATTAGAGAGGTGTTGAATGAAATATCTGCATACCTGATGACAGATTTTACATTCTTGATAGCTGTGGGCTTTATATACATCGTAATAATATCAGGGGCAATTCTCTTGATAATCCTCAGGTTTGAAAGCCTTGAGTCGCCGATTGAATGAACTTCTTTTATTATTGGGTTGGACAGTATCTTGCCAAGAAGTTCATTGTGCCCCGAGATTACCTTTACTATCAGTGACCATTCCATATTGTGTTTGTATAGATACGTGTTGAGTTTTTCGAGGTTCTCAATTATTTTGTCGCTTTTGATGATTAATTCTGACATGTTGCTCGTCTCATCTCGATATATTTTGACTCAAAACCAAGTTTCTCATACAATCCAATCGCTGTCTTGTTGTCATACTCTACATGAAGCGCTATGTCTCCCTGGACAACCGCTAACGTCTTGTTCATGAGCAATTTGCCAATCCCACTGCCACGATGCTCTCTATGAGTGGCTATATAGACCAGAATGTTCTCGGGGATGTACTCCGACATACCCGTTTTGTTGATGACAACAACTCCAACCAGTTCACTGTCTTTCACTGCTGTGACAACAAACCCGCCCGTGCCGTTGTCTGGAGACAGGGCATATTCAATCGACTTGGATATGGCGCTCTTACAGTCTCCAAATTCGTCAAGATTCAGAAAAAGGAAATCAACAATCTGAGAGAATGTCAGCGACTCGGTAGTATCATCTTTCGTATATAGAATTAGTATCCTGCACATATGGGCTTGATCGGCTGAACTGTTTGTTTCTGCACACATCGGGCATTGCCTCTCTGTTGTTTTTACTTCATTTCCATTGACAATCTCATCTCGCAAGTAGCATTGTCAATTGATTTTTCCCTGACGAGATGAGGATGCCACTGTTGGAATGGTAGATGCATAACATGAAGTGAATGAAACCTGTGGGAGACGCCTCATGCGAAAAATAACGCTGCTGATATTCATCCTGAGCATACTGGCCGCCGGCCTGCTGGCCGACAACATCGACTACATCCGCAAAGAATGGCTGCGCCTGCATCCCGGCGAGCTGCCCATCTGGCCCACCGAGGAAGAGCTGACGCGCATGGACGAGATTGGCCGCGACTTCTATCCCACCGATCCGCCCACGGCACCGGTGCGTCAGGTGGCCGAGTTCGAGCCGATGTCGGGCGCGCTCATCCGCTGGAACAACGGCCTGGCCATCCCCTACAGCCTCGTGGCCGAGATGTCGCTGGACGCCACAGTCGTCACCATTGTCTCCGGCACAACCCAACAGACTGCCGCCATCACCGCCTACCAGAACAACGGCGTCAACATGGCCAACTGCACCTTTCTCCATGCCATCACCAACTCACAGTGGACTCGCGACTATGGCCCCTGGTTCATCTTTGATGGCGACAACGATCTGGGCGTGGTCAACTTCATATATAATCGTCCCCGACCCGACGACAACGACATCCCCATCGCATACGCCACGTTCGACACCCTCGATCTGTTTGGCATGAGCGTGATACACACCGGCGGCAACTACATGTGCGACGGCCTCGGCCAGGCCGCGTCCACCACTCTCGTGTGGACCGAAAACCCCGGCCTCTCGCACGACGACGTCGCCGAATATCACCTGGACTTCTGCGGCATCGAGACGTACCATGTGGTGCCAGACCCGCTGGGCGAGTACATCGAGCACATCGACTGCTGGGGCAAGTTTCTCGACGTTGACAAGGTCATCATCGGTCAGGTGCCTGTCAATGACCCACGTTTCAGCGACTTCGAGAATGCCGCCGACTACTTCGCCGAAGCGCTGTCCTCCTGGGGCAATCCCTACGAAGTGTATCGTGTTGAAACACCCGGTACCCACCCGCAAACGCCATATACCAACTCGCTCATTCTCAACGACAAGGTTCTTGTCCCCCAGACCGGCCACGGCCTTGACGACGATGCTTTGGCAGCCTACGAGCAGGCTATGCCCGGCTATCAGGTCATCGGGGTGCCATATGGCGGCTGGGCGAACACCGACGCCCTCCACTGCCGCGTGCATGAAATCCCCGACAAGGGCATGCTGTATGTGCACCACATGCCGGTTCACGGGGTGGAAGCAGGCGTGGAGACGCCAATCGCGGCCTACATCTTCGCACACAGCGGCGCCGACCTCATCGCCGACTCATTGCAGGCGCTATACCGCCTCACCAGCGATCCCGACTGGACTGCCATCACCCTCACCGACGACGGCAACAATAATTTCAGCGCCACGCTGCCGGCCATCAGCGCCGGTGACACGCTGGCATACTACATCCACGCCGCCGACATCTCTGGCCGCAACGCCAATCATCCGTTCATCGGCGCGCCCGACCCGCACCTGTTCACCGTCGCGCCCGACACACAGGCGCCGGTCATCACGCACGAACCCATCGAGGACGTCCACATCGAGAATCTGCCGTTCACCGTGAGCGCGCAGGTGACCGATAACTTCGCCGTGACGAGCGTAGAAATGCTGTGCTGGAACGACGGCGAAGGAACGACCTATGTCATGGAAAACGCAGGGGAAGACATCTGGACTTGCGAGTTCGACCTGGCGCTCGACGTGGGCGACGTTGTCACCTACCTGCTCACCGCCGCCGATGGTACCGGCAACGAGACATTCCTGCCGGAAACCGGCGTCTATGCTTTCGAGATACTCGCCACCTCGGTGGACGACACCACACAGCCAAACCAGGACATGTTGCTGGGTTGTTCACCCAACCCTGTGTCGGCAGCCGGCGCCTCTGTGCGCTTCTTCCTGGCAACGTCGCAACAGGTACAGGTGGATGTGTATAACGTGCGCGGCCAGCGGGTGCGCAGCCTCGCCTCCGGCCACCGCGACAGCGGATTGCACCGTGTTCACTGGAATGCCCGCAACGACAGCGGCGAGCCGGTCGCTTCGGGGCTGTATTTCGTGAGGATGCAGACAGCCACAGGCAACCGCATACAGAAGCTGCTGCTCCTTCGCTAAGATGGGGTACCGCCCCCACCTATTAGAAGCTCGCTTCGCTACGCGACAAGCTTGCTTTTTGTAAAAAGCGAGACCAAAAACTTTTATGGAAACTGCGTTTCCTGGGTACAAAAACACTTATGACACAAGGATGCGCAGCATCAAGTCGCGTAGTGAAACGAAGTGACCTTTTAGAGAAGTTTTTGCTCCAAACTTTTTACAAAAAGTTTGGCGGGGTGTCAGGGGCGGCGCCCCTGCATCTTACGGTATTGGTGCAGCGCTGTGGCGAATAGCTTCATAGCGTCGTGCAGGGCTTCTTCGTTGAGTACGTATGCGATGCGCACTTCGTCTTTGCCCAGCCCCGGGGTTGCATAAAATCCCTCGCAGGGCGCCACCATCACAGTTTTGCCGTTCATCTCGAACTTATCCAGCAGCCACAACGCGAAATCCTCGCTGTCCTCGATGGGCAGCTTGGCGATGACATAGAAAGCGCCGCCTGGTTTGCGGCACACCACACCGTCAATTTTCTGCAAGGCGTCGAAGACGATGTTGCGTCGCTTGTCATATTCGGTCAGCACTTCAACAAAGTATTCCTCTTCGACATCGATGGCGGCATTGGCAGCCAGTTGGTCGATGGTGGGTGGACACAACCGCGCCTGGGCGAACTTGAGCGCCGCGTCCATCAGCTCGCGGTTACGGCAAACCATGCAGCCCACACGCGCTCCGCAGGCGCTATAGCGCTTGCTGATGCTGTCAACCATGATGGCGTGTCGCTCGATGCCCTCGATATGCAGAATACTGGTGTGCCTGGCTCCATCATAGATGAACTCGCGATAAACCTCGTCGCTGATGATGTAGAGGTTGTGCGCCAGAGCGATGTCGGCAAGGCGTTGCACTTCTTCGGCGGTATAGACAGCGCCGGTAGGGTTGCCGGGATTGCAGAACAGAATGGCCTTTGTGCGCGGGCCAATCAATGCTTCGATGGCCTGCCGCGAAGGCAATGCAAACCCGTTCTCCAGATGCGTGGTGAGAGGGACCAGCCTGACGCCGGTCTGCATGGCGAATCCGTTGTAGTTGGTGTAGAATGGCTCAGGCACAATGATTTCGTCGTCCTGGTTGCAGGTGACGAGCATGGCGAACACGATAGCCTCGGAGCCGGCAGTGGTGACAATTATCTCGTTGTTGTCCACATCGGCGAGCATGATTCCATGGCGTTTGTAGTAGCGTATGAGATTGCGGCGATAGTCGTCCAGCCCTTGAGCGGGGCCATAACCCAGCACCGTGTCGTCGTATTGGGCATATACATCGAGCATCTGGCGCGGGGTCGCAATGTCTGGCTGCCCGATGTTGAGGTGATAGATATGAGTACCGCGAGCTTTGGCTGCATCGGCAAATGGCTTCAGCTTACGGATGGGCGAGGCCTGCACGTTGCGGGCGCGTTCGGAGAGGTTCATGGTCGCTCCTTATATATCATTGTCTTTGTGTTGCGCAGTCGGACTTGCCATTCATTTCTTTCATCACGCGGCAGACAGTGTCAAGCGTATTCTGCACCTCGTCCTTCGAGGGGGCGGGGATTGGCTCGCCATATCGCAGAGTGATGCGGGCAAAGGGCTTGGGGATGAGCATGCGGTCCCAGGTGTTCAGTCGCCAGGTGCGGTCCACCTCGACGGCGATGGGCACGATGGACAGCCCTGTGAAGTAGCTGGCCCAAACCACGCCATCCTTCACCACGCATGGCGGGCCTTTGGGGCCGTCGGGTATCATGTTTATCGCTCGCGTACGGGAAGCGCGGATTATCTGGCGCATTGCCTTGCCGCCGCCGCGAGTGGAGGAGCCACGGATGGGCAGGTATCCCAGCGCTTCAACAGGCCCCGCCGCGAGCTGGCCGTCTTTGGAGCCGCTTATCAGCACGGCGATGCCTTCACCGCGTCGTGCATATGCCGAGGGGATAATGTTGCGATGCCAGGAGATGAACAGGTGACGCTCGCCAAAGCGCGGCTCAATCTGGCGGATGCGCCAAGTGGCGCCCAGCAACAGCACAAAAGCCGCCGCCAGATACTTTTCTAGCCAGAATCCAAGCTTAGAGAGAGACATACAGCCGTGACTCCAGCAGCTTCTCCATCAGGTCGGCCACCTCGCTGCTGGCGTGTTTCCCGCCTAACATTTCATGCAGTTCGCCCAGCTTGGCGATGATGCGTTCTCTTTCGGGGCCGTCCTCGAGCAGGAACAGCATCCGCTGATACAGCGCCCCTGGCGTTGCGGCGTCCTGAATGAGCTCCGGCAGCACGTTTTCACCGAGCACGATGTTGGGCAGGCCGATGCGCTCGATGCCCACATAACGTTTGGCCACGAAGTAGGTGAGCTTGCTCGCCTTATAGACAATGACCGCCGGCGTACCGATGTAGGCGGCCTCGAGCGTGGCCGTGCCGGAAGTGCAGGCGAGGGCGCGACAGTATTTCATCATCTCGTATGTGTTTCCGCCAATGATGTGCACATGCCCTGCGTCGTATTGCTCTATCATATCAAAGAACAGCTTGTTGCTCACGGAGTGCGACTTCGAGATGAGCAACTGATAGCGGGTACGGTCAAAGTAGCGGCTGGCTTCGAGATACAGCGGCAGGAGGCGTTCGATTTCCATATCTCGGCTACCGGGCAAAAAGCCAATCCACTGCATGTCAGGGTCGAGGCCATGCGCCTCGGCGAATCCCTCGCGCCCGAGTTCGATGTTGACTTCCTCGGCGATGGGGTGCCCCACATAGGTGGCGTTGATGCGATGTATATCCAGCAGGTCTTTCTCGAAGGGCAGGATGCAGGCGACATGGCGGGTGTAATCTTTTAATTGATGCACGCGCTTGTGATTCCATGCCCAGAACTGCGGGCAGATATAATACAGCACGGGAATGCCTTCGTCGTCGGCGATACGGGCGATGCGCAGGTTGAAGCCGGGGTAATCCACCAGCACCACGAGGTCGGGCAATTCCTGGCGGAGCAGCTTCCGAATGCGCTTTTCCACCTTCATGAAGAAGCGCAGGTGTTTGATGACTTCGGTGAACCCCATCACGTTGAAGCGGTTGAAGGGGTATAGCTGTTCAAGCCCCCGTTCCTTCATGCGGGGGCCGCCGATGCCGATGTGCCTGTACTTACCGAAGCGGCGGGTTAGTTCGGCTATCACCTCACTGGCGTGCAGGTCGCCCGAGGTTTCCCCGGCGAGCCAGAAGATTGTCTTCATACGTCTCCTCGCATCATAATCTGCCGTATGCTCCCAACCCCACCGATTTTGTCCAGCGAAATCCGCGTGGAGCGCCTGAACTGTCGGAGCTACAGGTACCTGAGTTATTGTCGTGCAGGGGGTGAGGAGGATATTGTTGCAGGATTTCTGGGATTTATGTTGACAAAATATCCGAAACGGCAAGTGTATTGCCAAATTTCGATGGGAGGCATACATATGAGTTTGCAAGACTTTATGAAAATGATTGAGGATCGCAATCCCAATCAACCCGAATTCCTTCAGGCTGTGCAAGAAGTTGTCGAGACGGTGTGGAAGCACTACATCGCCAACCCCCGCTATGTCGAAGAGAAGATTCTCGAGCGTATCATCGAGCCGGAGCGCGTCATCATGTTCCGCGTCCCCTGGACTCGCGACAACGGCGAGGTTATGGTCAATCGCGGTTTCCGCGTCGAATTCAACAGCGCCATCGGCCCCTACAAGGGCGGCCTGCGTTTTCACCCCAGCGTAAACCTCAGCATCCTCAAATTCCTCGGCTTCGAGCAGGTGTTCAAGAACAGCCTTACCACGCTGCCCATGGGCGGAGGCAAGGGCGGCTCGAACTTCGATCCCAAGGGCAAGAGCGACGCCGAAGTGATGCGTTTCACCCAGTCCTTCATGACCGAGCTTCAGCGCCACATCGGCCAGTTCACAGACGTTCCCGCCGGCGACATCGGCGTGGGTGGCCGTGAGATTGGCTACATGTTCGGCATCTACAAGAAGATTCGCAACGAGTTCGTTGGTGTGCTCACCGGCAAGGGCCGGGGTTGGGGCGGCAGCCTCATCCGTCCAGAAGCCACCGGCTACGGCGCAGTTTACTTCGCCGACGAGATGCTCAAGACACGCGGCGACAGCCTCAAAGGCAAGACCTGCCTCGTATCGGGCGCGGGCAACGTGGCTCAGTACGCCGTCCAGAAGCTCACCGAGCTTGGCGGCAAGTGCGTCACCCTTTCCGATTCCGGCGGTTTCATTCACGATCCCGACGGCATCACCGCCGAGAAGCTTGCGTTCGTTATGGACTTGAAGAACGTTCGCCGCGGCCGCATCAAAGAATACGCCAGCAAGTACGGCGTCAAATACTACGAAGGCCAGCGTCCCTGGGGCATTCCCGCGCAGTGCGCTTTCCCCAGCGCCACCCAGAACGAGCTCAACGAAGAAGAAGCCAAGACTCTCATCAAGAACGGCTGCTTTGTCGTTTCCGAGGGCGCTAACATGCCCACCACCCCGGACGGCGTCGAGGTCTTCCTCAAGAACAAGATTCTTTATGGTCCCGGCAAGGCTGCCAACGCCGGCGGCGTGGCCACATCCGGCCTCGAGATGTCGCAGAACAGCCTGCGTCTTTCTTGGACTCGCGAGGAAGTGGATGAGAAACTTCACAACATCATGAAAGACATCCATGCCACCTGCGTGCAATATGGCAAGGAAGGTGACACGGTCAATTACGTGAAGGGCGCCAACATCGGTGGCTTCATCAAGGTTGCCAACGCCATGCTCGACCACGGCATCGTGTAAGCACTACATTCACAAAACATAAGGCCGTCCCGAGTTTACTTGGGATGGCCTTTTTTTGCCGCCTGCTCCTGAACCTTGTATGTCGCTACGAGTCTGAGTCACCCCGCCAAACTTTTTGTAAAAAGTTTGGCGGGGGTGGGGGCAACGCCCCATCTTATCGGAGGATGAGGTGGTGAACGCGCAGTGGTTCAACAGCGGCTTGCGGCTCGCCTAACAGTTCTTCACCACTCACCACGCGGCCAAACACTGTATATCGCCCATTGAGCCAGCGGGAAGCGGCGTCGGACAGCACGATGAAAAAGCCGCCGGTGGGGGTGCCGGTACCGGTGCAATGCGCCGCCAGCATACCGCGCCTGGTCGATAGCGAGGCCTGCGAGGGCAAAAACCGGTATCCCTGCCGACGCAGCAACGTTGCCACGGATGAATCCTGGAGCGCGTGATGCGCTGGGAGCAGCCCCGCGTGCCATGAGTCGCGCACCAGCAGCGTGTCGAGGCCCAGCGCCGCCGTGTTCACCTCGAGCGGCAACGCAGGGAACCCCGGCGCCCCCACCCCCGGCTCGACGAGCAGGTATTGCCCTGGCTGTAGTGTGACGCGAAGAGAGTCAAACGCTTCGGCGCTCACGAATTCTTCAAAGGCGGCGACAAAAAGCGGAGCGACATCCGGCAGCAGTTCCGCCTCGATGTCGCCCCGATTGGTAACGAGTATGAGCGAACGCCCCGCAAACAATGAGCCTGTCAGCAACAGGCAGACTACAAGCAGGCGCGCACGCATGATTACTTCACGATAATTCTTTCAATCACCACCGGCTCGAGCGGGCTGTCGCCGGGGCCTTTTTCCACGTTCTCGATCTGATGAACCACGTCGATGCCACCGACAACTTTACCAAACACTGTGTGTTTGCCGTTCAACCAGGCACAGCCTTCCTTCTTCGTGACGATGAAGAACTGGCTGCCGTTTGTGTTGGGGCCGCTGTTGGCCATGCAGATGGTGCCGTAGTCGATGGTGGCCTTGAGCTCGCCACGCGCCAGCACTTCTCCCTCATAGCCTGTCTTCTCGGTATAGAAGCTCACCGGATGTTCCATCACTGGTTCGAGGCTTTGAGTGTTTTGCACCTGCATGATGATTGACATCAGCTCCGGGTCTGGCTCTGGCGTACCTTGCAAGTAGGGAACGATGACTGTTTCGAGCAACAGCACAGCGTTCTCCTCGCTGTCAATGGCGCCGGTGATGGCTTCGCCTGTCTCGTAAGTTTCGTCCTCGAACCTGAATCCGGGGCCGCCTGTGCCGTTGCCGATGGGGCAACCACCCTGAATCATGAAGTCCGAGATGACGCGGTGAAAGATGAGGCCGTCATAGAACGGACGCTTTACCAGTTCCCCGTTTGCAGGGTCGGTCCATTCCTTCTCGCCGGTGGCGAGGCCAATGAAGTTTTCTACGGTCAGCGGGGCCAGCTCGGGCCAAAGCTCGAGCTCGATGTTTCCCAGATTGGTCTGGATAGTCACGTTCACTACCTCCTTTGCATTGATGGCGGTAAACAGGAGAAGCAACAGCGCCACCCATTTCCATTGAAGTCTCATATATCCTCCTCTTTTGAGTTCTCGAATGTATGCAGGCTCATCTGGCCGCCCTCGACGACCACATAGCTGCTGTGTTTCAGCCAGTCGCCGCTGTTGGCCAGAACGCCATTTGCCAGTGCCTCGATGGCGGGAACGTGCGTGTGACCAAAGACCACGAAGTCGGCGCCGCCGGCCAGCAGTTGCTCGCCCTTGCGTCGCAAACCGGCCTGCTTCGGGTGATTGACCCTGGGCGGATTCAACACCCTGCGGCTCGTTCGGGACATCTGCCGGCCAAGCCACAGGGCAAGGTCGGGATGCAACAACGAGAACAGCCACATAACGACAGGATTGCGCACCAGGCGACGGAAGACCTGATAGCGCAGGTCGCCGGTGGTGTAGGCGTCGCCGTGAGCCACGAACAGCTTCTTACCATCCACGGTGAGGCGGTAGCAGTCGCGGCAGATTTCGGCGTTCATCTCTGTGGAAAGGAAATCGCGGAACCAGAAATCGTGGTTGCCCGCCACAAACACCAGCTTCACGCCGCTGTCGGCGAGGTCGGCAAGCTCCCGCAGGATGCCAAAATAGCCACGAACAATGACCTGTCGCCACACGAACCACAGGTCGAAGATGTCGCCGTTGAGAACGAGCACATCGGCTCTGCCGTGCAACGAGCGCAGAAAGCGCACGACCCGCTCGCGGCGTTCGCGGTCTTTGGCCGCCTCGTTGAACTTCAGGTGAAAATCGCTGGCGATGACGACTCTCATGCTTCTCCCGCCAGGATGTAGTAAAGTATATTCGCTCCCATGCGCAGGGCTTTCTCGCGCACATCAGGTGGGTCTTTATGCACATGCGGTGAGGCCCAGCCGTCGCTGATATTGCTCTCGTAGGTGTAGAGCACCATGATGCGGCCATAGTCGTCGAACAGGGCGAAAGCCTGGGGGCGCTCGCCATCGTGCTCGTGAATCTTGGGCAATCCGCCGGGGAAGGCGAACCAGCTCGAGAACAACGGATGCCCCGCCGGCAGCTCGACAAGCTCGCGGTCGGGGAACAGACGGGCAATTTCGCGGCGAAAGGCGTCGTTCATGCCATAATCGTCGTCGGCGTAGAGAAAACCGCCGCGCAGCAGCCAGTCGCGCATGTTCTGCAACTCGCGTGAAGAAAACCGGATGTTGCCATGGCCGGTGAGCAGCACGAAGGGATAGTTGAACAGCTCGCGGTCGGCAGGCTGAACCACCGACTGCTCCTCTTCGAAGCGCGTGCCCAGTTCGCCGTTGGCAAAACGCGCCAGGTTGGGCAGAATGTCGGGGTCGTTATACCAGTCGCCGCCACCGGCATAATGCATGCGGGCGAGCCGAGGCGCACGCGGCTGTGACCATGCGGCGCAGACGACCAGCAACAGTATGACGACCGCAGGTATCCGCATACAACCTCCTGAGATGACGAACGCTTTTCGCGTGCAAGTGTTCCAAACAAGAAGCGTGTGTCGGCGCATTTCGTCAAGTTGTATTGGCACGGATAAGAAATGCGTTGACAGCGACCTTCGTCTCCGCAAGCTTTCAGCAAGGAGTCACCATGCGTTTGTACATCATCCTTATCCTGTTACTGTCACTTACTATGGCTATGGCCGAGTCTCTCGTTATTCGTTTGCATTCGCCCTCACCGGCAGAGCTCGAGTGGCTGAAAACTCAGGACATCGACTGGCAGCCCATCGACGGCGACGCTCTCCTGATCGCCGATGATGCTGTGCGCGATGCCCTCGAACAGCGCGGGATCTCGTGGGTGATTGTGGACTCGCTGGAGCGAATGAGCCGCGACCTGGCCGGCTATCCCTCGCCCCAGACAGTCATCGACAGCCTCTACACTCTGGCGGCGCAATACCAGAACATCACGCAACTGATCAATCTGGGGCCAAGCACATGCCACCAATACTATCTTGCCGGTGACACCGACTACATCGACTTCCAATACGATGTCATCTGCCTCAAGGTGTCGGATAACCCGCAGGACGAGGAAGACGAGGCCAACGTGTTCTTCACGGGTGGCATTCACGCCCGCGAGGCCATCAGCATTCCTGTCCCGCTGCACATTCTCGAGTACCTGCTGCAAAACTACAGCGTTGACCCCCAGGTGACGCAGTGGATCGACGACAACCAGATATGGTTCGTTCCGCTCATCAATCCCGACGGCTATCATGTTTCGTGGGAGACGCTTCACACCTACCACCGCAAGAACATGCGCGACAACGACAACGACGGTCTGCCCGACTACAGCGCCACCGACGGCGTCGATCTCAACCGCAACTTCGGTTACGTCTGGGGCAACAACGGCGCCTCCAGCTCCATCCACAGCTCGATCTATCACGGCCCGAACGCATGGTCGGAGACGGAAGTGTGCTACCTGCGCGATCTCATCCAGGCACGCAAATTCTGGGGCGGCATCACCTATCACTCGGCGGGAGAGTGGGTGCTGTATCCGCTGGGGCATCTGCCCGGCGCCTGCTCGTATGATCACGCCATCATGGGCGATCTGGCCGTGGCAATGGCCGCCATCATCCCGTGCATCTCCGGCACAGGCCACTACACCCCCATACAGGCCGTTGACTTCGGATACACCTGCCAGGGCACAATGGGCGACTGGGGCTACGCCGAGGAGCGGCTGTTCAGCTTCACCCTCGAACTGGCCACCACATACATTCCCCCCGCAACCCAGATAGCCACCATCTGCGCCGACAACCTACAGGCGGCGCTCATGTTCCTCGACCGCGCCGGCGCAGCCACCGTCACCGGCCATGTGAGCGGCCCTGAGAACGAGCCGCTGGTGGCCGACATCCATGTGGCCGAGATAGACACGGTCGGCGGAATGAGCAGCGTCGAGGCGGTGCGCTCCGGCCAGACGTTTGGCCGTTACTGGCGACACCTGCTGCCCGGCAGCTACACTTTCACCTTCAGCGCACAGGATTACCTGCCGGTTACAATCGAGAACGTGGCCGTGAGCGACACAGGGCGCACCGTGCTCGACGTGACGCTGGCCTCCCAGTGGGTGCCTGGAGTGCAAATCGTCGCGGACAGCAGCGAGGTTACGCTCTCGTGGTCGCCGGAACCCGACCTGACCTACAGTGTCTATTGGGCGCCGGAAGCCATCGGAACATATGAACCGGCAACAGGGACGTTCCTCTCACCGGGGGTATGGAGTCAGAATTGCGATGAGGAGAGGCGTTTTTACCGAGTGAAGCGCGCACCTGTGCGTTGAGACTGCTTTCATCGAAATGAAGGCCGTCCCGAGTTTACTCGGGACGGCCTTTTCATTATCTTACTCCACTTTCGGGTATTCGCTACGCTACATACCCTTTCGTTCGATGGTAATGCCCTGTGGGCATTACTTCAGCAACAGCATCTTGCGGGTGAAGCTGTGCGAACCGGCCTGCAGGCGGACGAAGTAGAGTCCAGTGGCCACTGGGCGGCCATGATCGTCGTCGCCGCGCCAGAGTACGCTGTGCTCGCCGGCCTCGACTGGCTGGCTCTGCAATGTGCGCACAAGCTGCCCACGCACGTTATACACCTTGAGGCTCACGCGCTGCGGCGTCGCCACGCTGTAGCTGATGGTCGTGGTTGGGTTGAAGGGGTTGGGGTGGTTGCCGCGCAGTTCGGTGATGAGGCCAGGCGCGCCCTCCCCGTCGGTTGAAAGATAGTTCAGAATCACCGGCTCGGAGTACTCGGAAAGCTCGCCGTCGAACCAGGTGGCCACCGTATAGGAGTAGCTGCCCGCAGGCAGGCCGCTCATATCGTCGTCGCACCAGTTGGCGAAGACTTGCTCGGCCACCACCTCGCCGTCGCGTTGGACCACATAGTATTCCGCCGGGCCGTTGGGACCCTGCCAGGAGATGTGGCCCATGCCCTCGATCAACTCGACGGCCAGGTTGACCGGCGGGGCCAGGGGCTGCTCACGCATCACGCGAACATCATCGACAAACCAGCCGACCATGGTTTCAGCGGTGTCGCTGGCAAAAACAAAGCGTATCATCACCTCGCCGCCGCCGTAGGCATCGAGGTCGAACCAGGCCTGCGACCAGTCCATCTGGCCCGACCACATAGGCGTACTTGGATCTAATGGAGTGTTGTCGCCGCGAGAGAGGTAGGGATAGCCGTCAACGGGTGTTATCTGCTGCCAGGTGTCGCCGCCGTCGGTCGAGAGCTCGACGAAACCGCCGTCGTAAGCATAGCCGGGGTAGTTGCCGCTATCCTCGGCGTCCATCCAGTGCCAAAAGGTGAGCAAGGCGAGGTCGGGCACAACGAACGGTTGCGACTCCAGCGCGGCGTAGATGTTGTTGAGATAATTGCTGGTAGCGCTGCTGCCGCACTTCCAAGACCAGCCTCCACCGGCTGTGTGGTTATCCTGGCTCGAATGATGCCACTGGTCGATCCAACCCGGTTCTACGACTTGATGCGTCCAGTTCGTGGTTGTCTGGGCTGACTCGAAATTGTCGGCCAACACTTCGATGCCCACGCAGATGATCTGGTCGTACATGTGGCCGCGATCGGTTTCGAGGTGGAGGTAGAAGTGCAGTGTGGAGAGCGGTTCGACCGTTTCATCGATCTCGACCGTGAAATCGCTGAGCATGACCAGTCCGCCCGACTCGATGTTATTGAATTCGAGCGACGCCGGTCCCACGCTCACCAGCGGGTTATCGCATGTAAGCTCCATTGTGAGCGATTCGAGCGTCACGCCGGACTCGTTGTACACCATCATGAGCGGTTGCAGTGTTTCGCCGGGATCTGGCGCGCCGTTGCCGTTGCCTGTCAGTTCTGTCCATGAGTCGCCTTCGAGAGCGAGCAGGGGCGCGTAGAGTGGAATGCTCCAATCGTATGACCATGTTTCTTCGCCCGCGGTGAAGTCGAGCGTAAATACCGCCACAGTCTCGACGGGGAAGTCGGGGGCGGTGGTGAACACGAAATCGCTGTCGGCTTCGGCTGTGGCTTGCGCCGCCACCGAGCCATAATCTAACGTCGCTATAGTGATGTCGATGTATTCGCAGTCGGTGCTGAGAGTGGCTGTGAGGTTCTCGGAGGGCTCGTTGCCCACGTTCTCGGCCACCACATGCAAATCGAGCGTCTCGTTCCAGGCGGCAAGGTTGTCGCCGCCATCCGACACTTCCATCTGGTCTGGGATGATGTAGGCGTTGTCTGGCGAGATAACCTCAACTGTCTGCTGGGTATCGTGAATGTTATGCCCCACGAGAACGATTTCGAGATCGCCGGGCACAGCGATGGAAGCGAAACCGAGCACGGCCACGCCGTTGTCATCCAGCAGGCCGGTGGCCAGAACCTCTCCGGCGAAGATAGCGCTGACGCGCATGCCTTCCACCTCGGCGCCGGCAGAAGTGGCCGAAACGAGGATTTCGTCGGAACCCACAGGCAGCACGGAAGGCGCTACGAGAGCAACCGCCTGCGGCTGGTCTGACCAGATATCGAGAGTGGGGTCGCCCAGCAGGGTGCACTCGTAGTATGTCCACAGCAGCACAGTGTCGGCAGTAAGGAATGGCTCGGTGTCGCAGCGGCTGTCTTCATGCGCCTCACTGATGATGTTGATATTCTCGTCAAAGAGCGCGTCGTAGAACTCGCGTTGCAGATGTTGTCCGGCGCCGTTGGTGCCCGAGCCGTCACCCCAGCCATAGCGCGTGTTGCCAATGTAGCAGACAGGGCCGGTGGACAGCAGAGTCCACTGCTCGGCGATGCAGTCCTCGGTGGAAACCTGGTGGTAGCTGTTGCGGTTATCGAAGCTGTTGCAGTAGCAACCCTGCGTTGTAACAATGTAGAAGTTGTGGTTGACGCCGTTGTTGGTGAAGGTGCTGGTATTCACCGACGGTGTGTGAAACTTGAGGTTATAATGAACACTGCAATGACCCAAGTGGCCGACGAGATTCTTGCCGGCGTTGAACGCACTGAAAAGCTGAGAGGTGCTCCAGATACCCTGCTCGTCATACATGGTCGTCACGTTGATGTGATCGGGGATGGCGACAGTGGTGTAGCCATGACTGGAGCTGCCCAGGCGAATCTCCTCCATGTAATCCATGCCACAACTCTGCCAGCCGAGATCCTCGCCCACGAGCATATACTCGGTCAGCTCGCTCTCGACGGGGGTCTGCTGATACATGAGCTGCTTGTTGACGAAGTTCTGAGCTTCGGTGCTGTTGTCCACCGGCGCACGGCCACCGTAAACATCGGCGAAGAAGTCAGCCTCGTACCATTCACCCCAGTAATTATCGCCGTCGTCGTTCCAGTTACCGTCCAGGCCAAAGTAGTAGAGGTCGGAGCCAATATCGTCGTCGTCATAGCTGTAGCCAGGATCGACATAGAAGCCGCGATGGGGGATGATTTCGTCGTCGCCGGCCAGCAGCACATAGCAAAGGCCGTTGTTCTGATAGGCGTCGATGATGAAGTTGCGAATCATGTCCTGAGTGTCCTGGCCGGTGAAGTTGGCAGTGATGTAATCGACCGTGACGATGCTGGTGACGATGCCCAGGCTGTTTTTGTAGTCGGCCAGGAGCTGAAACTCGTCCACATAGTCGTCGTCAGTGATGATGACGTATTCGGCGATGTCGCGGGTGCGGCCCTGCTGCGGAACGGGGTATGTCCAGGCGGAGGAGGGGTTGTCAACCAGCCGTGAAAGGCGACGCATGGTGTCGTCGTCGTCGCGCACGAACGCGTCGGAGGCTGTCGCTACGGTCAACACTTGCGTCTGCACGTTGACAGTAAGCTCTGGGTAGTATAGCAGCGCTTGCTCGCCGGGCAGATAAACGACCGGAAACAGCACCATGCTGGCAATGCGGTAGCCGCGAAAGACGCCGGTCTTGAGAGCGGCGTGGTCGGCCAGCGGCCAGCGTTCCGTTGCGTAGGCGGCCGCGTCGGGGGTGGTTAATGCCGGAGCGATTTGTTCGAGCTGGGAGATGGGATACTGCCGCTGGACCGGGTAGAGCGGCGCGTCGAGCGCAATGCGCACAGCCTCGCCATGCTCCACAAGCACATCGGTGGCGTCCTCGCCCCAGGGAAGCAGGTATTGGTAGCCAACAGCCGGCAGCAATGGCTGGCCGGGTTCGCCCCAGGGCGCGGCGCCCGGCATAGTCACAAGCGCGAAGCCGTCGCGGTATTCGATGGTGGGTGGCTCGAAAGTGAGAGTAGCGGCTCCCAAAACAGCCGCTGTGAGCAACAGAAAAGCCAAAATGGTCAAGCGTCGCATAGCAGTCTCCTTGTTGTACATAGCATGATTATAAAGATGTGATGCAACTTTCGTTCCGTTACCGAATTCGCTTCACTGCGATATTTCGTGGCGCTAACTGTAGTTTTTTCTTGCAGTCTATACAGTTACACTGGAAGATTGGAATATCAGAGGATTCGGCAAGGGAATGTTACAATACCCCACCCTCCCCGCGCAAGCGCTGGAACAGGAAGGAGCGCCAAGTGGATTTCAACCGGATAATCGAACGCGCAGGAACCAACTGTTACAAGTGGGACACGCGCACAGAAGTCTTCGGCAACGACGACGTGACCCCGCTCTCCGTGGCCGACATGGACTTGCCCTGTGCGCCCGGCATAGTTCGCGCTTTGCGCACTCGCGGCAACCACCCCATTTATGGCTATGCCATATATCCCGACAGCTACCACCAGGCCGCCATCGACTGGTTCAATCGACGGCTGGGCTGGCAGGTCGAGCGGAAGTGGTTGCTCAACACGCCCGGAGTGGTACCTGCTCTTGCGTTCGCGGTGCAGGCGTTCAGTCGGCCTGGTGAGGGCGTTCTCATTCAAACGCCGGTGTACAGGCCGTTTTTTCAGGTTATTCGCATGAACGACCGCGAGGTTGTCGCCAATCCGCTGGCACTGCATAACGGCCACTACGAAATCGATTTCGACGACCTCGAACGCAAGCTGTCCCGTCCCGACGTGCACCTGATGTTTCTGTGCAGTCCGCACAACCCGGTGGGGCGTGTCTGGCGTCAGGAGGAGCTGCTACGCCTGGCAGAGCTATGCCTGCGCCACGGTGTCGTCATTTTCTCAGACGACATTCACGGCGACATCATCTATCCGGGAAGCAGGCATATCCCGCTCGACAAGCTTGATACCGGCGTTTCGCTGCTCACTGCCGTCGCCCCCGGCAAGACCTTCAACATCGCGGGGCTGGCCACTGCCATGCTTGTGGTGGCAGACGACGAGTTGCGAGACCGCTACAGGGACGCGCAATATCGTTGCGGGCTGTGGATGGGCAATGTCTTTGGCATCGAGGCGCTCGAGGCGGCCTACACCGAGGGCGAGGCCTGGCTCGAGGAGCTGCTGGTTTACCTGCGCGGCAACCTTGATCTGCTGTGCCGGTGGTTTCCTGGCAAAGCGCCGGGTATTCGCCTCATAGAGCCGCAGGGTACCTATGTCGCCTGGCTCGACTGCCGCGAGTTGAGGCTGCCGCAAGACGACCTTGTGCGGCTGTTTGTCGAACGGGCGCACGTTGGGCTTGACAACGGCGTCAATTTCGGCACAGATGGTGAGGGCTTCATGCGCATCAATTTCGCCCTGCCCACGCCGCGCCTGCGCGAGGCGCTCGAACGAATCACAGCAGCGGTAAACAGAGGTTAGCGATGGATATTCTCCAGCAGTTCAAGGATCTATTGCCCGAGATGGAAGAGAGCACAATCCCCAGAATCATCACCTCTGTGGCCATCGTGCTGGTGCTGTGGGTGCTGCAACTGCTCATCAAGCGGCTGTTCCTCCGTCGAGTCACCAACATGCGCACCCGCTACAACTGGAATAAGCTGATTACCTACTCCTTCCTCCTCATCGCTGCAATCATCATCGGGCGACAGTGGTTCGCCGGAATGCAATCGCTGGTCACTTTTCTGGGGTTGCTCACCGCCGGTGTGGCCATCGCACTGCGTGAACCTCTCGTGAACCTCGCCGGCTGGATGTTCCTGATGGGGCGGCGGCCATTCAAGGTTGGCGACCGCATCGAGCTGGACGGCATCAAGGGTGATGTCATCGACATCAGCGCGTTCATGTTCACCATACTCGAAATCGGTAACTGGGTGCAGGCCGACCAATCCACCGGGCGGATGATATACATCCCCAATGGTCGAGTATTCCAGAGCTGCATCGCCAACTACGAGAGCGGGTTCGAGTTCGTGTGGAACGAGATACCGGTGATGGTGACCTTTGAGAGTGACTGGAAGAAAGCCAAACAGATTCTGAACGACATCGTTCACCTGCACTCGAAGGACGCCATATACGAGGTGGAGAAGCAGCTTCGGGATGCCAGCCGCAAGTTTCTCATTTACTACCGCAACCTCACCCCCATCGTCTATACATCGGTGGCCGACTGTGGCGTAGTTCTCACCCTGCGCTATCTGTGCAAGGTTCGGCGTCGCCGCGACAGCGCCGACATCATGTGGGAGGAGATTCTCGTCGCCTTCGCCAAATGCCCCGACATCGACCTGGCCTACCCCACCACGCGATTCTACAACAACACAACCGAAGGTAAACCAGGCGCACAACCAGCAACGCCCGGGCCACCGAAAGAATAGCCGCCCTTGCCCGCTGATTTCAACCTGCTGCGAGCCTACATCATCGTCCTGCCGCTCATCTTTGTGGCGGGGCTGGTCGATTCTGTCTCCGGCGGTGGCGGGCTTATCTCGCTGCCGGCTTACTGGGTGGCCGGTTTGCCGCCGCACTTCGCCCTGGGCAACAACAAATTCAGCTCGATGTTCGGTACGCTGTTTTCCACCGGGCGCTACTTTCGTCACAAACTCATAGACACCCGCATCGCCATACTCACAGCGCTGTGTGCATTGGGTGGCAGCGCCCTGGGCACACGCGCCGTGCTCTGGCTCGACCCTCACTTTCTGAACTGGGTGCTTGTGGTTGTCATCCCGATTATCACTGTGTTCACGCTGCTCAACAAACGCCTGGGCCATCAGAACGACTCCCACCTGACACCGGTGCATCACCGCGTGTCCATCTCGATTCTGGCCGGGCTTTTCATCGGCTTCTGGGACGGGTTTTTCGGACCGGGCACTGGCACGTTTCTTATCCTGATCTATACAGCGATGCTGAAGTATGACTACGTCACTGCAAACGCCAACACCAAGGTGGTCAACCTGGCCTCCAACATCGCCGCACTAACTGTTTTCCTCCTGCACGGGCGTGTGTTTCTGCCGCTGGCGCTGCCGGCGATGGTGTGTGGCGTTGCGGGCAATCTTGTCGGCTCGAGCCTGGTGCTCAAGCGCGGCGCTCGCGTCATCAGGCCGTTGTTCATCGGGGTGCTGGCGCTGCTGTTCGCCAAGATTCTCTGGGACTTGATCCTGGGGCAGCCATGATTTCTGCTCCGCAGCAAAATATCTATTGACATGAAATCGAGGTTTGAAGAGAGTTCCCGCACACCATCTGTTTTGATGTCAAAGTGATTTGTATGTTTTCGGGGGCGTAGTTCAGTTTGGTTTAGAACGTCTGCCTGTCACGCAGAAGGCCGCGAGTTCGAGTCTCGTCGCTCCCGCCATAATAGAGGCTGCCACAAGGCAGCCTTTTTGCTTGTGTGAGCACAGAAAGCCGTCCCGCAAGAACAGGGGTGAAACCCCTGCTCTTCAGCGAAGGAGAAAGCACATGAACATCCGCGCCATGTTAGACAGCGTTTTTCAGGCCGCGCTGGCAAGTGTCAACCCGCGTCAGGTTATCAACAGCTCGCTCCGGCTCGATGGCGACCAACTGACCATTCGCACCGAGACCGAACAGGTGGTGGCCGACCTGTCACGCTATAACAGATTGCTGGCGCTGGGGGTGGGCAAAGCAGCGGCAGGCATGGCCACGGCTGTTGAAGACATGCTTGGCGATCGCATCGATGGCGGGCTGGTGGTGACGAAGCACGGCTTTGGCGAGCCTTTGCGGCGCATCGAACTAATCGAGGCCGGCCACCCGGTACCTGACGACAACAGCGTCGTCGCCGGACGGCGGATGGCGAAACTCGCCCGCAACGCCGACGCGCAAACGCTGGTGCTGTTCCTCGTTTCCGGTGGTGGTTCCGCATTGCTCACCACGCCATTCGAGAACAGCCAGGTGAGCCTCAGCCTCGATGACATCCAGCGCACAACGCAGCTATTGCTGGACTGCGGCGCCGATATTACCGAAATAAACTGCCTGCGCAAGCACATGTCGCTGCTGAAGGGTGGACGCCTGGCGAAGATGCTGGCCCCGGCCACTACATTCAGCCTCATCCTCTCAGATGTCGTCGGAAACCGCCTCGATTCCATCGCCTCAGGCCCAACTGTGCCGGATCCCAGCACGTTCGACCAGATGCTGCTCATCATCGAACGCTACGGCCTTGCCGACAGACTGCCTGCATCCGTTGCCAAGCTGCTGAAACTGGGGCAGCAAGGCGTCATCGAGGACACGCCTGCCGACGACGACCCGGCCTTCGGCCACGTGCGCAATATCCTGGTGGGCAACAACGCGCAAGCCCTCGAAGCCGCCGTTGCTCACGCGAGGACCCTCGGTGTCTCAACGCGGGCGCTCACCTCGCAACTAAGCGGAGAAGCCCGTGAGGTCGCTGTCGCCCTGTTTGCCGAGGCAAAGGCGATTCCTGACAGCGAGTTGCCTGTGCTCATGCTCGCAGGTGGCGAGACAACGGTGACGCTGGATAACGATCACGGCAAGGGGGGGCGCAATCAGGAAATGGCGCTGGCGTTTCTGGCTGAGATGGCGCGCAACCCCGATACTGCTGAAATCACGCTGTTGTCGGCTGCGACTGACGGTAACGACGGCCCCACAGACGCCGCCGGAGCTTGGGCCTCGCGTCAGGCGCTGAGTGAAGCCCGCGCCGTCGGCCTCGATCCTGATGACTACCTGCGTCGCCATGACGCCTATGCCTTCTTCGAGCGCCTCGGCCAACTATACAAGACAGGCCCGACCCGCACAAACGTGGGTGACATCCAGCTCATTTATATCGACCGCAAGCTGTAACGTCTATTCCGGCGCTTGCGCGCAATAGAGACTCGCCCTGCCCTCCAGGGAGACCTGCTCGGTCGTTGCGCAGATGAACGCGGACTCGCCGCGTGTTAGCTCCAGCTTGTCATCACCCCAGCGCAACGTGCACCTGCCTTCGATAACCAGCACAATCTGCGCAGATGTCACCTGGCGAACCAGCGCCTCTCCCTCCAGTTGCACATGCGACAACTGAAACGATTCAACCGGCGCCGGATAACGCTTCTCACATTTGCTCACACTCACCGCAGGCGTCTTTGACGGTTGCTCGAAGCGCCAGTCAATGGTTTTCAGCAGTTCATCGATGTCCCTGTGCTTGGGCGTCAGGCCACCGCGAAGGACATTGTCGGAGCACCGCATGACTTCGATGCCCATTCCCTCGATGTAGGTGTGCGGAACACCGGCTGTGAGAAACACGGCTTCACCCGGTTGCAAAGTCTGCACATTGAGAAACAACGGCGCCAGTACCCCCGGATCGGCATGATAGTGTGATTCGAGCTTCTCGACAAGATTACGCTCTGGGCACTGGGGCGCCTGCGCCAGAGCCTCTCCAATCCACCAGGCCAGGTGTTCGTCATCGGCACGCAACAAACGAGCGAAGAACTTCTTGAAAGAGCCTGGGTTCACGGAGGTATCGCCGGCAAGCAGCTTGAACTCGTTCAGCAGGCCAAACCTCTCCAGCAATCGCCGAGTCTCTGTGAGCGGCCGAAAGCCAATCATAACCTGAAATGGTTCGAGGGCACACAGCAGTTCCTGCTTCGGATTCGGGTCTTTATAGTTTCGGATAGGCGAACCAGGAGGTATGCCCAGGCTGTTCTCTCGCGAGAAGCCCTCTGCCGCCTGCTCGGCGTTTGGATGCACCTGGAGGGACAATGGCTGCGCAACAGCCAACACTTTCAGCAGGAACGGCAGCTCGCCGAACCTGGCTGCGGCGGCAACGCCAAGAGCTTGCCGCCTGTGCAGTTCGATCCACTCGTTCAGCGGCTCCCACCGGTTGTCGATGACAATGCTGGAGGGCGCCTTGGAGTGAGCGCCCATCCACATCTCGGCCCAGGGCTGTTGCTGGTCGGGAGTTCGACCCAGCAGTTGAGGAATGGCGGTAGTGGAACCCCAGGCATAGTTCATCACCTGATTGGAAAGCTGATAGACGGACATGTCGCCTCCTGCCTCACACTCTGCTTTCGGCCTGTCGCTTGGCAAGGTTTTTCAGGAAGTTCGCAAATCCCCAAAAAAAGAGGCCGGACAAGCCGGCCTCTGGGGAATGTATGAAGCTTGCTTACTTCAGAAGCAGCATCTTCATGATTCTGTTGTAGCTCTGGGTCTCAAGCTTGTAGAAGTAGATACCCGAACCAACAGCGTTGTTGTTGTCATCAATGCCTACCCATGTTTCCTGGTAGTCACCGCTTTCGAATGTGGGATAGGTTTTCACGACCTGACCAAGTACGTTATAGATGGTCAGTGTGCCGGTTTCGCCGTCCTTCACCGAGAACAGAATGTTGGTCTCGGGGTTGAAGGGGTTCGGATAGGCGGCATTAAGCTGAGTAACCAGAACTGGCGGCGTATCGTCGCCAATCGTGGTAACTGCAACTGGACCGTAATGAATACTGTGGCCGGTCATTTCCACGGCCTCTATCCAGTAGTTGTATGTGGTGTTCATCTCGACTTCATAATCCTCGTGCAGATACTCGGTGGCAGTCGCGGAGTTCTCGGCCGGGATTATCTCCATGGGATTGAGAGAGATGGCGTCGGCGACATTGTCAGTCTCGGAACGCAGCACATAATAACCGCTCATGTCGGCTTCGGACTCGGTCGTCCATGTAAGATAGACGTACTCGTAGTTTGTGAAGACGGCATTGAACGAGGTGAATGTGACTGGCAGAACATCGTCAACACCAGCGCTAATGACGAACGGAGTGAAATGGAAGGCAGTAAACGATACCGAGTATGGAGAAGCAGTCAGGTTGAACACCAGGCTTGTACCATCAACGCCGTCAATGAAATTTACCCAATCGGTGCCATTGAACCACACCAACTGCTCGTAAACGTCGCTATCAGGCACAGGATCGGTCCAAGTGATGACGATGTCGACCGGGAACTCTGCCCATGTACCCATCGGGTCGAAGTCGAACCACAGGGGCAGAGCATTTTCCGGATGTGGCAGACCATTGGGGGGGGGGGCAGCAGGCGGAGTCGCGAACTGGACAATATCCAACGGGCCGCCGACGCCACCGGTGAGGGTCACGTCAACAGTTGTGCCATCGCCAAAGACATAGGCTACAGTACCGGTACCGGGAACGCCCTGGGTCTGGTTCTCACCCTCTGTGGTGAACGACCAGATGACCGGGTCGCGCATGTCGCTCTGCTGCACATGGCGCTGAGCGTCGTTGGTCTTGCGAGTAACGGCGCGACTGCCGTCAGTCGGCACAACCTGCCAGTAGTAGTTGTCGTTTTCCAACAGGGGATCCGGAACGTTCACATAGTAGGTGCCCGGGCCGGCGTAAACGATGGTCTCGTGGATGGTCATTGGCGGGTTGTCGCTGCCGAACATCACATCGAAGTCCACGGGCACATCGGCGCCTGTGTCGTCATATGTGAACTCGAGCGTGCCGATACCGAGCATCACGTTGCAAGCGAGGTCGGCCGGAACGGGGCTAGTCGCGTCGTTGAATGTAGGGCCGCCGCCGGCGAACTCCACCCAGGCGGTGTCAAGCCAGAACTCAATAGGCATATTATAAGTGCCACCAGCGCTTGGTGTAGCAAAGCTACCGTCAGTTGTACAGTAATGTGTTGCCAGAGCGGGATCTGCGTCATTATAAACAACGACGTACATGTTATCGCCATTGTTTATTACTGGTTCAGCGGGGGAGCCAGCGCCATCTTCAGACCTGAATGACTGCATTCCGTAATAGGAACCCGGCGCTCCAACAATACCGCCGTTCAAATAGTCCTCATACCATACTTGGTTGACCGGAAATGCATCATCAGCAAGAGGTAGACGGGTTACCGGATCGAGTCCAGCAATACCATCAGCGTTGGCATCGAGCACATAGTGAAATGCCCAGCCATCCACTCCGGGATTACCGTCAGGACCATTGATTACATGGAAGTTGTAGGCGGCATCGCCAAACCAGAATCCGATTAGCGCATCTTGCGCGCCAAGAGCGGCAAAGGTGAAAAGCGCTAAGACAATTAACAGTTTTTTCATGGTTATCTCCTTGTATTATTGACTTGTGAAGCTTCAAGTGTGTTTTCGCCTGAGTCACGACTGGCAGGATCGTAAACCCATGCGAATGGACTATTCTTAACTTCGATGTAGTAGGCATGACCAGGAATGATATGGTCAAATCCCGCCCAAACACCTGCACCAGATAATGTGGTGATGCTTCCATCGTTCATGTCCCATATCTTGTCAGACTGGAAAGGTAATCCACCTGTGAATCCGGCAGAAATCAGATCCAAATCGTCAAGAGGTACTTCGCCTGCGGCTTTTACGCCAACCGCTGTGAAGCCCATACCCATTGTACCGAAGTCTATGAGTACATCAATCGACTTGCCTGCAAAGTACAAGTCGAAAGCGGCATGCTTGTTTTCCATGTAGTAAGCATGACCCAATGTGAAATCCTGCATACCAGAGAACGATCCATCAAGGTTTTCGGTGGCTATATCGCCATTGGTCATATCCCACACTTTGTCAGACTGGAAAGGTAACCCTCCAGTCATGTAGGGACCGACTATGTCAGACAGTAGAGTGGTTTCAACGCCGGCTACATCATACTGTGTGAATGGAAGTGCGAAGGCTATAAAGCCAACATCGCAGGTCACTTTCACGAATCCGACCACGTCGCTGGGTGCGGACTCCAGCGAGATGAGAGATGCTGCAACAAAGAGAAGCATCAGCGGAAGGATAACTTTTTTCATCGAGTTCCTCCAGTTTGTTTATGTGTCAGTTTCAAGTATTCTTGAGACAATTTATCGTGATTGAACGCATTGTCAATCAAAATCGGGGCCAGCCGGAATGACCGGCCCCAAGTTATCAGTCTGCTATCTCGCACCGTCGTCGGATGTGACATAGTAGAAGTACTTCACGTCTGTGGCGCCAATGCCGGTGTGGGTGTAGGTCGGGACTGCCACTGGCGAGTCGCCGAATTCAGTCCAGCCGGCGCCCGGGTCGGTCGCGTAGTACACATGGTACGACGCGGCGCCGCTCACGGCATCCCAGGTGAGAACTGCGTCGTCGCCGGACATGGCGATGAACACGTCTGGCGGAGCGATCGGAGCATTGAACAGAATCGCCATCTCGGGAACGAGATAGTCAATGTTGTACTCGTAGGTGAGGCCAATCGTGCCGTCGATGTTCTCGAGGCCCACAGTGGCGCCATTCATGTCGATGCCGCCATCGAAGCTCTGGTACTGCAACTTGATGTCGCCGTTCTCGAACATGATTACCTGCGCGGTAAGCTTGCCGCTGCCGCCACCGGAATACTCGTGGTAATTCTCCATGGTGACAACACAGGCGTTCTCGCCGCCGACAAGGACGGTTTCGTAGTAGATATGCGTATCGTTGTCAGGGTTGTCATACGGATCGAGGTCATCCCAGAACCAGGCGATGAGGTTGTTCGGTGTGGACGTGTTCGGGAGATTCTGGTTGCTAAGTGACTGGTGAGCAGTGCCGAACACGATGAATCCGTTCGAGCAGAAGTAGAACTCGTTGTAGATGTTGCCGTAGAAGTCGAAGTCGAACCCGAGCGGGAACGGACCGACGGTTGCGTCATCGCCCGGAAGCGCCATCTCGACGCGGGTGACGGGGTCAACCCAGTCGTAGGCGGGACCGGAAGCGTTGTTGCTGCTTATCCAGCTATAGCCTGCGGCGTCGGGGCCGCCGGAGGTGGGGCCGTCGATGTAATCCGTAGTAACCTGCACTGTCTCAGTGACAGCGGGATCGCCCTGCGAGGTAACCACAAGGTCTGCTACATCGGGCGCCACGGGGCCGGCCGGAATAGAGACCGTCACACCGGTGGTGACGTTAGCGCCGGCAGCGACGAAGATGCTGGCGCCGGCATCCCAGACAGTGGTCCAGGTGTTACCGGTGACAGTCAGGTCGTAGGTGTCATCGAGCAGGCCCATGTTCTCGATCAGGATGTCATAGCTGACATCGGTTTCGACCCAGCCGCTCTTGGCTGCGTTATCCGTTGAAGCGCCCATTACGTAGTTGGCAGGCGGCGCCACGGCGATGTTGTCGAGAAAGACGCCTGTGTTGTAGCCAGCCAAGTTGTACTTGATGCTCGTCCAGAAGCGAATCCCGAACGCGCCGTCGAGGGTGCCGAGAGCGCGATCGGCTGCCAGCCAGCCGGTGTCGCCGCTGGCGGGACGGAAGTCTGCGCCGAGCTGAGTCCAGCCACTGCCAGTGTTGATGTCCACACGCATGTTGGTGTACATATTGTTGTACTGGTAGAACATCGAGTAGTCAAACGACAGTGTGTAGGGACCGGGGGTCGCCACATTGCCATAGAAATACACATAGGCGCTGTGAGCGGCGTTACTTCCGCCTGGCGCAGCAAGAGTCCACACGTTGCCGGTATTCGGCGTCGAGAACCCTGTTGAACTGTTACCAACCATGACCATGCCGCCATCCACGCGAGTTGTGTTGTTGGCTGCCGCATCCCAGTAAATGTCTGACTGGGTATCGACTTCATAGGTCCAATCGGCCGGAAGTATATCTTCAAACGTCTCGGTAAACGGCAGGGTCACATAGGTGAGCGCATCGACGGTGGGGCCGGCCTCAGTACCAGTATCAGGATACAGCACTGTGCCGTGACCGTCAACCACGAAGGAGAAGAAGTAGTCGTGGGCGCCGGCGCCAAGGGCAGCGCCTGTGGTCTCGTATGTATAGGTGCCGTTGTTCGGATCGGCCGGATAAACGAGAGCGATTGGAGCGCCCGCGTCAATTATCACTTCTGCGCTTGTAACCGCGCCGGGAAGCGGATTGAACAGGTGGCATGAGTAGATGAACGCTTCGAGTTCATTGCCTACCGGCGGGTCAACTGTACCACCAGTAGCTACCGGAACGGCGGGCGGCTCTATGTCGTCTGCGCCGATGTCCCAGGGGCCGCGTACATCGCGGTCGTAGTCATCGGTGTACCAGGCGCCGGCAGCGTTGCCGTTGTCAACACAGGGCGAGGGGCTGCTGGGGATGTGCAGGTCGGTGATGGCTACGTCGGTGAACAGCGGATCGCCATAGAGCGAGTTCGCGTCCTGGCCGTTGCCGCTGGCCTGCCAGTCGGCAAGCGTTGCGTAGCCGGTTATAACCTGGCTGCCGTCTTCTGTATAATAGACGTTGTAGTCGAGGAATGTATTGGGGTGGGTCGTCCAGTCCTGGTTCTGGTAGTGGATGATGCTAAACCCACTGCCACCATGCCAGTTGCGGTGTACCGCATTGTTCCAGAAAGTGGCTTCGCTGTTGGACAGCGTCAAGCCAATCATGTAGCCGGCGCCTGCGGCGCCATCGGCATACACCGAGTTGTTCCAGACGTTGACGTTGCAGCCCGTGCCGGAATCGTACAGGGCGATCTGCTGGGTATAGTTCCAGGCCACGAAGTTGTTCCAGGCCCAGACGTCGGTGCTGCCACCAGAGAGGCAAATGCCTATCCAGCCGTTGTTTATAAGTTTGCAATTGGAAACGTGACAGTTGTTGGAACCTTCGAAGCGCACACCGGAGTTGGCGCCGTTCTGCAACGTGAAGCCATCAAACCAGACATTGCCTGAATTGAGCACGTACAGCGGAGCCTGGGTGGCAGCCGGTGTTCCATCAACGATTACTTCGCTTCCAGCAACCTGTGGATAGAAGTGAACCAGGTCGTTAGTCCCGGCAATGGGTGCGTCGAGAACCGCTTCCTCGACGTATGTGCCGGCTGTAACCTCAACGCTGGTGGGACCGACAGTTCCGCCATTCATCAAGGCGTTGAAGCAGTCCTGGAAGGTGGTGTAGTCGCCACCGCCCGCATGGTCGATGACCACCAGCGTTGGCACAGTGGTGAACACATCGGGGCCATAGAACGGAACTGCGGGCGCCGTGTCGGGCACGAGCACAGTCTGTCTCAGGCCGTCGCCGAGCTCGAAGTAATACTCGTGGGCCATGCCGGCTGGCATCGTGGTATCGTAGGTCAGCGTCTGATAGGTTGTCCAGTCGGGGGTGCCGCCCGGCAATGTGAGAGCGTGTGGCGTACCGTTGATGTACACGTTATACAATGCCGGCGCTGTGCCGCCACTATGTAAGTAGTCGATGCTATAGGTGAACATCGTGCTGGTGTTGCCGGTGCCCGGCGCTACCCCGGCGTTGGCGGTGCCGATGCCTGTAACGGCCGGCGTGTAGTCAACTACGATGTAGGGCACGTTGGCCTGGTTCCAGCCGTCCCAGTTGACATACCAGGATGTGCTGTTGTCACGGCTATCCATACCGCAGGCAAACCAGTCGCTGCCGAGGTTCGCTTGCAGGTCTGTGACTGCCTGCGCGCCCATATCGTGCTGCTTCCAGCCGACGGCGTAGGTGCTGCCTTCGTTCTGATAAACATAGGCGGTGCCTGAGCCACTATTACCATTGATTTCGCCATGAAGTGTGGCGACGTCCATTGTCATGGGGTCTCCGCTAAGAGGAGTCAAGCTCCAATACGGATAGTATGTGGCGTTCACATAACCGTTGAATTGGACAGAGTTGATGGTCGCATTGTCGGGAATGCCGCTGGTGTCAAACTTGAACCAGCCGTCTTCTCCGGCTAAACCGCGCACTTCACTGACGTCGGTTCTTGTGACGCCGTCTGTGGTGCCTGTCCAGTAGTCCACGGAACTCGGGTAGCAGGTGAGCAGGTCGCGAGTATTGGACTGCTGTGGGATGGCGACAAAGACAGTCTCGCTCGCATCGAGCGCTTGACGTTCAAACGATGTAAGGTGGCCGGTCTGGGCCAAAACAGCTTTGATCTCTAACAGCATGGCCGCCGATGGATTGAGCAGCGGTGCGTTTCGATCATAGCTTGTGGTGATGGTGTCTGCAAACAGGGCTCCACTGAGCATTGTTGACAGAATCACAAGCATCAAAACAGTCGCGAATTTCTTCATAACGTACTCCTCGTGTGTTGATTCTCAGTTCTTCTTTGGTTATTCATGAAAATTGAACTATTACGAAAGTTGCTGACATCAAGGATACAGTTGTGATGTTGCTTTGTGTGTTTGAAATCAACTACATTATATCGAACTTTCAATCAAATCCTCCCGCTTGGCGGTTTTACAATCTATGTTCTCATAGTCAGTTAGCGCCACAATTGCAGACGCAGACTTCCCCACACCGCATAATAAGACATCATTTCTGATTTTGTGTCAACACTTTTTTTATTTCAGCTATGTTTTTTTTCTGCGACTTAAACCCGCGACTATCTTCATGCTTAACTCATTGCGATAGACACGATTAGCCGAACCGTCCTTTTCCTTTCACCGCCCTGATAGCCACAGGCTCGGCGGAATGAATGTCATATCGCTCAACATAAAACGAAGCCCGTCGCAATGACGGGCTTCGCATGTTGTTGTATGGTTTAGCTCTTACTTTCAGAAGAGCAGCACGAAACTACTGGTTTTGCGCTACTTCAGCAACATCATCTTGCGAATCTGAGAGAACCCAGGACTCGTCAGCTTGTAGAAGTACACGCCCGAGCCAACGCTGTTGCCGGCGTCGTCCTTGCCGTGCCAGGTGACGCTGAGGTCAACGCCTGGCATCGCCGAGCCGCTGAACAGGGTCTTCACCAACTGGCCACGCATGTTGTAGATGGCCATCTCGGCGTTCACGGGAACGCCATCGGTGCCGCGAAGGCTGTAGATGATTTTGGTGTCAGGGTTGAACGGGTTCGGACAGTTCTGATTCATGCTCGTTGTCGTGAAGAAGTCCGGCACTTCCTCGCCCTGAGGCAGCACGAGGCAGGAGATTGGGCCGAAACGCTCGCTTGAACCGTCGGCGTCGATGGTCTCGAGCCAGTACCAGTAGGTGTTGTTTTCCCACACTTCGATGTCCTCGAACTGATAGGTCATCTCTTCGGAGGTGTTAGTCGCCGCGATCAGCTCGGCGGTCATGTAGCCGGCAAACTGAAGCTCGTCGCTGTCGCCGCGAAGCACATGGTAGCCAAGCGTGCCGGTCTCGGACTGCGTCACCCACTCGAGCATCACGGTCTCGCTGGTGGTGACCAGCGCCGTGAACGAACTGAGCTCGACAGGCAGGGTCTGGCCGGGGGAGGCGTCGCCGGGGGTGCCTTCATCCGGCGTGCCGGGAGTCCAGACACCGTTATCCATCTGCACGACCTGGTCGCCATTCGGCACGTCGGGCGAGTGATCGAGCTCGGCGCGGACAGCCGTGTTATTGATCTGATAGGCCCAGTTGTTGGTGATATTGAGCGCCACGTCGCCGGGCAGGTAGTCGATGCCGCTGGTGCCCCAAGCCGCGTCGAAGGTCGCCGCGTCGGCGCCGTTGCCGATGGTGAGATAGCCCTTGGGACCGATGATCGTGCCGGCCGGAATCGTGTATTGTACCGGGCCGGGGGTCGGAATGAACACGCCGGCGTTCTCGTCACCCTGCACGAGTGTGCAGCCGCCAAGATCGAGGCTGTAGAACTTGTTGTTGAACAACTCGACGTAACCGGTGGTTTCCGGCTGGCCAACAAGGTTGTCGCTCACCTCGCTGACATAGATGTCGTTGCCGGCGGGAGCGCCCACAGCGCCGAACTGAAGGACTGTATTGGGATAGTACGTTGACAATGTTCCCGCCGGCGGCGCTGCCGGGTCGGCGTTGTTGTTGTCGTCGTAGTCATAAATGCTCACGTCGGCGCGCACGTCCTGCGTACAGTAGAATTCATCGGAACTATCGTGCCAGCCCGGCGTGTTGGCGTCGAACATCACCACGAGGTTGTCGGTATTGTTGTAGTAGAACGGGTTGTCCAATGTAAGCGTGACCCAGCCATCGGCAGCCGGTACGGTTATCAGGCCGTTATACACCTCAACGAAGTTGGACAGCGGCAGCCAGTCGGTGAGGGAAGTCTGAGAGGTATGCCCCATATAGACGACCACGTCCTCCGTCCAGGCGCTGTTGCCGTTATAGTGATACTTGATCGACTCTATTTGCTGGTCAGCCGTGTTGATGTCGGACTGCAAATAAATGCTCTGTGTGAGCGAGTAACTGTAGTACGGCTCCATGGGCAGGCTCTCGTCGGTGTCTGTGCCGGTGCCGATTAACACCTGGCCGGCAGCAACAGATGTTGCGAATGACCACACCGGGCCGGAGGTTACCAAGCGGCTGCTGTTCTTGGCCACTACCTGCCAGAAGTAGCCCGTCAAGCCGTCCAGAGCGCCCGTATCGTATGAACCTGTAGCGCCGGCGGCGGCATCGGCGACGACCTGCGCCACTGGCGGATACACCGTATCGAAGAAGAGATCGTAGGTTTCAGTGTCGGCGCCAAAGTCCCACGTTAGTGTGACGCCGGCAGTGGCAATGCCCGTGGCGGCATCGGCCGGGAAGGGATTCGAGACCATTCCGGGGGGGCCGCCTGCGATGTCTGCGACCAGAACGTCGTCAACAGCCATGTCACTGGCAAAACCACCGCCTCTGACGCCCTGGAAACGTATCTTGATTATGCTGCGCGCGTTGTATGCGGCAAGGTCAACATACACTTCATTCCAGCCTGGCCCCTGGTCGCCCGAAAGCGTCCATTCGTTGGTCCATACTGAACCGTTCCAGACATCCACATTGAGCGTACCCATGTCGCTGCCGTACATGCTGTACCAGAAGTTGAGCTTCGGGTTGGCCAGCGCCGTGATGTCGAACGGTATCGTCTCGATATTGAAGATATCGCCGGTGGAGCCGCCTGAGGCTTCGGTGTAAATATAGTAGCCCGAGCCGGTTGTGTGGTCGGCGTCGGGGCCGGTGCCGGATGAACCGGTACCGTTAGCATCCACATCCCAGTCATCGTCGTCTGTCTGGTCCTGCACCCAGCCGACGGGGATAGCGCCGTCATCGAAGGTTGCGAGATATGGATAGGCGGTAACCGGCGTGATTTCCGTCGTGAATTCCCACACCGGACCGCTGGTTTCGAGTCGGGAGGCATTCTTGGCCACAACCTGCCAGAAGTAGGTTGTAGCACCATTGAGCACGCCTGGATCGTAGGAACCAGAGGCGCCGGCGACGCCATCGGCGACGACCTGCGCTACCGGCGGATTCACCGTATCGAAGTAGAGGTCGTAGGTTGCGGTGTCGGCGCCAAAGTCCCAGGTTAAGACAGTACCGGTAACCGCAACATCCACGGCGCCGTTGGCAGGCGAAGGATTCGAGGGAACACCCGGCGCGCCGGCGACTGTGTAATGGAGACGCGTATTCGGATGGTAGTCAACTATCGATCCAGCAGTGGTGGGAAATGAGCCGTCCGCATATTCATAACAGGCCCTGTCTGTCCCGGTTGTTCTGATGAACCTCGGATAAGAGGATGCGTATGTTCCATCGTAGTTTTCCCAGCATATGAGAAGATTGTCGGTACCGTTGTAGTTGAAAGCGGTATCCAGGGCGATATCGTGCCAGCCGCTGCCGTTCCAGACGCAGTCGCCGGAATACACAAGCGTCCAGCCGGTGTTTGCTGGATCTGGATAGTCTGCCGAAGTAATCGTGGCATCCGTAGTGTGCTTCATGTAAACGAGCTGGCCGTTCGTCGGGTAGTTGCTGGGCGTATTTTCGACGTTGTAGGCTATCTGATTGATATCAATCGCCGCGCCGATTTCAGTTTGAAGGTACACGGTCTGCGACCAGCTATAGTCGTAAAAACCGTAGAGTGGTACGTAGTTGGTGTAGGTTGTTGAGGTCGGGTCGCCTATTTCGACAAAGACTGCGGAAAGCCCCACAGCGATGAGAACGGTTAGAAAGGCAAAGAGAATCTTCTTCTGCATGTCTTGCTCCTTTTTACATGTCGTTACATTAACAGTGTTTATCCGTTTTCTCTCCTGAATTAGCACTTTTAGTTACAACTTCAAGTCTGATTGTGTATATAAAAATATTTTTGTCAAATGTTTTCTTTATTTCTCCTTAACATTGTCTTTCATGAATCATCTTTGTTTGATAGTAGCGTTTGCGAGCGCATGCCCTGTGCTCATAAAAAACGAAGCCCATCGCAATGACGGGCTTCGCATGTTGTTGTATGGTTTAGCTCTTACTTTCAGAAGAGCAGCACGAAACTACTGGTTTTGCGCTACTTCAGCAACATCATCTTGCGAATCTGAGAGAACCCAGGACTCGTCAGCTTGTAGAAGTACACGCCCGAGCCAACGCTGTTGCCGGCGTCGTCCTTGCCGTGCCAGGTGACGCTGAGGTCAACGCCTGGCATCGCCGAGCCGCTGAACAGGGTCTTCACCAACTGGCCACGCATGTTGTAGATGGCCATCTCGGCGTTCACGGGAACGCCATCGGTGCCGCGAAGGCTGTAGATGATTTTGGTGTCAGGGTTGAACGGGTTCGGACAGTTCTGATTCATGCTCGTTGTCGTGAAGAAGTCCGGCACTTCCTCGCCCTGAGGCAGCACGAGGCAGGAGATTGGGCCGAAACGCTCGCTTGAACCGTCGGCGTCGATGGTCTCGAGCCAGTACCAGTAGGTGTTGTTTTCCCACACTTCGATGTCCTCGAACTGATAGGTCATCTCTTCGGAGGTGTTAGTCGCCGCGATCAGCTCGGCGGTCATGTAGCCGGCAAACTGAAGCTCGTCGCTGTCGCCGCGAAGCACATGGTAGCCAAGCGTGCCGGTCTCGGACTGCGTCACCCACTCGAGCATCACGGTCTCGCTGGTGGTGACCAGCGCCGTGAACGAGCTGAGCTCGACAGGCAGAGTCTGGCCGGGTGTGGCGGCGCCGGGGGTACCGGCTGCGGGTGTGCCGAAAGCCCAGACATCGTTATCCATCTGCACGACCTGTTCGTCAGCGTCCACATCGGGCGAGTGATCGAGCTCGGCGCGGACGAGCGGGTTATTGATCTGGTAGGCATAGCCGTTGGCGATGTCAAGGTCAACGCCGGGCAGGTAATCGATGCCGCTGGTGCCCCAGGCTGCGTCGAAGGTGGCCGCGTCGGCGCCGTTGCCGATGGCGAGATAGCCCTTCGGACCGATGATCGTGCCGGCCGGAATCACATAGGAATCCTCTGGAACGTTCGGGATGAATACGCCGGCAACTTCGACACCCTGCACGAGCGTGCAGCCGGTGAGATCGAGGCTGTAGAACTTGTTGTTGAACAGCTCGACGTAACCGGTGGTTTCCGGCTGGCCAACAAGGTTGTCGCTCACTTCGCTGATGTAGATGTCGTTGCCGGCGGGGGCGCCCACAGCGCCGAACTGAAGTACCGTATTGGGATAGTATGTAGACAGCGTTCCCGCCGGGGGCGCTGCCGGATCGGCATTTGTGCCATCATCGTACCAGTATATACTCACGTCGGCGCGCAAGTCCTGCGTACAGTAGAATTCATCGTCGCTATCTGTGTAGCCCGTCGTGTTGGCGTCGAACATTACCACGAGGTTGTCGGTGTTGTTGTAGTAGAACGGGTTGTCCAATGTAAGCGTGACCCAGCCGTCGAAGGCCGGCGCGTTCAACTGGCCGTTGAAAACCTCGATGAAGTTGGACAGCGGCAGCCAGTCGGTGAGAGCGGTCTGGCTGGTGTGGCCCATATAGATAACGATATCTTCCGTCCAGGCGCTGTTGCCGTTGTAATGATACTTGATCGTTTCTATCTGCTGGCCTGCCATGTTGATGTCTGACTGCAGGTAGATGCTCTGCGAGAGCGAGTACTCGTAGTACGGCTCCATGGGCAGGCACTCGTTGGTGGCCGTGCCCGTGCCAATCAACACCTGGCCGGCGGCGACTGCGGTCTGGAAGGACCACACCGGGCCGCTGGTTTCCGCGCGAGCGCTGTTCTTGGACACTACTTGCCAGTAATAGCCAGTCAGGCCGTCCAGGGGGCCTGTGACGTATGAGCCGCCGGCGCCGGCGGCTGCATCGGCAACAACCTGCGCAACCGGCGGATTCACCGTATCCAGGTAGAGGTCGTAGGTGTCGGTGTTGGCGCCCCAGTCCCAGGTAAGCGTCACGCCTGCGCCGGCAATGCCTGTAGCGCCGTCGGCCGGGAAGGGGTTGGTGACGGGATCAGGAGCGCCGATTATCGTGTAGTCAACGACGATGTAGGGCGGGTTGGCTTCGTTCCAGCCGTCATAGATGAGGTAATATGTATTATCATTGTCGGTGCTCGCCATACCGCAGGCCCACCAGCCGTTTGCGAGGCCCGCTTGCAGGTCGGTTGCAGCCTGGGCGCCCAGGCCGTGCACCTTCCAGCCGGGGGCGTAGGCGCTGCCTTCCTCCTGGTAGAGGTAGTAACCACTGCCTTCTTCCGCAATGATGTCGGCAAACAGCGTGGCGGCGTCGGCTGTGAGCGGGTCGCAGCTCAGCGGCGTTATTGCCCAGTATGGATAGTTTGTGTCGTTCACATAGCCGTGGAACTCGACCGAGTTGATGATCGCGCTGAGGGGAATGCCGCTGATGTCAAACCTGAACCAGCCGTCCTCGTCGTCCCAGCCGCGCACTTCGCTGTCATCGGTGATGGTCGCGCCGTCCGTGGTGCCGGTCCAGCGGGCTACGCCCTGCGGGTTGCACTGTAGCACGTCGGCCAACAGTGTGCCTGTGATTAAGATGAAAGCCATGAGTAAAACAAATTGGATCTTTTTCTGCATGTGTCTCTCCTTTTGCAGGTTGTTACGATAGCAAGGTTTATACGCTTTTCTCCTGAATCCGCTCTTCTGGATGTTATTCTGGTGACAATGATGCACAATAAAAAAATCCATGTCAATTGTTTTTTATTTCTCGTTCATTTCTCTCTCAGGAATCACTGGAAATTGAACGTACACGAGCGCTATCGGCCCACACAAAACGAAGCCCGTCCATGACGGGATTCACAGTCAGTCTATCAGTTAACGGAATGTATCTATAAAATGAAGCCCGTCTCCCAATGGGGACGGGCTTCGCAGGGATTGCTGGTTAGCGTCTCATTAGCGGACGGTGTCGTCGGCCGTAACGTAATAGAAGTATTTCACGTCTGTAGCGCCAATACCGGTGTGGGTGTAGGTGAGGCCGGGGATGGGCGAGTCGCCGAATTCAGTCCAGGGGCCGCTCGGGTCGGTCGCGTAGTACACGTGGTACTGCACGGCGCCGGTTACGGCATCCCAGGTGAGAACTGCGTCGTCGCCCGACATGGCGATGAACACGACCGGGGAGGCTATCGGGTCGTAGAACTGAATCGCCATTCCTGCCCAGAGGTTATACTCATTGTAGCTGTACTGGAGGCCATCCGTGCCGTCGATGTTCTCGATGCCAACGGTGGCGCCATCCATGTCGATGCCGCCCTCGAAGCTCTGGTACTGCAGCTTGATGTCGCCGTTCTCGAAGAGAATCGCCTGGGCGGTAAGCTTGCCGGTGCCGCTACCGGAATACTCGTGGTAATTCTCCATAGTGACGACACAGGCGTTTTCGCCGCCGACAAGACGCGTTTCGTAGTAGATATGCGTGTCGTTGTCGGGGTTGTCTTCCGGATCGAGGTCGTCCCAGAACCAGGCGATGAGGTTGTTCGGCGTGGACGTGTTCGGGATGTCATCGTTCGACAGGTCATCGACGCCGGCGCCGAACGATAGGCAGCCGTTCGAGCCGAAGTAGAATTCGTTGTAGATGTTGCCGTAGAAGTCGAAGTCGAACCCGAGCGCGAACGGACCGACGTAGTCATCGTCGCCCGGAAGCGGGAGAATCTCGGTGCGGATGACGGGGGCGATCCAGTCGTATGCGGGACCGCCAGCGTCATAGCCGCTTAGCCAGATGTGGCCATATGTGTCTGGACCGCCGGCGGTTGCCAGAGCGGGGTCGAATGTATCGAAGCCCCAAGTGTCAGTTGTCGCGGAGACCGCCGCTGCGTTGTAAACTACAATCCACCAACTGTAATCGGTGGCTTCCGTAAGACCGGAATAGGCATACGAAGCCGCTGCGCAGGGATCACCGGTCACAACCTGTACTTCAGCGCCGGGTTCACCGAACCAAAGGTCGTAGGTGACGTTGTTGACGCCCCAGGTCCATGTGAGCGATCCATTCACTGGCACATTACCATATACGTCACCCGGTGATGGATCGTATGCCGCTGTCGGCAACGCGGGATCTTGTATGCTTGTGAAGTCCCAGGTGAGTGATGTAACGCTGTTCATGGCGGTGTTGTATGACACTACCCACCATTCATAGCCTGTCAGATAAGTCAATCCAGTATAAGGATAGGAACCGCTCGGCCCGGTGCAGGCGCCGCCGGTGACAACCTCAGTGGCTGCGCCGGCTGGGCCGAACCAGAGGTCGTATGTATCGTTGTTGGCGCCCCAGTCCCAGGTGAGCGTGCCGGCAAGCGCGACATCGACGGCGCCGTCAACGGGCGAGGGGTTGCCGGCTGCGCCCGGCGCGTTTAGAGGATAGGCATATTCGATCGCCATCCCCGCACCGAGCAGGTTCTGGTTATACTCGTACTGAAGGCCATCTGTGCCGTCGGCGTTCTCGATGCCAACCGTTGCCTCGTCCATGACGATGCCGCCATCGAAGCTCTGATACTGCTTCAGGATGTCGCCGTTCTCGAACAGAATCACCTGGCAGGTAAGATTGCCGGTACCTGTTAGCCAATCATACTCGTGGTAATTCTCCATGGTGACGATCCAGGCAGGCTGGCCGCCGACATTCTGATTACCATACTCGGCAGTACCTCCATCCGTGGGATCCAAGTCGTCCCAGAACCAGGGGATAAAGTTGTCTGGAGCGTTCGTGTCCGGAATGGGATCGTTGCCATAGTCGGTTTCTGTACCGCCGAAAATAAGGAAACCGTTCGAGCTGAAGTGAACATCGTTGTACGCGGCGCCGTAAAACGGGAAATTAATCCCGAGGGGAAGAGCGGCGGAGCACCAGTCGTCGCCCATGCCGGTAATGGCGGTGGGAGCGGTGATTGTAACCCAATCGTATGTCGGGCCGCCTGGATCGGCGCTGTTCATCCAGGTATAACCGAAGGTGTCGGGACCGCCCTGGGTCGGGCCGACTGTCGTGAAGTCCCAGTGGGGAGATGTAGCCGAGTTCATGCTGGTGTCGTACGATACGACCCACCATTCGTAAACGGTAATATTAGTAAGACCTGCGTAGGGGTACAAACCGCTCGGCCCGATGCAAGCGCCGCCGGTGACAACCTCGGTGGCGGCGCCGAGTGGGCCGAACCAGAGGTCGTAGGTATTGTTGAGGGTGCCCCAGTCCCAGGTGAGTATGCCGGCAATGGGGACACCACCGGCGCCGTCGATCGGGTTGGGGTTGGTGGCGGATGTAAGACCACCGGCCGGCGTGTAGTCAACGATGATGTAGGGCGGGTTGGCTTCGTTCCAGCCGTCATAGTTGAGGTAATAGGCAGGCCAGTTGTCTGTGCTCGCCATACCGCAGGCCCACCAGCCGCCGGCAAGGCCCGCCTGTAGGTCGGTGGCAGCCTGGAGGCCCAGGTCATGAACCTTCCAGCCGGGAGCATATGTGTCGTCTTCCTCCTGGTAGAGGTAGTAACCACTGTTTTCTTCCGCAGTGATGTCTGCAAACAGCGTGGCAGCATCGGCTGTGAGCGGGTCGCAGCTCAGCGGCGTCATTGCCCAGTATGGGTAGTTGGTGTCGTTCACATAGCCGTGGAACTCGACCGAGTTGATGGTCGAGCCGGCGGGGATGCCGCTGGTGTCAAACCTGAACCAGCCGTCCTCGGCGCCACCGCCGCGCACTTCGCTGAGGTCGGTGATGGTTGCGCCGTCTGTGGTGCCGGTCCAGCGGTCGGCGGCCGTTGGGTCGCACTGTATCGTGTTGGCAAACAGTGTGCCTGTGATTAAGATGAAGGCCATGAGTAGAACAAATTGAATCTTCTTCTGCATGTTTTGCTCCCTTTTGTATGTCGTTACGTTAACAAGGTTTATGCGCTTTCTTTCCATAATTCACACTTTTTGACAAATTTGCGTGTATAATGATGCTTCATAAGAAACTGTTGTCAAATCTTTTTAATTTGAAAAAGCTCGATTTCCTTCAACAATAGCAACCGGAAGCCTTGAGAAAAGCTTGGCAACCGCTTATACTCAGGCCTACAGGCGAATGTCCCAACAAAGCGAAGCCCGTCTCCCAATGGGGACGGGCTTCGCAGGGATTGCTGGTTAACGCCTCGCTGGGGCAGTGTCGTCGGCGGTGACGTAGTAGAAGTACTTCACGTCTGTAGCGCCAATGCCGGTGTGGGTGTAGGTGAGGCCGGGGATGGGCGAGTCGCCGAACTCAGCCCAGGGGCCGCTCGGGTCGGTCGCGTAGTACACATGGTACTGCACGGCGCCGGTTACGGCGTCCCAGGCAAGAACCGCGTCGTCGCCCGACATGGTGATGAGCACGTCGGGGAAGGCTGAAGCCGGAGTATGGAACAGAATCGCCGTCTCCGCCGAAAGCAGGTTCATGTTGTACTCGTAGCAGAGGCCATCCGTGCCATCGATGTTTTCGATGCCGACTGATGCGCTGGTCATGACGATGCCGCCATCGAAGCTCTGGTATTGCAGCTTGATGTCGCCGTTCTCGAACAGAATCACCTGGCATGTAAGTTTACCGCTGTTTTGGCCTGGATACTCGTGGTAATTCTCCATAGTGACGACACAGGCATTATCGCCACCGACAAGGCGCGTTTCGTAGTAGATATGCGTATCGTTGTCAGGGTCGTTGGCTGGATCGAGGTCGTTCCAGAACCAGGCGATGATGTTGTTCGGCGTGGACGCGTTCGGAAGGTTCTGGTTACTTAAGCTGCTGCTGCCACCGCCGAACATGAGGTAGCCGTTCGAGCAGAAGTAGAACTCGTTATAGGTGTTGCCGTAGAAGCAAAAGTCGAATCCGAGGGCGAACGGACCGACGAAGGTGTCATCACCCGGAAGCGGTAGCATCTCTGTGCGAATGACAGGATCGATCCATGTGTATGTCGGGCCGGCAGCGTCGTTGCTGTTATACCAGGTGTAGCCGAAGGTGTCGGGGCCGCCCTGGGTCGAATCACAGGGCGTGAAGTCCCAGTGAGGGCTTGAGGCCGAGTTCATGTCGATGTCGTACGATATGACCCACCACTCGTAGTCGGCAAATGCTGTAAGACCTGCATATGCGTACGAGCCGCTTGTATCTGTGCAAGCGCTGCCGGTGACAACCTCTGTAGCGGCGCCGACGGGGCCGAACCAGAGGTCGTATGTATCGTTGATGGTGCCCCAGTCCCAGGTGAGTGTGCCGTCACGGGAAACAGCATTGGCGCCGTTGAGCGGATTGGGATTGGTGGCGGGGGAAAGAGCACCGACCGGCGTGTAGTCAACGATGACGTAGGGCACATTAGTTTGGTTCCAGCCATCCCAGTTGATGGGATACGACACGGCGTTATCACGGCTCGTCATACCGCAGGCGAACCAGTCGTTGCCGAGGTTTGCCTGCAGGTCGATGACAGCCTGGGCGCCCAGGTTATACACCTTCCAGCCGGTTGTATAGTCGTAGGCTTCGTTCCGGTACAAATAATAGCCGATATCTTCTTCGGCAATTATGTCTGCAAACAGCGTGGCGGCATCGGCCGTGAGCGGATCGCAGGTAATCGGGGTCATGCTCCACCACGGGTGGTTTGTGGCGTTCACATAGCCGTGGAATTCGACCGAGTTGATGGCCGCGTCGTCGGGAATGCCGCTGATGTCGAACATGAACCAGCCGTCCTCGTTGTGCCATCCGCGCACTTCGCTACTGTCGGTGATGGTTGCGCCGTTCGTGGTGCCGGTCCAGCGAGCTACGCCCTGCGGGTCGCACTGTATCGTAATGGCAAACATAGTACCTGCGGCAAACACGAAAACTAATAATACAGCAAATCGGATATTCTTCTGCATGTTTCACTCCTTTTTATATGTCGCTATGTTAACATGGTTATATGTTTTCTCTGCATAGTTCACACTTCTATGCAATATCTGAAGGTAACATGGATTCAACAAAAGATGTGTAGTGTCAATAGCTTTTTACCCGGCAACCTGTATCAATTAGCGCCCAGTCTCGTCAGAATTTGCGCCCAAACGCCGGACTGTCAAAGTCTTGCCCCGCTGTCGGGATCGAAGAAATGGGCGCGCGCCATGTCGAGCGTGAGTTCGAGAATCTGCTCGACGCGAGGCGTCTGTCTGGGGTCGAGCCGTGCGGTAAGCTTCGAGCCTTTGGTGCGCAGATATACGATGAACTCGTTGCCCATCGGCTCGACCACCTCGCACAGCGCCTCGATCTTCTGCGACTGCGGCGCCTTGTCGTCATAGCCGGAGATGTCTTCGGGGCGGATGCCCATGACCAGCGGCTTACCGATGTAGCCGCCCAGTTTGCGGTCGGCGGGGACGGCGCACCGAAAGCTGCCTTCGTCGAACCAGAGGTTGCCGTCTTCCTCGTTCAGCGTACCATTCAGCAAGTTGATGGCGGGGCTGCCGATGAAACCGGCCACGAAGAGGTTCACCGGCTCGTTGTAGATATTGAGCGGAGTGTCGATCTGCTGGATGAGTCCCTGATCCATCACCACGATTCTGTCGCCCATCGTCATGGCCTCGACCTGATCGTGGGTCACATATATCATGGTGGAAGCGAGCTTGCGATGCAGCTTGGTAATCTCGCCGCGCATCTGCACCCGCAACTTGGCGTCGAGATTGGAGAGCGGCTCGTCGAACAGAAACACCTTGGGGTGGCGAACGATGGCGCGTCCCAGCGCCACGCGCTGCCGCTGGCCGCCGGAAAGCGCCCGCGGCTTGCGGTCGAGCAGAGACTCGATGCCCAGCAACTCCGCCGCCTCGCCCACATGTCCGGCTATCTCGCTACGCGGCATGCCGCGCAGTTTAAGCGCGAACGCCATGTTCTGATAGACGCTCATGTGCGGATAGAGCGCGTAATTCTGAAAAACCATGGCTATGTCGCGGTCTTTGGGCGCCACATCGTTGATGACGCGGTCACCTATGCTGATGCTGCCGCTGGTGATGGTTTCGAGACCGGCTATCATGCGCAGGGTGGTTGTCTTGCCGCAGCCCGAAGGCCCCACCAGAATGATGAACTCCTTGTCCTCGGCCACGAAGTTGACGTCTTTCACCGCCTGGAATCCATTGTCGAATATCTTGTTCACGTTCTCGACGACGACGCGTGCCATGTGCATCTCCCCCACACTTTATTTTCCGCATGAGGCGAAACGGGGCGGCGGGTGTCAAGGAGATTCTGCGGCGTACCCTGCTCCTGCCTGATCGAGGTTACTGATGAACCTCAATAGCCTGCGCTCCTCTCCAATCCAGTTATATTCGCTGAGATGCAGGCGACGTCCATTTCCGGCCATCAAGACCGCTTGCTCTGGATTATCGAGAATGGCAAGCATCCCACGCGCTATGTCGGCAGGGGCCGCTGGATTGACCAGCACACCGCAACCGCTTTCGGCAATCAGATCTCGCCACAAAGGGAAATTCGAGGCAACGATAGGCAAACCGCAGGCCATGTATTCAAAGATTTTGTTGGCATAGCTGCGACTGGTGTTGCCGCCCGGAAGATAAGGTGATCATTCCGGCGCTGCACCCAGCCATGATTTTCATCGCCGTCTCGTAGGGCAAAAAGCCCCACTCCTTCACATTGCTCCAGCCGGGCAACTCGGCAAGCTTATCCCGCAGTTCAGGCGGATCGAACCGGCCCACGAGATGCAACGTGACATCCGTATGAGACATCGCCTGCACCAATTCCCGAATTCCTCTTGCTGCGAACATGTTGCCGACATAGCACACACTGCGTTCGCGTTTGTTCCAGGGCAGTGGTTCTTCGGACATCAACGGGGGATAGTTGTTGATTGTCACCGTGTTTGCGTTGAGGGCAACGCATTCCTCGGCGATGAGGGGCGTTGCAGCGATGATGCCATCGAGACGAGGCAGCACGTTTTCCTTCAGCAGCCTGTAGAACCTCAACACTGGTTTGACCAGACATGCAGGCAGATAATGCCGAGTGGGTATGTCCAACTCGAAGTGCTCATGCACCGCATGCACGACTCGAGCGCCAGTCAGCGCCTTCAGCGCCCAGGCAACCCAGATGTTTTCCGGAGCGACAGTGATGTATATGTCGGTGGGCACGGCAAGGACCCTCAGGAGAATCCAGAGAGACCCCAGCGTCATGCGAACAAACCGATTACGGAATCGCGGGACTGCGATAATTCTGACGTTTTGCAAACATTCTGAACGGGGATGCTGTGCCAGCAGACGCACCCTGTGCTCTTTCGCAAGCGATACGCAGACACGGTCAAACACTCGCGTGTCAGAGGCGTCATGAACTGCAGAAAGATATGTGATACGTGCCAGGTGCGTCTCCCCTACACTTTATTTCCCACATGAGGCGAAGCGGGGCGGCGGGTGTCAAGGAGATTCTGCCGGCAGCCCGCCGCAAAGCGCTACAGCAGTTCTTCCTTCTCCAGCAGCATCGTCCGCTCGCCGTCCGCGCCGCGCACACGCAGCTCGATGCTCTTCACTTCGGGGTCAACGAGCCACCTGTCCACCTCATGGCGCGTCAGCTCGGCCACAGGGGTTCCATTGATGGCCAGCACAATGTCGTCGAGCTGGATGCCAGCACGCTGTGCCGGACAGCCCTGCCACAACCCGCATACTTTCCATTCATCGCCCTTGTGCGTCAGGTTCAGTCCCACGCTGAACACGATTGACTGAGACATGCCGGGCGCTTCCCGCAGCAACACCTGCTCGTGCTCATAGTCGAGCGTAGTAATGTAGTCGTCGAGAAAGTACTTGCCGATGAGAAGTCTGTCGTCACCGGTGAACGACGGGAGATCGGCGAAGATGACCGGTACGTTATTGAGCACGATGTCGCCCAGACGGATTTCGTCCACCACCGCCAGCTTGTTGCGGTTCGGGCCGGGGAAAGGCCACTTCGCAAACCAGCCCTCGGCGTCAATCGCCTTCTCGCGTTGCTCCGGCGGCATGTTGTCGAGCTGCGCCATGGGCAGCACAAAGCCGTAGTGCAGCCCCGTGTCGATGATGCCCTTCAGCGTCACGTCGCCGTTAAACACGGTTTCCACGGTGGGAAAGTATGGCATGACGATAGTCATGTCGAGCAGATGGTCGTTGGGCAGCTTGGCGCGCAGTTTCTCTGGCTGACGAAACATCACGCTGCCGCGTTCGTAGTCAAATGTCGTCTGGAAGTGGCGCAGCCAGTCCGAGCCTATCATTCCGCCCAACCCGAACTTGCTCATTCCGAACATACCGCTGAAGTCCATCACGGCGGCTTTCAGTCCATGCACACTCGCCCCGTCCAGCGCAACCACGTCCACTTTGGCCAGGTGCACAGACTCATCGGGGATTTCAACCAGCTCGAGTTTCATCGAATCGGCCAGCGCGCTGTCGAGAATCGTCATGCCGCCTGTGTCCAACACAATGGGGATGTCGCGGTCGTTGAACCGCGCGGTCAGATTTATGATGTGCGAGCCTCCAATCGAGAAGGGAACCTCGACTTCTTCGCCATCCAGTTCTGGTTCTCCACCCATGAATTGCGCTACCATCTTCACCCTCGGGTCACCGCAAGCCATCATAACGGTTGCAAACACCAAGATCAGTATCCACTTCATTATTCCTCCCGTGAGGCGCTCGGCCCCTTGTAATTAATCATTTTCATGAACATTTGGAACATGCGACGCGAGATGTCCGCTTCGTCGATACCGGGGTCGAAATGCCCCAGAACGCCCATGCCCTCGATAATGGCGTGCACCATGAACGCCAGAGCTTCGGTATCTACGTCATCGCGGATGTGCCCCGCCTCGAGGGCAGAGAGCGCTTGCCGCTGGATGTTTCCGCGGGCGTGCTCGAATATCGCCGCCACACGCTTGCGTACATCTGGGTTGATGCCCGCCAGCGATGAGATCAAATCGTTGAACCCGTGGCGGTAACTATCGTCGTGGGCATCTTCGCCCAGAACAACCACCTCCACATGCGAAAACACCGGAATCGCCTCAAACTTGAAGCGCATGAACGAACCGAAGTCGCGCACATCGCACGACTTGTCGGTTACCCATTTGCGGGTCCGCTCCTCGAACAGGCCGACTACCTGTAGGGCGAGGTCTTCCTTGCCCTTGAAATAATGATAGATAGCCGGTTTGGAAATACCCAGCGACTCGGCGACCTGGCGCATGGACGTGTTTTCGTATCCCTGTACGAGAAAGAGTCTGAGCGCCGTTTCAAGAATTCTGGTTCGTGTCTCCATGCCTGCCTCCCTACCGGTAGGTAGGGTAATAAATATAGCGCCAGGCGTCAAGAAAAAAAACCGCCCATTCCTGAGCGGCTTCAAATTACTTGATATGTCTGGCTATGCCGTTTCTTCTTCCGGTTTGTCTTCGGCGAACACGTAAACCGGCTCGGCCTCGCCCAGTACAACCTCGCGGCTTATCATGCACTCCTTCACACCCTCCATGTCGGGCAGGTCGTACATGATTTCGAGCATCACGTTCTCCATGATGCTGCGCAGTCCGCGGGCGCCTGTTTTCTGCTGGATGGCCACATGAGCGATCTCGGTCAGCGCGTCGTGGCTGAAGTCGAGATCGACGCCATCGAGCTCGAACAGCCTGCTGTATTGCTTCACAATGGCGTTCTTGGGTTTGGAGAGGATCTCGACCAGCATGTCCTCACTGAGTTCTTCGAGCGCTGTCACGACCGGCAACCGGCCCACCAGCTCTGGTATGAGGCCAAACTTGAGGAGGTCGGCGCTGTTCACCTGGTTCATGATGGCGGCGTCGTTGTCATCCGGCGAGATGATGTCGGCGTCGAACCCGACGGTTTTCTGGTTGATGCGCCGCTGGATAATCTTTTCGAGGCCAAAGAAGGCGCCGCCAACGATGAACATTATCTTACTGGTATCGATCTCGATGAAATCCTGGTGCGGATGCTTGCGGCCGCCTTTGGGGGGAACGTTCACCTTGCTGCCCTCGAGTATCTTGAGCAGGGCCTGCTGCACGCCTTCACCCGAAACGTCGCGGGTGATGGACGGTGTTTCGCTCTTGCGGGCAATCTTGTCGATTTCATCGACATAGACGATGCCGGCCTGGGCTTTTTCGACATCGTAGTTGGCGCTTTGCAGCAGCCGAACCAGGATGTTCTCGACGTCCTCGCCCACATAGCCTGCCTCGGTAAGCGTGGTGGCGTCGGCGATTGCGAACGGCACCTTGAGGAACTTGGCCAGCGTCTGGGCGATGAGCGTCTTGCCGGAACCGGTGGGACCTACCATAAGGATGTTGCTCTTCTCGATTTCGATGTCGTCCCCGGGGCGCTGCTTGAAGATGCGCTTGTAGTGGTTATAGACGGCAACCGAAATCACCTGCTTGGCCTTGTTCTGCCCGATAACGTATTGGTCGATGTATTCCTTGATCTCGCGTGGCGGCGGCAGCATGAAGTTATCAAGCTCCTGCTCCTTGTGATCCGCCTCGATGATGGTGTGGCACATCTGAACGCATTCGTCGCAGATATTGCCGGCCACACCCTTGATCATGTGCTTGACTTCGGTTTCGGCCCGACCGCAGAACGAGCAGTGGAGAATATTATACTTGTCCACAAACAGCTCCTTGCTTTTCCCGCTACGCCCAGGTGACTGGATTCACGGTTTTCGACGCCTGCGCGCCATAGAGTCGTGGCGTCTTGCCTACGATCTCTTCATTAATACTTCGTCAACGATTCCGTATTCTTTAGCCTCTTCGGCGTTCATGAAGAAGTTTCTGTCCGAGTCCTTGATGACACGCTCGACTGTCTGTCCGGTGTGCCTGGACATGATACCGGCCAGCTTGTCTTTGAGGTACAAAATCTCTTTCGCCTGTATCTCGACATCGGAAGCCTGGCCCTGAGCGCCGCCGGCCGGCTGGTGAATCATCACCCGGCTGTGAGGCAGGGCGAACCGCTTGCCCTCGGCGCCGGCCAACAACAGGAAAGCGCCCATGCTGGCGGCCTGACCGATGCAGATGGTCGATACGGCGGGCTTGATGTACTGCATGGTGTCATAAATTGCCAGGCCGGAGGTGATGATGCCGCCCGGCGAGTTGATATACATATAGATGTCTTTGCCAGGATCCTCGCCCTCGAGGTGCAGCAACTGAGCAATGACTACGTTCGCCATTTGATCCTCGATGGGGCCGCCCAGAAAGACGATGCGGTCTTTGAGCAGGCGAGAATATATATCGTAGGCTCGCTCGCTGCGGCCGCTCTGTTCAACGACAATCGGTACATACGGCATCGGTTCTCCTTATTTCTCTTCAGCGTCCGCAGGCGGCTCGGGAGCCACGAAATGGGACGTGTCTCGAATCAGGGCGTAGATCATTTTCTCGATGATGGCCTGCGTGAAGTCGTCCGCCTCGATGAACTTGGCATACTTGTCGCGGTACTCCTCGACAGACATGTTCATGTTGGCGGCAAGCTCCTCGACCATCCGCTCCCTGTCATCATCTGAAACGGCGTGTTCTTCAAGCTGTTTCAGCCTTTCGACGATATAATATTGCTTGAGGTCACGCTCTGCAATCTTTTCGTAAGCCGGCAGAATCTGCTCCGCCGGGATGTTGTACTGCTTGGCGAATTCCTCGGCCATGTTGCCGGCAACCTGATACGTCAGGCTGGGCGGCGCCTCGAATGGATTGGCGGCGATGAGAGCGTCGGTGATGGCCTGTTTCTCGCCACGGCGATTCTCCTGTGCCAGGTTCTTTTCGAGTTCTTCCCGCACTTTAGCACGCATATCGTCCATAGAGTCATATTCCACGTCTTTGGCAAACTCGTCGTCGAGGTCAGGCAGGAAGTTGCGCTTCACCGACTTCACTTCGATGCGCGCCGGTGGCGGCGCGTCTTCGCCCTCGGCATGCGGCTCGAACAGGCTCACCTCGAATACGTCACCAGCCTGCTTGCCCAGCAGCGCCTCGTTGAACGCCGGCGAAAACTGGTTCTCGCCCGCCACCACTTCGCGCTCCACCTGGTCGCTCCACTCACCGCCTTCTTTGGGAAGTTGCAGCGCGATGTTGACATGGTCGGCGGCCTGCACCGGCTCGCTCACTTCCGTCAGGTTGCCCATCCTCGTGCGAACACCCTCGATGGCCTCAGTGACAGCCTCATCGGAAAGCTCCTGCGGCAGGAAACGAACCTCGAGGTCTTTGCAGACTATCTCGCCAAGTTGTGGCTTCACCTCATAACGGAAAATAGCGACCAAGTCGTCACCTTTCTTCCACTGCACGTCGGTGGCTTCGGGCTGATTGAGCGGTGCGGGGTCGAGGTCGGTGGCGGCTTCCTCGAAGTAAACCGCCAGCTTTTGACGAAAGAATTCTTCGCGGGCGTGCTCGCCATACATGTTCTCGATCATCGGTAGCGGGGCCTTGCCCTTGCGGAACCCTGGCACCATGGCCATGGGACGCAACGAGCGCAGAATGCCGGAGTAGTCCTGCTTGGCACGGTCGGCGTCAACGGTGATTACAAGATCGCGCACACATTGGCTAATCTCTTTGATTTCGGTCTTCACATCGTGCTCCTGCTTCTATAATTCTTCATGTTCTATAATACTGGTGCGAAAGAGGGGACTCGAACCCCTACGGGTTTCCCCACTGGATCCTAAGTCCAGCGCGTCTGCCAATTCCGCCACTTTCGCATGGAGGTAAAACATTGTTTTGTCATAATAGTTCAAGCAAGCTGGCTGTCAAGCATAAGTTATACGCACACCGCAAGACAGGGACTCTGCCCCTGAAGTATGGGGCGCTGCCCCTAAACCCCGCTCGCCTTTTGTAAAAGGCGAGACCAAAAACTTTTGCGGATACTGCGTATCCTATGTACATAACACATTCTTGTGACACAAGGATGCGATAGCATCCGCCAGAAGTTTTTGATCCAAACTTTTTACAAAAAGTTTGGCTTATCGCGGAGCTATGTCACTCCGCTACGCTACATGAGCCTTCTACAGCGGAGTGAGGCGGTCGCGTAGTGTAACAGAGTGACTCTTCCAGTGGTTCAGGGGCGGCACCCCTGTCTTCTATTGCAAGTCGTTGTAGAGCTTGTTGTACCTATCTGCGTCGGCGGTACGGCCCAGGTTGTTGGCGGCCTGATACAGGAACATCACCGGCATCGGGTCTTCGGGCGCTGCCGCGTGCCACTTCTCGCCGGATTCGATCAGGTCTTCCCAGCGCTCGGTGGCGAACAGCTTCGAGCAGATGGTTTCCAGCCATTCGATATTGCCGGGCTCGGCGTCGATAGCCTTCTGGAGGTAGAGGATAGACTCGTCGGGTTTGTCGAGCTGCGAGGCGAGGTTGCTGGCCCAGGTGAGCGCTTCGGTGTTGCCCGGCTCGAGATCAGACACGCGCACGAAGGCGTCGAAAGCGCCCTGGTTGTCGGGTATCTGTAGGTAGGTCACCGCCATGTTGTAATAGTTGTCCACCGCTTCCGGCTCCACCTCGGCGGCCTTTTGGTACCACTCGACGGCCTTGCCGTAATCTTCTGTCTCGTAGTAGAGCGCGGCCACGTTGCGGTACAGCGCGCCATCATCGGACATTAACGCCGCCTGCTCGAAATATTCGAGAGCCTGCTCGTTCTTCTCCTGCTTCATGCAGATGTTGGCCATCAGGGTGATGGCGCCGAGGTATTCGGGGTCAAGCTCGATGACCTTCAGGGCGACGCTTTCGGCCAGCTCGTAGTTAGCTTTGTTCATCTGGTTGATGGCGATGTTGTACAGCCTGACACGGCAGCTCTTCAGCTTCTTTTCAGCGTCATCCTGTAGTTCGAGCTGCTTCTCGCGCTTGCCGCCGGTCTCGTAGTTGTCGGGAACCTGTAGAGCGGCGAGGCAGCGGTCAAGAAAATCGTAAGCCACGAGGTAGTGCTCGACAGCTATTTCCGGCGCGGCGTGCACACGGGCGCCGTCTTCTGTGGAAGCGTACTGTCCCTTGTTCTCGCCCCAATAAAAATAGAGGTCTCCCATATTCTTCAGCGCGTCGATGTAGTCGGGCTGAATCTCGAGAACTTTCATGTAGTTTTCGGCGGCCTTGTCCCAGTTTTCCTGACCCCAGTACATATTGCCGCTGCGCATAAACCGTTTTGCTTCGCCACTCAGCTTCTGCTTGGCCGACAAGACGGCGCATAGCGCGAGAAGGATTGCCATTATCACTATAATGCGTGTCATTCTGGTCGTTCCGTAAAACATGGAACCTCCTTAGTTGCAAACTTTTGACAAATTTATTTTAGTACCATATTTCCTGTAGTGCGTACTTTCAGCTACATTGTGACTACATAATACAGGTCAGAGTATCTTTTGCTTAACTTCGGGGATTCAGCGTATTACAATACGCATTCACCCTCAGTTCAACAAAACATATCTCTGATTTGCTTTTCATAAAGCAAACAGAAAACCAGATTGCTGTTAGTTATCCATAACTGCATTTCAGAAACTAAAGCTCTGAAACAGCGATTCAGTCAAGCAATTTCTGGAGCGCCCAGATGTCGGTGCGGGCGTCCCAATGCACGTCTGAGGCCACAGGAGCCAGCATGAGCACATGCTCTTCGCTAAGCATATGCAGCCACAGATCGAGGTCGGCGGGCAGTGACCGCGCCTGCGCCATCTGCATCCGATCCTGCAGCTTCAGCCCCTCGCGCAGCATCTCCTCGAACATCGATACGCGGCGTGGGTAGCTTTCCACCCTATATTGCGTAATGCCGGCCAGCCGCGCAGCGCAATCCAGCGCGTCGTCAAGGCCGCCGATGGCGTCCACCAATCCGGCATCCACCGCCTGTCGGCCTGTATATAGCTTGCCCTGCGCCAATTCCTGCACTTCGGTGAGAGTCATGTCGCGTCCATCCGCCACCCGCGTCTTGAATTCCTCATACACCAGCTCGCCATGCGTGCGCAATGAACTCGCCAGCTTGGCTTCGAGCGGCCTCCACACATTGAAAACGTCAGAAAACTTCCCGCGTGACACAGTATCGCTGTGCAGAGAAATATCGTCGGCCAGGCCGCTGAGGTTTGGCAGCATACTCACCACGCCGATCGAGCCGGTGATGGTGAACGGCTCTGCGAAGATGCTGTCGGCGCCGCAGGAGATGTAGTAGCCACCCGATGCGGCTATGCCCGCCATCGAGACCACCAGCGGTTTGCTCTGCTGCATACGCTTCAATCGCTGGAATATCCGCTCGGAGACGAAGGCGCTGCCGCCGGGGCTGTCCACGCGCAGCACCACAGCCTTCACCGACTGGTCATCCTCGATTTCATCGAGTATCTCGTCTATGTCGGCGGAGGTGATGACATTGCCGCCCCAGAGCCCGCTGGACGAAGTGATGCCACCCTGTGCATAAATGACGGCGACCTGGTCTCCCCAGGCAATCTCAAGCTTGGGGTCATAGTCGTCCCAGTCCACGAGTTGTTCCTCGGTAATGCCAAGCTCCTCCAGAAACTCGCCGCCATAGAGCAGCGCATCGACCAGTCCCCAGTCCAACGCCTGCGCAGGAGTGATGAAGAGCGACTCGCGTTCCTCGTATATACGGCGCACCGGCGTAGTGTCGCCATCAAAACGGCGGTCGGCCAGCGCTTGCAGCATCGACTCATAGTATCCGTCGAGCAGGCGGCTCAGGTTGCGGCGAAAAGCCGCGGAAAACGAAGTGCGCTCGAACATCTCGCCGGCGCCTTTGCTGTCACCCACCTGGAACACATGCACCTTGATTCCCAGTTTGGCCAGGGCGTCGGTGTAAAACAGCGAGCCGCCGCCAACGCCGGTGAACAGCAGAGAGGCGGAGTTGGTTGGAATCATGTGTATGCGGTCGGCGTAGGTTGCCAGCCAGTAGTCCTTTTGCGAGCCGGAGCTCAACCAGGCTTCGACAGGCTTGCCGCTGGTTTTGAAGAACTCGATAGCGCTCCCGATGCGAGTCAGCCCGACACCGGAGATGGCCCCCAGCCGAGGCGAAAGCACGACACCCGCGATGCGCTCATCGGCGGCGGCGTGGCGCAGGCACTGCTCGATATCGTACACCGACGCCTGGGTGACGCCGGAGAAGATGTCGTCTTTGTAGCGCTTATACTCCACGATGGAGCCGCTGATATCGAGGTACAACCAGGATTCTTCCTGAATGTCGGAACCCGAATGCCGGAAGGCGGAAAAGACAATGCCGACCGACACGAACATGATGCCCACAAAGACAACAAAGGCAACGATTGCAATGATAACCCATTTTTTTTGCACAAAAACTCCTTTATGGTCAGTCGCTGGTGATGCCAAGCTCTTTCAGCTTGCGCGAGAGATTGCTCTGGTGCATCCCGATGGCCTTAGCCGTCTGCGAGATGTTGCCATTGTGCATGGTAAGTTGAGCATCGAGGTAGCGTGTTTCAAAGGCTCGCTTTTTGTCAATGAAAGGAGCCGTCTCCTGCCAGAAAGCCTTGTCCGAGTCGTCCTTGCTCACACTCGCCACCGGCAGGTCTTCCGGCGCTATCTCGCGTTTCTCTACCAGTATGTAGATACGCTCGACAAGGTTCTTCAGCTCGCGGATATTGCCGGCGAACTTCCAACCGGACAGCTCGCGCACCGTAGCGGGGAGAAACAGCTTGCGGGGAACTCCCAGTTCGCGGGTGAATGTATCGGAGAAGTGTTCGAGCAGCAGCGGGATGTCTTCGGTGTGCCGACGCAATGGGGGCACCACCACAGGCACCACGTCGAGGCGATAAAACAGGTCTTCGCGAAAGGCGCCGCTCTGCACCATCTCCTCCAGATTCTTGTGGGTGGCGGCGATGATGCGGGCATCGATCTTCTTGGTGGCGTTGCTGCCCACTCGCTCGAACTCGCCCTCCTGAATCACGCGCAGAATCTTGGCCTGCGCCGAAAGCGACATATCGCCAATCTCATCCAGGAAGAGAGTACCGCCATCAGCCTCCTCGATTTTGCCCTTGCGGCTTTTGACAGCACCGGTAAACGCGCCCTTTTCGAAGCCGAACAGCTCGCTCTCGACCAACTCGCTGGGAATGGCGGCGCTGTTGAACTTGATGAACGGGCGACTGCTGCGCCGGCTCTTCTGGTGAATAGCCCAGGCTACAAGCTCCTTGCCGGTGCCGCTTTCGCCGCGAATCAGCACTTTGGCTTTGGTGGCGGCCACACGCTCTATCATCTCGCGCAACTCCTGCATGAGTTGGCTGTCACCCACCATGCGGTATTGTTCTTTGTGGTCGGAACGCAGGCGGCGCACATCTTCGCTCAGGGCGCGGAACTGCATCGCCTTGCTCACGGCAATCTTCACATGCGGCAGGCTTAGCGGTTTTTCGAGGAAGTCGAAAGCGCCAAGTTTGATGGCCTGCACTGCCTCCGAGATGCCGCTGTGGCCGCTGATCATGATAATCTGTAGAGTAGGGTCTGCTGCCAGCATCCGCTTTAGGGTTTCGAGGCCGTCCATGTGCTCCATTTGCACATCGAGCAGCACAACGCCCGGACTGAACGATTCGAGCAGGTCGAGGCCCTGACGGCCCGACCCCGCCGTGACGCAACGATAGCCTTCGTCTTCGAGTATGCTCTTCAACGTCTGGCCGATGTTGCGCTCGTCGTCAACTATCAGGATGTTCACGATACTCCTCTATAATGAGCTCGAAGGTCGTTCCGTCGCCGGGTTTGCTCTTGGCTCGGATAATGGCGCCGTTGGCGTCGGACAGGCGCTTGACAAGAGCCAGCCCCAGCCCTGTGCCGCGTTTCTTGCGGGTAAAGTAGGGTTCAAATATGCGGCCCAGATCCTCAGGGGAGATGCCCTGGCCCTGATCGACGATGTCGAGCACGAGATAGCTGCGGCTCTGCCTCAGCGAGATGAGGATCGTCCCCTCGGGCGGACTGGCGTCGATGGCGTTCTGGATTATGTTGGTGAATATCTGGTAGAAATGCGTCTTGTCGAAGGCGATGAGATGCCCCTTGACAAGCTCTTTCTTGAGACTGTAGCTGCTTTCGTAACCGCGCAGAATTTCACAGATGGTGTCAGTCGGATCGAACACCGTCGTTTCCGGCTGACTGATCTTGGCGAACGTGCTGAACGATTGCACCAGGCCGCGCAGGTTCAATATCTCCTGGTTGATGATGCCGGCGCACTCGGGGAAGATGGCGACGAAGCGTTCGGGATCGTCTGTGTATTTCTCTTCGAGCCGCTGCACCGAAAGCTGAATAGGCGTGAGCGGATTCTTGATCTCGTGGGCAAGAATGCGTGACAGCTCCTTCCAGATCATCTCCTTCTCGGCTTGCAACAGCTTGTCCTGCACGCTCTCGAGCTCGCGGCTCATGTCGTTGAACGACTGCTTGAGCAGGCGAATCTCGCTGGTGCCGGTGGGCGGCAGATAGACAGAGAAGTCGCCCTCGCGGATCTTGGCGGTGGCCACCTGTAGTTCCTTCAGCGGATGGGTGATGATGTAGAACCCGAAGATGAACAGCGTACTCGATACGGCCATAAGGATGAGCACCACAGCCAGCGAATAGAAGTTCGTGCGGTGCTGGGTGGCCGCTATCGAGGCGATGACCTGACGATATTCGATCAGCACCTCGGTGGTGATTTCGTCATCGCGGGGGACCTGCCGATAGCACTCGGCGAAGCGCTCGGCGAAGCGGCCATCCACCAACCGTTCGACCATACGGTTGCGTGGCTGCACGAAGTAGTTGTTCAGAATGACAATGCTGGCCACATAGAGGATGAGAAACAGCAGCAACACGCTGACGCGCAAACCGAGCTTAGGTTTCAAGTTCATTCAGTATGCAGCTCCTTCGGACAACCGGCCGTTTAAAGTTCCACAACAGCATCAGATCGAACGGTTCCGACATCGTATCCAGTCGAATCTCGGCGAGGTAGCCGGTGACGGACACTATAAGGCTTTGTTCATGGTCAATGTCCAACAGGGATATGGTGTGGTCGAACAGACTGACCACCTCGATGAGTTCAGCATAGCTCCTTGCCGATACGGTGTATTGCTGGTCGTGCAGGTATATCTCGAAATATGAGGACATGGGGTCAAACTCGACACGGTGATAGAAAAACTCTTCGAGCACAACTTCTCTGCCGCTATGTACCTGAAGCATGAACCAGACGTTCACCGGCTTGCCGGAGCGGAAGAACTCCTCAAAATCGTGGTCGAAGGCGCTCACGAGACGGCATTGTACAGTGAGCATATCTCCCTGGCGTTGCAATGCCAGGTTGCTGAAGGCCGCGTCGTTGCCGGTGTAGCTGGAAAACACCAGCGCGGTCAGCGACGCGACAGTTGACACAAAGCGATTGGTGAGATTGCCAAACATGCCTGCCTCGATACAGTGTGCGTTATGTGAATAACGCAACATACTTCAGGATATTACAACCACCGCAACAGGAGAATAACACTCCAATAACAAATGGTATTCCTGAAGCTTATGAAGTCAACAGATTTCATAAAAACGAAAAAAGGGGCAGTGCGCGCTGCCCCTTCGAACTGAGGAGAGGGTCTTGTTATCAGAACCCGTGAGGGCTCGATAGTTTATGCAGGAACCCACTGGGGTTCCATTGTTTCATACCTTAGAAGCCGAACCAGGGGCCGACGGTGAAGGTCATGCCGTCGAAGGTGGTGTCGGGCGAATTCTTGATCTCATAATTCTCGTCAATCATCTCGACCTTCCAGCCACTGTAGAACGAGTAGCTGTACATATAGCCCACTTCGGCGCGAATGGCGAGCCAGTCGAGGATGCGGTACATCACCATCACCTTGGGCTGTATCAGGATGTAGGTCTTGCCGATTGACACATAGTTGTTGCTCGAGTTGTTCAGCGAACTCTCGAAAGTATTCCAGTCATAGTCGCCGTCGGTCTGGCTCACTTCGAGATTCCAGCCACCCCAGCCCAGCATGAAGCCAAGCGAAGTGATGAACTTTTTTGTAATCGGAATACGTTTGTCGAGAGTGACGCCACCGTAGCCGGCGCTGAAGTTCATGCGGCGAATTAGCTTGTTGGATGGATCAACCGGGTCGGGAACTGAGGTTTTGCGGTCGAGGCTGTAGCCACAGCCCATGCCGCCTAACATCCAGCCCTTGCCCACGTTGCCCTTGCCGCCGCCACCGTTGAAGAACAAGCCCCTGTCGTCAATCTCGCTGAACCCGAGGCCGTCATCTCCGGCGACAAGATCATCTCCACTGATAAGCTTGTTGATATCTTCAAGGTCGGGCTGAAAGAACACGGGAATCCAGCTGCCGCCGCCGTCGCCCGGGTTGAGCTTGGGCTTGACGGGCTCGCCGGTGATCTCGTCAACGCAGACAGTTTTCTTGCGGCTGCCAAAGACAAAGTCGATAACCTCGGTCCGGCCGTCGCGGAACAGCTTGATCTCCACGGCGTCACCGATGTAGTGTGAGTCGATGATTTTGCTGAAAGACTCCTCGTTCAACACTTTTCTGCCCCCGATCTCCATGATGATGTCGTCTTCGAGGATGCGATAAAGACGGGCGGGGGAATCGGACACGACGCCGGATATGAGAACGCCATAGAACTTCTCGTACCCCATTTCGCGGGCTTCAGAAAGAGTTATTTCCTCATAATAAACGCCCATGAAGGGCTTCTCCATGTCTTCCTCGCTCAGGTTGATAACGACGGGCGAGGTGATGCTGAATGTGCTGCCTTCGCCGATAGCAGTGCCTATCTGAAGCTGCACTTCGCGCAGTTCTTCTTCCATCTCTTCCAATTCTTCGTTCGCCTGGGCGAGGATGACGTTATGTTCCGCGAGCAACTCCTTGAGTTCCTCGTCGTCAAAGTCGCCGCTGTAGGTGGTTATCTCGCCGTTCTCGTTGATGATGATCGTGGTTTCGCCATCATCTTCCATGGTTACGTCAACCTGGGTGGTATATTCCGTGGAAACCTCTGCTTCTTGTCCTTCCTGAGCGGCCAGCGTGCAAAGCATCGCCAGCGCCGTTAAGATAATGATCAGCTTTTTCATTGTTCCTCCTCTCTCTAAAGCTGTATTTTTGCTCTCGTCGAATATATATGCAATGCCGGTGCCAATCGCGCAGTGCGTGGCCTTAATCTGTGTCTTGCATACAGTTGTGCAGTCAGGCACCAGCGAGGACGCTGTGCGTCCCATATCATTCCCGCATACCTTGCGCCCGGCTCATATCGCTTCGGTATATTCACTGCCGGTTGTGAGCCCGAAGATCGGGATGCAGCACAGCGGCGCGAAGTTTTGTTTGACAAGCCCCGCGCCGCTCGGATTGTGGAAAAACTCCCGCCGTACAAGGAGACCATATGCACAGTGATGTCCGCGTCCGCTTCGCGCCCAGTCCCACAGGAATGCTCCATCTGGGCGGATTGCGCATGGCGCTTTACGATTATATCTATGCCAGGCAGCAGGGCGGCACGTTCATCCTCCGCATCGAGGACACCGACCAGACACGCTTCGTCGAAGGCGCGTTCGAGAACGTTGTCGAAACGCTCGCCGCCATGGGCATCGACTACGACGAAGGCCCCGGCCGCGAGGGCGACTGCGGCCCTTATGTACAGTCACAGCGACTGCCCATCTACCGCAAATACATCGACCAGCTCGTCGCCTCGGGGCATGCCTACCCCTGTTTTTGCAGCAAAGAGCGCATCGAGTCCGTGCGCGAGCGCCAGCGCGCCGCCAAGCAAGACCCCCGCTACGACGGCCTCTGCCGCAGCCTCGACCCCGCACAGGCGCAACGCCGCATCGACGAGGGCGAGGAGTATGTGGTTCGGCTGGCCATGCCGCAGCAGCACACGTTCGTCTTTTACGATAAAATCCGCGGCAAGGTCGAGATCGACGCGGCGCAGGTGGACGACCAGGTCATCCTCAAGAGCGACGGCTTTCCCACCTATCATCTCGCCGTCGTGGTCGATGACCACCTCATGCGCATCAGCCACGTCTTTCGCGGCGAGGAATGGCTGCCCAGCGCCCCCAAGCACATCTTTCTGTACGAGGCGCTGGGCTGGAAACCGCCCATCTGGGTGCATATGCCGCTCATCCTCAGTCCCGAGAAGGGCAAGCTCTCGAAGCGTCATGGCGACTTCTCGGTCTCGGCGTTCCGCGACAAGGGCTACCTGCGGGAGGCGCTGGTCAACTTCGTGGCGCTGCTGGGTTGGCACCCAAAGGGCGACGAGGAGATTTTCGGCCTCGAGCGCATGGTGAAGGAATTCAGTTTCAAGCGCGTCAACAAGGCCGGCGCCGTGTTCGACATCACCAAACTCGACTGGATGAACGGTCAGTACCTGCGCAGTCTGCCGCTCGACAATATCTGCGACGAGGCGCGCCCGTTCTTCGAGGCCGCCGGCCTGCCCACCGACGGCGAGCGATACATCAAGGCTGTGGCCGAGGCGCGTGGCCGCGTCAGCCGGCTCGAACAGATTGCCGACGAGGCGCGGGTGTTTTTCGAGGCCCCGCGATTCGCCGCCGCCGCCCGCGAAGCACTGGCCGCCGATACCGCGCCGACTGTGCTACAGTGGTGGCTGGCTCACCTCGACACCGACAACCGCGACGCCGTGAATGACCTCGTGAAACGCGGCATCGAGGAAACCGGCGTCAAAGGCAAGCGCTTCTACTTCCCGGTGCGGCTGGCCCTCTACGGCAGCCCGCACGGCCCCGACATCCCGGCGCTCATCGATGTCCTCGGCATCGAGGAAGCGCGCCGGCGTTTTCAACTCGCACTCGATATTAACAAATAGGAGGCAACAATGGCCATACCCGGCAGCCCGCTGCATTTCAAGAAACTTATCGGCGAGAAGGTCTTTCTTTCGCCAATCAACCCCGGAGACGCCGAGAAGTTTACCACTTGGCTCAACGATCTCGAGGTCACGCAGTTCCTGACCATCAGCCACCGCATCTACAGCCTGGTGAAGGAGCAGGCCTATCTCGACAATAAAGCGCGCTCCGACGCCTACGCCTTCTCCATCCTCGACGACGAGAGCAAGAAGCTCATTGGCGTATGCGAGCTGTTCGACGTCAACTGGATCAACGGCACGGCGGAGCTGGGCATATTCATCGGCGACAAGAACTTCTGGGGTCGCGGCTTTGGTCGGGACGCCATAACCCTGCTGCTCGATTTCGGTTTCAACCTGCTCAACCTGCGCAACATCATGCTGTGGACAGACAGCTTCAATCCTCGCGGCATCAAATGCTACACGAGCTGCGGGTTCCAGGAAGTCGGCCTGCGCCGCAACGCACGCACCATCGCCGGTGAGACCCACGATATGCTGATGATGGACATCACCAACGACGACTTCGAGGGCGCCTTTGTGAAGGGCGTATTCGAGAAAGCGCGTTCGAGTGATGGCCCGACACAATTGGAGATCGTCACCTGACCATGTTCACGCGAATTCGAGGTCAGCAGCGGGCGGTGGAGCTGCTGCAGCGCGCCTTGCGGGATGACCGCACCGCGCACAGCTATCTGTTTCACGGGCCGCAGGGTGTCGGCAAGGTTACTGCGGCGCTGGCGCTGGGCATGGCGCATAACTGCCTGGCGCCCAAGTTGCGCCGTCCCTGCGGCGAGTGCAACTCGTGCCGCAAGTTCATCACGTTCAACCACCCCGATCTGCTCTACATCTTCCCCACGCCCAACCTCAGCATCACGCCCGAACGCGAGATAAAGGACAAGGCGCTGGCCGAACAGTACGAAGCCTACCTCGAAAACCGCCGCAAGCACCCCTGGCGCGAGTTTCTCTTCACCAGCAGAACCGGAATCCGGCTCGATATGATTCGCATGTTGCAGCATCACGTCATTCGCACCCCGCTCGAGGGGCGGTTCAAGGTGTATATCATCGAGGACGCGGAGACGATGGGCAGGCAGGCCGCCAACGCCTTCCTCAAGACGCTCGAAGAACCGCCCGCCGACACCCGCATCATCCTCACCACCACGCGACCGCACCTCCTGCTGCAAACCATCCTCTCACGCTGCCAGAAAGTGCCCTTTCAGCCGCTCACCAGACAGATCATCGAGACCGAGCTGATCGAGAACCGCTCGCTGGAAAACATCGAGGCCAAGACCTACGCCCGCATTGCCGGGGGTAACATGGAAAAGGCGCTGCGACTGGTCGAGGAAGGGCACATCGAGGCGCGGCAACTGGCCATCGAGTTCGTCGAGATCCTCATCGCGCAGGACGACAACGAGTTTCTCGATTTCCTCGAACGCTCACATCAGGGCAAGGTGCACGCGGTCTATGACGAACTGCTCACCTACCTGGCCGTGTGGCTGGCCGATGTGGGACTGTATAAGGACGACCCCGACCAGATCGCCAATATCGACAAGACGCACCTGTTCGACCACTTCTACGCCCACCGCGTCGATGCCGATGAACTCATCAGCGATCTGCTCGACACGCTCGACGGCCTGCGCCGCCGACTGAGGGGCAACGTGAACCCACGACTCGTGCTCACGCGGGTGTATCATATCCTGGGGGAGGCGTTCGGGTTTAGTCGGTGAGATAATGCTTGCTCAATACCGAAAGACATCTATCCTGTATGATGGTAAGGCTTATAAATAACGCAACAATGCCGGTGAAAAAGGAACAGCTGTATGGCGCGTGTGCTCATAGTCGATGATTCGCCCTTCATGATCAGTTTATTGCGCAGTCTGTTCGAAAAAGCAGGGCACGAAGTGGTTGCCGAGGCAGCCGACGGAATCCACGCCTACATGGAGTATGAGAAGCATAAACCTGACATGGTCACCCTCGATCTCAACATGCCCCTTCTCAATGGAATTGATACGATCGGTATCCTGCTTGAGAGTTTCCCCGATGCCAACATCATCGTCATCAGTTCGGAGCAGAATCGAGACACGATCACCGACTGCATCAAGAAAGGCGCCAATCACTACATCATCAAGCCGGTGTCGATCGAGAAGATCAAGACCGCTGTGACTAAGGTTCTTCAATCCCACTAATGCCTGTATAGCTCCAGCAGTTCCCGCACGGCCTGCGTCACCGGTTTTTTGCCCTCTTCTACCTCGCGTTCGCAGCCGGCCAGGCGCGTCTTCACCGTTTCGTCCTGATAGAAGGCGCGTGTCAGCTCGTTGCGCAGCATGGCGTGCATCCACTGCTTTGCCTGTTGCCGCCGCCGCCGCTCGAACTCGCCGCTCTCGTCAGTGAGCCGCCGGAAACGGGTGATCATCTCCCAGATTTCATCAATGCCGGTGTGCTCGTGCGCCGAGCACACCAGTGACGGCGTACGCCAGCCAGGAGTAGCGGGCGCCAGGTAATGCAGGGCGCGCTCGAACTCGCTGCGCGCCAACAGCGCCGCTTCGCGGTTTGCGCCGTCGGCCTTGTTGATGACCACTGCGTCGGCCAGCTCGACAACGCCCTTCTTGATGGCCTGTAGCTCATCACCGGCGCCGGCGATCTTGAGCAGCAGGAAGAAATCGACCATCGAGCGCACGGTTATCTCGTTCTGCCCCACGCCCACCGTCTCCACCAGGATAACGTCATAGTCGGCGGCTTCGCACAGGGCGATGGTCTCGCGGGTTTTGCGGGTGACGCCGCCCAGTTCGCCGCCGGAGGGTGAAGGACGGATGAAGCAGTCGCGCTCACGGCTCAGAAGCTCCATGCGGGTCTTGTCTCCGAGGATGCTGCCACGGGTGCGACTACTGCTCGGATCCACCGCCAGCACGGCCAATCGGTGCCCTGCGCGGATGAGATCGAGGCCAAGCGCCTCGATAAAGGTGCTCTTGCCTGCGCCGGGTACGCCGGTGATGCCGACTCGGATCGAGCCGCACCTGTGTGCGCTGAGGTGTTGCAGCACCTCCTGACCAATGTCGATATGGTGCGAGGCGTTGCTCTCGATGAGGGTGATGACGCGGGCAAGGATGGCGCTGTCGCCGCGTAACACGCCGTCAACGTAGTCGTCCACCGACAGCTCGCGACGTCTGGCGGGGGACACGCCTTGTGTGTGCTCTTTCCTACGCACACCCTTCATCACGCGGGTGGCGAATTCCTCGCCGGCGTTGTCGGGCGTCCATTCGGGGCGACGTGGCGGTTTTTTGTCTGGCATACAGGCTACCCGAGCCGCTTTTCGATCTCCTCGAGGGTGCGCATCGCGGACTGCGGCAACACCGTGCCGGGTCCGAATATCGCGGCTGCGCCATGCTCGTAGAGGAAGTCGTAGTCCTGCGCCGGAATAACGCCGCCGGCCACCACCATGATGTCCTCGCGCCCCAGCCTGCGCAGTTCGTCGATGAGTTGCGGCAGCAGGGTCTTGTGTCCGCCGGCCAGCGAGCTCATGCCGATGACGTGCACGTCGTTCTCGACAGCCTGGCGCGCGGTTTCCTCCGGTGTCTGAAACAACGGGCCGATGTCAACGTCGAAGCCCATGTCGGCGTAGGCCGTGCTTATCACCTTAGCCCCGCGATCGTGGCCGTCCTGGCCCATCTTGGCAATGAGGATGCGTGGACGGCGGCCTTCGCGCTCGGCAAAGGCGTCGGTAAGCTTGCGCACGTCTTCAACGGCGCCGCCTTTACCATATTCGCTGCTGTAAACGCCGGAAATGCTTTGTATCACGGCTTTGTGCCTCCCAAAAATCTTTTCCATCGCGTCGGATATCTCGCCCAGCGTGGCGCGGGCGCGCGCCGCCTCGACCGACAGTTCGAGCAGGTTGCCCTCGCCGGTTTCCGCCGAATGCGTAATGGCGTCCAGCGCACGTTGCGTCCGCGACTCGTCGCGCTCGTCGCGCAGCTTCCGCAACCTGCGAAGCTGGGCCTGACGTACGCTGGTGTTGTCCACCTCGAGAATTTCGATAGGTTCTTCGCGTTCAAGGCGATAACGGTTGATACCGACGATGGTTTCCTTGCCGGAATCGATGTGCGCCTGACGTCGCGCCGCCGCTTCCTCGATGCGTATCTTGGGCAGGCCCGACTCGATGGCCTTTGTCATCCCGCCCAGCTCCTCGACCTCGCTGATGTGCGTCCAGGCGCGTTTGAGCAGTTCGCCGGTGAGCGCCTCGACGTAGTATGAGCCTCCCCAGGGGTCCACCACGCGGCAGATGCCGGTTTCATGTTGCAGATAGAGCTGCGTGTTGCGGGCGATGCGCGCCGAGAAGTCTGTGGGCAGGGCGATGGCTTCGTCAAGCGAATTGGTGTGCAGCGACTGCGTATGCCCCAGCGCCGCGCCCATTGCCTCGATGCAGGTGCGCGCTATGTTGTTGAACGGGTCTTGCTCGGTGAGCGACCAGCCGGATGTCTGTGAGTGGGTGCGCAGCGCCATGCTCTTAGGATTCTTCGGGTTGAAGTCTTTGATGAGCTTGGACCAGATGAGACGCGCCGCCCGCATCTTGGCCACCTCCATGAAATAGTTCATGCCAATCGCCCAGAAGAACGACAGTCGCGGCGCGAATGCGTCTATGTCGATTCCCGCGGCGATGCCGGTGCGAACGTATTCGAGGCCGTCGGCCAGTGTGTAGGCCATCTCGAGATCGGCGCTGGCGCCCGCTTCCTGCATGTGGTAGCCGCTGATGCTGATCGAGTTGAACTTTGGCATGTGCTTCGAGGTAAAGGTGAAGATGTCGGCGATGATGCGCATACTGGGTTCAGGCGGATAGATGTAGGTGTTGCGCACCATGTATTCCTTGAGAACGTCGTTCTGGATGGTGCCGATGAGCTGCTCCAGCTTCACGCCCTGCTCTTCGGCAGCCACGATGTAGAACGCCATAATGGGCAGCACCGCGCCGTTCATGGTCATCGACACCGACATCTTGTCCAGCGGGATGCCGTCGAACAATATCTTCATGTCGAGGATTGAGTCCACCGCCACGCCGGCCTTGCCCACGTCGCCCACCACGCGGGGGTGGTCGGAGTCATAGCCGCGATGCGTGGCCAGGTCGAAGGCGATGGAGAGGCCTTTCTGTCCGGCGGCGAGGTTGCGCTTGTAGAAGGCGTTGCTTTCTTCGGCTGTGCTGAACCCGGCGTACTGACGCACCGTCCATGGCCGCATGACATACATGGTGGCATAGGGGCCACGCAGGTATGGCGGCACACCGGCGGTGTAGCCCAGATGTTGCAGGTCGCTCATGTCGTCGCGGGTGTACAGGGGCTTCACGCCAATCTGCTCGTGGGTACGCCACAGCAGTTTGTCCATATTCTCGGTCACCTGACTGCGAATCTGTTCTTCACTGGCTTCGCGGTCGGCGGATGTGAAATCGGGGGCGATTTTCGTTAAATCGACGCTCATACCGTCACTCCTGTCTGCCGTGCGATGGCGGCCAAAACTTCCCACGCGTTTGCGCGAACGTGAATAAATTCGTCGATGCCCGCCTGCCGGTAGGTCTCGACCATATCCTTCGGGTAACCCGCCAGCACGGCCACAACCTTCGGTTGTTTATGCTTCATCGCACTGACAAACGCGGGCACAAGCTCAGGGAATGTGTCGTCGGTCGAGCAGAGCACGGCCACGGCAGCGCCTGCTTCGGCGGCAGCTTTGGCCGCAGCTTCGGGTGTCGCCAGTCCGCTCTGCGCCACTACCTCGTAGCCGCCCGGCTCAAAGAACCCCTGCGACCAGTCCAGGCGCGCCTTGTGCTGCCGCAACGGCCCCATGCCGGCCAGAAAGACCCTGCGGTTCCTGCCGCTGGTTTGCACTGCGAGGCGCAGGCGTTCCCACGGCTCACTCAATCGCAACGGCGGCACAGGCGTCACTTGCGGCCATGCTTTGGCGCCGGCAAAGAGCAACTCGCGCAATTGGCCGACGGTGCAACCACCGCGACAGGCCGTCATCATCGAGGCTACCAAGTCGTTCATGCGCAACCCAAAGGGTTGATTTGAGCGGCCAAGCCTCACGGCCTCGGCGCGTTCGGCGCCCACGTCGGTCGCCTCGGCAGGCAGTTCCGGTTCGTGATGATTGACATACATATTGAGGCCCACCTTGACGTCACGGCGAGCGGCGACCTTCTTGCAGCGCTCGGCCAGAACGGCGGCAACCTCGCGCTGAGGGCCGCCCCCGGCCAGAGCTTCGGCCAGTCCGCCGTCTGCCTCGATGCCTTGCAGCATTTCCCAGGCTTTACGGGCAACCTCGTCCGTTAGCCACTCGACGAAGTAGCTGCCACCGGCGGGGTCGAGCACATGGTCGATGTGCGCTTCTTCGCTCAGAATGAGATGGATGTTGCGCGCCATGCGGCGGGAGTGTTCCACCCCCTGGCGCAGTGGCGCGTCAAATGTGTCGATGCCAATGCTGTCTGCCGCGCCCACAACCCCGCTGAAGGCTTCTGTGGTGGCGCGCAACGAGTTCACATATGGGTCAAGCGTGGTGGCATGGAAAGAAGATGTGCGCACATGGATACGCATTTTGGCAGCCTCGTCGTCGCCCCCGAACGCCCGCACGACGTTTGCCCACAGCATTCGCGCAGCGCGCAACTTGGCGATCTCGGCGAAGAATACCGGCCCCAGCCCGAAGGAAAACTCAATGCCGGCGGCTGCGTCGTTTGCGCTGACGCCACGCTCGATGAGCGCACGCAAGTAGGCCACGCCGGCGGCCAGCGCGCAGGCAAGTTCCTGAACGCCGCTGGCCCCCGCCTCGTGCCACACGATGCCGGACGCGGACAGGGGCCTCATGCCCGCTGTATGCTTGCCGCAGTATGTGATCATTGCGGCGAGAATGTCGTAGATGTCATCGAGAGGCAGCGGCAGCTTGCCACTGCCGGCCAGTTCGCCCAGTGGGTCTATGCCGCCGGCACCGTGAAGCGCGCCGCCTGCCGCCTCGAGCAGCATCGGCAGGTAGAACATGCCGCCCAGCCCAGCGTCGATGCGCACAGGCACGGCTGCGAGATCGACATCCCTCAGCGCGGCCTTGATGTCGGCAAGACTTGAGGCGGACAGGCCGTCGGCGCCAACGCTGTCGGCTGGCGCTTCGTCGGCGTCCTGGCCGGCGCGCCCGGCGGCGTCGATGTTGAGCGCCACTGCGTTGAGTCCACGGCCAAGCGCACTCAAAAGCGCTTTGTTCCAGTGGGCCGGCGCGCCGACAGCCGGTGGCTGCGCCATCGACCACGGCTGCTGGTGGTAGCCCTGAGGACGTGTGCCGCGCACATAGGGGAACTGCCCGGGCAGAGCGGCAGTGTACGGCAGGTTTCTGGCGTCGTCACTGGTAAAGATGCCATCCCAGGTGATACCCTCGGGAGTGGCTGTGCGCATAATCTTGTCGTAGGGCGTGCCCTTGAGCAATGCCTCGGCAGCCTTGCGCCACTGTTCGGGTGTGGCGTCGGGGAATGCGCCAGGCAAATCGAGCGGCGGCAGCTTGTTGTCAGTCATACTTGCTCCCATAGTGCGATAACTTATATCCTGTGCTAAAGTCTTGTAAGTACGAAATGTTAAGGTGGGCTTGGATGTCAATGAAAAAACGAGTTGACAAACAAGAGCCACTCGCCCCATATTATCTTTGGTCTTTTGTTTGTAATGTTGATTTTTCATTACTAATGATAAGGAGGAACGATGAAACGTTTCACATTGCTTGTTATCTTGAGCCTCGTGGCGGGGGCTATGTTCGCCCAGAACCTCACCTGCTACGATGTGCAGTACACCGCCAACCCCGATGGCGTGTCGCCCTATTTCGGGCAGAATGTCGTTGTCGAAGGCATCGTGAGCGCCGTCTTGTGGAAAGGCTATGCCAGCTTTTTCATCTCCGACCCGGCCGGCGGAGCCTGGAGCGGCGTGTTTATCTATGACCTGGAAAACGAGTATGGCTACGATCTTGCCCTGGGAGACATGGTCGAAGTGCATGGCCTGGTTGACGAATACTATGACATGACCGAGATCAAGGATCTCACCGATGTGGTAGTGGTCAGCTCGGGCAACCCGGTTCCCGATCCCTGCGACATCACCACATACCAACTGTCCACACAGGAAGATTACGAGGGCGTTCTCGTCCGCGTCAACAACGTCACCGTCACCCAGGACCTGGACGACCACAACCAATGGTTCGTCGATGACTACGCCTACCGCACCGAAGCGCAGATCGACGACGGCTTCTTCTACCTCGACGAAGTAATGCCGCCCATCATCATCACCATCGGCGATACCTACGACTATCTCATCGGCCTTGTCGATTATTCCTACGACGAATTCGGCCTCAATCCGCGGACGCCGCAAGACATGGGCATCGGCGTAAGCGTGGACGAAGAAACCATCGCCGCGCTTGCGGTTCTGAGTAACTATCCCAACCCGTTCAATCCAGAGACCACCATCGTATTCAGCATGGTTGAACCCGCCACCGCCGACCTCGCCATCTACAACGTCCGCGGCCAGCGCGTGCGTCACTTCGGCGCCCAGTCCTACGACAGCGGCGAGCACCGCATCACCTGGAACGGCGCCGATGACAGCGGCCGTCCGGTGGCCAGCGGCGTCTATTTCTTCAAGATAGGCTCGGGACGCTACACCGCCACCAAGAAGATGATCCTGCTCAAGTAACCGAGCATTGTAATATCACGAAGCCCCGCTTAACGGCGGGGCTTCGTTGTGCAAAAAGGTGAGCCGTTCAGTAGCGCATCGTTATGCCAAGCGCCAGGTCGTCACCGGTAACCTCGAAATGGCAGTCCTTCCACCTGGGCGGCCCCATGCGCGGCTTGGGGTTGTTCGAGGCGCCATAGCCCTCTTTGGGTATGCCTATCCAGTTGGTGTCCATCTTGCCGTTGCCATTTTCGTCGTGCATGACCCTGATGGCATAGACGCCCGGCGGCACATCCTCGATGACAAAAACCACCCGGCCGTTTTCTATGGCGGCGTGAGCCTGGAAAAATGCCTCGCCTTGGCCATTTTTAAAACTGTCCTCGCCGCTTAATAACGACATCATCACCATGCCATCATCAGACCTGACCCCCGAAACCTCGATGGTGAGGGTGGCCTGCGCCCAGACAGTTGCCGTCATGGCCAGCGCAAGCAATATCAATCGGTATCGCATATTATCTCCTTCATAGTTTTTTGCAGCAGCCTCGCTTAGAACTTCACCTCGGTGGTAAGGAACATGTTGAAGCGCGGCGCGGGCGAGACATACATGTAGCGCCGCCCATTCATAATCGGGTTGTTGGTGCCGTAGTCAGAAGCCCAGCTCGCCGAGCTGATGTTACGCCAATCGTAGAAATTATTGAAGTCAAGCTTCAAAGACACTTCAGTACCGTGTATGTGGAAATCGTATTTCATATCCACATCGATCTGAATAAACCAGGGCAGTCTTGCCTTATGGGTCTCGATGGTGTTTGTGCCATCGTCGTGGAAAACAGGCACGTCGTATTCGTTGGTATAGTTCCCGTAGTATTCCGCCCACCATTTCAGTTTCCAGCCAATACGAAATTTGCTCTGACTGGGATTATCCCTAAATGTAAAGCCTTGCGCTATCGTCATCATTTTCTCTGGCGAAAAGGGAACCACCTTTCCCACGATGTTTTCGGCCTGCGTACTGAATATCTGCGTCACATTCATGCGCATCCAGCGATTTTGCGAGAGGGTTAATGAAAGCATCAAATCGCAGGTGCCATCATCGACTTTCGCAGTAAATTCCCAGCCCTGATGGCGGGCACGGCCTGCGTTCATGGTGATATTGCCGAGCTGCTCGTCGGAGACGCTCTCGATCTTGTCGGTGTAGTTGGTGATGTAATAGTTTACGTTGGCGTCCAGAATGATGCCGGTATAGCCCAGGCCCCATTCCAACGTTTGAGTCTTTTCCGGCTTCAGCTCATAGGTTTTCTCGTCGCCGTTGTCATCGTACACCTGTCCCTGGTTGGGGCCGTCGGAGCGGTCGTACCATTCGTAGGTTCGGGGTTCCTTGTAGGCAATCGAGAAGTTGGTGAGCACATTGACATGGTCTGTGAGATTGATGTTCAACCCCATCTTGGGCGAGAAGAACTTGAACGTCTTGCTGTAATCGTTGTCGTCGAACATCAGGTTGCCGTCGTCGTCTTTCCTGTTCCTGGTGGCATAGAAGGTCTCGCCGGTGAACTCGCCGGTGCGGAAATCGAATATGTCGATGGGGTTCTCGTCGATCTCACTCGTGTAGTTGGCCCACTGGCCATCGAGCACGACGTTGATAACCCCTGGCACAGGCGCTATCTGGGCGCGGATGAAGCCCGACATGTTGTGAACGATCGAGGAATAGTCATAGCGGCGCTGCACTTCGCTGAAAACGCGCACGGTGTCGGTTCCGGTGGACTCGGTATTCCAGCAGCGGAAGTCCATCGACTGGGCGTAGTGATCGGCCATCCAGCGGCGCATTTCGCCACCCACGGTGATGGTGAGCTGGTCGGAGACCTCGTGCTGGAAGTAGGTGTTAAGGCCCAGTTGAACGTGGTCGTTCTGGCTGTCGTTCAGCCATGTATGGTTGTATGTATCGTTCACCAGGTTGCTGGCAGTGTGCACGTTGCTCGTGTCGGTGTAGGCGCCGGTGTCTGGGTCCCACCCCACATATGTGCCCGTGTCCGGGTCGAACCCTGGCAGGATAACACCGGCGGTTTCCCATGCCCACAGCGCATGACGGGCGAAGTAGCGATTGTCGGTTCTGTATTTCACTTCCTGCGTGCCCATCTCGCCCGTTGGCGTTCTGCCGGCGCGCATATCGCCGTCGAATGTATCGTTGCGAAGATACTTGCCGCCGCCATTGCCCACGGTGAAGAATACATTGGTCATCATGTTGCTGTTCTCGCTGATTGTCCATTCGTCGCGGACAGAGAACTGCGGCTTGAAGTAGTAGTTCTCCTGATAGGGGCTGTTGTTGCGGTTATACTCGCGTCCCAGATGAGAAAACAGCATGGGGTCAGAGACTTTGCGAGTCTGGTTGTGCTTCTGTGGCGCACCGATGAGACTATAGTTGAGGCTGTGCCTGCCCAACAGCGTGGCTGCCTCGAAACCGAATGACCAGCCGTCGTAGGTGGTGCCGTCAACGTAGCTGTCGCCGCCCTTGCGCTCGGCCATGAGGGTATAGTTGAATTTGCTGTTGAAAAGCATGCCGCTGCGAAACCGGAGGATAACGTTGTAGTTGACCGGATTATATTCCTCGAAACCGCCCTTGCCGTCGGCGACCTTGCTGTCGGTGGCGTATGTTCCGAACGAGCTGCGGACTTCGATCTCGCGCTGGATGCTCGAACCCATCGTCTCGATGTTCACCGAGCCGCCGAAAGCGCCCGAACCATACATCGACGAGCCGGCGCCACGCTGTACCTGCACCGATTTCACGTTCGACGAGAGGCCAGTCCAGTTAGACCAGTAAACCCGCTGGCTTTCGGGGTCGTTCACGGGGATGCCGTTGATGAGAATCTGAATCTTGTCGGCGGCGAAGCCACGCATGGTGATTTCTGACTCGCCCAGTCCGAGACTGCTGGCAAAGAGGCCGGGCACGTCGTCCATGAGCTGCGGAATATCCTGGGTGGTATAGCGGGAAGTCAGGTCTTCTTCGCTCAGGGTCGAGAACGCGATGGGGGTTTCTCGTTTCACGGCGCGGGTGGCGCTCACCTTGAGGCCCTCGATGGCCAGAGGCTTCACCTCGAGCCGCAGATTTTCGATGGTCGTCTCGCCGGGGCGCACCGTTACTGCACGCCGAACTTCTTCATAGCCGATGTATTGAACGACCAGCGAGTAGTCGCCCTGGGGCACATTCTTGATGATGTACCCGCCGTTGCGGTTGGTCATGGCGCCAATGCCGGAGCCTTCGAGGATGACGGTGATGTTCGACATGCCTTCACCGGTGGCGTCGGAGACGACCTTGCCGGCGATGTTGCCGGTGGCGGCGGAAAGGATGGTGATGAAAAGGCAGAGAATCGCGGTCACAATCAATCGCATAATCATTCCTCCCAAAGCTCGATTTGCGTCGATAATGGCAGGGACGAATCGTTGGTCAAGTAAGAAAGAAGGCTGCGGATACTTTTATTGCTGGCGGCTGGGTATCAGTATCTTCTCACTTCGCTGCCGTTTCAGCGGCTGTGGTATAGCAATTAATGAACTGCTCTGCCACGGCCTCCCAGCTATAGCGCTTGCGCACCGTCTCTGCCGCCGCGCTCCCCAGCCTGTCGGCTTCCGGTTTGTCGCGCAGCAGGCGCAGCATGGCCGCGGCAAAGGCATCGGCGTCGGTGGCGTCAACCAGCAGGCCGTTATCGCCATCAGCTATCATTTCGCGGATACCGCCGCTGCTGGATGCAATCACCGGGGTGCCGCAGGCCATTGCCTCGATGGCCGACATGCCGAACGGCTCGAAGCGTGATGGCAACGCAAACAGACGCGCCTGGCGATAGTATGGCGCCAGCATACTCTCCGGCACATAGCCGATTTGGCGGACGTGTTCGCCCAGCGTCTTTTCGGCAATGATGGCGCGAATCTGCTCGCTCACTTCCTTTTCGTTTCCACATGGATTGCCCGTGCCGCCACCAATGATGAGCCGCGCTTCCGGCAGCTCCTGGCGCACCTTGTCAAAAGCTTCGAGCAACAGGTCATGGCCTTTATAGACATCAAAGCGCGTGAGTGAGAACACATAGAGCGGCGGCAGACGTTTGGGAAGCTCGTGCTCATCCTCGCGCAACGGACGGAACCGCCGCACGTCCGCTCCGCACGAGATGAGATGGATGTTGCCGTTCTGGTAATCGTAAAGCTCGTCGATTTTCTCGGCCTGGAGGTCGCTGGTGAGGGTTACGGCGTGGCACTGCCGCAACAGTCGCGTCTCCTCTTCTATCCGGTGCGAGAAGTGATAGTCGTTCTCCAGCTCGACGGGATCACCCTTCATGCTGGCGCGCTTCCAGGCGCCCAGGGAATGCGCGGTATATACCACCGGCTTGCGAAATATCTCGCCCAGAACCAGCGCCACCATGCCGCCATCAACGTAGTGGCCGTGAAAGAGATCGTATTCCAGCCCGTGCTGCACCATAAACTGGCGCATGTTCTCGGAAAGCTCCGGCAGCAGGTCGTATATGCGTTCTTTGGGAATGAACTCCCAGTCGCCGGCCCGAATACGGATGACGCGAACGTCTGGAATGCCCGGAACATGCTCGACCTGCTTCTTGAAGCGGTCGAACCAGCGGGTATAGATGTCCACGGCGATGCCTTGCCGCGCCAGCGCCCTGGCCAACTGTAACACATACACCACCTGCCCGCCCGTGTCAACCTTACCCAGTTGCGGGGTCGGGTCCATATAGCCATGAACGCTTGTCATGGCAATGCGCTGAAAGCTATGAGATGCCATCAGAGCTCCTTATTCAGTATCGTTCAACATGAAAAGTAAAATAAAAATCTGTTCCGGTGCGTCAATTAAAAACGGCGCTTTGGAGAATTATTTCGCCGGCAGCCAACTTCTCGATTGACGAAATCGCTCGCACGACTAAACTAAAGACAAAGCGATATTCAGGGAGGAAACCATGAATTTTGGCGAAACACTGAAAGCCTACGTCGGCAAGCTGACCGATAGCTTGAGGGTTGGCGCTGTCTTTGGCGAACCCATCGAAAAGTATGGCAAGACCATCATACCGGTCGTTTCCTACGGTTTCGGATTCGGACTGGGTGGCGCTTTCGCCGGTGGGGACAACGAGACTGAGGAACCGCCACAGTCAGGCGGGGCTGGTGGCGGCGGCGGGGCAGAACCGCTGGGCGTGTTCGAGATTACCGAGACCACCACTCGCTTCATCCCCGTCATTCGACTGCGCCAGGTACTGGTGGCGGCCACCATCATCTTTGTGCACCTCAACTTCTATCGCATTGTGAAAACGCTGAAAAAGCCGAGAAAGAAACCCAGAAAATAGCCGTTACACTCCGAACATCCGCTCCAGGCGTTGTATTGCCTGTCGCAGGCGTTCGGGCGGCAGTTCGCCCTGGTTTATGGCGCTTTGCACGAGGCTGTTCCATCGACGCGCCAGGGTAATGTCGAATTCGAGCCAGTTACCGGCGAGGAGCACGTCTGCACCGGCATGCAACGCCTGCAGCATAAGCGACTCGGCACTGCCGAAAGCGCTCAACGCGCCCATCTGCATGTCGTCAGACACCACCACGCCATCCCAGCCCAGCTTTTCGTGCAGGTATCGCAGATGCGCGGCGGACAGCGTCGCCGGGCAGTGGGCGTCACACTCGCGGTGCAGCAGATGGCCAGGCATTACGGCGTCCACAAGTCCCTGTTGCAGCAGGTTGGAATAGGGCAGCAGTTCGGTTTGCCGCCATGTGTCGGTAATGTCCGCCAGCCCTTCATGCGTATCAACCCCGGCGCTGCCGTGTCCGGGGTAGTGCTTGAGACAGGTCTTTACGCCCGCTTTGCGATGCGCTCGCAGAAATGCGCCGGCAAACTCGCTCACAGTGTCCGCGTTCACGCCAAAGCTCCGTCCGCCCGCCCCGATTGCCGGTGACAGCGGGTCTATGTCGAGATCGACGACAGGGGCGAGATTCCAGTCCACCCCGCAGGCTTTCAGCTCGTGCGCCATGTCTTCATACAGCGCCTCAGCTTCATCAGACGACATACCGGCGGCGACATCCCGCGCACTGGGCATATCGTGCCAGGGCAATCGCTGCACGCTGCCACCTTCCTGATCAATGCAGATGCGCAGGCGGTGAGGCGATGGCAGCTCGTGAAGGGAGTGGCAGAGTGACTGAAGTTGTTCGCGACTACTGCAATTGCGCTGCAACAGCAATACACCGCCAATGAGGCCTGCCGCCGCGAGCGGGGCGAGAGCGGGTTCGTCTGCGATGGTCAGTCCGCGGAACCCGATAAACAGCAGGCGGCCGGCGGCGTGGGCCGGTTGCATCACACCAGTTCGATGGCCCTTTGCAGGCGGAAAACGTTGTCCAATATGTCGCTGAGATCAACCATCTCCTCGTACTCTTTGACGAGATTTATCATGCGAATCTTGCCGCGGCGAATGTTACGCTCGTCCAGCAGCAGAGCCAGCGAGCAATTCAATCGGTGCGCTTCGTCGCGGGCGCTCTCCACCTCGCGGCACGACGACACGAGTATGGTGTGGAACTGGTAGTCGTGCAGCTCCTGCTCAATCTGCAACAGAGTGAGGTCGAGCCCGGGCGACAGCGAGCAGATAAAGACGGTGAATGGCCGTTCAGGCTCGTGAAAAAGCTCCTCGCGGTCGAGCAGCCGGATAAGCTTGAGCATGTCGAAGGTGAAGCCCACGGCCGGGATGTCGTCGTCGAGAATGGCCTTCGAGAGATAGTCGTAGCGGCCGCCGCCGCCCAGCGACGCCGTCTCGCCTTCGCCGTCTTCAACGACGATGTTGAAAACAGTGCGATAGTAGTATCCAAACGGCCTTGCGAGATATGGGTCGAGCCGGAAGTCTATCGCCAGGTTCGAGAGCAGGCGCGTGAGGCTGTCGAGGTGCCGTCGGCAATCATCGCAGAGGTAGTCGGTGATGCGGGGGGCGTTTTCCAGAAGCTGCTGGCAGGTTTCACGCTCGCACCGCTGGTAAAACTGTAGGGGGTTATACAGCGTGGCAACGCGGCAGTTGCGGCAGTTCTCCTGTGGGTTGTCTTGCAGATACACCTGTAGGGCGCTGATGTAGTCGGGACGGCACTCGTGGCAGCCGTAGCTGGTCAGGTCGATGCGGGGCGAGCGCAGGCTCAGGCGCTTGCAGATGCGCATGGCCACCTTCATCACTTCTACATCGGCGATAAGGCTTTCATTGCCCAGAATCTCGAAGCCGAACTGGTGAATCTGGTAGTGTTCCGACTGGCTGGTACGACGGAACACCGGCCCGTTATACCAGAACTTCTGCACAGCATTGCGGGCACGCCGCACAACCTCGCTCTTGAGGATGGTGATGGTGCTCTCTGGCCTCAGCGAAAGTTCTTCGGGACCACACAGGTGCAGAAACAGGTCATCGAACGAAATATCGTCGTCGAAGCGAGCCGCCTTTCTGTAGGGTTCCTCGATTGTGGCGCGTTCCTGTAGGATCGATGTGCGGATTTCGCGGAAGTTGAACAGGCCAGCTACGACTTCGAGCTCCCGCTCGACGAATTTCCACTTCCATATCTCGTCCGGGAAAATGTTCAAAACGGCTTTCGTTGGCTGTGTCATAATGCTTTTGGTTTCCTGGCGTGTCGCCTGATGGTGAAATGGGCTATGATAATTATTGTAATGCCGGTCATATCGGCGAGGATGTCCAGCCACGAGCAGTTGCGGCCCGGGATGAACAGTTGATGCACTTCGTCAAGCAGCGGAACAATCGGCATCAGTATGAGCAATTCGCGCCCCGACCTGTGTGCGGCGCCATCCAGTCGCCTCATGCGCAAAAACAACGCGGCGAAAACGGCGTAAAGAACGAGATGCGCCAGCTTGTCCAGCGAAAGGGATTCCGGGCCTGACCACGGGGTGGTTGGCATTGAGGTAAGCACAAGAATGAACCCGCACCACGACCAGAATGCCACTCGGCTGAAGCCTCGCGTCGTCATGGCTGGATACCTTCGAGCACCCACTGCACCGGAAACGGCCTCATGCGAAAGCTGGCGCGCACGGGCAAGCAGCGGTCATCATCGCTGAACCAGAAATGCAGCGGGTCGCCGCGAGTGACGAGATTGCTGGTGAGAGTATCGCTACGCTCATTGTTGCCGCCGTCCACCTGCTCGAAGGTGAACTCGACCTTGCGGGCCGCTATTCTGCCAATGCCGGTGCGCACGTTTTCGCGGCTCAACACGCGATAGCGCGCCCGCCAGATAGTGCCGGCGGCATCCAGCAGCAGTTCGCCCTCGTCTGCCGGCGCATTGCGAATATAGTACAGCGCGGTGAAGAAATCGCGCACGTTCGTGTCGATGTGATACTGGCGGTTGCGTGCCGGGTTCAGGTGGCTGACACGTCTCGCCGTGCCTGTGTCACGATAATAGGTGGTAACCCGGTCTTCTTCGTAGTTCTTTTGATGAACACGCTTGCTGTAGGTGTCCGGCAGATACTCGCCGGAATAAGCCGATTCGTATGTGTTGTCGAGCTGAACCATATGCCTGGCGATTCCTGTGCTGCGCGCCATGACCATGAGACGCCCGCCGCCGTCGTGCCGGACATCGTCGATGGTGACGTCTGCCACCTTGATACCGATGTAGCGGATTGAGAAGTTCAGGCGCTCGGCCGACAGCGCCACACAGGCGACAAGCGCCAGCAGAAACAGGCTAATCCTCATCGTCATCTTCTGTCGCCAGCAGGGTCAGTTTGACGAAATTGATGCGGTTCTTCTCGATATCGGCCACTGTGAAGACAGCGCGGTCTTCCCAGGTGAAGCGTTCGTCAAGCTCCGGCATGCGATTGAAGTGATCAAGCAGGAATTCGGCGATATTGTCGTAGGTGTCATCGTCGAGATTCAGGTCGAACTGCTGGTTGAGCTCGGCGATGCCGAACATGCCGCTGAGCGTGTATTCGGTTGGCGATATGCGCTCGATGCGCAGCGCTTCGTTATCGTGCTCGTCCAGAATCTCGCCGAACACTTCTTCGAGGACATCCTCGAGCGCGACCAGCCCGGAGGTGCCGCCATACTCGTCAACGACGATGGCGACGTGAATCTTGCTGGCCTTGAAGAAATTGAGCAGCTTCTGGATACTCATGTTCTCGGTCACGAACACAGGCCTGCGCAGATGACGGTCTATGCGGAGCGTCTCGGCGCTGAGAATGAGATCCTTGGCATAGACGAAGCCGATGATGTTGTCGATGGTCTTGCTGAACACCGGAATGCGCGAATGCCCTGAGTCAACGATAACGCGCTGGAGTTCGTCCATGCCATCCTGGATGTCCACCGCCACCATATCCACACGGGGAATCATTATCTCGCTGGCCTGGGTTTTGGGCAGGCGAAAGATGTTGGCGATTATCGTCTTTTCATGCTCTTCGAGTGGATGATTGGCCGTTTTCGACTCGATGAGATGGCGAAAGTCTTCGCTGGTAATGCTCGCGTCAACCTCTGCGGACAGCTTCTCGCTGCGAGAGAACACCAGGCTGATGAGTTCGAGCAGCTTGATGAGCGGCCAAAGCAGGTATTTGAGGATTTCGAGGAAGAAACCGGAGAAGCCGGCTATGCCCTCCGCATGCGCGAAAGCAACCAGCTTGGGCGTGATTTCGCCCATGATGAGCAAGAGCACAGTCATCAGAATTATCTGGGGAACAAGCAGCAGTTCCTGTAGGTTGACATCCTGCGGGAACAGTTTCAAGCCGATATCGAGAGTGATGAGCGCGCCCAGTGAGGCGGCGGCGATGTTGACGACGGTGTTGCCCAACAGGATGGTGATGAGCAGCATCCGCGGTTGCCTTAGCAGACGCAGAATGCGGCGGCTCGAAGCCTTCCTGCGCTTCTCGATCTTTTTCAGTTGTATCTTGGAAAGCGAGAAGAAAGCCGTCTCGGATCCCGAAAAGAAAGCCGAGAGACACAGGCAAATCAGCATACCGGCGAGTTTGAAGCTCGTCGGCGCGACTACGTTCACTTGCGCTATCATGTTTCCCCTCGTTGAAATTGCCGCATGTATCGTTGCTGTCTGTCTTGCATGGCCATGCGTTGCCGCTGCCCCTGATGATTGTGGCCCAGAAGATGCAGAAGGCCGTGAAGCAACAGCATTTGCACCTCATCATCCAAGCCGTTGTCTCCTTTTTGGCGCGCCGCTGTTTGCGTGTCAATCAGAATATCGCCCAGCTCGCCGCCAACGCCGATGTCAGAGGGAAACGAAAGCACGTCGGTGGCTCGGTCGGGACCGCGAAAGCGGCGGTTGTAGTCTCTCATCAGGTCGCTGGTGCAAAGCACGAGGTTCACTTCGCTGTCCGCAGTGGCTTTTTCGAGCCGCAGAACAAGCTCGCAGAGTCGGTGTAAGGCGGGTTCGTCGAGAAGGTCGCCGGAGCGATTGTCGATGTGCAGCATCAGTCATCCCCCTCCGGCTCGGGATACTCGATGCGCTGGTTATAGACACCCTTCAGGATGGGCAGCATATAGCTCTTCATTGTTTCGAGCTCACGCAGGGTGATGGGCACTTCGACTATCTGCCCCTCGCGGATAAGGCGCAGCACCGTCTCGTTGAGCGTCTTGCGAATGGCCTCTTCGTCGGGTTGCTTGAGCGACTTGATGGTCGATTCAACAATATCGGCGATCATGACAAGCGCAGCCTCTTTGGTCTGGGGGCGCGGGCCGAAATATTGAAACTTGCCGATGTCGAACGGTTTGCCCTCTTTCTGCGCCTTGTCGAGAAAGAAGCGTATCTGGCTGTTGCCGTGATGCTGCGCGATGATGTCGATGACCGCCTGCGGCAGCCGGTGGCGCCGCGCATAGGACAGCCCCCGCGAGACATGGTCGCGAATGCGCAACGCGCTCTCTTCGGGGGTCAGTTCGTCGTGGATGTTGCTGGAATCAGGGTTGTTCTCGGTAAATATCTCCGAGCCCTCGATCTTGCCGATGTCGTGGTAGTAGCCCCCTACACGAGCCAGCAGCGGGTTGGCGCCAATGGCGCCGGCGGCGCTTTCGGCCAGATTGCCCACCAGCAGGCTGTGAGAATAGGTGCCGGGGGCGCTCGCGGCAAGTCGTTTGAGCAGAGGGCTGTTGAAATCGAGCAGGTCGAGCAGTATCTGGCGGGTGGCCATCTTCAGCCTGCGCTTCACGAACGGGGTGAGTGTGGCAACCAGTACGACCGAAATGAGGATGGACAACCCACCCCAGAACATTCCATTGGCGTAAATGGGAAAGCTCTCCAGCTTGATGAGATTTACCGCGGCCAGCGAAGCAAGAAATGGAAAAAGCACAACCAGGAGCATCTGTACCGGCGCACCGCGGTCGCCCATACGCAGCAGCAGCAGCAAAGCGATGAGAATGGCGAGAGTCATTTGCAGCGGAGAAAGAAAATCCCAGTTGAGAAACAGCGCTGCCACCACGAAGTTGAAAAAATTGAACACAATGCCCACCCGCAACTCGAATATCATCGCCACAAACAAAGGCGCGAACAGCACGGGAATGAGCAGCACATGCAGCGAAAACACATCGTGAACCAGCACAGTGGCCAGGGCGGTGAACACAATCGGCAACACCAGCAGCACACTGCGAACCACCGAGCGAAACTGCGGCGCGAAGTAAAAGTTCATCAAGATCATCAGCATACCCAGAACGATGAGCAGAAAGAGGAACACGCCCAGTGTCGAGAAAAGTATCTGGCGGTCTGTGAAGGTGCTGAAGCCGAGCTGGCGCTCTGCGATGTGCATGGACTGCAACCTGCGAAACTGCATCGGCGTAACACGGGTGTTCTTTTCGATAATCTTTTCGTTGGACTCGACAGTGCCCAGCGTTGGCTCCACCCTGTCGCGGGCGTCTTGCCGCAGCATCTCGGTCACCTCGTTCTCTGGCTCGATGTTGACCAGGGTGATGGGGCCCAGGATGTCCTCGACGATTGTGCCCGGAGCGCCGTAGGAAAGACGCCTGGCGATGATGCGCTTGGCCCCCGACTCGGTGTTCAGCTCGTGCAGCGGCACATCGACTATCTCGCCGTCTCGCATAAGCTGAAGCTGCTCTCCATCGATGAGCGCGTCATCATACACGCCTTCCTCGACCAGTCGGCGCACCTCCTCGGAGAGCCTCGCTTGCAGGCGATTCAGGTTATCGAAATCGCGCAGGAAACTGATAGACTCGCGAGAGAGAGAAAAGCCCTTGTGCTTGCGAAAGAAATCGCGGATATTGACGTCGTCCTGTTCGTTGCCATAGAGCTTGAGCAGCTCACTGAAGAAAGCGTCGAGGTTCTTGAAGATGCTGTTGTTGCGGTTGGGACTGATGTACCAGACCGTCTCCACCTGCGATGCAGCCAGAACGCGTTCCTGGCTCAGTTGGGCTTCATCCTTGAAGATGGGAAACGAGAACGGAGCGATGATGTCGCGGTCGGCCACCTGATTGATCTTGGGGGCATATGTGACGTACTCGTGGCGCAGTGGACTGACCACGAAGTACAGCAATGCCATCACGGCCGCGGCGGTGATGACGATGATGGTCTGATAGACGTTGGGTTTCATAGAAATCAAGCCTCTCCCGTGCTGAGAGAGGCTTGCTCAGTTAATGTCGTTTGTCAGTCGCGGGGAATCTCAAAGTCCTGCCCCGGATAAATCAGGTCGGGATCGTTGATTTTGTCCTGGTTGGCGCGATAGATGCGCGGCCAATCGCTGCCCTTGCCATATATTTCAGGGTACGAAGCGATGCGCCACAGGCACTCGCCTCGCCACACGCTCCAGCTATATGGAAGCCCGCGCGGAATCTTGAGTACCTGGTCGGGATAGATCAGGTTCGGGTCTTTGATCTGGTCGCGGTTGGCGCGATAGATGACGCCCCAGCGGGTGGGATCGTTATAGATGAAGCTGAGGCCCGAGATTTTGTAGAGATAGTCTCCGCGCTGGACGGAATAGTTGTCCTCGTAATACTTGGGCTTGGCGTTCTGTAGGTTGCGTTCGAGCGCGGCGACACGGCGATCGAGGTCTGAGAACTGGCCGTAAACTTCGGGCATCCTGGCGTAGTTGGTGCCGCGGTAGGAGTTGTATTCCTCCACCATTTCCGTCACGGCTTTCTTGGCGGCCCACAACTGGTCGTCTGTCATGCGGTCGTAGCGGCCAAGCTGGGTCTCGAAGTACTTGATCTTGCGCAAAACGCCGGCAAGGTCGGCCTCGGTGACGCCGAGAAAGGCATAGATCTCCTGGCGAGTCTGGGCGTAGTCTGCGTCAATGGTTTGCACCTGCTCGTTCATCTGAGCGATTTCCTGGCGGTAACGCTCGGCGTTGGCAATGGCGTCTGCCTTGCGCTGCTGCAAGTCGATGACTGCCTGTTCCATGTCGGCGAAATACTGCTTGCGCTCGTTGCCGCGCAAATCTTTTATCTCGTCGTCACTCAGATAGACAAACTCGGCTGAAAGCAGCAATGCGGGCAACACGAGCGAGAAGACAAGAGCGAGTAGTGTCAGCTTCTTCATGTGTCCCCCTATTGGCCTTCGGCCATCAGCTGCCGCTGATAGTCCTGCAAGGCTTTCAGTTCTGCATTCTTCTGGTTGATTTGCTGTTGAAGCCCGTCGCGCTCGGCCTTCACTTCGGCAGTTTCACCTTCGGCGGTAAGAGTCTCTTGCTGAATCTGTTCGAACTGGTCACGTTCGACGGGCGGCTTGGAGCAAGCAGCCGCAAACAGAATGAGTAAGATCATTATCGGCAATATCCGTTTCATCATTTCCCACTCCTTATTGCATGTTTACAATCTGGTATTCCCTTTTTTCCACTTCTCATGTTTACAGAGACCTGTCAAGTTAAACCCTGCGCCCGCCGTTTTTTTTCGCTATTCACTTGCCTTTTACAAAAGGCGAGCTTGTCATGTAGCGAAGCGGAGTGAGCCTTCTATGGGGTGGGGGCAGCGCCCCTGTCTTACTGCTCTTGCGGCGGCACCACAATCCAGCGAAACTCGCGCAAGCCGTCGAGGGGGTTGCCGGCGGCGTCGGTGGTGGCCTGGTCCAGTTCGAGGCGATAGGTGGCGTAGGGTTTGAGCGGAGCGGATGGCTGTAGCATATAGATGTCGCTGTCGCCGGAAAGAACGTCGAGGCTCACCTCGCGCCCGCTTTCGTCGTGCACCAGCCGAAACAAAGCATTGCCTGCGGGAATAATCTCGGAGAAGCGCACGGTGAGCGCCGGCAGAACCTCTGTGAGCACAGCGCCGCTGCGTGGACTACTGCCCAGCGCTTCCGGGCGCAGTGTATCGGGCAGGACGAGGGCGTCGAAGAAAAGCGAGTCGGTTGCGGTGCGGTTGCCCCTGCTGTCGCGGGCGCCATGCAGCTTCACCAGATAGCGGCCTTCGATCATTGGCGACAGCAGCAGTTGAATCTCGGTATCGTGCAGCACAGCGTGGGTCACTTCTTGCGGCGCGGACAGCGAGTCGGCCGAAATGACCTCGACAGACGCGAACCCGACCAGCGGCTCGCTCGCCTCGAGACTCACCTGACGCTCGGAGTGCGGCACAGCGCGCTTGAGCGTGGGCGGCAGGGTGTCCTCGACCGCCATTTCGAGTCGTAACGAAACCCGCTGCTCCGCCGGCGCAAGCGCCTCGACGCGCAGGTCATTGCCATACTGATAACGTCCATCGTCTGCCACGTCGGCCCAGGCGCGCAGCAGGTGCGGCTCGATGTTGAGATGTTCGAGCGCGAATGTAGCCTCGTTCACCACCCAGCTTGCGATGAAGGTGGTGTCGGCGGAGAAAAGGTCGAGCTGCACAGGCAAACCGGCAAGCTCCGGATTCTCCCAGTCAAACGCACCAGCAATGCGTCCCTGTTGCAGCTTGCCATGACGAAACACGAACACTTCCGGTTCTGGCAAAGCGTTGCCGTGGGTGTCTTTGAGCTCGCGGCCAAGCCACAGCGTGTAGTTGGTGTCCTCGGCCAGCTCCTCACGCAGTTCGATTATCATCGTCTGCGAATCTGGCCAGCGCAGCTTGCGGTCGAGCACAAGCGGATAGAGCTTTATTCCGGTGAGCGCACTGTTGCGGTCGATGGGCTTGGAAAAAACAACCGTGATGCGATTGCCCAGTGAGTCGAGCGGGGCGGGTTGCACATCAAGCACCTCGGGGGCGACGGTGTCGCGGGGGCCGCCGGAGGGGGCTTTGCGATGTCCGCAAGCGGAGACAATCAGAAAAAGAAGCGCGAGACTAATAGCCCTGTTCACGCAACCACTCCTCGCTCATCCCGCCCTTGCGGGACTCGACCTGCCGCAACACATACTTGCCCAGGATGTCATACTCGATGTTGACCAGCTCGCCAGAGCGCAGGGACGACAAATTGGTGTGCGCCAGCGTGTGCCCGATGAGCACCACCTCGAAGCGGTCGGTACCCAGGGCGGACACTGTGAGGCTGACGCCGTTCACCGCCACACTGCCTTGCGCAACGACAAGCGCAGCCTGCTGGCGCGGAAGCTGCACCGCGAGGTAAAGCGTCTCTCCGCTACGGCGCGCCTCGAGCAGTCGGCTGGCGGTGTCCACATGCCCCTGCACGATGTGGCCGTCAAAGCGGCCTGCGGCGCGCATGGCGCGTTCGAGGTTCAGCTTGCGGCCTCTTGACCACGCGCCGATGGTGGTCTTGCTCAGGGTCTCGTGCATCACCTCGACGGTCACGCTCGAAGCGTCGAACGAAATGGCGGTGAGGCAGGCGCCGTCGCAGCAAATGCTGTCGCCTTCTTTCAAATCGGCCAGAACCTGCTTGCATGACAGCGTGACGAAACGCTTACCGCCGCTTTCACGGATGGCAATCACAGTGCCGATTTCTTCGATTATGCCGGTAAACATAGCGCCTACTCGATGCTGAAGCGCCGCAGCAGCGCGTTGGACAGCGTTACCTGGCTGGTGTAGCCGATGTCGCCGCCGAATGGGATGCCGGTCGAAAGCCGCGTCACCGTTGGGGGAAGTTCGGCCAGCAGGCTGCCCAGATAGTCGATGGTGCTCTCGCCCTCGGTGGACGGATTGAGCGCCAGGATAACCTCTTCCACCTGTCGGCTACGCAGCAGTTCGAGCAGCTCCGGCAGGTGAATCTCGTCCGGCCCGACGCCGTCCAGCGGCGAAAGCAAGCCGCCAAGCACGAAATATCTGCCGTGATACTCGCCCGTCTGCTCGAGCAGATAGACATCGAGTGTGCTTTCGACCACGCACAGGCGGGTGTCATCGCGATTTTCGTCGGCGCAGAAGGCGCACATCGGGGCGTCGGTGAGCATGAGGCAACGCGGGCAGGCGTGATAGTCGGCTACAGCGAGACGCAAGCTGTCGGCCAGTCCAAGCGCCAGTTCGCGCTCGGAGGCCACCAGGTGCAGCGCCAGACGCTGGGCGGTCTTTGCCCCGATGCCGGGGAGCTGCTTCAGGTGCTTTTGCAGCTCACCCAGAGAGCCGTGAAACAGCATCAAAAAAGGCCGGGAATGTTTAGCCCGCCGGTGAGCTTGCCCATCTCGTCGTCACTGGTGCGGGAAATCTTCTCCTGAGCCTCGCGGAAGGCGGCCATCACAAGGTCTTCAAGCATCTCGACATCGTCGGGGTCAACCGCTTCGGGGTCAATCTTCAGCGAGATTATCTCGTGCTTGCCGTTCATCACCAGCTTCACCATTCCGCCGCCGGCGCTGGCTTCTACTTCCTGCGTCGCCAGCTCTTCCTGCGCTTTCATCAGGTCTTGCTGCATCTTTTGCGCCTGCTTCATCAGGTCTTTCATTCCTTTTTTACCACCGGGATACATCGCGAACCTCCTGTATAATTATCGAGTTTGTGCTACATTGCGCGGAACCGCTGTGCAGCGCAAGCAAAAACTGCTGAAGAGCAGGGGCGCTGCCCCTTTTGAAGGCTCACTTCGCTTTGCTGCACGACTAACCCCGCTCGCCTTTTGTAAAAGGCGAGACCGAAAACTTATAACGGATGCTTTGCATCCTTTGTGTCAAAAGAGTATTACTGTACATAGGAAACGCAGTTTCCGCCAGAAGTTTTTGATTAAACTTTTTGCAAAAAGTTTACGGGGAGTCAGAGGCGGCGCTCCTGCTCTTTAAGGCTCAGGGCGCGCTCATAGACGCGGTTGCGCGGCGCGCCTGTTTGACGGCACACGGCTTTCACGGCGTCAGAGCGGCTGTCTCCGGCGGCCAGGCGCTCTCGCAGCAGCGCGTCCAGGGCGTCGTCACTCGCCTCGGCAGGCGTGGCGCCCTTAATCACCACCACGAACTCGCCCTTCCACACCACGCCGCCCTCTGCGAACAGCAGCTCCGACAGCTTGCCACGATGGAAGCTCTCGAAGTGTTTAGAAATCTCGCGGGCAAGGCAGGCGCGGCGGTCTCCGAGATGCTCCAGCAACTCCGCGAGGAATGCGCGGATGCGGTGCGGCGCCTCATAGAATACCAGCGTGTCGGGCATGGCGGCAAGGCGCAACAGCAGCGCCTCGCGCTCCGAGACTTTGGCCGGCGCAAATCCGGCGAAGTAGAATCTGGCGGTATCGAAGCCGCTGGCTGTGAGCGCCGGTACCAGCGCCGTTGCGCCTGGCAATGGGCTCACCGGCAACCCCTCCTGTATGGCCAGTCGCACAAGGATGCCCGACGGGTCGCTGATGCCTGGCGAGCCGGCGTCGCTCACCACAGCCACATCCTCACCATTGCGAAGTCGCTCCAGCAACTGCTCGGCACGGCTGCGCTCGTTGAACTTGTGATAGCTCAACATGGGCGTGTCGATGCTGTAATGCCGCAGCAGCACCGCTGTGGTGCGGGTGTCTTCGCAGGCGATTACCGCCACGCTCCGCAACGTCTCTATTGCTCGCTGGGTGATGTCACCCAGATTGCCCACAGGCGTGGGCGCCAGCCACAGCGTTCCGGTTTTCATGTCGCGAAATTCCTCAAACGTATGTTTCCTCTGCAAAAATTGACCGCGGGCGCACAGACACTCGTCCTGACACACCCGCGGCCAAAGGTTTATGGAAGCGGCCTACAGGCCGAACTTCTCGATGATTTCTTTCTTGCTCAGGCCCAGAATGCCGTGCTTGGCGCCAACCTTTCTGAAGGCGTCGAGACCTTTTTCGAGGTGGTGCATCTCGTGGCCGGCAGAGATTTGCGTGCGGATGCGCGCCTTGCCCTGCGGCACCACTGGGAAGAAGAAGCCCATGGCGTAGATGCCCTCGTGATAGAGGTCGTTGCTGAAGGCCTGCGCCAGCTTGGCGTTGAACAACATCACGGGGACGATAGGCGTGTCGCCGGGCTGGAGCACAAAGCCTGCTTCTTCCAGGCCCTTGCGCCAGAATTCGGTGTTGACTTCGAGCTTGTCGCGGCGCTCGGTTGACGCCGACAGCACCTCGAGCACCTTGAGAACGCCGGCCACCACCACAGGGGCTATGGTGTTCGAGAACAGATATGGCCGCGCCTTCTGGCGACACATCTCCACCACCTCGCGCCGACCGCTCACGCAGCCGCCCGAAGCCCCGCCCAGCGCTTTGCCAAACGTGGTGGTGATGATGTCAATCTTGCCCAGAACGCCGCAATGCTCGTGGGTACCGCGTCCTGTCTTGCCAATGAACCCGCTGGAGTGGGATTCGTCCACGAACAACATGGCGTCATACTTCTCGCACAGCGCCACCATCTCGTCGAGCTTGGCGGTGTCGCCGTCCATCGAAAAAACGCCGTCGGTGATGACGACTTTGAGGCGTTTGTCGGCGTGAAGCTGGAGCTTCTTTTCGAGGTGATTCATGTTCGAGTGTTTGAAGGTGTCGTGCATGGCCGGACACAGGCGCATACCATCGATGATCGATGCGTGCACCAGGCGGTCGGAAATCATCACGTCCTCTTCAGTGAGGATAGCCTCGAACACACCGGCGTTGGCGTCCATGCAGCTCGGGAAGAGGATGGTGTCTTCGGTGCCGAGAAACTCGGTGACACGCGCCTCGAGCTCCTTGTGGATGTCCTGAGTGCCACAGATGAAACGAACGCTGGACATGCCGTAGCCACGAGAATCCAGCCCCTCGTGCGCCGCCTTCACCACGTCCGGGTGCGACGACAGGCCGAGATAGTTATTGGCGCACATGTTGATAACTTTCTTGAGCGAAGAACCCGTAGGGAACTCCACTTCGATGTCGGCGGCCTGCGCCGAGTGGATGAAACGCTCCACCTTGAACAGACCCTGCGTCTGGATACCTTCCAGCGTATCCTTGTAGATGCCGCGAACCTTGTCGCTGTATGCCATAAGTGTCTCCTTGCGTCAGAAAAGCTGAGAGCCGCGCCCTGGCGAGGGCACGGCTCGATAGATTACTTGGCGAGGTGCTTCAGCACCAGGTCGGTGATGGACAGTACGTTGTCGAACGCTTCGGGGGTGGCTTCCTCGTCCGGCAGGCTGATCTTGTAGCTGTTTTCGAGGAACCGCTTCAGCGAGACCATCGAGAAACTGTCCACGAGTCCACCGGATATGAGCGGCGTGTCGAATCCCACTTCCTCGTCTTCGTCCTCGACATATTCCTCGATCACGTATTCGAGCACCACATCTTTGATTTCGTCTTTTGTTGGCATGATTGTCTCCTTATATTTTGGTTAGTCGTCTTCGTTTTCGAGGGTGGATGTGTCGCCAATCTCCTCGCCCCATTCCTGCGCGTGAAGCAGACGGCGCATTATCTTACCGCTGCGCGTCTTGGGCAAGTTCTTGACGTACTCGGTCTCCTGCGGCATGGCCAGCGGACTGAGCTTCTTGCGGATGAAGTTCATGATCTTGAGTTCAAGCTCGTCGGTGGGATCGAAGCCCGCCTTGAGCACCACGAACGCTTTCACCACTTCCATGTTCACGACGTCGGGCTTGCTCACCACGGCGCTCTCGGCCACAGCCTCGTGCTCCAGCAATGCGCTCTCCACCTCGAACGGACTGACCAAGTGACCGCCGGTGTTGATGACGTCGTCGTCGCGCCCCACGAACCAGAAGTAGCCCTCTTTGTCGATGGTAGCGCGGTCACCGGGGATGTACCAGCCGTTCTTGAACTTGCTCTTGTAGGTTTCTTCGTTGCCCCAGTAGGTGCGCATCATGGCAGGCCAGCCGGGACGGAACCCGATGAGGCCGATCTGGCCTGGCTCGGTTATCTCTTCGTAGGTATCCGAATCGACCACAGCGGCGGTGATGCCGGGGAACGGCTTGGCCATCGAGCCTGGCTTCACTTTCATGCCCGGGTAGTTGCAAATCATCATCGAGCCGGTCTCGGTTTGCCAATAGGTGTCCAGAAACGGCAGGCCAAAGACCTTCTCCGACCAGATGACAGCCTCGGAGTTCAGCGGCTCGCCCACGCTGGCCAGCATCCGCAGGCATTTCATGTCGTGTTTCGTCACCAATTCGTCACCCGCCTTCATGAGAGAGCGGATGGCCGTGGGCGCCGAATACCACATCGACACGCGGTGCTTCTCGATGAAGCGATACCATTCCTCGGCCGAGAACCCGCGGTCGAGCACGCACTGCGTGACACCCAGGCTCCAGGGACCGATGATGCCGTATGATGTGCCGGTGACCCAGCCGGGGTCGGCGGTGCACCAATAGATGTCGTCGTCCTGTAGGTCAAGCACCCACTTGGAGGTGAGATACTGCGAAATAAGCGAATAGTGAACGTGCTTCACGCCCTTGGGCTGTCCGGTGGTGCCGGAGGTGTAGTGCAGCACCGAGGGGGTCTCGGCGAAGGTGGGTTCGCAGGTGAAGTCCTCGACCGGCGTGGCGGATTCGAGATCGAAGGCGACCTCGCGCTCGCGCAAGGGGCTTCTGCCGTCGTAGTCAACCATGATGACATGCTTCATATAGGACATGTCGGCGAGGATGCGGCGCACCTTGGAAACGTGCTTCTTCTGGGTGATGATGGTGGTGGCCTCGGAGTTATCGAGGCGAACCTTGAGCGATTCGTCGCCAAAGGCCGAGAAAAGCGGCTGTGCGATGGCGCCCATCTTGAGCACGCCCAGGAAACTGAAATACAGCTCTGGAATCTTGTCCATGAACAGGCAGACACGTTCACCTGGTTTAACACCCTGGTCGCGCAGGAACTGCCCGAAGGTGTTGGCGGCCAGGCGAGCGTCGTTGAAGGTGTAGCGTTTTTCCTTACCGCCCTTGCCCTCCCAGATGAGCGCGAGCTTGTCGGCCTTGCCCTGCTGGCAGATACGGTCGGTGCAATACCACCCGATGTTGATGACGTCGCCGTCTTTGTAGTCGAGTTCCTTCTCGGCGATAGACCAACTGAAATCCTTTACTCGTTCTTCATACGAACCTATGTTGAACATCATCCCTCCTTGTCCGCGCAATGCTGCGCGCACATCGTTTATGTTGTTTGCTCAGTCTCGATTATCACCGTGGCGCAGGCCATTTCCTTCAGGTGGCTCAGCGACACATGCAGTCGGGTCGCTCCCGCCGCCGCCGCCACTTCCTTCGCCTTGCCGCTCAACACCAGGCTGGGCCGCCCCAGCTCGTTGTTCTCGACGGACACTTCGCGCCATTCCATGCCGTCACGCCAGCCGGTGCCCAGCGCCTTGAAGAAGGCTTCTTTGGCGGCGAAGCGCGCCGCGTAATGCTGCGCCGCGTGGCGCTTAGACTCGCAGTATGCTATCTCCACCGGCGAGAACACGCGCTGACAGAACCCCGCCGTTCCTTCGACCTGCTTCTGCACACGCGCCACTTCGATAATGTCAATGCCCGCGCCGAGGATTCTATACGACATTATCTTCGTTAACAAGGTTTGCGCAAGCAATTAGCTCCTCATGACGATTCTCATCATAAACTCTCGGAAGAACCTGCGGGTATGAAACGGGGTATAATACTCTGTTTTGTAAATACTCAGGCTGTTTCTTGTCTCTTGCGCAAACAAGCTGACACCAAGAACAAATAACTAATGCAATTATATGCTGATCATTAAGTTTCTTGTCTGTTAGTGGAATACCATTTTGTTCAGCTCTTTTTTCAACTTCTTTTTGCTCCTTGTCAACGTCTTCATTAATTATTCGTATTATCGACATTTTATCATTGTCCGCTTTCAAACTATTAATGTGTGCTCTCATTCTTTCATTTTCCATAAAAACTGAACCTCCCACAATTAGTGAGAGACTCCCATCGATAATCTTTGCATAAATAAGAGAATACTTCTCATGTTCTTTATTAGTAGTTTTAAACACCGTTGAGAATGAGCAAGTATCAACTACTACCATAGCTCAAAGATCCAGCATTTCCATTGATTCGTTTACAAAAAATTTGCGATAGCTTTTTGGGGGCTTGCTCTCGAATTTGCCTGAACCATCTATTGGAAGAGGAAACACTTTGTTCCCTTCATCGTTCCTCTCAAAGTACAGCACTTGACTATCGACCTTTTCCTCTGATTCTTGTTGTTCAAGGCGAAATCTGTCTATGATAAAGTCACTGTGTGTTTCCAGAAACACAAAACTATCTTCCTCAATTTCACAATAGTCGTGCAAGAATTTCCCAAAAGCGGCTTGTGCTTTGGGGTGCATGTGTATTTCTGGTTGCTGGATAAAGAAAACCGTCTTTTCCTTTTTCATCAGCAAGTCACCGATTATTGGAAGAATTTGAGAAACGCCGTAGCCAACATGTTTGATATTTACGAAGTGCTCCCCAAGCTTGACAAAGATTCTAAAAGGAGCTCCTGGATTCGAAATAATGTATTCATCAAACCTGATTTCCTCGAATAATCCGCTACTGCGACCAAATTTATGTAGCGCAGAAATTATTCTCTTATGCTTCCTCTGGTATACTTCGTGTAGTTTATATGGTATATGTACCCCTGTAGAGTCATACTCAGTAGCATAATCCGTGTAAATCGCTTGGGGAGCACTTCGAATTGGTGCCATCCAGCAAGTTTGTCTTTGGAAAGAGCATGTCTCAAACATCATGGCTAAAGTGTCAAAATAATTACCAATATCCTTTAAAGGGACCTCTACATCTGGGACTATTCTGAAATGGCTGCCTTCTCTTTTTATCTCTACTCCCCTAACATATTTTCCTTCTTCAATGTCCGTGGCCAATAATCCTAAAATATTATGAAATCCAGTGTCAATTTCTTCATGGACTTTTCGGTACAAGCGCTTTTTCTTAAAAAGAAACTTCTTTAAACCGTCGGGACCAACTCTAATACTACTCCGCAATCCCGGCAACCCCCTATATTCCATAAACTTATATCCGGCCATAGTGGTATCTTTATCCGTCTCTCCTGTTTTGATAGATGCAATCCGAAAGTGCTGATTGTCATGCAAATTGTGGCTGACAATTTCATCAAAAGTGCCTAACTGAAAATTCAAGTTGTTAAACTTAAATCTACCGAAGGGCCCCTCCATCAAAACACACAACGCGGCCATAACAGATGTCTTCCCCGTACTGTTCTCGCCTACAAGGAAATTAACATTCCGCAGGGGAATCAGTGCGTTCTGAAACCCCCGGAAATTGTCGAGGTACAAATAGCGCATCACAGCCTCCCTTTCAGCGTCGTCAGCATATCCTTCGTCATTGAGGGCAGGTCGTATTCGTGCTGCCAGCCCCATTCCTCGCGGGCGGCGGAGTCGTCCATGCGGTCTGGCCAGCTGTCTGCAATGGCCTGGCGCACGGGATCGATGCTATAGCCCATCTCGAAGCCGTGAACGTGCTTGCATATCTCGGCGCAGATGTGCTCCGGCGCAAAGCTCATGGCGGCCACGTTGAAGCAGTTGCGGTGCACCAGCCTGTCCGGGTCGGCCTCCATCATCTCGACGGCGGCGCGGGTGGCGTCGGGCATGTACATCATATCGAGGTAGGTGCCGGGCTGGAGGTTGCAGGTGTAATGCTTGTGCTGCAAGGCATCGTAGTAGATGTGCACGGCGTAGTCGGTGGTGCCGCCGCCGGGCTTTGCCGTATTGCTGATGATACCCGGATAGCGCACTCCGCGGGTGTCAACGCCGAACCTGGCGAAATAATAGTCGCACAGCAGCTCGCCCGCCACCTTGGTGACGCCGTAAATGGAGGTGGGGCGCTGGATGGTGTCCTGCGGCGTGTCCTGCTTGGGCGAACTGGGCCCGAACGCGCCTATCGAGCTGGGCGTGAACACGGCGAAATCGAGCTCTCTGGCCACCTCGAGGATATTCAGCAGCCCCCCCATGTTGACCTTCCAGGCGAGCTGAGGCTTTGCCTCGGCCACTGCCGAAAGCAGCGCTGCGAGGTTGTACACCGTGTCGATGCCGTGTGCCTTCGCCACCTCTGCCAGGCGCTTGCCGTCGAGGCAGTCGATGATTTCGTAGGGGCCGTCTTTGAGCACAGGCGGGACATCGTCGCGGATGTCTGAGGCTACCACGTTTGATTCACCGTAAAGTTTGCGAAGAAAGGGAACAAGTTCCGTACCAATCTGCCCTGCGGCGCCGATGACCAAAATCTTTTTCAAATCACTGCTCCTGTATAAAATGGTATTGCAAAGCTTGCAAAATCGACCTGATTCTTGTCAACAAGAAACTTGGCGCTTCGAGCTATCTCGTGTTATGATGAAGAATTCCAGAATTGCATGGCCGCGGTTTTCGCAAGGTGAGCAGGACAAGTTGTCTTTTCTTCGATGCTATTGCAGTGCAAGGTGGATTGCCCCAGGCAGAGCATCATCCGCAATGCAAGCTGCCGGGTATATGAATGATGGCAACAGTAAGCCTGGAGCGATATTGCTTCATTCGAGAGTTCGCTGGTCTGGCTGGAAAGAATACTCGATACTAACCTTCGGGAAATTAAACGTCTGTATTTTGCTCTTTGAGAAGCTCCTTCTCAAGAGCCAGCAATCCCTTTTTCCTCTCCTTTAACCGCTTCGCAGGGATACCCACATAAATTCCCCAGGGTTGAAGGTCTTTCATAATCAGAGACATTGCCCCAACGCTGCATCCTTCTCCCAGATTGCTTGGCCCGATAATTGTGCAGGCGCTCCCAATAATGACATGCCTGCCAATTATCACAGGGCCTCCAATGTGATGTGCGGAGAACTTGTGGGGAACGACCTGGTTAGTGATGTAGTCACCGGTATAATCATCGGAGGCGCTGTAGATGACAGTGTTAGCTCCCATACTGGAAAAATCGTGCATAACTATCCCTTTGGCTCCACCCAGGTGTGAATTGCGAGTTATATGCACAAAATTGCCCAGAGTAATGTAACCTTTGGAAGCAGCGAGAATCACAAAATCATCTATTCGGACATTGCTTCCAATTGAGATGTTTTCTGGGCCATATATCCTTGCATCTGAGGAAATACGCACGTTTTCGCCAATGGCTTTAAAGCCGAAATCCTTCAAGTCGTTTTCGGTCAAATATTTACTCTGTAGCATGGGAACTCCTTTTTTGAATGTAAGTAAAGGGCTGCGCAGTTACATCAACCGTGTCCACTGTTTCAATATCACTACAAATGTTATTGCTCGTCAAGTTTTTACGGCTTGTACACAATAAGTATTTCGGACAGCGCTTTGTAAACTCTCAAAAGTGGAAGTCTGAAGTGAGTGCGAAACACAAATCAGCGCCTGTTATGAAACATCACAAACTGTTTCTAAGAATCGAGCTACTTCACCTTCAAAATCAGAAACACGCCCACCATGATAACCAGTACCCCAATCCAACGGATGGCCGGAACATCTTCTCCGAAAACCACAATCGCCGCGACCAGGGCAAACACATAGCTGATGCTGACTAACGGGTATGCCTGGTTGAAATCGTAATTTCTCAGGACAAGTACCCATATTCCGGCTGCAACACCCATCAGAAGCGCTGAAGAAATGACCCAGGGAGATATCGCCAGATGAAGAAAGTATTTAACGTTGACCACCTCGCCTTTCAGGCGACCAATACCGGTTTTCAGGACTATCTGGCTGGCAACGAGGAAAAGACTCTGCACCGACATGAGAAGCAGGAGTTTCAGGTTGAACATCGTAGATCCTTTATCACCTTTGCCGGATTGCCGCCAACCAGAGAATATGCAGGAACGCTCTTTGTAACAACTGCCCCTGCGCCGATAATGCAGCACTCCCCGATGGTGACATCGGGTAATATAATCGCTCCGACTCCAACAAAAGTGCCTTCCTTGATATGCACATGCCCCTTTTTTGTGTGGAAACCGAGAACCGAACTGAGACTCTTTGTTGGATTGATGTGCGAGATAATTTTTGCGCCGCGAGTAAGGTAAACGTCCTTTTCGATGCGAATGTATTCTGGATAAATGGAATCAATCAGAACATTGGGGGCAATATAGACATTGAACGGGTCATCAATGATTGTTCCTCTCATGCGGTGAATCAACGGTGACAGAAAGCTCGGGAATATCGAATAATAGGCGACATAACCCAGAAGCCCGCGCCAGATAAACCGCCAGGAAGCCAGATAATTGATTTTCTTGTCCATCTATTCTCCAACAGCTTGAGATTTTTCGATTGAATTCTTGTTGTCCTGAATCTCCTTTTCGAGAATGGCGATTGTGGAGATCATCTTCTGAATCTGGGTGTGAAGTTGAGTGATTTTGATACTCAAATACAGGATGAAGAGAAAAAGAAAACCTATCAGGATGGTGAATATCATGTTCTGGGCGCCATGGATATGAATTACCTGATAGCTGAGCCAACGGTAGAAGTCCTCGAAGATGGAGATGGAAAGCAGAAATACCGATACGGTTATCCAGATAACGGCGAGAGAGGGGCCAATCTGGTTTCGCTTGATGGTTCGGATAATGATGAAAAAGAAAATGAAACCGAAGAGAATGACTAATCCCTTGAAAACCCAACTCATTTTTTCCTCTTCTTCATTTGCAGCTTGCAGCCAAGCGAGTTGACCAGGCTTTTCAGCATATATTTGGAAGCAAAGCTTATATTATACTCCGATGTGCCATGAATCCGTTCCTGCATAATAATCGGAACCTCGGCAAACCTTGCTCCGCTCATCGAGCTCACCATCGCAAGTTGCAGCGTATCATGAATCTCATAGGGATATTGCATTGCGATATAATCAATAACACGCTTGCTATACGCCCTGAAACCGGAAGTTATATCGGTAAACGGAAATCCGATCGACCTCGAGGCGATGTTGGCCATGAGCGTGATTCCCATGCGTCTCAGCGCGGTTGACTGAAACCCCTCCTTCTTGAGGAAACGAGACCCGATGACATAATCCGCTCTATCTTCTTGAATCGGAGTGATAACCAATGGAAGCTTCGCGGCGAAATGCTGTCCATCTCCATCGAACTGACAGAGGATATCGTAATTATATCGATGTGCGTATTCAAAATAAGCACGCAACGTGCCGCTTGCAGAGCCGGTGTTGACACAGTGCCGGACACAGGGGATACCATGCTCCGCAGCCACTTTCGCTGTTTCATCACTCGATCCGTTATCGATTAGAACAACGTCGTAGCCGAAATTGTGCTCGGCCAAATCCTTGAATACAGCCGGCAGGTTTTTCTCCTCGTTGTAGGCGACTACCGCAATCAGTATTTTCATTTCACTTCCTGAATCAGTTTTTCGCATACATAATCGACATCCTCGAATGTAAGATTTGATGAACACGGGACGTTCAACGTTTTTTCCGCCAGTTCGGCCGCTTTTGTTATTTCAAACGCAGGGCAGCTCCGATAGGGCTTCTGCCTGTGGTTAAGCTCCCAAACAGGGCGAGCCTGAATTTTCTGTACAGCGAGTCTCTGGATTAATGCTCGCAGGTCTTCCCGCCTGTAGCCGTCTATCTGAACAGAATAGAACCAATGGTTCGAGTCGCAGTATGGAGGATAGCCGATTAGCTGTAACCTTGCTGTATCTGCCAGGTTTTGCCTGTATCTCTGGAAATTCGCTTTCTTCGTGGCGATGAATTGGTCAAGCTGCTCCAACTGAGCGACACCGATGGCAGCCTGGACATTGGTGAGGCGATAATTGAATCCCACTTCATGGTGAACAAAAAACTCCAGATCGTCTTTCGCCTGCTCACTCAGGTATTTCAATCTCCTGGCGACACTCTCGTTATCGGTAAGAATCATGCCGCCGCCGCCGCAGGTGATGATTTTGTTGCCATTGAACGAAAGACAGCCGAATTCGCCGGTGACGCCAGTATGCCGGCCCTTCAGTTCGCCAGCGGTATAGCGGGTGCCAAGACTCTCTGTAGCGTCTTCCACAACAGGAATCCTGTACTCGAGGCAGAGCGCCGATAACGATTCCATATCGACTGCCCCGCCAAAGACGTGAACCGGCACAATCGCGGCAATCCTGCGCCCCGTTTGCCTGTAAACACAAGCGTCACCCTCGATACGGGTTTCACTTTCAAAAAACCGGCGCAACTTCGAGACATCGATGTTATAGAATGCGTCGCAATCGAGAAATATCGGCTCTGCGCCGCAATACTTGACCGTGTTGATCGGGGCGATGAAAGTCAACGATGGAACCAGGACGTGATCGCCGGGGACAACCCCCGCCATAAGCAGCGACAAATGCAAAGCTGCCGTCCCGTTCACGCAGGCGATTGCAAACCTGGCGCCGGTGTAACTCGCAACATCCTCTTCAAATCGAGTGACGAAAGCGCCCGCCGATGAAACCCACTCCGTGTCGATGCATTGCTGCACATACTCGCCTTCCCGCCCCTGCAGGCTGGGGACGGAAAGCGGGATGAACGCTCGCTCACATCTCGCGTCAGACATTATATATCTCGGGTTTATAACGAGACAGATTATCCTTCAGGAAGGCGATAGTCTCCAGTAGTCCGGTCTTCAACGTGTACGCAGGAGTCCAGTCTGTGTTTGCCAATATCTTTGCGTTAGCGCAATATAGCCGATCCACTTCGCTTTTATCTGGGCGAATTCTTTCGGCGTCAGTCTGAATTTCCACATCGGCGCCACAAAGCTGAATCATCATGTTGACGATATCCTCAATCGAAATCTCGTCATTCATGCCGATATTGGTAATCTCTCCGTTCAATGCGGATGCTCTGCCAATTGCTTCAAAACCCGTCACTGTGTCTTTAACGAAAGTGAGGTCTCGCGTTGGATGTAAATTGCCAAGTTTCAGAACCTTCGCGCCAGAAAGCAACTGCGTGATAACTGTGGGGATAATCGCTCTGGCCGATTGGCGCGGACCGTAAGTGTTGAACGGGCGAACGACTTTGACCGGCAGGTCGAACGAGCGCCAGAAACTCAGGGCCAAATGGTCTGCGCCTATCTTTGTAGCGGAATAGGGAGACTGCCCGACCATGGGATGCGTTTCATCTATCGGAACGTATTGCGCAGAGCCGTAGGTTTCGCTGGTGGATGTAACTATCACGTTATCCACACCTTCCATTCGGCTGGCCTGCAAGACATTGTATGTGCCCTCTACGTTCGTTCTGATATACGCCAATGGGGATACATATGAATATGGAATACCAATAAGGGCAGCCAGGTGAAACACCTGATCGCAACCCTGAACGGCAGCGTGAACGGAATCGTAATCCCTGATATCACCAGCCATCACTTCGATATCGTTGCGGCAGGAGCTTTCTTCCAGCCATCCCCAGTCGTTTCTCGAATTGTAATGGACAAATGCCCGAACATCGTATCCCTTTTCAATAAGCAGCTCTACGAGGTGGGATCCGATAAATCCACCGGCGCCGGTTACAAGCGTTTTATTCACGATTTGTCCTCAAAATGCTCAGTGTATATTGCCTGAGCCTTTTCATAGTCGTCAATCTTGCCAATATCCAGCCAGTATTGCTTTATCTCATACTTGGCGACAGGATCGCCCAGGTCAAGCATCTTCAAAATCAGCTGGTCTATCCCATAGTATTCGTTATCGGGGATGTGTTTGAAGATTTCAGGCGTAAGCACATATATCCCGGCGACAATCATCGACTTGATATCCGGCTTCTCCTCGATTCCGGTTACAAAATCGCCCTCGAAGTATAGATTCCCGAATTGGAAAGGCGTGGTGATTTGCTTCGTGCCAACAGTCAGTGACGCTTTTGATTTACAGGCAAAATCATACATCTCCCTGAAATTCACCAGAGACAGAATATCTCCGTTCATCATCAGGAATGGTTCGGTAAGTTGATCCTTCAGCAAAGTAAGCGGCCCCACAGTGCCCAGCCTTTTCTCTTCTTTGCTGATAGTGAGTTCGACGCCATATGCCGAGCCGTCGCCGAAAAAATTCTGGATGTAGCTGCTCTTGTAGTTTGTCGCCAGCCAGATTTGATTGAACCCATGTTCACGCAGATGTTCAATCTGAATTTCCAGCACCGCCTTCTCTCCGATGGGAAGCAGCGGTTTGGGTATCACTTCCGTAAATGGCCTTAGCCGAGAGCCTAACCCCCCGGCAAGAATTACTGCTTTCAAAGTTCAACTCCCTCAGTAGATAATTTCTCAACCGATTTCTGCCGCCACATCGTGTGGAGCAACCAGTAGCCATAGACTCCGCCCAGAATGACGAAAGGCGTAACCGGAGTCCTGTAACGATATACGACGTACGCAATAAAAATATGAAAAGAGGCGTGCATTGCGATGAGGAGGAACATGAATATAATAATCCTGTTCCGATACGCAATCAATAACGCAACTATGAATCCAGGGATAAATATTCCCCAGGAAAGCAATGAAGCGACATTCTGGTGCAAAGGCCATTCTTTCGAGAATTTGTAACCGGACGCTCTGAAATCGTTATCAAGATCTACAAGCTTGAAAAACTCACTGAAATTAGATAAATAGCGACGCATAGTCGAAAATCCATGCGGCCTGACTCCATTATCGAGCCCCAACCGGATATTTTCTTCTGCACGCAACCGAACGCTACTGGGACTCAATCCTGCGGCAATTGAATCAATCGCCGCCTCACTGATTGAAATTGATCCATATATATGACTTGTATTAATGGGGGCAACAATTTCTTTCCATTCATAGCCCAGTTTTGAGAATAGGGAGTCACTGTAGGATGCTGTTCGATAGGACAGAAAAATCGGCCTTCCAAATACGACGTTGTTTCTCGCCGCCCAGGGAACTGAAAGAAGCAAGATAAAGGCGCCATATGAAACCGCAATCAGCAGGCGTTTCCGAAACCGAACGGAATGAAAAAGGATGATAATGAGCATTATCAGGAATATGTGGATAATAAAGCGTTCGTCTGTGTGAATCAGATATGTGCTGAGCGCTCCTGCTCCAAGGATGCGCCAGAGATAGGATTTGAAAGAAACGCCTTCTTTCCCATCAATGAAATATAGGATAATCAGATAAATCAACCAGATAAACAGAAAACCCGTTATCGATTCTTTCAGAACCACGCGTGAATAAAACACAATAGTGGGATTCAGCATAACTGCCGCAGCTGCAATAAATGATAAGACATGATTTTTGAAGAGCAACAAGCCAATCTTATAGGCAAAGAAAGAAATCAAATGCCCCATGACAACGTTGATGATAACCTGTAACAGGATGCTATCGATAAACAGATAGAAGAAGGACATCAAAAGCGGATAGCCAGGGCCAATCTCATTCAACCCCGCAGGACTTGTCGTGACGTCTGGGATCAGTAGTCCCTGGGAAACAAATTGTTTAGCAAAATTGATGTAATCTGTCGAATCGGGTGAAATCAGCAAGCCAGGGTCTTTATAAAACATTCCGCATATTAACGCAATTTTCAAAACAAGGACAATCGCAAAGAGAATATAGAAATTCTTCTTTGAGAACAATGAACAGTAATCAAGCTTCAAAATTCATTACCTTCTGGTAAACCAATGTGTCTGCATAGCTATAGCAGGAATTTGAGCCATCAACTTCATGGGGCCTCGTTGTCTTTGAATATTGCATATACCTGCCATATATCGAGCGTATTTTTCATGTTTTTCACAAGTTCCAATTACTTACAAAACAATTTTATGTCAAGCAATTCCCCAGAACCTGAGCCGGCAGTATATGCCCCGAACAAAAACCTTGTCACTTTGTCCGCCGATTACATTGTTTAAGTAAGGAGAAGCCATGCGTATACTCGCGATGTTCCTGCTTTGCTGCCTCGCCACCGGATTGTGGGCAGAACCCGCCGACACCCTTGTCTGCAAAAACGACCTCTCTCGTGAGCAGCTTACGGCCGTTCTGCGCAACCTCTACCTCAGCGTCGGCCAGTCCGATCTCGCCTGGGTCAGCGCCGCCGACAGCCTCGATGCTGGAACTGTCTGCCAGGCCGACATCGTCCGCGCCTTCCCGGCTGATGAGGAAATCGTTATCCTCACGCTCAACCGCGAGCAACTGCACACCCACTTCGGCAGCAGCCTCGATCCCGGCGAGGCCTACATCGTCCGCGTAGCGCTGGGCGAGGCAGACGCGCAAGAAATTATCGAACGGTTCGCCCTGCCAGACATGCGCATAAAACGCACTGGCAAGCGTGTACACGAGATTGTTCGACACTGGCTGCGCCCCTGAGCAGAAACCGCTGCCTGCTCAATTGCGAATTTTCTCAAGAAAATATTTGACACCGACAACTATTTCTCTAACTTGTCTTGCAAACACTCGAACAGCAAGGAGAAAAAATGGAACATCTGACATTGCAGACATTCAAGGATAAGATATACGACTGGGAACAGAACAAGGAATGGAGCTTCAAGGGCGAACGCCCGGCTGTCATCGATTTCTATGCCGACTGGTGCGCCCCATGCAAGCAACTTGCGCCCACCATGGACGAACTGAGCGAGGAATACGACGGCAAGGTCGATTTCTTCAAGGTCAACACCGAGCAGGAAGGCGAATTGTCGGGCTTGTTCGGCATCCAGAGTATTCCGTCCATCCTGTTCATTCCAGTTGGTGAACAACCACAGATGGCCGGCGGCGCGCTGCCCAAGGAATCGTTCAAAGAACTTATCGAAAAAGTCCTGCACATCATGTAAGACAGGGACGCTGTCCCTGAACCCCGCCAAACTTTTTGCAAAAAGTTTGGATCAAAAACTCTTGCGGAAACTCTGTTTCCTATGTACAGTAATATTATCTTGTACACAGGATACGCAGTATCCGTCAAAAGTTGGGCAGCGTATGTATGATGAAGGCGTATTGCATCGCAAGTTCGCGGTAGAAGTCATAGCGGCCTGAAGCGCCTGCGTGCCCACCACTCATGTCTGTGCGCAGCAGCAACGGGTTATCGTCGGTCTTGAGATAGCGCAGCCTGGCCACCAGTTTGGCAGGCTCCCAGTAGTTCACACGCGGGTCGTAAAACCCAGCCAACACAATCATTGCCGGGTAGTCTTGCGCCGTGACGTTCTGGTATGGACAGTAGCCGAGAATGCTCTGGAAGTATCGTTCTTCGTTCGGGTCGCCCCACTCCTCGTACTCACTGATGGTGGCCGACAGCGTCGGGTCGAGCATGGTGTTGAGCACATCCACGAACGGCACATCGGCGATTATGACTGCGAACAGGTCGGGGCGCATGTTGGCCACTGCGCCAATGAGCAACCCGCCAGCGCTGGCGCCATAGCCCACAAGCTGGTCGGGATTGGTGTAGCCGCTGTCAACGAGGTATTCGGCGCAGGCGATGTAATCGCTGAACGTGTTAGCCTTGTGCAACATGCGGCCATCCTCATGCCACTGCTGTCCCAGATCGCCGCCGCCGCGCACATGCGCCAGTGCATAGACAAAGCCTCTGTCAACCAGGCTGAGCATAGCGCTGAAGAACATCGGGTCATTCGGGTCGCCATAGGCGCCATAACCTTCGAGATAGCAGGGGTTGCCACCGTCAGCACGCAGCATGTCGGGGCGATAGAATAGCGTGATGGACACCTTCACGCCATCTGATGCTGTAGCCCACACACGCTCGGTGTGGTAAAGTGACGCATCGTAGTCCTTCACTTCCTGCTGCTTCAACAGGCTCAACTCGCGGGTGCGGCAGTTGTATTCATACACCGAGTGCGGAGTGGCCAGCGATGTGTAGGTGAAACGCAACGTTTCGTCCTCGTACTCGGTGAAATAGCCCCCGCCAATTGTGTAAACATCCTCCGGCATGCTCAGGTAGTGCTCTTCGCCGCTGTCCAGATGAATGAGCCGCAACCGGCGAACGCCATCAACCCGCTCGATGACGGCCATCCAGTCCTGCGAGATGGTGCAGCCAACGTCAACGGTTTCGCGCCAGGGGATGTAGCCGCGCCAGTTCTCGCGTCCCAGGCTGTCTTCATGAGTCCAGGCAATCTTATAGCTCGAGGCGCCGTCGGCGTTGGTGGTGATGAAAAAGCCGTCGTCGCGGTGGTCGAGATAGTATTCGACGCCCTGTTCACGCGGGGCGACAAGCTCGAACGGCTCGTCGGGGCTGTCGGCGGGCATCACCCACATCTCGCTGGTGGTCTTGCTGCCCGCGCCCATGACGATGTATTCATCGGACGCCGTGCGATAGGTGTAGAGATAGAAGCGGCCATCGGGTTCGTAAAACAGGTGCGTGTCCTCGTCCGCGCCCAGATCGTGACGCCAGAGGTTGTCGCTGCGGCCGGATTCGTCGTCGGTGGTGTAGAAGATGGCGGCGGCGGCGGCCCAGGTGACGTCGCTGGCGCCGGGGATGATGTCCGGCAGCAACTCGCCGGTGATCAGGTCTTTTATCACCAGCGTATATATCTCGTCGGCGGTGGTGTCGTAACTGTAGGCCAGCAGAGTCTGGTCGGGCGAGAGACTGAAGCTGCCCAGCGCGTAATACTCGTGCCCTGTGGCCAGTTCGTTCATGTCGAGATAGATTTGCTCGGGGGCATCCATGCTGCCCTGTCGTCGGCAGAAGATGGGATATTGCAGCCCTTCGCTGCGGCGACTGTAGTAATACCAGCCGTCTTCTTTGTCGGGCACGCTCAGGTCGGTCTCGGCGATGCGCCCGATGATCTCCTCGAACAGGCTGTCCTCGAGCGCGGCCAGCGGCTTCATCCACGCCTCGGCGTAGGCGTTCTCGGCCTCGACGTAACTCAAGACCCCCGGCACCGTGCGCGATTTATCCTTCAGCCAGTGATAGGGGTCTTGCACAACGACGCCGTGCAGCGTGTCGGCATGTGCGATGCGTTGGGCCACAGGCGGTTCAGGTTTCGAGGCCTGCGGGGCTACGTGGGCGCAGGCGGTTATTGTCAATGTTACAAGCAGGATACAAAACAAGCGGTTCATGCAAACTCCTCGACGATAATACTTCGGAGAACCGCTCATGCACGGCGCGTTCCAAGAGCAGGGGCGCTGCCCCTGAACCCCGTCCACTTTTTGTAAAAAGTGGAATCAAAAACTTCTGGCGGATGCTGCGCATCCTTGTGTCAAAAGAATTATGGTTATGTGTCACTAAGAAAAACTATTGTACATTAGGATACGCAGTATCCGTAATAAGTTTTCGGTCTCGCCTGCGAAAATCGGCTTCATAGCCGATTGTTCGTCCCAGGAGCAAAAGGTGTTTACACCGTTTCTCCCAAAAAGGCGAGCTTGTCATGTAGCGGAGTGAGCTTTCAAAAGGTTCAGGGGCAGCGCCCCTGTCTTCCCCGTTCGCCGAAGACACAACGACCAAGCTGTTGCTAATAAAATAATTTTCCCTTGCCAGCTTTGCGCCTGCCGTTAACTTACTGTCAAACCAGTTTGAAGGAGCACACATGAAGATTATCCACACGATGAAGGCGCCGGCAGCCATCGGGCCGTACTCGCAGGCCACCGTCTGCAACGGCATACTCTACAGCAGCATGCAGATCGGCATCGACCCGTCCAACGGCAAGCTGGCCGAGGGCTTCATCGCCCAGGTCGAGCAGGTGATGCACAACCTGCGCGGCATCCTCGAAGAGGCCGGGCTGGGCTTCGGCAAGGCGCTACAGGCAAGGGTCTGTCTCACCGACCTGGACAATTACAAACCTTTCAACGACATCTACAGCCGCTATTTCCGCGAAGTATTGCCGGCGCGCGAAGTGGTCGAGGTGAGCCGCCTGCCGGTCGGCGCCCAGGTGGGTGTTTCGCTCATCGCGTCTTCGTAGTCACGCGGAAGATGTTTCCTTGCGCGGAAAGTATCTCCGCCGCTCGGCGCGTCGTCTTGTTTTTGCTATTTTTCTGTCCTGACGCCACTTAGCCCGCCACCGGTTCATTGGCACCGCGCTTGCATTTAATGCAGGCAGAGGTCATGAACAATGGTGAACAAATTTCTGTTTGAAGGCACAGTTGTGCCCGAACTCGAACGTGCGCTCGACGTCCAGTCGGCGCGGCATCGAGTTCACGCCAACAACATAGCCAATGTGAACACCCCATGCTACCGCGCCCGTGAGGTAAGCTTCGAGACCGAATACCGCCGCCACCTCGACCGCCACCCCAAACCATCCGCCCTCACCCACGAAGACCACATCCCCCTGGGCCGCCGTCCGTTGGACCGCATGCGCCCGGAGATAACCTTTGCCGACAGCCGCCGCAACGACAGCGGCCTGAACAATGTGGACATCGACCACGAGATGGCGGAGCTGGCCAAGTCCAACATGCGCTACGAGATGGACATCGCGCTCATCAAGAAAAGATTCAAACTTCTACGCAACGCTATCAGGGGCCGCTCGTAGCGGCAGGAGTGAGTTATGCTGAACAGCTTGTTCGGAACCATCGATATCGGCGCCTCGGGACTCAATGTGCAGCGCACGCGCCTGAACATTGTCGCCCAGAACATCGCCAACGCGGAAACAACCCGCACCGAGGATGGCGAGGCCTACCGTCGGCAAATCGCCGTGGTCGAGGCAGGGACGTGCGATGGGCGCTTCCGCGAGACGCTGCGGGAATCGCAGTTGCAGCTCGACCGCACCAGCGCCAACCACATGCCCGCCGGCCGTTCCCGCGCCATCGAGCGCTGTGGTAGCGCCGGCGTACATGTGGCGGGAGTCATCGACGACCCGGCGCCGTTCAAGATGATCTACGATCCACACCATCCCGACGCTGACGAGAACGGCTATGTGGCGATGCCCAACGTGAACATCGTGCAGGAGATGACCGAGCTCATCAACACGACGCGTTCTTTCGAGGCCAACGTCACCGTCATCACCAGCGCCAAAGAAATGATTCGCAAAGCCATCAAATTGTAGGAGACAGGCTACCATGAACGAACATTTGATGCGTGTTTACAGCCAGGAGTCCGCCCCGTCCGACCGCGCCGCACAGCAGCATGGTCTTCGTCAGCAGCGGGCAGGCCTGCAAAAATCGCTTGTGCAAAACGACAATCGGGCACATACTTTCAGTGTGCGACCCGACGAGCTTACCCAGTTGCTCAGCGACGATGAGAAAGACGCGCTGTCCGCGATATTCACGGGCGGCCATTCACCTCACGCCTATGGCGCCACAACAGACGGGGTTCGTTTTTGCGGCGCCCTGGTTGATCGAACTGTATAAGCAGGGAGAGAGCAATGATTGATGCGCGAGTCGAAGCGATCCGGCAGATGCAGCAGATGCAACGGCAGGCCGCAGGACAACAGCAAACCCAGCAAGACGCCACTGAAGTGTCGTTCGGTAGTATGCTGAAGCAATACATGACCGATGTAAACGATATGCAGGTGCAAGCCGACGACCAGATTCGCCGGGCCATCGCCGGTGAAGACATCGATCCTCACAACGTCATGCTGGCGGTCGAAAAAGCCGACATCGCCTTCGAGATGGTGATGAAGATTCGCAACAAAATGCTCGAAGCCTATCAGGAAGTGATGAAAACGCAGGTTTAACCGTCGCTTCGACAAGACGTACAAAGGGCTAACGTGAACACAGCTTTCAGTGGACACGTCTTCTTAGGGGACACACATGAAACATTATTTTTTCGACTTCAAGAACAAGGCCGGCGACATTTACCAGCGACTCGAGGCGCGCCAGAAGATCGTGCTGGGCGCTCTGCTGTTGATGACCATCGTCGCTTTCGCCTTTCTGGTGCATGTGAGCACCCGCACCCACTACGAGTTGCTCTTTGGCAATATGGAGCCGCAGCAGGCGAATCAGGCCATCGAGAAGCTCGACGAGATGAAGGTGCCCTACCGTCTGAGAAATGGCGGCACCGCTATTCTGGTACCGCAGGATCGCGTATATGAAACGCGCATCAGGCTCTCGGGCGAGGGAGTCATTCCCCAGGCCGGTCGTGGGTTCGAGGTGTTCGACAAACCGAACCTGGGCATGACCGAAAAGATTACAGACATCAAATATCAACAGGCACTGGCGGGCGAGCTCGAGCGCACCATCGCTTCCATCGACCGCGTAGATGACGTTCGCATTCAGCTTGTGCTGCCCAAAGAACGCCTCTTTGCCGAGGATCAGAAAGACGCTACCGCATCGGTGTTTCTGCGTCTGAGCAGCCGACTGAAAGAAGCCCAGGTGCAAGGCATCGCCAACCTCGTGGCCGCCGCCGTCGAGGGCCTCGACGCAGCCGACGTGACCATCACCGACCAGAACGGCAACACGCTTTCAGAGGTACACGACGAGAACTTTGCCGGTACCTGGGACAGGCTGCGCTATCAGCGCGCTGTAGAAGAAGACCGCCGCCAGAAGATTCAGTCGATGCTCGACAATTTGCTCGAACCCGGCAACGCGGTGGTGCGCGTCACCGCCGATCTCGACTTCGATAAAATCGAAACGACGATGGAAACGTTCAATCCCGAGGGGAAAACACCGCGCTCGGAAGAAATAGAATCTACCCAGTCCAGCGAAACCTACACCCCCTCCGGCGATATCGAAAACGTCGCCATGGCCGACGAAAACATCACGACACAGACCGAGCACATCATCACCAACTACGAGATCGACCACACCTTGCGCAGCATCAGCAACACGCCAGGCGCCATTCGTAAGCTCAGCGTAGCTGTGAACGTGAACCACCGGCTCGATATTGTCGAGGTGGATGGCGAGACAGTGGAACGCTATGAAGAGCGCAGCGCCGCCGAGCTGGCCAACATCGAATCGCTGGTGCGCAATGCCGCCGGTTACAGCACAGACCGCGGGGACGAACTGGTTGTCACCAGCTTCAAGCTCGAAGACGACCGCCGCCGCGAGGAAGCCCGCCGACGCATGGAAGAAGAGCGCAGCGAACGTTTCTGGGAAATGGCCATCCGTCTGGGCATCCTGGTAGTATTGCTCATTCTCGTGTTCTCGCTGCTGGCACAGTTCCGCCGCGTTTTCGCGCCACCCGAAACTGAAGAAGAACTGGCCACTGTGCGTCAGACTCTTGCCGATGGCGAGCCTGATACAGAAGGCTTCTATCCTGAGGGCGAAGAAGGCTTGCCGATGGGTGAGGGCAAAATATCCTACAGTTTTAAACCAATGCAGGACATCAAGATCGAGCAAACCGACAGCCAGGTGTTGCAGGATGCCGTGCGCCAGTTCGTTGTTGACAACCCCGAAACGGCTGTCCGTCTCTTCAAAAGCTGGATGCTCGACAAAGGGCAAAGGTAAGGTGAATCATGGCCGAAGATCTGATGAGCAATATCACAATGAGCAAAGAAAAGACCGAGGAATTCCAGAGAATTCTCAAGAATTACTCTGGCGTGCAAAAGGCGGCCATCATTATGATCAGTATGGGCAAAGAAGGCTCGGCGGCCATAATGCAGAACCTTTCTGATGATGAAGTGGAACAGATTTCAGCGCAAATCGCGACCACCACTTCGGTGGAACCACTGGTGACCGAGGCGGTTTTCGAGGAATACTACCAGATGATAAAGGCCCAGCAATACATCTCGGTAGGCGGCATCGAATATGCCCGTGAGGTTCTCGAAGACGCCGTGGGCGACATGCGCGCGCTCGAAATCATCAAGAAAATCCAGCGCCTGCTACAGGTTCGAGGATTCAATGTCCTCAAACAAGTGGATAGTTCCCAGTTGCTCACTTTCATCCAGAAAGAACATCCGCAGACCATCGCCCTGGTGCTCACCCAGCTCGATCCTGGCCAGGCGGCCAATGTTGTCGGCGAGCTGCCCGAGGAGCTTCGCAACGACGTCATCATGCGTTTCGCAACCATGGAGCGCGTTTCGCAGGACATGATTACCACTGTCGAGCGGGTGCTCGAAGACCGCATAGACTTCAGCCAGCAGGGCACGAAGTTCGGTGGCATCACCGCCGCAGCCGAAATCATCAACATGGTCGGCTCGACAATCGAGCGCTCTGTCCTCGAAGCCATCGCCGCCAAGGATCCCAAGCTGGCCACCGAAATCAAGAACCTCATGTTCGTCTTTGAAGACATCCTCTACCTCGACGACCGCACCATCCAGAAAGTGCTGCGCGACATCGACCAGAAGGATCTGGCTCTGGCGCTCAAGGGCGCCAACGACGAAGTGCGCGACAAGATGTTCAACAACATGTCCGAACGCGCCGCCACCATCATCCAGGAAGAGATGGAGTTTGCCGGCCCCGTCCGCCTGCGCGATGTCGAAAACGCGCGGCAGAATATCCTCGATATCATCCGCAAGCTCGAAGAACTGGGCGAAATCCAGCTCACCAAGGGCGGCGAATCGTTCATCGAATAGTACGCGAATTGCCGCATGAGAGAACGCTCTCTTGCGCCTGACAAATAAACCCGACGATACAATGCCTGGACAGGAATGGAAAATACTTTGACCAACGACATGACGCCGCAAAACGGGAAAAGTCCCGTACTCAAGATCAGCTCGGACTACCCCATCAGGGGAGCGCGGGTTATTCCACACAAAGCGCAACATAAGGCTTTCGAGAAACCGGTGGGACTGGGTCACGATATGGTCGAGCGGATGCTGACGCACGAACTTTCCCGCGCCGAGCAGGCCTGGAAACAGAAGCTCGAAGAAGCGCGCCGGCAGTCCTATGAAGAAGGTTTTGCCAATGGCTGCAAGGAAACGGAAAACAAGTTGCTGGGGCAGTTCAAAAAGTCCAATCAGATATTGAAAAAAACCGCCGAGCGATTCCACGCCGATGTAAACATTCTCATGCAGGAACAGGAGCAGAATATACTGCACCTCATCTTTGGCATTGCCCGCAAGGTGGTGGGACTCGATGTGTCGCTCAACCCCGACATCGTGCTCGAGGTGCTGCGCCAGGCTCTGCGCCTCATGAACGAAAAGCAGGTGGTGCGCATTGTAGTCAATTCATCGGATCACGCGCATGTGCGAGACCATCTCGAACAGTTGCGCATGCAGTTCGACCTGCCGACCGGCGTCGAGATTGTGGCCAACGAATCACTCGAACCCGGCGGAGTCCGCCTCGAAAGCGAGTATGGCTCCATCGACGCCGACATCGCCACTCAGTTCGAGGAGATTTCTCGCAGGATGCTGAAAGATGACTCCCCCATCAGCGACTGATTTCTCGAAATACGAGACTATCCTCGAACGGGTGAACCCCATCCGTCAGAACGGGACTGTCTCTCAAGTCATCGGCCTCATTGTCGAGAGCCACGGCCCCACAGCTTCCATTGGCGACATCTGCTACATCCACAGCCGTGACGGCACCAACCATGTGGCCGAAGTGGTCGGCTTCAAGAAAGGCAAAACCCTGCTCATGCCGTTGAAAGAGCTTTACGGCATCGCCCCCGGCAACCAGGTGAGCACTTTCTGCGAGCCGTTCAGCGTGGGCGTGGGCGACGAGCTCATTGGCCGCGTACTGGACGGCCTGGGCAATCCCATCGACGGCCTGGGCCAGCTGAAACTGCGCGAGAAACGCTCGGTGTATGCCAAGCCGCCCAACCCGCTCACACGGCAGCGCATCACCCAGCCGCTCGAGCTGGGCGTGCGCAGCATCGATGCACTGCTCACCTGCGGCAAAGGCCAGCGTACGGGCATCTTTGCCGGCAGTGGCGTGGGCAAAAGCGTTCTGCTGGGCATGATGGCCCGCAACACGACAGCCGACGTGAACGTTATCGCTCTCATTGGCGAACGTGGACGCGAGGTGCGCGATTTCATCGAAAGCGATCTCGGCCAGCAAGGGTTGGCGCGTTCGGTGGTTGTCGTAGCCACGTCCGACCAGGCGGCGCTTACCCGCGTAAAGGGAGCGCAGGTGGCCACAACCATCGCCGAATACTTTCGTGACCAGGGCAAGGACGTCCTGCTGATGATGGACTCGGTGACGCGCTATGCTATGGCTTTGCGCGAGATTGGGCTGGCCATCGGTGAGCCGCCGACCACCAAAGGCTATACGCCATCAGTTTTCGCCAATATGCCCAAGCTGCTCGAACGCGCCGGAACATCGCACCGTGGCAGCATCACCGGGCTGTATGCCGTACTGGTGGAGGGCAACGACCTGGACGAGCCAGTTGCCGACGCCGCCCGCTCCATCCTTGACGGGCATATCGTGCTGAATCGCCGTCTGGCGAGCAAAGGACACTACCCGGCAGTCGATGTGCTACAGTCCATCAGCCGCGTGATGAGCAGCGTTATCAGTCGCGAGCACCGCGATGAAGCGCGCAAGATCATCGAAGTGCTGGCCACCTATGCCGAAGCGGAAGACATGATCAACATCGGCGCGTATTCCGCAGGCACCAATCCCCGCGTCGATCACGCCATCTCGAAGATAGACGCAGTCAACAGATTCCTGCGTCAGGAAATAGAAGAAAAAGCGCCGTTCGATAAAATCATGGAGCAGTTCCATCGAATTATGGGCGCTTGATCTTACTCGATTAATCCCCTCCTCAAAATCTGAATCATGATTTACAGGATTATGAAGTTGGAAGCCCGACAGTTTTTTGTCTTATCCTGAAATTTCTGAAATCCTGTGAATATCTTGAATCCAGCGAATCCCGATTCAGAATATTTATTAATCCTTCCCACTTGTACCCCCTTTGGCACCTCGATTGCGTATTACCCAGTGAATTGTTCGATGAAGTGAGAATAAAATTCCGGAGTATGGATGTATGAAGAAATTTGAGTTCTCTTTACAGAAGGTGATGGAAGTGCGGCAAACCGAGGAAAAGGTGTTACAGCGTGTCCTCGCTGATGCCAGGCACAAACTGCTGGAGGCCAGAGAGGATCTGGAAGCGCTGTTGCACAAGCTCGACCAGCATCTGGAGCGCAAAGGCAAGATGCACAGCGTCACTATGAACTCGGCACGCTATATGCTGTTGCAGAACTATATCCAGCTTCTGGAAGAGAACATCGACATCTCCCGCAAGCGCATCGTCGAACTTGAGAAAGAGGAGAACGAGGCGCGTGAGAAATTGCTCGAGAAGTCGAAACAGAAAAAGGCTATCGAAAAGCTCCGTGACAATCGTTTTGATGAATATCGACGCGAAATGAAGAAAGAGGAGCAGGTATTTCTCGACGAGATTACCGCCCAGAACGGCAACCAGAAGGCAATGTGGAAGTAAGCGGAGGACATCATGGGTAAGCAGATCGCCATCTATGTCGGCATCTTCGTGGTGGTTTTCGCGCTCATCAGCACTACCCTGTTCATCGTGTTCAACAAGAAACAGGCCGAGCCGCCAGAGCTGCCGACCACCGAAATCGACTCGACCGCATCCGTCGCCGACACCACCAGCCAGCAGCCTATCGACAGCCTCGCCATGCTTCGCCCCGACACCCTCGTGAAAGCGATTACCGAGCTTCCCGATCCGCTGCTGGAATACAACAACCTGATGATGCTGCGCAAGCGTCTCATCGAGTTTTACTCTGAAGGCGAGATTCGCGCCTACAGCAGTTCCGAAATCGATTCGTTATTCACCGGATTCGTCGCTCAAATCGATTCGCTGGCCTACAAACAGCAACAATATATCGCCAAGATAAACGAACTGAGCAGAGTGCTGCTGTCAGCCTCCAGTCACAAGTAACCCGGCTCGAGGAAAATATTTCCACGATGAAACTCCAGCACAGCGAGGAAATCGCATCGCTCACGAACGGCGACGGCGATAATCTCGTTCAGGCGGCAGCCGAAATGTGGGAAAACATGCAGCCCGCCAACGCCGCCCAGAGCCTGTTGCCGCTCACCGACAATGAAATCATCGCTATTTTGCGTTCCATGAACGTGCGCCGCGCCTCGAAGATTCTGGATAAGCTGCCAGACACCCGCGCCGCCAGCCTGCTCAAGACAATGAGCAATCCATAGAGGTAGCCATGCAAAATCCACTTGCCGTTTTATTCGCCGGTCGCCAGGTAAAACCGACCGCGGACACCGCTGTAGCGGTGGCAGGTGGCGCCTCTTTCCTGCAATTCCTCACGCAATCACCCCGTAACAGCGCCAAATCGATGCAAGCCCTCACGCCGGAAGTGGCGCAGAGCTTTTTGGAAGGCAAGCTCGACGTACGCATGCAAAGCGGTGGCAAGGTGTTCAGCCTGCAACAACTGCTCCAGCGCGCCGAGAGTGACCCGAAGGCGGCTTCTCGTCTCTGGAACGATCTCCGCTCCGGCAATATGCAATTGCTGGACATTGTCGAAGTCGCACAGGCCGCACAGCGGCATCACGTACAGGTACCCCAGAAGCAGGCCGCACAAGAACAGGCGAGGCCCGCCGCGCCAGCCGCAACGCTAACGCGGAAGCAACTCCACCAGCAAGCCGCGCTCGGCGATTTCTCTTCCCTGCTACTTTTCTCTCCGGGCAAAGTCGCGCAGGTCGCACAGGTCGCACAGCGACTTCATGTACAGGCACCCCATAAGCAGGCCGCACAAGAACAGGCGAGGCCTGCCGCGCCAGCCGCAACGTTAACGCGGAAACAGCTCCGTCAGCAAGCCACGCTCGGCGATTTCTCATCTCTGCTACTTTTCTCTCCGGGCAAAGTCGCGCAGGTCGCACAGGTCGCACAGCGACTTCATGTACAGGCACCCCATAAGCAGGCCGCACAAGAACAGGCGAGGCCTGCCGCGCCAGCCGCAACGCCTAACGCTCAGGCGGTCACACAGAAGCTTTCAGCCCAGCCTCAGCCGCAAGTAGCACCAAAACAGGCTGCCACGCTTAAACTTTCTACCCAACCTAAGCCGCAAGCAACGCAGAAACAGGCGAAGCCTGCCGCAACGCCTAACGCTAAGGTGGCCACTCAGAAGCTTTCAGTCCAGCCTAAGCCGCAAGCAACGCAGAAACAGGCTGT
>JAIOQZ010000058.1 GCA_021108395.1 Candidatus Cloacimonadota bacterium
GATTCGGAATAAAGAATGCCAAGCCTGGCTGCTCTTTCTTATTTCTCAATCCTGTCGATTTCTCTAATCCTGAAAATCATGATTCAGAAAAAAGTATTTGACATAACTGCAACACCGGTGTACTATGTCACCGGAACACCTGATGAATCGACCATATTGAACTACAGACCGAGTGGCGACCGCAAACCCGCCACATGAAGGAGCTATGATGAAACGAATGCATTTACTGCTGATTCTACTGATGCTGGCAGCCGTCCTTGGCGCACAGACCAGCTATGCCACCCTGCCCATCGCCACCACAGACGAGGTGCTGGCGCCGATGGTCAACTCCGCCGCCCTGGGCTATGGCAACGCCGAAGGATTCGGCTGGCTCACATCGTTTGATGACAACGACTTCAAACGACAGTACAGCCTGTTTTTCAATCTCGATGGGCTGGCATACGTTTACGAGCGCAACGAAACTCGCAGCTTCCATCGCCTTGCAACGGGCAGCGAAGTTATTCGCAACCTGTATGTAGGCTCTTCATGGGACTGGCGGGAGCGTGACTTCCATGTGGGCGAGTACAGCTTTTCGACGCTGTGGCGTCCGCACAACATGGTCTCGCTGGGCACAGTGAGCAGTTTTCACCGCGGCGATGTGGAAGACCTGCATCGTGGCGGCATTGGCTTGCGTCCGCTCGCTATGCTGGGCAGCCTGGGACACCGCGTCACTCTCACGGGCGACATTCTGTACAGCAAGGAACTGCCGTACGTTTATGAAGAGGATGAGGATAGAGAGTTGTCATGCCCCATCTGGGGCCTTCAGGTCGAGCCGATTGACGGCGTTCGCCTCGGTGGCAGCTACAACGTAAACAACGAAACCTACAGCGCCATGTTCAGTCTGGCGTTCGGCAACAGCAGCTCCGGTACCACCGCCTACTTCGACGAGGACAATGAATTCTCCAGCGGCGTCACCTACAACCACATGTCCACCAGGCCCTACCGCATGCCTACCATCAAGTTTGGCAAAAAGCGCTTCTACGAACTCAAGCTCGAGGGCGAGCTCGTCGATCGCCGCTCCTTCATGAAGATTGGCCCGATACGCCTGAACCGCAGTGGGCAACTGAACCTGTTCAGCCTCATCCGCAAGCTTCACGACCTGCGCGACGACCCGGCAATCGACGGCATCCTGGTGCGCAATATGCACATACGCGGCAGTTTTGCCGACTACCAGGAACTGGCAGTTGCATTCCAGGAATTCCGCGAAGCAGGCAAAGAAGTTGTCTATTATTTCGACAACATCAGCAACTCGAACTATATCTTTGCCGCCTACACCGGCGACGCGATCTACCTCAACCCGCTGGGCGGCATAGCTCTGCGCGGTATGTCACTCAGCATTCCCTTTATCGGCGAATTGCTCGACACTATCGGTGTGGAGATGGTCAACCTGCAAAGCCACGACACCAAGACCGCCTTCAACTTCCTCACAGAAAGCAAGATGCCAGATTCCGAGCGCGAAAGCTATGAGCTCGTTTTTGGTGACATCTACCAGTCAATGCTCGATATGCTCGAAGAGGGGCGTGGCGACAAACTCGCTCTGTCCGCCGAAGAGACCGTGAACAACGGTCCCTACTTCACAGACAGCCGCATCGAGGAGATGGGGCTGGTTGACGGCTTCATCTACGAAGATGAGCTCGAAGACACGCTCAAGGAGCGCTACGGCAAAGTCTGCCTGAGCGATGAATATGTCTGGGAAACGCAAAGCATCGACTGGTCGCAGCCCCGCTCGCCAGAGATTGCCGTTATCTATGCCAGTGGCAGCATCCACATGGGCAAGAGCGACCCCGGCAGCTCGATAGGCGCAGAAACGATTGCCCGCGCCATCCGCAACGCCCGCGAAAACAAAAGCGTCAAGGGCATCATCCTGCGCGTCGATTCCGGCGGCGGCTCGGCTCAGGCATCGGATATCATCACCCGCGAGATACGCCTGACCACTGGCGAAGGCGAAAAGACCAAGCCGCTGGTGATCAGCATGGGCGGCGCGGCGGCTTCAGGCGGCTATTACATCGCTGTCTATGCCGATCACATCATCGCCATGCCAGGCACCATCACCGGCTCCATCGGCGTCACGGGCCTCCTGCCCAATCTCGCCGGACTGCTGCGCAAGGTGAAAATCAACTTCGAGACTGTCCGGTTCGGCGATCACGCCGACATCGGCACCATCACGCGTTCTCCTACCGAGGACGAGGTGGCATTGTTCATGGATTCGATTGAGGACAGCTATGAGATATTCATCACTCACGTGGCCGATGGACGTGGCATGACAGTCGAACAGATCGACCCAATCGCTCAGGGACGTATCTGGACTGGACGCCAGGCGTTCGATCGCGGCCTGGTGGACGAGCTGGGCAGTATGGAAGATGCCCGCGCCTGGATGATGGAGCAGCTCGATGTCGAACACATCACGCTGGTCGAGTTCACCGGCGCCGAAGACAAGTTCTCCATCGCGGTTGACGCCGAGTTGCCTTCCGGCCCGTTCGGCCTTGCGTTCATGGCAGCCGACGCGCAAGAGTTCCTCTCGACAGTGAAGGAGCTGCTGTTGTATGAGAACGAGCGGGTGCTCTACCGCTGGTCACTCAGCAGCGCACCAGTGTTCGAATAGGCGCAACGCGACATATATGACAACAGGCGGGGCCGAAAGGCTCCGCCTGTTTTTGCACAGGGACAGCACCCCTGCTCTTAACCTGTCAAATCGAATACGGGCCTGGAATCAATCGCCAGCCCCAAACGTATTCCAGTACACTCCAGGCAGTCAGCAGCCCGAAATACGACCAGAACATGATAGAGTGAATCTGTTCGCTTTTCCTTGCTTTATAGACAGCAAGCGCTGTCAACAGCAAGAAAACGCCGCACATGATGTAAGTCGTGAAATGAGTTCTTGAAAGCGCTTCATACTGAAAAATCATAACATAGTGCATCGACCAGATCATGAGGAAACTTGATAGCGAAAACTGAACCGGAACAGATAGGCGCCTTCTCACATTCAGGAAAACAAAGATCACGAAGATGAGAACAGGAAGGTAGTTCCAATGGGCGATTTCCAGGGTCGCACCTTTGATATACATGTCCGCGTTTTCCAGAAATTCGCCAAAAAATCCCCAGAGGGCAACTCCGCTCATAATTGCGAAAAGATTGCTTCTGAAGTGGTTCTCTGCGTCTTTTTGCGATAAAATGAACAGAACTATTCCGACAAAAAGCAATATCAATCCGGCAATAAGATATGGGATATTGCCTGACCGATTCGTGAACACCAGCAACATATAGGTAAATCCGAAAAACAGTAACGCCGAAACAACCGTTTTCAATCCGATGTTCTTCATTATCTCCTCCCTGTTTCGCATGTTCATCGACATGAAGAAAGCAACGCTACCGTCGATAATACATTGAATCGCTCTGATTGTGTCAACACCTATTTGTTAGGCAAGCCTAATTTTCTTCAATGGCCTTTCTGGGAAATCAAACATAGAATTGGTGCAGCATTCGTGCAACACCTGGAAGTTCCATTGTACCTGTCGGAATATTTAGCATTTTTGTTAAGTCAATTGGACTAGCATAGATAATATTGAATGAAGTTACGAATTTGTTCCTTTTCATCCGCTTGCTTGCTGATTTTTGATCAGCAATTGCATTCGCTTTTTCCATTCCTTCGGTACCCAATAAGTGACCACTGCTAGCATTTACGCTACGTGATACAGGGCACAACCTTAAGTACGGATGAGAATAATTATTCAAACGAACAGCTTTTCGATTCTGAGTATGGTCCAGAACATACCCATCTTGAAGAGCCGGCATTCCAAAGCGAAAATAGGCCTTGCGATAGCTACTGTAGTCCACATGAACCCAAACTTGTAATGCAGGATACAGCCGTTTGACGAAATCATTTCTGTCGGCATGTTGCCATAACTTGGCCAGAGGAGACACAGGTTCTCCTGCCATATACGGACTGATTAGCAGTGCCTTAGTCTGCGAATCTCTGCCTTTGATGATGTTTTGAATTTCCCCGACATATTTCTCAATTGATTCAATATCAGAGGCTGCAATAGGAACCCTGAGACATGAAGGCATTCCATGTGTTGGTGAATTAGGATCAACAGGATAATGCATGTTTCACCCCATGCTCGCCATGAACTTCTTTCAAATTGCAGTTAAATATTTCTGGTTTATAGCGAAGCGAAATGAGCCTTCACGAGGGGCAACGCCCCTGTCTTGCAGTCGCGTTCCAGTCACCTCACCCTGTCGCTATGGGGTGTTCAAGCGCCTGAAAGGCGTTACACTCCACTTTCGGGTATCCGCTACGCTACATTCCCTTTCGTTCGATGAGTAGCGCCAAAAGGCGCTACTTCAGCAGCAGCGCCTTGTGCGTATGGCTGCCCTCGGCGGTGACCAGCCGCAGCAGGTAGAGGCCGGTGGACACGGGGTTGCCATTGTCATCGCAACCGTTCCACACCACGCTGTGTTCACCCGCGAAAAGACTGCCCTGCACCAAAGTGCGCACGCGCCTGCCACGGATGTTATACACACACAGTGTGCTGTGAGATGGCTCTGCCAGGCTGAACACAATGGTTGTTTCTGGATTGAACGGATTGGGGTAGTTGCCCGCCAGGCCAGTAACCAGTGGCGGCGTGTCGTCGCCGGCGGCCCCGACAGGCAGGATGTCGCCATCGTCGCGTGGCTCGATTTTGAAGACGCTGTAGGCGTAATCGACAGGGCCTCGAATGTCGAGGTTGTCGCCCATAACCGGGTCGTAGGTGTATGTGCCATAGTCGTCGATAACGCAGGGACCGCTGCCGTCGTCCACTTCCCATTCGCCATAGCCCAGGCTGTCGTCCGTCACTGTGGCGAAGTTCACGCGAACCAGCACGCCCTCGAGCGCTTCGGAGGCGGCAACCTCGCCCGTGGTGACGTTGATGATGCCGGGCAGGTCGGTGACGCCGGAGATGTTCAGGTCGGCCATCTCGGAGAGGGTGGTGCGGCTGTAGAACTCGACAACTGTGGCGGTGAGAGTGATTTCGTCGCCCACGGCCACGCCGCTGCCATCAACTGCGATGCCGTTCCACTCGCCAAAGCCGTCTTGCAGAAAGAACAGATCGGCAAACACGGCGGTGACGACGCCCTGAGTGAGGACGCGCTCGCCATTGTGGGGCGAGGGGCCGGTTTCGCTGAACTGAATCTCGTAGATCGTGTATGGCGTGGCGTCGGGCGCTTCGGTGTTGATGATGCCCGGCGTGCCGTTCGGCGAGTAGCTCGACTGCCAGCTTTCGGCGAATGCGTTGTCTAACGCCGGATCGATGAGTTCGAGGCTGGGGCCGGTACCGTCGGGGGCGGTGGGCCAGGGCTGTGCGTCAGCATATTCGACGAAATCGACGATGTCGCTGTTGCCGTCAACGAGCTGCACCATCTCGCCGGAGTTGTTGAGCCCGCCCGTGAAGGGCCCGACGACGTTGGCGATGCCGTAGAAGTCGGTGACGCTCGTCGGGTCGATGGCCACGACGAGATATGCACCCGCGGCAATGACCGTGCCGCCTGCGAAGGTATAGTCGATGCCGTTCGAGAAGCTCCAGCCGGAGATGTCGGCGTCGGTGTCCTCGTTGTTATACAGTTCGAGCCACTCGAAGAAGGCGTCGTCACCCTGCTCTGTCGAGGGATTGTACATGATTTCGTTGATAACGATGTCGGCCAGCCCCAGGCTTCCAGAGCCTTGCAGCGGGATGCTGATGATGTCGATGTTGCCCTCGATGCCCAGTGTGCCGGTGTAGGTCGTCACTTCTGTAGGCGTGAAGTAGATATACACGTCAACTGCGCTCGTGGGCGTGAGTTCGATGGGGAACGACAGCGCCGCGCCGGACTCGTCTGCATAGGCCTCGAAGATTGTGTTGTCGATGGTGACGGCACTGATGGTGACGGTCTCGGTGCCGGAGCTGGCGAGATGCAGCGGCAGGATGGCGGTTTCGTTCAGCATAATGCCGCCGAACTGCAACGATGCGGGGGTAACCGTGAGCACAGGACCTTCTGCGCCGAAGTCGGCGGCATTGCGCGCCGTGATGTAGCTGCCGTCACTGCGGCTGTTGGGAATGACTGTGAGGTTTATTGCGCCACCTGGAATCTGGGTGCCAATGTAATCGACATCGTAGAATGTGGTGCGGAAATCGTAGTCGGTGCGGCTGCCGTCGTGCACGGGGTACACCGTGCCGTTCTCGAAAGCGCCTGTGGCGTCGAAGGTGACGCCGACAATGGTGACGAGTTCGCTCTCATAGGCTTCAAAATCGGCGGCGATGTCGGCCAGGGTGACCACCTCCGGCGTGATGGCGTTGCCAGTGCTCGATGCTGCGCCGGGGTCTTCCACCGGCATGAACTCGAGCATACCACCATATTCGGTGAGTGTGCCATGGATGCCGGTGATGCCGTCGCCGATGGCGAAGGCGGTGCTGATGACGCCGGAATTGTCGTCGATCATGATGCCGGCGGTGTCGTCCTGGATGTATTTCTGGTGACGGAAGTTTTGCTGGAAGGTGAGGATAGCTTCGCCGGTGAGGTGATAGATGTCGGTGCCGGGGGCCTGCTGGCGCAGTTCGCCAATGGTGGCCACATCGATTGTGTTGCCGCCGCCGGAGTTCTCTGCGCCTGGGCTGCCGCCCATGTCGGCGCTGGCCTGCCAGTTTTCTGGCGCGTTGTTGTCCAGCAGCGGGTCGATGAGTTCGAGGCTGGGGCCGTTGCCGTCGGGCTGCACAGGCCAGGGTGGCGAGTCGGTGAAGACTACCTGGTCCCACAGATTGCCCAGGTCGTCGAACAGGTTGAGTTCATCATCCGAGTTGTTCAGGTTCCAGTCGCAAATCTCTGTGCCGTCGAAGTCGGGGGTGAAGGGGAACGGCTCGGCCTGGCTGTCGTGATAGACAGCGACGGTGTAGTAGCCGAATGCCGGGATGACAGCGCCGGCGGGGAAGGCCAGCGGGGTGTGATTTGTGTCGTCGTCCAGCAGAGTGAAGCCATCGAGCGCGAACGGGGCAGCGTCCATGTTATACAGCTCAATCCACTCGTTGTCGTAGCCGGCGCTGTTATACATTATCTCGTTGATGACCGCGCCGCTCTCCTCGGTGTCGATGGTGTATGTGAGCGAAAGGTCGACTGTGGTGAAGTTGCCCTCGAACACTATCTCGCCGTTGAAGATGTAGTCGCGGACGAGTTCGTTGGGCACGCAGGTGACCTCTACCGGCATTACCTGGCCAGGAGTCAGGGTTAGTGGCAGTGGCAGATCCCGCCACACAGCATTGATGTCGAACTCACCGGAGACCGGCATGGTGACGGTGTCAATTACCAGGTCGGCGGTGCCGGCGTTTTGCAGCTCGGCGTCGAGCGCGTAGGTCTGCTGCGGCTCGACGACGCCGAAGTCCAGCTCGTCGGGCGTGATAATGAGCACCGGCTGGTTCATCGAGCTGTTGGGATCGCCCGGGCTGCCGCCGTCAACGGCGCTGGCCTGCCAGCTCGCTGCCAGACTGTTGTCTAACGATGGATTTATCAGTTCGAGGCTGGGGCCGCCACCATCGGGCGTGGTGGGCCAGGGAGCGCCATCATCATAGACAACTGTGTCGTGCGGGCTGCCGTCCGGCATGAATAGGTTTACGGCGTCTGTGCTGTTGCCCAGATTCCAGTCGCACACATCGATGCCGTTATAGTCGGGCGTGAAGGGGAAAGGGTCGGCATCGGCATGGTGGTCTATGGCGATGGTGAAGTAGCCGCTTGCGGCAATGGAATGTCCGGCGGGAATGACCAGCGGGGTGTTGCCTGGCGTGTTGTCCAACAACGACCAGCCATCGAGGTCAACGGCTGAGGCGCCGGTGTTGTATAGCTCGACCCATTCGTTATCGTAACCGGGGGTGTTGTACATGATTTCGTTAATCACGATATCGGCGGGCAAAACGACAGCCAAGACGGCCAGTATCGTCAGAGCGAGAAATTTGCGCATATGCGTCTCCTTGCTTCTATGTTTTACAATATTTCAACATTTACCAATGAACATCATATAATCAAACTGGAGCGAATTTGTAAACAAAAAAAGGTTTATCGCATCTTCATTGTTTTAACACCCCCCTGTTAAGGGGGGAAGACCCGTAGTCGGGTCAGGGGGGTATAAAAACAGAGGGCTTCAAGACTATGAGAAAACGATACCCCCCTGTTTCGCTACGCTCAACGTCCCCCCTTGACAGGGGGGTGTTAAACAGGCTGTCTGTTGGGAGCTCATGCCCGCAAAAGCGTTATCACATTATCCCCGATGAACAAAAAAAGAGAGGAACCCCATGGCTCCTCTCTATATCTGAAATCGGTGACTATTCCGCGTCGGCGATGAGATCGGTGTAGAGCGGGAACTGCGTGGTGAACACGCTGACGCGCTTCTTGATGTCGGCCAGTTTCTCGTCGTCGTCAACGTTGTCGAGCACCTCGCGGATGAAGCCGGCAATCTGCTTCATCTGGGCTTCTTTCATGCCTCTCGTGGTGACGGCCGGCGTGCCCAGGCGGATGCCGGAAGCCACGAACGGCTTGCGGGTGTCAAAGGGCACGGTGTTCTTGTTGGCGGTGATGCCGGCCTTGTCCAGCGCGCCTTCCATCTTCTTGCCCGAGGGGTTGCCGGTTTCTTCGCCGCCGAGGTTGATGAGCAGCAGATGGTTGTCGGTGCCACCGGAGACAAGGGTGAAACCCTCATCAACGAGCGCTTGTGCCAGCGCGTCTGCGTTATTGATAACCTGTTGCTGGTAGGTTTTGAACTCCGGCTTCAGCGCTTCGCCAAAGGCAATTGCCTTGGCGGCGATGATGTGGCACAACGGCCCGCCCTGGGTACCGGGGAAGACCCATTTGTCCACTTCCTTGGCGTATTTCTCGCGGCACAGGATGAGTCCGCCGCGTGGACCGCGCAGGGTTTTGTGGGTGGTTGAGGTAACTATGTCGGCATAGGGAACAGGGTTGGGGTGCAGGCCAGCGGCCACCAGTCCGGCAATATGCGCCATATCGACGACGAAGCAGGCACCCACTTCATCGGCGATCTTGCGGAAGGCCACAAAGTCGATGGTGCGGGGGTAGGCGCTGGCGCCGGTGAGTATCATCTGCGGCTTATGCTCGATAGCCAGCTCGCGGATTTTGTCGTAGTCGAACACCTCGGCGCCTGGCTTCACGCCATAGGGCACGATGTTGAACAGGTTGCCCGAAAAGCTGAGGGGGTGGCCGTGGGTAAGGTGGCCGCCGTGAGACAGCTCGAGACTGAGGATGGTGTCGCCCGGCTTGATGAGTGAGAAGTATGCGGCCATGTTTGCCTGCGAGCCGGAATGCGGCTGCACGTTGGCGTGCTCGGCGCCGAACAGCTCTCTGGCGCGTTCGATGGCGAGTTTTTCGGTCTCGTCAACGTATTCGCAACCGCCATAGTAGCGACCGTACAGCTTGTAGTTAAGCTCGCCGCTCTTGCGTCCCCAGCGGTATGGATAGCCCTCGGCGTATTTGTTCGTGAGCACCGAGCCACCGGCTTCGAGCACGGCGCGGCTCACGAAGTTTTCGCTGGCGATGAGTTCGAGGTTGCCCTCCTGACGTTTGAGCTCGTTGAGCATGGCGTCGAAGACTTCGGGATCGTTCTGCTTGATGTGTTTCATTGTGCCCCTCGCATGTTTTCTTGTTTCATAATCTTGTCAACACGAGGCTGGTGACGGCCAGCGCTGAAATCTGTAGAAAGCCAGTCGGTGATGATTTGCCGAGCGTAATGCGGCGCTATGTAGCGTCCGGCCAGCGTCAGCACATTGGCGTTGTTGTGCCGGCGGGAAAGCACGGCGACTTCGCGCGTGTGACACAGCGCGGCACGCACTCCAGGCACCTTGTTGCCCACGATGCTCATGCCGATGCCTGCGCCGCAGATGAGGATTCCTCGCTCGCAGTCACCCGAGGCGACCGCCCTGGCCGCAGGAAAGCCGGTGTCGGGGTAATCGACGGGGTCCTGGTCGTGAGCGCCGAAATCGATAATCTCATGTTCCTGCTGTAGCCAGGGGAGCAGGCTTTCTTTGAGGCTGAATCCGGCGTGGTCGCTGGCGATGGCGATTCGCATATAGTCTCCTAACTCATCAACGCGCCCAGCGCGATGGAGTACAGTTTGCTGCGGGCGCTGTCGCCGCGAGAGGTGAGGAGCGAGGGCTTGCGGGTGCCCATCACCACTGCGGCGCTCTCGGCTCCACCCAGTTTTGTCAGGCTCTTGTAGAACACATTGCCCGCATCGAGATTGGGCATCAGGATGCAGTCGGCGTCGCCGGCGACGGAGCTTTTGATGCCCTTGATGCGGCAGCTCTCCGCGTCAATCGCCAGATCGAGCGCCAGGGGGCCGTCAATAACGCCGCCCTCAATCTGCCCGCGCTGGCTCATTTTGGTGAGCAAGGCGGCATGAACGCTCGACTCGATTCGGGGGTTCACCTTCTCGGTCGGGGCCACTACGGCAATTTTGGGGTTGTCGATGCCAATGTTGTGCGCCGTGTGAATGAGGTTTTTAGCTATTTGCACCTTCTGGGCAAGATCGGGCTGTGGGATGATGGCCACGTCGCTGATGATTAGCAGCTTATGGTAGGAGGGAACTTCAATCACGGCAATATGTGCGAGGATTGAGCCGGGGTCGATGAGGCCGCGTTTTTTGTTGAGCAAAGCCTTGAGATACTTGTCGGAGGAGATAAGGCCCTTCATGATGAAGTCGGCGTCGCCGGAATTAACCATATCGACCGCGATGGCGCCAGAGGATATTTCATCGGATTCGTGAACGACCTGAAACTTGCCTGGGTCGATGCCTTCGACCTGGCACACTTGTTTGATGCAGGTCTCGTCGCCGATCATAGTTGCGTCAACGATGCCGCGGTCGATAGCTTCGGAGATGGCGCAGATGGAATGCTTGTCCTGTCCGCAGGCGACAACGACACGTTTTCTGGGTTTGGATGCGGCCAGTTCAATTATATGATCGAGCCGAGTGATGTTCATGCACTCCTCCGGATATCAAGTGGAAATTATCGTCATTGTCAGTCTTGCCGATGGCGTGTCAAGCATTTCCTGCTTTCCACGGGACGCCTGCTCTGGCTGGTTCAAACTTGACAAACCCACGCCTCATGGCTGAAGTGGAAAAGTGAGAAGGAGGCAGCATGCGTCGCACCGACAAAGAACTAACCGACCGCACGGCTATCGAGGACATCCTGCGTCACGCCCAGGTGTGCCGACTGGCCATGTTCGATGGCGCCGAACCATACATCGTCCCGCTCAACTACGGCTACACAGACGGCTGTCTTTACTTTCACAGTGCGTTGCAGGGCCGCAAGCTCGACATTTTACGCCAACACCCGCGTGTCTGCTTCGAGGTGAGCGCCGATATGGCTCTGGTGCGCACCGCAAAAAGCTGGAGCATGGACTACGACTGCGTTATCGGCTGGGGCGAGGTGGAGATTGTCGAGGACGCCAGCGCCAAACGCGCCGCGCTGGACGTGCTGGTGCGCCACTACGCCGAGCCCTGGAATTACCCCGCGGCAACCGTTGACCGCACCTGCGTGCTGTGCCTGCGCATCGAGCGCATGACGGGGAAGCGCTCGCGGCACGATTGACCAGCGTAGCTTCATTCTCACCTCTGACCACATTTCACCACAGAAATTACCAATTCGCTTTTTTTAACTTGTCAAATATTATGTCTGCATAAAGATTGACGATATGAAATATTTCGGAGGTGAACCATGGAAAAGCGCGTAGTCGTATTCAGTACGCCCACCTGCGCATGGTGTACGAAGTTGAAGAGCTATCTGCGGCAGCACAACATCCGTTTCAAGGACATCGATGTTTCGAGGAACCAGTCCGCCGCACGCGATATGGTAAACAAAACCGGCCAGCAGGGCGTTCCCCAGATGTGGGTGAACAATCAGCCGGTGGTGGGTTTCGACAAGACAAAAATCAACCGCCTGCTGGGTATTGGAGGGCAATGATGAAACGCAAATCCGTCGAGCGGCTTTCTGGCCTGTACCGCGAGATGCAGGGCCTGTTCAACGAGTGTGACCTGAAGCAGCGCGGCTGCGTGAACATCGGCCGTATGGAGTGCAGCTTGCTTCAATATCTCTACAAGGGCGACAAACCGACCTGCATGAACGACCTGAGCATTCACCTGTGTGTGTCCCACAGCCGCATCACGCGCATCGTGGACAACCTGGTGAAAAAAGAACTTGTACAGCGCTATCCCAGCGAGAAAGACCGGCGCCGGTGGTACTCGGAGATTACCGAAAAGGGCAAGCTGGTGGCGCGACAGTCCGAGGTTGACCGCGTTAACCTGCTCGAACGCATCTTCGATGGTGTGCCCAACGAAAAACGCAATGAGCTAACCAGTTACCTTGACGCCTTTGTGCAGGCGTTCCGCAACGCAATAACCGAGAAGGAGAAATTGAAATGAGCGTGGTTTCCACAATAACCTATACCGATGGCCTCAGCTTTGACGTCGAGGTGAACGGCCATCATTTCGACATCGACGCCGACGCCAAATATGGCGGCAAGGATCGCGGCCCCAAGCCGATGCCGCTGCTTCTTAGCGCCCTGGGCGGTTGCTCGGGGATGGACACCGTATCGATACTCAGGAAGATGAAGTTCGCCGATTTCAAGCTGAAGGTGGAGGTTGAGGGCGAGTATTCGACTGGCGATCATCCGCACATATATGAGAGCATCGAAGCTCGCTATTATTTCGAGGGCGAGGGGCTGGTGGAGGATAAGGTCAAGCACGCCATCAAGCTCTCGATGACTCAATACTGCGGCGTAAAGGCCATGTTAGACAAAGCCGCCGACATCACTTGGAAGATATTCATCAACGGACGGGAGGTTTCATGAAGCATCTGCTGATAATCGCAATGCTGTTGACAGCGTTCGCCCTGCAAGGGGAAGTGATTTCGGTTATCCCAGAAACTGCGCAGTCCACTCACGAAAGCAAGGACATGGGCGTGATGATAATCACGGATGCCCAGTGCGCCGACAGCGACGCCATGCTCGCGTTGCTCGATAAACTGTCAGCAGATTATCCCGATATTGTCTTCATCGAGTTCAATCTTGACACAGAAGGTTTCGAGGAAGCCAAACGGCAAGTTGGCGCTCTCGAAGAACCGATGTTCATATTTTATGTCGGTGGCGGCGTGCAGGATGAGATTCGCGGCGTGCAGACGGAGGACGAGTTGCGCGCCAGGCTCGATGCTCTGCGGGTTAGCTGGAAAGAAAAACTTGCCGCCCGTATCGGGTTCAAGCAGACTATGGACTTCACGCTGAATGACCTGGACGGCAATGAAGTGACTCTGAGCGAACTCGAAGGGCTCATCATCCTCGATTTCTGGGCCACATGGTGTCCGCCATGTCGCGCCGAAATCCCAGTATTGCAGCAGCTTCTGGACGAGCACGGCGAACGGGGGCTGGTTGTCGTTGGCGTGAGCGCCGAAGACGCGCAGACCGTGAAGGACTGGGTGGCAGAGCAACGCGAGAACGGCGTGGCAATGGATTACTATCTGCTCATCGACTCTGAGCGGACAGTCAGCGAGCAGTATGGCATAAAAAGCATCCCCACCACCTATTTTATCGCGCCAAACGGAGACCTCCTTCAAAAGCACAGTGGCTTCTCGCCAGAGATGGAACCGGGCTTTCGCGCCACGATTGAAGAACACCTGCCGGAGGGAAAATGAAGAAGCTCACCATTATCATCGCGCTGGGGCTGTTGCTGGGCCTCACAGCCTGTGGCGCCAGTGACGACAATGAAGCTGTGGAAGCCGCCACGGCAGAAGTTCACGAAGGCAATTACACCGTCCTCACCGCCGCTGCCTTCGACGATTTCATTGCCGAGGGGCGCACCGTCGTCGATTTCTGGGCGCCCTGGTGTCCGCCGTGCCGCCAGCTTGCGCCCATCTTCATCGAACTATCCCACGAGATCGAGGGCGTTCGCTTCGGCAAGCTCGACACGGACGACCATCCGTCCATTCCGCAACGCTACCGCATCACCGGCATACCCACGCTCATCGTCTTTGAAGACGGAGTGGAAGTGGATCGCGTGGTGGGGCTACAAGGCAAGGAAGAACTGAAGCGAGTGATTGCCGGTAACTGAACTGAGTGAAACTACTATAGCCGCTTCATTCGTGGAGCGGCTGTTTCTTCTGGGGCAGAACAGGATCATAGAAGCCGTCGGCAATCTGCATGTCGATGAGCACACGCGACCCGTTGACGTTGATGTGCCTTCCGTCGGCAAAGAGCGACGAGTCGGTTATGGCGAGGCGGTAATCCCAAACGTGCTCGGAGATACCGGTGTAGTCGCGCAGATACGTTTCGTATGGCAGCAGCGTCGAACCAGCTACATACTGTGGCAGGTAGGGGTTTAACACCAGTCTGACCGCAACGCCATGTTCGCTGGCTGTCCGCAGAATTTCGGCAAGCTCTTCGTAGCGTTCCCGAGGAGGCGGGGGATTCTGAATTCGGCGTCCCTGACTGATGTCATCGAGAATGGCCTGTGTGATGAGCGCGCTGTTCACCCAACTCTGGTCGGCCTGGCGGGACGACATTATCTGCGCCCGCAAAAAGAATTCACTGTTATACCGATAGATATGCACCATCTTGCACAATACCCACTCTTTGAAGGATTTCGCACGCAGGAAATCGCTGAACCGCTCCGAGGAACCAATGAATACCTTCATCGAGCCTTCGTGTGCCTTGTTCTCCCCTTGCAGGCATTTCATCTCGATGATGAGAAGACGAGGCGCGGCGTTGTGGTCGAGATAATCGGCGAACAAAATGCCGGCAATTTTGGTGTCCACGGCGTCATAGGCGAGGTTGAAACATGACACGCCGAGTTTCTCTTCCATATAAGGGGTATAGTATGCTTTGCCGCGTGAATTGCCCATGATAATAACTTCGTTTGTCATGCCGCCGCGATAGAGCCTGGCAAAGCGGAATTCCGAGCCGTAGAACATGCGGTGCAGCCCCAGAGAGATAATCCTGTCTCCTGCAAAGAATACCAGAAGAAGAACGAGAAGAATGACAATCAGGCGTTTCATGTCTGGGGCTCCTAAAATACGAAGTAGATAAAGGCGTTGGCGAAGAAGTTGCCAAAGAGGAAAATGAGCCACAAAAGAACGGAAATGAAGATGACGAACAACCACGGTTTTTCCGAAACCCTGAACAGGAAGTCGTATTTCTCGTCCAGAATGTCAATGAAGGTCATAAACGCGATGAGGAACAGTCCTTTGACAACGTGCAGCTTATAGCGAATTTGATAGAGCGAAAAGTCTTCGAGCAGGAATATCTTTTTTCCAATCAGCAGGGCGTCGTCCATGGACTGCGCCCTGAAGAAAATGCGGGTGAGGCAGGCGATGGCGAACACAATGAAAAGAGCCAGCGCCGTCCGAATGATTTTGGGGCAGCGCAGCCAGTCAAGCAGCCGGCCATATGGCTTGATGATTTGGTTCTGAATGATGAGAAAAGCGCCGTGCAGTCCGCCCCAGACGACGAAGTGCATGGCCGCGCCGTGCCAGAGGCCGCCAAGCAGCATGGTGATCATGATGTTGCGGTAGGTGTGCCACTTGCCATGCCTGCTGCCTCCCAGGGGGATGTATAGGTAGTCGCGCAGCCAGGTGGAAAGCGAGATATGCCAGCGCCGCCAGAACTCGCTCATGGTGGTGGCGAAGTATGGCTTGAAGAAGTTGATGCCGAAGTCGAATCCGAGTATGTGGGCGATGCCGATGGCGATGCTCGAATACCCGCAGAAGTCGCCATATATCTGGAAAGTGTAGAAAAAGGTTCCGGCCAGCAGCGCAGACGAGGTGAATTGTTGCGGGGTGGCATAGACGATATCGACGATGAGGGCGATGGAATCGGCCAGGCCGACCTTGAGAAAATAGCCCCAGACGACCAGCGTGAACCCTTGCAGAAAGCGTTGCGGGTCGAACCGGTGATCCTGGTGAAGCTGTGGCAGGAACAGGCTGGCGCGAACGATGGGGCCGGCCACAAGCTGGGGGAAGAAGGCCACGAACACGGCGAATCGCAGCAGGAGCGTTTCGGGTTCGAGGTTGCGGCGGTAGATGTCTATGGTGTAGCTGAGTGTTTGAAACGTGTAGAAAGAGATGCCGACCGGCAGGATAATACGGAGCGTGTGAAGGTTTGGCTGCATACCAAACAGCGTCAGGAACGTTGCGGTGGAATCGATGAAGAAATTGAAGTATTTGAAAAAACCCAGCAGGCCGAGGTTGACCGCCAGGCTCAACAGCAAGAGCCGCTTGCGCACGGCCTGGTTGTCCGTTCTGGCAACGTGCATCCCCACCCAGTAGTCCACCAGTGTCGAGACGATGATGAGGGAAAGGAACCGCCAGTCCCACCAGGCATAGAACACATAGCTCGACACCAGCATGACGACGAGACGCAGCTTTCCTCGTGTGAGGAAATACAGCACGAAGAATATGCCGAAAAACAAGAAAAACGCACTACTGTTAAATAACAACGGGTCTCCAGAAACAAGTATTCAGGTTATCAAAAAATTGTGCAGAGAGCGGTCAAGAAAAAAAGCCCGTTGGGTAACGGGCTGGCGTGAAACATCGCTATTTCTTTGAGCGGCAAACAGCCAGCGGCAGAATCATCTCTTCCATGCTGATACCGCCGTGCTGGAAGGTGCCGTTGTATTGGCGCTGGTACTGGTGATATGAATTTGGATAGACGAAGTAGTAGTCATCTTTTGCGAAGATGAAGTTATCGACGATGTTCTTGGCCGGCAGGCCAAAGTCGGATGGCTGCTTCACATGCACTGCGTGTCGGTCTTTGCAGGTAAGGTTGCGGCCTTCCTTGTAACGCACGGTGACGGTGGTGTCGCGGTCGCCGATGGTTTGCGTAGCGCGATTGACGCGGATCGAGCCGTGGTCGGTGGAGAGAATGACGGTAGCGTCCTGATTGGCAATCTGGCGAAGGGTTTCGTAGAAGGCGCTATGCATGAACCAGTGCCTGGTGAAGGCGCGCAGAGCTTCCTCGTCCGGGATGGTTTCTTGGAGTATCTGGTCGCGGCTGCGATGATGCGCCAGCAGGTCGAGAAAATTATAGACCAGCACGACAAGCTTTTCGTGGTTCCACGTGTCCACCTTGCGCAGCACAAAGTTACCCTCTTCGATGTTGAAGATTTTCACATACTTCGAGGGCGGATCGAGCTGCAGCCCCAGGTCTGTGATGTGGGCGTCTAACAGTTGGTGTTCGTTGCGGTTGCGGCTGTTGTCATTATCGCTGTTGTTGGTCCAGTATTCGGGGAAGTTGCGGGCGATGTCGATGGGCAGCAGGCCGCTGAACACGGCGTTGCGCGAATAGGGCGTGGCGGTGGGCAATATCGAGTAGTAGAGGCTGAGATCGATGTCGAACAGTTCGGCCAGAAACGGCTCGATGGCGAAATACTGGTCCAGCCGCATGCAGTCGAGGATGACGAAATATACCGGTTTGCCTTCTTCGAGCGCGGGCATCAGGTGCTGGCTGACGAGGTCGAACGAAAGATTTGGCCGCTCGTCACTGCTTATCCAATGCGAGTAGTTGTCGCCGATGTAATTGCAGAACTCGGTGTTGCTGTTGCGTTTTTCCAGGAAGTGCATCTGCGACAGGTTGGGGTCGTTGATCTCGTCGATAACGATATCCCAGCGGCAGATGTCGCGGTAAATCTTTGTCCAGTCGTCCCAGTCGGGATCGTCAAAGATACGCTGGTTGAGCTGGGCGGAGAAGCGCGCATATTCCTCGCCGATGCGGTTCTGGCGGATCTCGTCGGCCTGGAATATCTTCTTCACGGTCATGATAATCTGGTTGGGATTCACCGGCTTGATGAGATAATCGGCAATCTGGCCGGCGATGGCCCTGTCCATGATGCCTTCTTCTTCGCTCTTTGTCACCATGACGATAGGCAGCGAGGCGTTGATCTTCTTTATCTCCTGAAGAGTGGCCAATCCGTCGAGGCCAGGCATCTGCTCATCCAGCAGGACAAGGTCGAAGCGTTCGGCCACCACCCTGGCAATGGCGTCTGTGCCGTTCGAGACGGTCGTTAGCTCATAGCCCCGCTCTGCGAGAAAGAGCACGAACGGCTTCAGCATCTCCATTTCGTCATCGACCCACAGGATTCTCAGCTTTTGCATTGGATACCTCTCATGTCGTTATCGTAAGGGCTGTCCGGGGCGCGAATTATCGCATCCCCTCCATCTCACCGGCTTCTTCCAGGCGTCGCTGGCGCACTCGTATCTCGTCCTTCACCTCGTCCAGGTTGCGATCCTGGAAGAACACGGCCAGCTTGTAATCGAGCTCCCTGCGGCTACAGTTGAACACGGTCGTCATTCTCTCGATATATTGTTCAACGAAAACTTCTTTATTCGTTTTCTCCTTTTTTTGCTCCCGTACATCTTTCACCTCATCCCGAAGCTCGGAAGCGGTGAGGCTTGACGCCTTATCGACCCAGCTTTCGGTTTCCTCGAAGGAGCAGTCTTTCACCATCGGCTTGATGATGTTGAGCTTGTCCATGCCGATGTTAGTCAGTTGCGACTCGACGATATCGAGTTCGTCAACGAAGAGGTCGTGGATGCCGATGAGACGGGCGGCGAAGCTGCCTGCCATGCCATACTCGCTCTCGACGAATTCCTTGAAATTCTTGTAACCGCGCAGGCGGAAGGCTTTGGTGCGCTTGATTTCCGAAAGCAGGCTGCCCAGGGCGATGAAGTCGTCTTCGAGACGTTTGCGCAGTGTGGCGACGGCTGCGAACTTCTCCTCGGTGGTCAGCTCGATGCTCTCTCCGGCGGGGTTGTTATGCGTGTTGTCCATGTGGCGTCCTTTCAGTATAATGCTCAGTCAGTTGGAACGTAAACGTGACGGCGCTGGGGGAACTCGCCGGTGCGCACGTCGTTGGCGTATTGTTTCAGATGGGTGATGATGGTTTCGTCCAGGGTGGCATAGCGCTTCAGGAACTTGGGATCCATGCCGCTGAGGCCCAGCAGGTCGTGATAAACCAGCACCTGGCCGTCGGTGTGGCGGCCCGCGCCGATGCCGATGGTGGGGATACGCAGCGACTGGGTTATCTGCTTGCCAAGCTCTTCGGGGATGGCCTCGAGCACCACCATGCTTGCGCCGGCGTCCTCTATCTGGCGCGCCTGCTGCAGTATGCGCTGAAAGCCTTCGTCGTCGCGCCCCTGCACCTTGTAGCCGCCGAAGCGGTGCACCGATTGCGGCGTGAGACCCAGGTGCGCCACGACGGGAATCTCGCAGTCAACGATGGCGCGGATGGCGTCGAGCCGACCGGGGCTGCCGCCCTCGAGCTTGACGGCGTTGGCGCCGCCATCGACTATCAGCCGCGAGGCGTTGCGACGGGTCTCGGCTTCGCTCACGTGGTAGCTCATCCAGGGCATGTCGGCGACGATGAAGGCCTCGGGCGCGCCGCGCCGCACGGCGGCCCCGTGGTGAACGATGTCGTCCATGGTCACGGCCAGGGTGGTGTCGTAGCCCAGCACCACCATGCCCAGGCTGTCGCCGACGAGGATAAGGTCAACGCCGGCGGCTGCGGCGAACCGCGCCGAGGGGTAGTCGTAGGCTGTCACCATGACGATGCGTTCGCCTTTTTTCTTCATCTCGTTGAACGTGCTGACGGTGTGCATGCTCACTCCTTGATAGTCTCATCGATGCGGGGCAGGTGTTCCCGCGTGAATTCCTCGAAGCGGTCTTCGAGGATAGCCTGTCGCGCCATATTAATCAACTCGGCGTAAAAGTGCAAGGAATGAATCGAAGCGAGGCGCATACCCAGCAGTTCGCCCGACTGGAACAGGTGACGGATGTAGGCGCGGCTGAAGTTGCGGCAGGTGTAGCACGAGCAGCCCTCGTCGATGGGGCGGGTGTCTTCTTTGTAGCGGGCCGCCTTGACGATGAGCCTGCCCTGCCAGGTGAACACGCTGCCCTTGCGGGCGTTGCGCGTAGGCATCACGCAGTCGAACATATCCACCCCGCGGGCGATGTTGCGCAGCAGGTCGCCGGGGGTGCCAACGCCCATGAGATAGCGTGGCTTGTCGACTGGCAGGATGCCGTCCAGCAGCGCGACGATGCGCAGCATGTCGCTCTTGTCTTCGCCCACGGCCAGTCCGCCAATGGAATGACCGGGGAAGTCCATCTGCATCAACGCCAGTGCGCTTTCTTCGCGCAGGTCGTCGTGAACGCCACCCTGAACGATGCCAAAGAGCGCCTGCGTGTCGTTGTCGCCGTGAGCCTCGCGGCAGCGACGCGCCCAGTCGAGCGTGGTTTGCAGCGAGTCGGCGACATAGGCGCGGGTGGCGGGGTAGGGCGGGCATTCGTCGAAGGCCATGATGATGTCGGCGCCCAGCGCGTGCTGAATCTCGATGGCGCGCTCCGGCGTGAACATATGGTAGCTGCCGTCGATGTGCGACTGAAACCGCACCCCTTCCGGTGTGATGCGCGTAAGGCCCGACAGGCTCATCACCTGAAAGCCGCCGGAGTCGGTGAGGATGGGGCGTTGCCAGTTCATGAAGCGGTGCAGACCGCCGAGCCGCTCGATAAGCTCATGTCCTGGTCGCAGGAAAAGGTGATAGGTGTTGCCCAGAATGATTTGCGCGCCGAGGTCTTGCAGCTCGTGGGGCGAGAGCGTCTTGACGCTGGCCACCGTGCCCACCGGCATGAACACCGGCGTGAGTATCTCGCCGTGCGGCGTGGTGAAGCGCCCCGCCCGCGCATGGCCGCTGGTTGCCTCGAGGCTGTAGGTGAACAAACTCGCCTCTACTGACTGATGAACTGCGACTGCTCGCGCAGCGACAGCCCGCGTGAAATCAGTTTCGAGAAGTCGTTATAGACCGCGAACACCATGAGGGACAGCAGCATGGCAACGCCAATCTGTTGCAGGATATGTCGGACGCGCACCGGCAACTGTTTGCCGCTTGCGCCCTCGATGAGGCAAAAGAATATCTGGCCGCCGTCGAGTACGGGGATGGGCAGCAGGTTCATGATAGCCAGCAACATACTGATGGCGCCAAAGAAGAACAGCACGTCGCTGAACCCGCGGCGGGCAATCTGGGTACCCATTGGCACCATCATCACGGGGCTGCCGATGTTCGAGCGCAGGCTCGAGGGCTTCGACAGCAGTTGGTAGATGCCGGTGTATGTCTGCTGGATGGTGAAGGCGGCGGTGAGCAGACCGTTCGCCATAGACTCGCCCAGCGTGTAGCGTTCTTCGAGCCTTACCGGCATGGACTGCGTAATGCCGATGAGCTTGCGGTTCACGCCCGCTAAGGTGCTGTCCAGCGCGATGACCGGCTGAAAGGTAACGCCCTGCCGCTCGATGGTGAGGCGTACATGGGTGGCGGAACTACCCACCACGCGCTCGCGCATGTCATACCAGTCGGTGACCAGTGTGTCGTCCACTGCGAGGATGCGGTCGCCGGGTTGCAGGCCGGACTGATAGGCCGGCAGGCCGGGCATCACCTCGCCCACTATTGCGTCGGCGTGCGCCTGCACACGGGTGTACCAGTCGATGGCTGTGAGGCTGTCGAGCACGACGGTGAACGTCTGGCCGTCGCGGTGTAGCAGCAGCGTGTCGGGAGCGGCGGCGTGGGTGTAGCGCAGCAGTCGGCTCCAGCCCTCGATGGGCTCGCCGTTGAGCTGCGCGATGACGTCGCCCCGCTGAAGCTGTGAGGCCCATAGCGTATCCACCGCGCCCACGACCGGCAGTTGGTCGTCATAGACCTTGCCCATCATGAAGCTGACGATGAAAACGAAGATGGCCAGCAGCACGTTGGCCAGCGGGCCCGCCAGCGCGATGAGCGACCGTCGCCACCACACAAGCGCGTTGAAACTGCCGGGCAGGCCGGTGGATTCTTCGGGGTTGTCGCCGCGCATTTTCACATAGCCGCCCAGCATGATCAGCGAGACGCGGTAGTCGGTGCCGCCGCGCCGCCAGCCAACCAGGCGTGGGCCGAACCCCAGCGAGAACTTCTCGACGTGTACGCCAAACAACCGCGCCGCCGCGAAGTGCCCCGCCTCATGCACGGCGATAAGCACCCCCAGCGCGACAATGACGCTCAATACTGTGAGCACACGGCCTCCTAAGATGGGGCGCTGCCCCCACCCCCGCCAAACTTTTTGCAAAAAGTTTGGATCAAAAACAGTTAGTGGATGCTACGCATCCTTTGTACAAGACAAATTCTTGTAAAGGACGTTTTTTTGAACATAGGAAACGAAGTTTCCGTTAAAAGTTTTCGGCCTCGCCTTTTTCAAAAGGCGAGCTTGTCCCTTCTTCGCTCTTACACATCCATCAGCGGCGTTGGTTCACGCTGGGCGGCCACTAGCAGGTTGCAGTCGTGGCGCACGGTGGCCAGGAACGCCGCTGTGGTCGTGCGGGCAATCTCGGGGTTGTTGTTTATCTCGGAGAGATGGGTCAGCTAATAGACAAGAAGGGTGAACGCAACTGCGTTCACCCTCTTTTCGTAACAATTCTCAGAACAGCTCCTCTCTCGCTCTACTACCTCTCTCCCTGGATGCGCGGCGCCGGCCCACCGTCGCCGCCGCCGGCCTGCCCATCGAGCAGCTCCGCCTTTTCGACCAGGCGCAGGAACTCGCCGCGATAGCCTTCGGGGTCGTCGCCACGGGCGTTGCGGGCCATCTGACGCACGTCGTCAAAGCCGATGTCACCGGTGTATTCGGAGTCACGCAGCAACATGCCGAACGCGGCCACTGCGGCGCTGAAACGGAAGTTGTCGCTGGCGCGAGCGAGCGGCACGCGCCGGTCTTCGAGGTGGCGGACGATGAGCTTCGAGGTGTCGCCGTCGGGATCCTTGTAGCGGAACTTCACCGTCAGCATCTCGTCGCCGGCGTCGTCGCGGGGCGAGATGTCCTGATAGCGCAGCTCGTCCACGCCAGGCACCGCCTCGTCGGAGTCTGCCGTGATTAGCTCGTAGAGCGCAGTGACGGTGTGGCCGCTGCCCATCTCGCCGGCGTCCTTGGTGTCGTCGTTAAAGTCCTGCGCGGCCAGCAGGCGGTTCTCGTAACCCACGAGACGGTAGGCTTTCACATGCGCAGGGTTGAACTCCACCTGCACCTTCACGTCCTTGGCGATGGTGTACATGGTGCCGCCCATCTCGTTCACCAGCATCTTCTTGGCCTCGAGGATGTCGTCGATATAGCCGTAGTTGCCGTTGCCCTGGTCGGCCAGCGTCTCCAGTTTCGAGTCCTGGTAGTTGCCCATGCCAAAGCCGAGCACGGTAAGAAACACGCCCTCGCCGCGCCTCTCCTCGATGAGCCGCTCCATCGCGCCGTCGCTGCTCTCGCCCACATTGAAGTCGCCGTCGGTGCACAGGATGACGCGATTGTTGCCGCCATGCTGGTAGTTTTCCGCCGCAGTGTCGTAGGCGAGTCGGATGCCCGCGCCACCGGCTGTGGAGCCACCAGCGTTAAGGCGGTCGATGGCGTCGAGGATGTCCTGTTTCTCGCTCCCAGAGGTCGAGGGCAGCACCAGTCCCGCCGCGCCGGCATAGACGACGATGGCCACGCGATCCTGCGGACGAAGCTGGTCAACCAGCAGGCGCATGGACTGCTTCACCAGCGGCAGCTTGTTGCTGTTGTTCATCGAGCCGCTGACGTCCAGCAGGAACACGAGGTTCGAGGGCGGCGCTGTCGTAAGGTCGATGCTGCGTGCCTGCAAGCCGATGTGCACCAAGCGATGGCCTGGGTTCCAGGGGCAATCCGACACCTCGGTGACGATGGCCAGCGGGTCGTCGCCGGTTGGCTGCGGGTAGTCGTAGCGGAAGTAGTTGATCATCTCTTCGATACGGACGGCGTCGGGCGGAGGCAGGCGGTCGTCGTTGAGGAAACGGCGGACGTTGGCGTAGCTGGCGCGGTCAACATCGACGCTGAAGGTGGACAGCGGCTCGACGCCCACCAGCTTGAACTTGTTCTCGTCGATGGCGGCATAGCCTTCGGTGTTCCAGTCGGTGGCCACCGGCGGACAGTGCACAAAGCCGGATATGAGAACGTCTTGTGTCGCCCCACTCGCACCGGCGTAGTTTGCGGTGGTGCATCTCCTCTCACGATGGGCGATGTTCATGTCATCAGCGTCGCCGATGCCAAGTGTTGTGTTGACCGCCGCCGATTCTTCGACGACGAGGCCTTCATCAAACTCGACTTCCGCATCAGCCAGCACTGGTTGCGCTACGGGTTGCTGAGGTGGCGAGTCTTGTTGAGGTGTCTGCGGAATGTTATCGGTTACAGTAGAATCGGTGTCGGCGTCGCTGCCGGCGCAACCGGCCATAAAGACGGCAGCGGTGAGCAGCAGTACGAGCGCGAAGAGTGCGAGATGTTTCATTGTTCCTCCTGTTTATTGCATAAAGGTCATACGGAATTTATAGACGGTGTCTTCTTTCACGGGCAAACGCCAGGCGCGCAGCATGTCATAGGCCTTGCGAACGAAGCTGTCAGAGAAGCTGCTGCCCGGTACGGCTTGCAGCGTAGCGTCCTGCACCGTGCCATCGGCGGCGATGAACAGCGTAATGGCCAGGCTGCCGTGCATGTCGTTCAGGGCGCACTCGGCGCGAAACAGGCTCTCGATCTGGCGGCGATAGGTGCGCACTGTCTGGCGCAGTCCGGCCAGATCGCCGCGACCGCCCACCGCGTTCGTCTCCACATCCAGCGCTTCTTCCGGCACCGGCTCCAGGCCGCTGAACCGTTCCTGCACGGCTGGATTGATGATGCCACCGGTTTCCAGTCTCACCAGGTTATACTCACCGGCGCGGGCCGTCACCTCATCGAGGTTGACCTGTTCGAGACGAAAGCCCTCCTGCCCCACGCCGATGTTTCGGCTGCGCAGATTCCCTGTGTTGTCGGCAGCGAGAACCGCAGCCGCGCCGCCAGGCGCTGTCTCGAACCAGGCGGTGGCTTCATCGCTGCTCAGATGGCGATTGCTGCCACCGACTGTGATGATGGTGGCGCCGGTTTCCACCTGTAGCAGGTCGTGGGCGCCCAGGTTGATGTCTGTAAGACTGCCGGAGGGAAGCGTTGCGTCAACGCCGAACAGGTCGCCCACAGAGGGCAATGGCTGGTCGGTGGGCGCAGACGGTGTGCTCTCCACGACGGGCTGATTGACGGGGTCTGGTGCGAACGTGGTCGCCGCCCGTTGCCTCTGAATGCGCACGAGGCTGGCTTCATGTGCGCTCGAGGCAAGGTCGAAGATGTCCCGCTCGACCGACTGTGCAGGCCATATAGCGTTCACCAGCACGATGCCGCCGATGGTGGCCAGCAGCGCCAGCAGCATAAACAGCCGCGTGAACCGTTGCTCGAGCGAGAGCGGAAGGCGCCGAGCGTACTGTCTGCGCAGGGTAAGCTCGGCCTGGGTAAACACATGGCGCACAGGCTCCCGCCAGGCAAAACCGATGACCCAGTCGGGCGAAAGCGTCAGTGTGCCATCCATACCAGGACGCAACAGCACATCCCCCGTCTCCTGTCGTCCGCTCACCTGTAGGAGCCAGTCGCTGCGGCAGTGCAGGCGAAAGCCCTCACCCGAGCGTACGAGCAGCGTGTGGCGACACGGAAAATTGTCGTCGAGAATCTGCCAGAAGAGCGAAGCGTCTGAGCCTATACGCAGGCTGCGGCCAAAATCGACGCCCTGGCGCATATAGCTGAGCGCCTTGCCCTTGTAGTTCAGTGTCATGTTGAGCTGTTTCATAATCTCCTCCTGTCGTTCCTCGTTTGACAATAGTAAGGCATGGACGGTGCCACACACAGCGATGCGACCTATTGTGCTGGGCGGCTGGAGGTAAGCTGCATCTCCCCTGTCCCCGTCCCGTGCAGGAGTGCAGCAGAGAGCGCACAGAATGTTGAAAACATTCAACAGTGGACTTAAGGATTTTTTTTATTGACTGTTATGAACAGCTATTCATCTTCTGACATAAGCATTTCTGGGGGTAAGGAGAGAACATGCAACGCAATCTGCGAGGACTGAAAACCAAGCAAATCGCCAAACGCCGCGCCATCCTCGAGGCCGCCATTGAAAGCTTCGCCCAAAAGGGTTTCCACAACACGCGCATCGCCGATGTCGCCCAGCAGGCGCAAGTGGCCGACGGCACTGTGTATCTCTATTTTCAGAACAAGGACGAGCTGCTCATCAAGGCTTTCGAGGAGATGTTTGACGCGAACCTGCAACGCATCCGCGACGAGGTGGACAAGCAGGAGACTGGCATCGACCGTCTCAACCGTTTCTTTGAGCTGCATGTCGAGCTGTTCACCGAGAACCCGCGCATAGCGCAGTTCATGGCTGTCGAGCTGCGGCAAAGCCCCGAGTTCTACAACAAATACCCCGAATACTCGCCGTTCAAAAGCTACATGAGCTACATGCGCCAGCTTTGCGACCAGGCCGTAAACGAAGGCGAAGTACGCCCCATCAACACTGAAGCGCTGATAATGATTATCTTCGGTACCATCGACTTCGTGCTGACGGAGTGGTCGGTGAAGGGTCGCGTTTTCTCGCTCGGGATAATCAAGAACGACATCATGGACATCATCCGCTTCGGCACCCGCCCGCGAGACTGAAGCAACTCTTCATCGCAGGCGACAAATACACGCGTTTACGGCAATTTCGTGCTTGACACGAAACACGCTCAATTCATATTGACTTACCGTATTATGCGGATATTCTATAAAGAAGGGAGGTGATTGCAAGTGCCTACAGTTTACGCACGAGAAAACGAGTACTTTGAAGTGCTGTTGAAGAAGTTCAAAAAGAAATGCGAAAAAGCGGCAATCCTGTCTGAGATAAAGAAGCACCAGACTTACGAAAAGCCCAGCGATGCCCGCAAACGCAAGATCAACGCAGCTCGGCGCAAGATGCTCAAGCAGAAGCGCAAAATGGAACGCTACAACCGGTGATCAACCGCATCGCAGACGACATCAAGCAGGCAATGCGCAGCAAAGACAAAGCGCGCCTGCTGGTGTTGCGCTCGCTCAAGACCGACCTGATGAATCGCAAGATCGAGAAACGGGCTGAACTGAGCGACGAAGAAGCGCTCGAGGTGGTGCGCAAGGCTGCAAAAAGCCGCGAGCAGGCCGCCGAGCTCTACGATAAGGGCGAGCGGCCCCAGCTTGCCGCCACCGAACGCGCCGAGATTGAAATCCTGCGCGACTACTTGCCCCAGGCGCTGTCAGAGCAGGAACTGCGCGAGCTCGTGCAGGCGGCTGTCACCGAAACCGGCGCCAGCGGTATGCAAGATATGGGCGCGGTGATGTCTCTGGTGATGGAACGCTCCGAGGGCCGCGCCGACGGCAAGTCCGCCAGCGGCATCGTGCGCTCCATCCTCATGTCGAAGTAACCTTCTCAATCGTTTGATATTTGGGGAGTCCTTCTCCCCTCTTTTTTGGGGAGATGCCATCTCCCTTCTTTTTGGGGAGCCTCTACTCCCTTCTTCTCTGGAGGCGATTCTGGTCATCGATATCGTCGTCGGACTGCTAACGCTCGCCGGACTGGTCTATGGATTCCGCTACGGTCTGGTGGGCGCAATGGCACATCTGGCCGCCATTCCTGTCGGCCTCGCTTTTGTCATTCGGCTCAGCCCGATAACTTCTGGCTGGTTTCAGCAGTGGCTGCCCCGCATCCCCGCCGCCATCATCGGCTGGGTGCTCACCTCGATGCTGATTGGGCTGGGCGTGGCGCTGCTGTTGCGGCTGGCCAACACCATTCTCAAACGCACCGGACTGAAGACCACCAATCATCTGCTGGGCGGCTGGTGCGGACTTGTGGGCATGGTGATTGTTCTTGCATTACTCTACCTGATGGTGGGAGTCTTCGCCTCACAAGGTTGGAGCGACTACACAGACCGCCATGTGTCCTTGCGTTGCCTGCGGGCCGTCGCCCAGGAAATCGAAGGGCGCATGCCTGCCCACATGCTGCCACAGATTCGGTGAAGCTGAAATGAACGCTCTGCGGCAGCTTGAATTCGACCAGATAATCGACCTGCTGGCGACGGAATGCCACAATGAGGCAGGCAAAGCTCTGGCAGCCGCCACAGCGCCGCTTTCCGACGCCACCGACATCCGCCATAGACTGGCGCTCACCGGCGAGCTGCAACTGCTGCTGCGACGCGGGCACACGGTTGACCTGCGTGGCGTGAGCGAGATTGCCCGCCTGCTGCACGAACCCGAACACGACGCCTATGGCTTTGCCGAGTGCGGTCTTATCTGCGCCAACGTGCTGGCCGCCAACCACCTGCCCCGCACCATCGACGAGCATGAGGAATTCCCGCTCTACTGCGCCATCCTCGACCGCGTCGAGCCGCTGCCAGCCATCGAGAAACGCTTCGGGGCAATCTTTTCGTCCGAGGGCGAGGTGAAGGACACCGCCTCGACTGCACTGGCAGGCATCCGCAAACGCCGCCGCAACGTGCGCACCAATATCTATGGCACGCTCGAAAAGCGCATGAGCGATATCCCGCAGTTGCTGTCCGATGCCATTGTAACCGAGCGCGACAACCGCTTTGTCATCCCGGTGAAGCAAGGCTCCGAGACGTTTGTGCCCGGCATGGTGCACGGTCGTTCCGGCAGCCGCGCCACGGTGTTCGTAGAGCCGACCGAAGTGGTTGCGCTCAACAACGAACTGAGCACGCTGGGCGACGACGAACGCGAAGAGATACTGCGCATCCTCATCGAGTTCTCGCACTTGCTGCGCGAGCATACCGACACCATCCTGGCCAACACCGCCGAACTGGGCAAACTCGACTGTTTCTTTGCCGCCGCCAGGCTGGCAAACCGTCTCGACGCACATATCCCGCGCATCATTGACGAGCCGCGTCTGCGCCTCGATGGCGTGCGCCACCCGCTGCTCATCGTTGGCTTTGGCGACCGCGACAAGGTTATCCCCTTCGACATAGAGCTGGGAGGCGAGCGCCGCGTGATGGTGTTGAGCGGCCCCAACACCGGCGGCAAGACCGTCACTCTCAAGGCCACCGGCCTGCTGACCGCCATGGCGCTGTCGGGGCTGCCCATCCCCGCCGCCGACACCAGCGAGGTGGGGCTGTTCACGCGCATCTTCGCCGACATCGGCGACAGCCAGTCGCTGGCGGGGGCGCTGTCCACCTTCTCGGCGCATGTGCAGCGCTTGCAGGCGATGCTCGAGCATGGCGACGAGCGCTCGCTGACGCTGGCCGACGAGATTGGCAGCGCCACCGACCCCGAGCAGGGTTCGGCGCTGGCTCAGGCCATGCTCGAACGACTCGTCGAGCGTGGCGTTGTCGGACTGGTGACAACCCACTACACCGCACTCAAGGTCTTCGCGGAAAACGCCGAGGCCTGCGTCAACGCCTCGATGCACTTCGACCCCGACCGCCTCACGCCCACCTTTCAGTTCAAGCTGGGGCTGCCAGGCAACAGCTTCGCCATCGACGTGGCGCGCCACCTGGGGCTGGATGAAACGCTCATTGGCCGAGCACGCCAGCTTGCCGGTGAACAAAACGTCGAGCTGACCGACATGATACGCAAAATGAGCCGCGAGAAGCGCGAACTCGCCCGTCAGAGCTATGAGCTAAAGCTCAAGGGCAGCCTGCTGGCATTGAAGACCGGCGAGTACGAAAAGAAGCTGGCCGCAATTGAGCGAGACCGCAACCAGCTTCGCCGCGAGATGCTGCACGACGCCCGTGACTGGCTTGCCGACATGCAGCGCGAACTGCAGGCCGAGGTTGACGACATCCGCAAGCTGGGCCGCGCCGAGCAGAAAGCGCGTCTCGAAGAAGTGACTGCGAGCGTATCTCATCGCCAGCGCGAAATGGCAGACGAAGAGAAGCGCATGCAACCAGGCCGCCAGAAGCTGGGCGCACCGGAAGTTGGCCAGCGGGTGTGGGTGGAGGACTTCGAGGACAGCGGCGAGATTGTCGAGATTGGGCGAGACCGGGTGCGGGTCAACGTCAACGGTATTCACTACACCACCACCGTTGATCGCCTGGCAGTGGCGCCGCCGCCGGAGAAGCCGGTAACCGGTGGCCATGTGGTGAGCGAAACTCACGAGGGCAGCAGCCTCGAACTGAACATCATCGGCAAGACATTCGACGAAGCAGAGCCGGAACTGGCGGGGTTCATCGACAACGCTATCTTTCAGGGGCTTGGCAAGGTACGCATCGTGCATGGTAAGGGTACCGGCGCTCTGCGCACCAAAGTGCGCGGCTGGCTGCGGCGTCATCGCAGATGCGGCGAGTTTTATTCGGCGGCGCGAGACGCCGGCGGCGACGGCGTGACAGTGGTTGGCTTCAAGTGAGCGCGGAAAGGCAGAGATGTTCGACCAGAGTTTGATTGACCAGGTGCGCGAGAACGTCGATATCGTTGACGTTATCCAGAGCTACATCCCGCTCAAGAAGGCGGGAAGCGGGTTCAAAGCGCTGTGTCCCTTCCACGAAGAGGACACGCCCTCGTTCAACGTCAGTCGGCAGAAACAGATTTTCAAGTGCTTCGGCTGCGGCAAGTCTGGCAATGTTTTCACCTTCGTGCAGGAATACGAGAAAATCAGCTTCCCCGAAGCCATGCGCCGTCTGGCGCAACGCGCCGGAGTGCGCTTGCCGCAGCAGGCCCCGCCTTCTGCCGCCGACCATGCCCGCGACGCCCTGTTTCGCGCCTGCGAGCTGGCCGCCGCGTTTTACCGCAAGCAACTGGCAACCATTGGCGAAACAGCGCGAGAATACCTCGAACAGCGCGGCATCGGCGAAAAAACCGTCGAAGCGTTCGACATCGGCTATGCTCCCGACGACTTTCAAGCCCTGCACAACTACCTGCGCGAGAAAAGCATCAGCGACAACGATCTGATACGCGCCGGTCTGCTGCGCCGCAACGAGCGCGGCAATGTTTACGATTTGCTGCGCCACCGGCTCATCTTTCCCATCCGCAACGGCAATGGCCGCGTGGTGGCGTTTGGCGGGCGGGTGCTCTCGCCCGACCAGCAGGGTGGCAAATACATAAACTCGCCCACGAGCGACATCTACACCAAAGGCGAGGAACTGTACGGTCTTTACCAGGCGCGCTACGATATTGGCAAGCGGGAGCACGCGGTGATGTGCGAAGGCTACACAGACCTCATCCGCCTGCACGACAGCGGCTTCACGCATGCAGTGGCCAGCCTCGGCACGGCGCTCACAAACCGCCAACTGCACCTGCTGGGTCGCTATGCAAAGAAGATTGTGCTGCTGTATGACGGCGACCGCGCCGGCCGCACTGCTGCCATGAAGTCCGGCCTCTCCGCCCTCCAGCAGGGATTCGATGTGCAGGTGTGCGCCCTGCCTGCCGACCAGGATCCTGACAGCTATCTCGTCGAACAAGGCGCCGAGGCGCTGCAAAAGCTGTTGGACGAGGCGCCGTCGCTACCCGACTTCGTGAACGCCGACAGCGTAATGGACATGAGCCGCCGCACCAAGGTGGACGTGCTGCGCGACGCCATCCTGCGCATCGACAACGCCCTGGCGCGAGAGCTGTTTGCCGGCGAAGTGGCGCAGGCCTTTGGGGTATCTGTAACGTCATTGCTCGCAGGCGGTTTGCAGCGACGCAGGAAAAATAATGCAGAGCGAGAGCAGTTTTTCCTTGCAAAGAATCACTGGGAACAGGAATGTATCCGATTCATGATGCAACACCCTGAGTTGGTGGAAAATCTTTGTTCCAAACTGAAAACAGATTACTTTTTCGATGAGATATATCGTGAGCTGTACGAAGTGATTGCCAGACAACCGGAAAGGTTGCAACACGCGTCTTCTCTGCTTTCGGAGATAGCGAGCGAGGACGTGCGCAACCTGCTGGGCGACTTGCTCATGGACGAGGCACCCGTGCTCACCGAGCCGGAGATGGTCGCCCTGGTAAGGCAACGCAAAGCACAGCTCGATTTGCGCCGCATCGAGGAGGCGCTGACCCTGGTTTCCCAGGATTCAGTTGAGTTTACAGAGTTACTTCGCAGGAAAAAGGAATTGCAGCAGGAGCTGCACGTTCACGATCGTCGTAAAGTGACAAAAACTTTGTTTTAGAAACCATCGTCGAGATTTACGTTATATGCATATGGACCACCGACAGGAGAATGCATGCTGAGTTACAAGGACTGCCTGGAAAAGCTGGCCGATGTTGGCCGCCGGAACGACTACCTCACGTTCAAGCAGATTAACGAAATTCTACCCAACAGTCCGCTCTTTCTCGACAAGATCGACGATCTCATCGCCGACCTCACCGAGATGGGCATCGAGATCATTGACGAGACGCAGAAGAAAATATCGAAAAAGACGCTACAGGTAAAGAAGGCCCAGCCCAAGAAGTTCAAGAACAGGCGCTACTATGACGACCCCGTGCGCATGTACCTGAAAGAGATGGGGCGTGTGCCGCTGCTCGACCGCGAGGGCGAGGTTCGCATCGCCAAGAAGATCGAGAGCGGCCAGAAGTGGATCAACCGCTATGTATTCATGTCGGGCAGCTCACTGCGTGAAATGCACAACTTCCTGCACCGCTTCCGCGAAAAACGCATCCGCATCGATCAGCTCTTTCGCAACGAGCACGGCAGCTACATCGACAAAAGCCTCGATGCCAAGCTCATCGAAGACTTCGCCGAGGCCATCGCCAAGAGCGAGCCGCTGTATGACGAGATTGGCGAGATTCTCGACACTGCCGAGTTTGACGAGAACGGCAACTATGCCGACCAGAGAATCGCCGAGCTTGTCGAGGCCAAGCGCAAGCGCATCGTCGAGCTTTTCGGCGTTATTCCGTTCAACGACAAGTTCATCAAGCGGCTGGTGTATCGCATCAAGAGCCTGGTGGATCGCATCAAGGAATCCAAGCGCACTATTAATAAGCTCTCGCGCATAAAGCGTTACAGCATCGACGAAATCTGCGCCTTCGGTCGCCGCGCCAAGAAGGGCGAGGAAGACTTCGAGGAAGTGCAGGGCGAGACCAACATCGACCCCGCCGTGTTCATCGAGACGCTGCGCAAGATAAAAAACGCCCGTCGCAAGATTCGCCGCGTCGAGATCGAGACGCGCATGACAGGCGAAGAAATGCTCTTCCTGATGAAGGAGATCGAGCGCGGCGAGCGCATGAAGGAAACGGCCAAGAACGAGATGATCGAGGCGAACGTGCGGCTGGTCATCAGCATCGCCAAGCGCTATAACAATCGCGGCCTCGACTTCCTCGACCTCATCCAGGAAGGCAACACCGGCCTGATGAAGGCGGTGGACAAGTACGACTACAAGAAGGGCTACAAGTTCAGCACCTACGCCACCTGGTGGATTCGGCAGGCCATCACCCGCGCCATCGCCGACCAGGCGCGCACCATCCGCGTGCCGGTGCACATGATAGAGTCCATCAACAAGGTGAACCGCATGAGCCGCCGCCTGATGCAGAAGCTGGGGCGCGACCCCTATCCAGAGGAACTCGCCGACGCACTCGACATCCCCATCGAGAAGGTGAAAAGCGTGCTGTCCATCAGCAAGGAGCCGGTGAGCCTCGACAAGCCAATCGGTAACGACAGCGAGGACAGCCTGCTGGGCGATTTCATCGAGGACAAGAGCACGATAAGCCCCGAGCGCATGGCCGAGCGAACCCTGCTGCGCAAGCAGGTGGACGAAGTTCTGGCCACGCTCACCACCCGCGAGCAGCGTGTCATCCGGCTGCGCTTCGGCATCGACGACGGCTATCACAGGACGCTCGAGGAGGTGGGCAACATCTTCAACGTCACCCGCGAGCGCATCCGCCAGATCGAGGACAAAGCGCTGCGCAAGCTGCGGCATCCCACCCGCAGCCACACGCTCATGGCGCTGTACGAGAACTTTAACGTTAAATAGATATACGCGGTAGTGGGCCTATAGCTCAGTTGGTAGAGCCTCCGGCTCATAACCGGACGGTCAGAGGTTCGACTCCTCTTGGGCCCACCAGATTTTTATCGCGCCCCGCCCGGTAAAAACAGGGGCTTCGCCCCCATCCCCACTCACTTTTTGCAATAAGTGAGATCAAAAACTCTTGGTGGATGCTGCGCATCCTTAAAATCTGTCAGAGGATCGATGCTATATCACTGGCTTGCTCTCGCTCTGCTTCTTAGCTTCGGTACTGCCGTCGTCGCTGATACTCCCGACACTACCGGCACCAGCGAGCCAGAATTTCTTGCTGCTCACTGGAGTCTGGGTTTTGCGGGCGGATACCCCTTTTATTTCACAACTGGGCCTGTACTAATGAACAATGGCATCATGCAGGTGGACTTAAAAGCTATGTTCGCTCCGTTGATATTTAGAAGACCGAGTAACTCACTATTTGGTCTTTCCTCATCGTTAATTTACTTCCCCGGCAAGCGTGGCTCTGGTTTTTTCAATGGAGTTGTAGTTAACTACATTTTCTTCGTGAACGGTGATGCGTATTATCGCCAGAGGGATTTAGAGACCGACTATGGAATAGATACTTATCCAAGCTTGGCTTGGTGGGAAATTGCCTATAAAATCGGCCGGGCTTTTCCCAGGAATGACGAAAACCTGCGCATTAGTCTATCACTGGGGTATCTGGAGTTCCTGAGATGCCAGATCGGCTTCGATGTGATTTGGTAGCCCCTGAAATCCCACTCGCCTTTTGCAAAAGGCGAGACCGAAAACTTCTAACGGAAACTTCGTTTCCTATTTCTTACACCCCCCTGTCAAGGGGGGACGCTGAGCGTAACGAAGCAGGGGGGTATTGTCTTATCTTTTCTTGAATCATCTGATTTTCATACCCCCCTGACCCGAATACGGGTCTTCCCCCCTTGACAGGGGGGTGAGTGACACGGATGCGTTAGCATCCAATAAAAGTTTTTGATCCAAACTTTTTGCAAAAAGTTTGGCGGGGTTCAGGGGCAGCGCCCCCTGCTCTTCACATCATCCCCGGCGGCTGCGCGCCACGGCGTTGTCGCCACCCGCGCCGCATCAGTGGCGCCTGCGACACCGCTATTCCACCGCCTACCAACAATATGCCTACCACCGTGCCCGGCCCTATGCCCGTGCCCAGCCGAAAGTGCGAATAGATCGTCGCCGCTACGGGGATGAGAAACGTGAACAGGTTGGTGTTGTTGATGCCCAGGTTGCGGATGGTGGCGGCCAGGCACACATAGGCCAGTCCCGACACCAGCACCGTCAGCTTGAGTATGGCCAGTATGGCGCCCGCGTGCGGCGGAGTGGCAAGCATGGGCTTCAGCTCGAAAATGAGGAACAGCGGCAGGAAGTACAGCACTGCGAGCTGGCATATCGTCTTGACGATGAACAGGGGTGAATAGCGCCCGGCAAGCGTCTTGACGAGAAGGCTGTAGCCCACCACCGCTAACACGGCGATGAACAGCAGGCCCACGCCGGTCAACGAGCCGCCGCCGATGCCCTCGTCCCACACCGTGGCCAGTATGCCGACAAAGCTGACTACCAGTCCCAGCACCCCCCAGCGCGTGATGCGCTCCTTGACGAACAGCCATGCGAATGCCGGTGTGACCAGAGGTATGGTGCAGATGACGACCGAGCCGAGCGTGGGCGACACGAGGTTCATGCCGTGGCTCTCGCCGAGGAAGAGCATGAAGGGATCGAAGAACGCCAGCAGCGCGAACCACTTGCGATCGCCGGGGAGGATGCGCTGGTTCTGCCCGCGCAGCCGCGCCAGCACGTCCAGCAGCACGCCGACCAGCACCAGCCGCACGAACACGACCGCCAGCGGACGGTAGGCGACGAACGCTTCCTTCACCCAGACAAAGCTGAGACCGAAAATGAGCATGCCCAGCACGGCGATGCCATACTGCACCAGGTGTTTTTTCACGCGATACTCCCCCGATTCATATTGCTGCCGACTTTGCGAGGGATGCTGTGGCTGTCGAGGAAAAACGTCTGCCGCACAGTAACGCCGTTTGACACTGCCACCCGTTTCGCCCCCATCTTATATTTTATTTGACAATCATTTGTCTGGAATGGTAAATGTCGAATATATTATATATATAGCTGATACTTGATTCGCCGCAGACAAACACCTTACTTGAATCAATCGGAGGCGAGCCCATGAAGCCGCATGCAGTTAAGAAGCAAGTTGTGCTTTGCCAAGTGATTACGTTCATCCTGTTCATCGGCTTGCTGTGGGCAATTGAGGTGTTCGATTGGGCAAACTTGTTATTCGGCGCGCCGGCTACGCCGATCAATGTTGTCGAGAGTATCGTCGAGACGGTTGTCTGTATAATCGTCGGCGCAGTCTGTATCGGTATCACTGTGCGCTTGCAGCGAAGACTGAGCCACCTCGAAGAATTCCTCATCATCTGCAGCAACTGCAAACGGGTTAACGTGAACGACCGCTGGATATTAATCGAAGAATTCATGCACTCCCACACCGACACGGAGCTATCGCACGGACTGTGCGATGAGTGCGTCAAGAAGCTCTATCCAGGCTTAGCCGACAAAGTGCTCAAATCCAGAAAAGCCTGAAAGAAAGCGGCATCCCCGCCACTCTCGGCTCCCCCCCCCCACTTGATTACCGCCGAAAACGACCTCGCGCCTCTCAACCTTCGACCTTGTACCCAGCGTCGTGAACCGCCTTGCGGATGGCGGCGGCGTCGAAGTCGCCGCTGATGTCGGCGCTCTTGCCGGCCAGGTCAACCTCTACCCTCACCACGCCCTGTACAGCTTGCAGTGAACTGGTGACGTGCGCCGCGCAATGATTGCAGGTCATGCCCGCGATGCGGAATGTCTTGTGCATCGCGTCCTCCGTATGTTCGTGGTCATGGTCGTGGGAATGGCCGTGGCGAACCCGTCGCCACAATGACGCCGCCAGTAACAGCGAGAACAGCGCCATGAGCGCCCACTCGTACCAGGGCCGCTGGCCGTGTTCGTGCATCATGTTCATCAGTTGCGGTGCGCCCACCAGCGAAAAAATGTAGTTGAGCAGAAAGCCGCCGGCCAGCGCCCCCACGACGATGACCGCCAGATAGACCGTGATGACCTTGCGTCCCATCGCACGGCCAATGACGCTGATGGTGGCGGCGTTGGTCGCGGGACCCACCACCAGAAACACGAACGCCGCGCCGGGCGAGATGCCCTTGAGGATGAGGGTCACGGCGATGGGGATGGACGCCGTGGCGCACACATACAGCGGCACTCCCACCGCTATCATCATCAACATACCGAGGAAGCCGCGCCCGCCGTATTCGAGAAAGAAGTCGTCGGGGACAGCCCAGCCGATGACGCCCGCAAGAATGACGCCGACAATGAGTTGCAGAGCGATGTCGTCGAGAAAGGTGACGAAGGCGTATCGCGTGCCGTTTTTCAGCTTCGCCCAGGCGCTATCGCGGGCTGGCTTGCACACCTCGCAGCCGGGGCAGTCTTCTGGGTGGTCAGCAATGCCGCCGGCGCTGTCCCTGCCAGATAGATTTATGGCGATGCCACCCGCAATGCCCATCACCAGGGCCGCCAGCGGACGGAAGATAGCGAACACCGGGCCCATCATGGCGAACGTGGGAATAATGCTGTCTATGCCAGTCTGCGGGGTGCTGATGAGAAATGACATCGTGGCCCCGCGCGATGTGCCGCTCTTGCGCAGGTGCAGCGCTGTGGGAATCACCCCGCAACTGCACAGCGGCATGGGCACGCCCAGCAGCGCCGCCTTCAGCGCCGACCAGAAGTTATTTTTGCCCAGATGGCGCACAATCATGTCCTTGCGAAAGAAAATGTGCAGCAGCCCGGCAAAGAACAGTCCGATGAACAGGTAGGGAGCGATGTCGAGATATGTCACCCAAATGCTGTTCAGTAACGCCATAGTCATTCCTCCATTTCTCACGCGACAACTAATACAATTATTACACTCTGTCAAAGAAAATATAGCGAAATGAGTGATAAAACCAAACGAACCTGCATGGCTATCACATTTTCCGGCAACAGCTTGAGTTTTCTTCACATATATGGTGCGCTTAAGCGCTTGCACAGCTTCTATTTCTGAAATCCCATCGCGCCTTCCGGCAATTCAATTATTGCAACACGCGCAGCAGGCTAACTATTGCACGGGCTGGAATGCATATTGCACGGCAAACAAACAGGCTGCCCGCCATTTCGCAGTGAATCCAGAAATCGGCGGCAGAAGTTTGTTGACGAAACGAGACAGGGACGTATAGTGTGGTAAAATAGTGTTGCATGAGATTAATCAAGGGGGACCAATGCGCAGACTGATTCTGCTGACCATACTCTGTTGCCTTGCCGGGTTGCTGTTCGCCGCCCACGACTTCACCATCAACGGTGTGGATGAGGTTTGGGTGTCGCTGGGCGATACGCTGCACCTGGAATTCACCTTCGAGGCTGTGGGCAACGCCGCCGACATCGCCATCTCCCTCAGCGCTATCGGCATCGAAATTCCCATATACGCCACCGACAACGCACCACTGATGGACGGCCTCCCCCCCGACGAAACCCCGTCGGACGGCGTCTTTTCGATGCATCTGCCCAACAACTTCAGCCTGCCCGAAGCCGCCGTGCTCGAAATCACCGTCACCGATGACGGCGTTTCGGATACAGCCATCCTCCACTTCGAGCAGCTCGACTCGACCTACTACCTCTATGGCAACGTGCTGCAGGAAGGCATGTGGATCGACCTGCCGGTGCCCGGGGCGCTGGTCTATACATTCTACAACGCCAGTCTCGAGGAGATTCAGGAGATGCTCGAGAACTTCGAGCTCGAGGCGTTCCTGGCATGGCTGGCGCAGGATCACTATCTGCTCTCCGAATTGACCGGCTTTCTGGGCGGCTACGAACTCTACGTTCCCGACACCATTCCCGATGTCACCTGTACGGTGGGTGTGCTCAGCGCGCTCGACCTTGCCGGCACGTTCGTCGCGCCGGACGCACAGTCGGTGACTGTGAGCGGCGCCACCGAGGTCGATTTCCTCTATCTCCAGCCCGATGGATACCTCGAAGGCGAGGTGAGCAACGACGCCGGCGACCCCCTGCCCGGCACAGTCCTCACCCTCACCCAGCCGGACAACCTCAACTTTTTCCGCATCATCACCGCCGACTCGCTGGCAGCGTTCAGCGTCCCGCTGGTGAACGGCGATTACTCGCTCTCGGCTATTACGCTCAACTACCTGCCCTGGCAGCAAGACATTGCGATAGCCGGCAGCGACGTCTGGGTTGACGTTATCCTCGAAGTTGATTCGCCTGCCTGGGTGCACCTCGAAACCACTGTCCATTTCGATAACGGCGATCCCGTGCAGGGCGCCCTGCTCGAACTGACCTGGTTGCAGTATCCCGCGATTGTTTTTTCAGATGTCTCAGACGATGATGGCCTGCTTGATCTCGACGTGCCCGTAGGTGACTTCGATCTGGCGCTCAGTCTCAATGACGTCGTTGTCTATACCGCAACCATCAGCGTGACGCAGAGTACCCAGCTCGACCCGATAGTCATCCCCTGGACGGACACGGACGAGGACGCCGTGGCTCTGCGCGGCTCACGCCTCTACCCCAACCCGTTCAACCCGCAGACCACGCTCAGCTTCGACCTGGCCACACCGGCTCATGTGTCGGTTGTGGTATATGACGTTCGAGGCCGCCGCGTACGCCAACTGTCCGACGACAACCTGCCGGCAGGCGCGCATAGCCTGCTGTGGAACGGCCTGGACGAACAGGGTAACGCGGTCGGCAGTGGCGTGTATCTGTTGCGGCTGCAAAGCGGGGACAGCACCAGCGTATTCAAAGCGGCGCTGCTGAAGTAGTTTCGTATTTCGCGTAGCGAAAAACGAAACCATCGAACGAAAGGGTATGTAACGTAGCGAATACCCGAAAGTGGAAGATGGGGCGCTGCCCCTTTTTAAGGCTCACTCCGCTTCTCTACGCGACTACCCCCGCTCGCTTTTTGTAAAAAGCGAGACCAAAAACTTCTAACGGATACTGCGTATCCTGTGTACAAGATAGTTTATATGTAGTAGTTCCTTTTATGATACAAGGATGCGTAGCATCCGCTAAGAGTTTTTGATTCCACTTTTTGCAAAAAGTGGATGGGGTTCAGGGGCAAAGCCCCTGTCTTCATTTCAGCAGCAGCAGCTTCTTCGTTTCCGTGCGGTCGCCCGTTTGCAGTCGGCAGAAATACACCCCAGAGGCCACCGGCTGGTCATCATCGTCGCGGCCATCCCAACTGAACAAATGCGGGCCTGAGGGCATATGCTCTCGTGCCAGTGTGCGCACCCGCTGACCACGCACGTTGAACACACACAGTGTGCCGTAGGCGGGCCCGGCCAGACTGAACGCAATATTTGCGCTTGGATTGAACGGATTGGGCCATGTGTGCAGGCCTGTTGTCAGTGACGGTGTGTCGTCGCTGTTCACAAGCACCGTTGTGAAGCTGAAGATTCCCTCGTCGTAAACGCTATAGCTGTCGGTTACGCGCACCGTGAGCGACCATGTAGAATCCGGCTGCGTGGGCGTTCCTGCCAGAATGCCGTTCTCGTCCATGCCAATCCCCACTGGAAATGGTTCGGGAAACAAACTCAGGGCGCTGTTCTGTGACAACGGGTTGGCGCCGGATACCGTAGCGACGAGATAGTTGTCGCCCTCGCCTTCCGAAACGCCGGCCACCCAGTTGTTGTCGGGTGTGCTGTCGTTGCCATAATGGAAATCGATGCGGCCGTCGTCGTACAATCGCGCCTCGAACACAGCGTGATAGTCGGGATCGTCGTAGCGAGAGGTGACCCAGCATATGCGGGCGGTTGTGTCGTCCGCCTCGAACCAGATACCGTCTCCCAGTTCGAGATATAACTGCAAATCGGCGCCGTATGGCGTGATGGCGCACGTCTCCAAGAGGTGTTCGAGTCTGCGGACGGTTGTTGGCGTGGCATCGAAGAAGATCGAGCCGTCGCTGCCAACATACAGCGAATCATAACTCTGCGTATAGAATGGGAAGCTGAACGGCAAGTGCACAACGCCGAGACCATCGTCAAGGCTTGCCATTTCGACCAGCTCACCCGTGGCCTGCGGCTGTTGCCAGTCGAGCGCGTCCTCTTCGTAGTGGCGAATCATCCGCCAGGTGTAGGGCGGCTCGCCAAACGCCGCGACAAGCTCTGTCTCGTAGGGCTGACCGGCTATGGCGACCGGCAGCGAGGCCGTTTGAATGGCCACAGCCTGATAGTCGATGATCGCATCGGCCCAGATGCGGGAGACGCCGTTGTTGACCAGTTCGACGTCGGTTTGAACGCTGCTCCACACGATCGGATCGCCGGTAGTGCAGTCGCAGATAGCAAACTCATTCAGCAGGCCCCAGGCGAGACTGTCGGGGTCTTGCTCGTGCAGTTCGAGGAACCATCTCGCGGGCTGCCCGGGCGTGATGTGCCCCAGCAGCGGCGTGATGTCAAACCCCAGCTCGAGGGTGCGATCTTCCGGTGAATCACCGCCCTGCATGAAGAGTTCCCCGCCCTGGTGGTGAAAGTGAGGGAATTCGAGCGTGTGTGTCGGCTCGGTTGCGGTGGTGTCGGCGTTCACGCCGGCAACCAGTTTGATGGCGTTGCGGCACTCGTGGGAAACGGTGGCTCTGGCGGTGAGCAGCGGATTATAGCCGTCTCGCGCACGGATGACGTGAACCATTCCGCGCCATATACCGCCGTCGGGCACAGACTCGGCCAGAAGGTGATAGGACATCCAGATGCGGCCGTCGTCGGCCCAATTATCGCCCCAACTGTTGACAACCAGCAGCGCGCCGATTTCCCAGTCACGCATGTCCACCACGTTATCGCCATTTATGTCGATGTCGTTGGTGAATTGGCCGTCGCCGTTAATATCGACGCGAATCGAGTCGCTGTAACCGGCGAATGTCATGGCGTGATTCACGCTGGGGTGCCACTCTGTCACGATGTGTTCGCCCTCATGCGGTGTGCCGGCCGCCAGTTCTTGCGACAGATAGCCGGATACTCCGCAGGCGAAATTGGCCAGTCCGCCGCTTGGCTCGCCGTTCAGGTAGTCGTTCATCCAGGCTTTGAGCGTCTCGAGGCCTTCAGGCGTACTCACCTCGATGGCCATCATTTCGCTCATGCGATTGTCCATTCCCACGGAATAGCTGTCGTAGCCGTTCATCCAGCGGGTGGGGCCGCCTGCGGCAAAGTGACCGCCATATTCGGCCACGTTTGGTACGCCGCCCGCGCCGATGATGTGCCAGGCGTCCCAATACCATGACCCGCCGCCACCGCCATTGTTGAGAAAGTTCCAGGTGTAGTGGGTAGGATACTGCGTGGAGATCGTGTTGGCGGCGAGTCCGCGCAGGTAGTCAATCTCGTAGGTGTAGTTGTAGCCGACGCCAGCGGCCTGAGAGCAACTGCCGCCCTCCTGGGTAAAGACAGGCCGGAACCAGGGATGCAGCGTGTTGTCGAGCTCGAAACGGCGGAGCGGACGATAGCCCTGGGGCAGGCTCAAGCGGGGCAGTTCGTCCAGCCAGAGAGAATCGGCGGCTGTGAGCGGACGCAGTTCGCCAACAAGCCAGGGATCGCCGTCAGGGTCGGGATTGAGGTTGCGCAGGCCTTGCGCCTGGGCGGCCACAGCGGTGACGATAAAAAGCAGCGACAGCATCGTACGGATGTTCACAGAAGCCTCCTCACAAGTTCTGCCTGCTATTATGCACATAGGGTTCCAATCCGTCAAGCTTCGCACAAAAAGAAACGGGCAACGCTTCAGCGTCGCCCGTCATGCAAGCTGAGGCCTTACTGGTTGATGATGCCTTTCACCGCATCCTTTTCGTTGGAGTATGTGAACAGACTCAGCAAGTCGTGGCCATTTTCGGGGTCAACCACACGGGGCCAGAGCAAACGCACCACTGCAACCTGCTCGTCGCCGAAATCGAAGAGCTGCACAAGCTGGCCGATCTGGTCAACACTGAAGTAATGATGCAGCACAGCCACTTCGATGACACCCATCATATCGTCGGAAAAGTCCTCGGACTGGACGTTACGCTTGAGCTTACCGAAGTCGCTGCCGTTCATGGCCAGGGGCGCTTGCTCCAGTTCCGGTTCATCCATCTCGGCATCCATTGTCTCCCAGCCGCTGACGCTCACATCCATAGTGACGCTGGTGGACTGAGAACTCGAGCTGCTGGTGTTGAGAGTGATGGCCTGGTTGTCGGGAAGCTGCACGAGCAACGCGAATATCTCGGTGATGAGCCTTTTGGCGCGTTCCTGTTCCAGCCGCTTGAGCTGCGAGATATATTCCTGCTCGAGCAGGTCGAGCTTGTCGGCGATAGCCTCGATGACGCTGCCTGTGGTGGTGGTGCCGTCTGACTGCACATCATTGATCTCGATGCTCATGGTGGTTCCATTCACAGAGATGCTCACCTCTTCGGCAAACAACCCGCCGCAAAGAAACACTGCCAGCAAAGTAATTAACGTAATTTTCATTGTACCTCCATGTTTGCGTGACAAATACGAAACAGACGCTCGCCTCGTCAAGTTTATCACTGCTGAAACTTCCAGCCCGCCACTTCGTTTCACAAGAAAAAGGTTGTCAGGCATGTACAGGCATGCAAACTGAGGTTGGAGGCTCTATGCGAAACTTGATGATCCTGATGATATTCACAACGTTGCTGCTGGCTGGGTGCAATTTCGACACCACCAGCAGCGGTGGGGGCAATTCGGCGTTTCTCGTCGGTGTCTCCTCGTTATCACTGAACGGCGCCCCCACGCGCATCACTCGAACCGGCGCAACGCTGTTCGTTCTCAGCGAGCCATATGATCTTGTGGCCATCGACGTGCAGGATCCCTACTTCCCCTGGGCCGAATCATCAACGTTTTCCGAGGGAATCGCGCTCGACACAAACTACAACATCACCTGCGTCATCGACGCAAACGGACTGGGGCTGTGGCAAATCGACAACGACTGGGATATGGAGGAGACAGCTTTCGTGTCCATTTCCAGCGCCACGGACGTGGACATTGTCGGCAACTACGCCTATGTGTCCAACGCCAATCTCGGCCTGCAAGTATTCGACATCACCGACCCCTGGTTTCCGCCATTCGAGGTAGGCGACAACTGGGGACAGCTCGATTGCTTTCGCCTCGAAGTGGCGGGGTCATGCGTCTATATGCTGCACCCCTACGGCATGAAGATACTCTCCTCGACGCCAGTGACCGGCCCAATCGAGATGGGCGCCTTCACCATCACCGCGCCTCTCGATGTCGCCGTACGCGGGCAATACGCCTACATCGCCCATGAGTATGGCCTCACCGTCGTTGACATAAGCGACCCCTATCATCCCAATTCGGCGGCCTCCTACGCCTCATTCGACAGCTACAACGCCATCGCGATTGCGGGGAATTACGCCTTTGTCTGCGCCGGTAGCGACGGCATCAAGCTTTTCGACATCAGCGATCCGCTCTCGCCTGTGTTGCTCGACACCTACAGCACACCCGGCGCGGCATGGGACGTTGTCACCGACGGCGTCTATGCCTATGTCTGCTGTGACGGCAGTGTGGAAACGCTACGGTTGGACGTGTGGTAGGCTATGGGCCTGCCACCGCAGATTTGCGCTGTCTCTGACAAGCGGGAAAACATTGGCCGCGCCAAATTTGCGGAGGGAGCTGAAAATAAATAGCATTCAGTGAAAATATTGCTTGTCACAGTCCACGACAATATCTAATATCGAGTTCTGTAAATGCGGTGGGGGGAGAGTGCAATGGACGAGAATCGCCAAATTGTTATTCTGATAGTCGATGATGACGAAGTCATCCGCGACGTTACCAAAGAGATATTGCTCGAAGAGCTGGACTGCCGTGTTGTCGAAGCGACCAACGGTCTCGAAGGCATCGAAATGGTCGATCGGTATCTGCCCGACCTAATCCTGCTGGACATCGAGATGCCGCAGCAGGATGGGTTCACCGTAGCCAAAATCGTCCGTGGCGACCCCCGCTCGTGGGACATCCCCATCATCTTCATGACCGGCCTGATAGACCAGAGCACAATCCTGCGCACGTTCGAGGTTGGCGGTAACGACTACATAAGCAAGCCCGCCTCGCCACGCGTATTGCTGGCGCGCATCCGTTCTCATCTCGAACGCAAACGCATGTCCGATGAGCTACACCTCAAGAATCGTCTGCTGATGGACCGTGAGCTGCATCTGTCAACGCTGCTTACCGAGAAAACGAAGGAAATCCGCCTGGTCACTCTGGCCATGATCGAGGCCCTGGAAAACGCCAACCACCTGAACGATGAGGATACTGGTCTTCATCTGCGCCGAGTGGGACACTACTCCGCGCTACTGGCGCGGGAATATGGCTGTGACCAGAAGTTCGTTAGCGATATCGAGTTGTACGCATCGTTGCATGATGTGGGTAAAGTGGGCATCCCAGACCACATCCTCAAAAAGCCCGGCCCACTCACGTCCAGCGAGTTCAGCCTTGTCGAGAAGCATGTGGTGCTGGGGCATCAGATGATCGACCAGCCGGCTGTTGACCAAATGGCCAAGAACATCGTTCTCTATCATCACGAACGCTGGGACGGCAATGGCTATGTGCACAAGCTCGCTGGCGAGGAGATTCCGCTCGAAGCGCGCATCGTCACCGTTGCCGATGTGTATGACGCGCTTTCCTTCCAGCGGGTCTACAAGCCATCGTTCCCCGAGGTGGAAATCGAGAAGTATATGAAATCGGCATCAGGCCTTCACTTCGAGCCTGCCCTGGTCGATATTTTCTTCAACCACCACGACAAGTTCCTCGAGATTAAAGCCCACACTTCCTGATACCGCCTGTCGTCCGTGCATCTACAGGATGCGCACCTGCAAAGCGGCCTCTTCCTCACCCGCCTTTCGGTGCAATCGTTAGTCGAGGTACATCCCGGCGCAAACCACATACTGCACCTCATCACTGCCGCTAACCAGCAGTCCGTAGGTCTTCTTGTCGTGCAATCCTTCCTCGTCCGGAATCGTATAGACATAGGTTGTCCAGCCGGAGCCGGCATCGAGCGCAGTCTGCACAATCTCCTTGCGGAACAGCTTGCCGTGGGCGTCCGGCTTGTCGGCCAAGTTGACGCCGATAAGCTCTGGGTTGGGATGCGCCACCATCGTGGCCGTGGTGTCATAGATGAAAGTATAGAATTCATGCTCACCGCCGGAGAACGGGTGCGTTCCACTGTTGATGGCTGCGATGCAACCTGCGGCGTTTTTTTCGAGTGAGTCGGCGGCGGCGGCCACAAGGTCCATCACCTTCTGCTCGGTTGGCGAAGGCGCTGGAGCAGGCTCGGCGGCCTCGACGGTTTCGGCGGCGTTTTGCTGCGGCTGGCCGCAAGCAAATAACGCCAGCAATACAAAGACGGCAATGAGAATACGAATCATAGAATCCTCCTGTTTTCCATTGTTAACAAATATTCATCTAAACCATTCATTACCTTATGTTACGTCATTATCGGGTATGTCAAGCACAAATTATCACCCTGGGCAACAAGTAAATGCTTGACGAGGCATGTGTGAGTGGCATATGATGAAAGTTGTTTTTCTCTGAATATGTGGAGGAAATTATGCACAATATTCTGTTAATGGACGCCGACAAGGGAATGCTCAGCCTCACTTCGTCAGAGCTCATGGCTACACAGAAAACCGCCATCGCCGAAATCATGGCCAGAGCCGAGCATGTCGCAGAAATCCCCGACGGCTGGCTTCGCAATAAAATCCTCACAGCCGGCAATCTCCTGACAGCCCAGTCGCTGCTTCAGAGTGAAGAGGTATCGGTGGTATTCATCAACACGTTGAGCCTCGAAATCGAGAGCATTCAGCTTATGCTGCATCTGAAGCGCTCATATCCACACATTCCTCTGGTTGTATTCACCAATGCGATTCCGACCTTCACCGACAGAGAGATGAAGCATCATGTCGTGAGCCACTACATCGAGCGCCCCTACAACGTCAGCATGATTCAGTTGCGCATCTTCGAGATATTGCTTATACGCATCCTCGATCCTGAATTCGTTTTCGATAGCGGCGTGGGGCTGCCCTCGCTGCTACAGCTCATCTATCTTGGCAGTCTCGCCTGCACCCTCCGCCTACAGTGCGACGAGCAGAGTGGGTTCATCAGCTTCCTGCCGGGTAACCTCGTAGATGCAGGCTGCAACGATCTGAGTGGGGAAGCCGCAATGTTGGAGCTGTTGAACTGGAAGGACGCTACAATCTACATCCAAGCTGGGAGCAGCACGCAAACAGACCTTATCCTCAAGCCTCTGCCAAAAATTCTGGCGGCTCATTTCGAGAATATCTCGATGGACCAGCCGGAAGAAGTTGCTCGCAAGATTCGCAAAATCAAGGAATTCCTGCAATACCTGCTGGCCGGCATCAACCGGCGCGACCCCAAACGCCGTCGGCCTTCACTGTTTGGGGTATGGCGCGGGTTCACCAAAGTCGAAAAGTAGCCAGCCTCTCCCGCACCTCGGCACAGTTATTCCGCACAGACACGCAAGATCAGAGGCTTGCTGCCTATTTGTGCCCGGAGCAACTTACTACTTGAGGAATTTACGCAACTTGCGGCGTATTCTCAGCAGCAGATTCTTCTCTTTGTCGATAAACTCGAGCTTGTTTTCGTAGCCGCGTATTTCGGAGATATCGCTCCAGGAGTGACGGCCAAAATCGAGTTCTTCCTTCGACTTGCTGATAATGGTGATCTGGAGCGTTATGCGTTCGGCTTCAGGCCATTTCTGCGCAAGATTGAACACCTCATACATGATGAACTTGGCGTCATTTTCCGGCCCTTTATCGGAGATAGTGAGCTTTGCGGTGAGAAGGTCGCCATAGAGTTGTTCGTCGGTTACCTTGCCAAACAACCCGAAACCGTCACAACCCAGCAACAGCAGGGCCAAAGCGAGTGGAGCAAGCCAAATCATACGTTTCATACACAGCCTCCCAGAATCTGATATAGTACGAAGTATAACTCGGCGTGTGTGGCGTCAACCATTTTCCGCTACAGCGGTGTGTGTGTCATGACGTCTGGCGGCCAGCGCAAGCTTGAGGGGCGCTGTCAGTCTTCGCCTTCCTCGCTCTCTGTCGAGTCAAACACGACCATCTCGGCGCCGGAAACATAGCGCTCGAAGTGGAACAGGTCGTTTTCTCTGAACTTGTCGAGGATGGCATGGATGGCATCGAGCGCTCCGTTGATACGCTCGAAATAGTGGTTCTGGCGTTCGTTCAGTTGGTTGTCTTCTGTCACCAGGCTGTCGTGCAGCATATCCATGTTACCACGCAGCACCATCAGTGGTTGATTGATCTCGTGGTTGGTGGTTATCGCCATAGCCATTATCGAGGCCTGGCGATCGAGGCGAATGATTTCATCCTGTGCCTGCTCGAGCTTCGTGAAGGACTCCTTCAGCGCCTGCATATCCTTTTTGTGTTGCGAAACATCGACCATGACGCCGACCAGGCCGCCCAGCGAGCCGTCAACATTGTAGAACACCGATTTACTGATGCGCATATCAATTTCGCGGCCATCGGCGCGCACCACTCTCGATTCATACTCCTGGTGCTTTGTTTTCAGGAGCCGAAGGTCGTGCTGATGAAATTCTTCGGCCAGGTGGCGCGGCTGAAGGTCAAATATGCTCCGTCCGACTATCTCCTCACGAGTATGTCCCAGCAGCAGTTCAAGCTCTCTGTTGCACCCCAGGAACACCCCGCTTGCGTCCTTGTAGAACACCGGATGCGGCAGTTGATCAAGCAGGCTCTGCAAGAAGCGGTACTGATTCTTCAGCTCGTGATTACTGCGGTTCATCTCGAGGCTGCGCTCCTCGACAAGCTGCTGTAGATTGTCGCGATGCTGGGCCAGCTCATATTCGATACGCTTGGACTCTGTGATATCCCGAATGGTGCCCACCAGTGTCTTTCTGCCGGTTTTGGGGTCGGTGAGCAGCGTTTTCTTGGTCGAAATGACATGAAGCTCGCCATCGCCATTGGTCAGGTCCTCGATATTCTCGTTGGCCTTGCCCGACTGAAAAACCTGGTCATCCTTTTCCCAGAAAACATCCGCCTGCTCTCGCGGGAAGTAATCGTAGTCAGTTTTGCCGATAAGGTCCTCGCGACTGACACCCATGAAACTGCACAGAGCGTCATTCAGCAATATCCAGTTGTGCTGCTCATCCTTGACGAAGACAGGGTCGGCGAGGGCGTTGAGGATGTCGTCGAAGAACTGGCGAGACACCCGCAACTGTTCACTGGCGTCTCGTTGCGCGGTTACGTCGATATTCATACATAGTATCTCACGCACCTCGTTCTGCTCGCGGATCGGAAACATCGCCGAAAATATCCGCAGCATACGGCCATCACCCTGCCGCACATCCCATTCCCGGGTCGCAGAGGCCTCGCCGGTTTTAATCATGCGTTTTACCAGCGACAGAAATTCTCTCCTGTCCACAGCCGACAGGCGCAGGAGGTCATGCACTGGTTCGCCCAGCGCGTTTTCGCGGGTAATGCCATACAGCCGGGAGCTGGCATCATTCCAGTATTGCACACGGCTTTTACGGTCGAAACCCATGATGGCTACGCCGGAAGCGTTTTCGAGGACTGCGCTGAATCGGGCGATGCTGCGACGCAGCTCCTTCTCGGCCAGCAGGCGCTCGTTCACCTCGATATCGAGCTCTACGCCGGCGCGATTGAGCTCATCGGCGCGTTGTTCCATCAATCTATCGTGCTCGCTGGTGGATTGATCGAGGCGACGGCTGAGGCGGCTGACTTCGCTGTAGTCTATGAGGGAAGCGAAATAACGAAGACGCCCGTCGGTGGGGACAGCAATAACCCTGACGCGCACAAACACGCTGTGGCCTTCACGGTGGCGCAACCGCAACGACAGGAAATCGTCGGTTTCATCCTTCGCCAGGCCGGCCAGCTTGCGTTCCCAGAGTTTTCGTTCTTCGGGATGCACCAGGTCAGTAAGATGCAAGTCGCCCTCGAGGAAGGATTTGGCAGGATAGCCTGTCAGTACCGTTACGCCAGGAGAAACCCAAGCCACCGGCTCGTCAGGATTGTCACTCCAGGCGATGAGTACGACATGGCTGTCTTGCAGCAATAGGGACAGAGTTTCTTCGCCAACTGTTTGCATTAGCGTCTCCCTGTTACAATCAATATACTACCAATATACCTGCCTTGCAAGGTTTTTTCAGGTGATTACTGAACCTTCAGCCGAATCTGGCCGGGCACGCTGAGATTGTAGCCCCTCGAATAATAGAGAAGGGAATCTTCCCCGTCAAAAAGATACACCAGCGGGTAGGCTTCGCTGTCCAGTTCTTCGCCGCCCACAGGCTGGCCATACAGCACCCGTGCGTCCTTCACCTCAATCGGGCGGCGGCCTTCCACCCACACCACCACATCAACGCCGGCGGCGGTCATGTCGGGCAGCAGCCCATGCAGTTGTTCGAGCATCCGATGCTGCGGCTCGGTGTCTTCGCGGCCCAGCACATAGACCAGTTTCATTCCCTGAGGCGCACCGCCGAGGTCTCTGGCGGCAAGGGCTTTGTCGTCCAGCTCGAGCGGTTCGTCGCCGCCACGGCGGGCAGGCGTCCACAAGCGCACCACGAGGCTGTCTGTCGTCTCGTCGAGCGAGCGCAGATGCGCACAGGCGTCACCGTTGTCGTTGCGCGTTACCGCTTCGAGTACATAATGCACATCCGGCTCCTGCGACCACGTAAACACGGCTGTGAGCGAGTCGGTTTCGGCCTCGAACCAGGTGTAGTATAGCCCGTCTTCGTCAATCGTGGCCAGAAACATGTTGCCGAATGGGTCTGGCGGCGTCGGTGTTCCGTCCACCTCGAGGCGAACAGTCAGCGTCCGCTCGATTCGCTCGACCGGGTCTTCTTCGTCTTCCTCGAACGCTGTCCATTCCCCGTCGTTCCAGTATTCAAGAAAACCGCGCCAGCGCAGCGGCACGCCCAGGCTCTTCAGGGCGGATGTAAGCAACACGCGCCGACCAGACTTGCTGATATTGCGCATGTTGAGCCATTGCATCGGGTCGGGCGAGCCGGTGAAGTAAGTATATCGCAGTGTTGTATCCACGCTGGTTTCAGCATCCAGCCACTGTTCCACCGCCGCGATAGTGGAAGGAATGTCGTCGCCGCGTAGATGCGCCACGCGCTCGCTGAAGGGCAACGCCCAGCCGTTCTCCGGGCAGGGGACGCGGCGAAAGGTGCAACCCAGCACATGCTCTCGCCAGATGCTGTCCGGCATCGCCCAATACTGCCGCGCCTGTGCCAGCAAGGTCGCCCGCTGGTGAATAGCCGCGCTGTCGGGCATTTCGATGAGCTCTTTGATGTCCCAATCGGCCAGCATCAGATGCAGCACGTCGTACACAGCCTCGTCGTCCGCGGCGGCGGCAAGCACGTTCAGCCAGTCATCGGCGGCGCCGGCAAGACGCTTGCACATCTCCAGCCAGGCTTCGCGGCGTTCCATGTAATCCTCGTCGCTCTCGTCGTCGTCGGGCGACAGCGGGAAGTGGCGCAGGAAATCAAGGGTTTGACGCTGGTCGCGAAGCCATTTGTCACGGGTGAGTTCCGCCACGCGCTTGCGCAGAGTGAAATCTTCGAGGATGGCTACATCGGATTCGGGCAGTTCGGTGTCGTCTTTGCTCAGAAAGTGCAATATAAACGTGTCGTCCAATTCCACGTCGTCCGTGATGGTCAGTGTGTGCGTTCCTGGCTTCGAGCCATCGGCGGAACCCATCGCAAAGCGTTCGCCCTCCTGGGCCGACCAGATGACGTCGGCCCGCCCCAGCGGAATCTCGACACAGCCGTCTTCATCGGTATCGAGCCGCAGCATCCCGAACAGCCCGCCCCAACTGACGGCGAACAGCGTCACCTCGGCTTCGGCTACCAGCTCACCCGCTTCGTCCAACACGATGAACCGATGAAGATGCACCGGCGCGTATATCTCGGTGGTGACCATCGTGGTCACGCAAAGATGCGTCTCGATCGTGCGCGGGCTGTCATACTCGCCAATGGCGTGGCTGGTGATAATCGGGGCGCGCTGCGTGGAGCGGGTAAACCACGCTGAGGCCAATCGGTTGGCCGGTTCCGCCGAACCCAGGAATGTCCAGCCGTCGGGCGTCCACACCTCGGTCCAGGCGTGGTTGTTGTCGGTAAAGCTCCAGTTGGGCGCCGAGGCCGTGCGGGCGGGGATGCCCACGCTGCGCGCCGCGGCGATGAACAGGATCATCATCTCCTCGCAACGGCCATAGCCGCGACGGATTGTGGTGAGCGGGGGCTGGTCGCGGCCACTGGTTGGCTCGAAGCGCATTTTGCCGTCGCACCAGATATTTACCAGAGTGATGGCCTCATAGATGTCGGTTATGTCCTCCAGCTCGGCGGAAAGCTCCTCATAGAATGGCTGACGCCAGCGCTGGTATGGCTCCTGCGACACACGCGACGGCAGCACAAAGTGAACAAACGCTTGCTCGGGTACATCCTGCGCCCAGGGCAATTGCCGGGCAGCGACGGCCAGGCGAATATTGTCGAGCACGAAGTCTGCCGGCAGCGCCGAGAGGTCGTAGGATGAGGCATTGTCGAGCAGGAAGCGGACGTAACGCAGGGTGTCGCCGCTTTGCGAATCTAACAGTTCGAGCAGGCCGGAAGCGTTGTCGCCGGCGTAGCGCTCGATGCGTTCGTCGAGTGTCAGGGCCGCCAGGGTTGTGGCGATGAGCAACAGAAATATCAACGTAATGTGGCGCATTGTCTCTCCTCGTATATCGTTCTTGTGTATCAATTCTCGTGAATCAGTAGCGCGTCTGCCAGGAGACGAACCAGTTGGTTTGTGAGCCGCTGTCACGCTCGGTGTGGGTTGCAGCCAGCTTGACGCTGTGGTGCGCCAGCGGCAACCAGGTAATGGCGCCTTTCAGGTACAGCGTGTCGGTGACGTCGCCTTCGAGCCAACCGGCGGCGTTTGACGGGCGCGCGTCGTAGTTTGTGGCGGGGTCGTAGCCCACGCTCCCCTGTTGAACGAAGGTGACGGCGGCATCCAGCGAAAGGCGCGCCGGCAGCGGCAGGTTGGCCTCGGCGGTGTAGGCGATGAGATTGGCGCCGAGCGGATAACCCAGCCCCTCGCCTTCGTGGGTATAACTGCCAAGCTGGGAGTTGTGCGTGTACAGCCAGGGACGGATGGCCACGCCTTCGAGGGTGAGCCGCGGAACGCCGCCGGCAAATGTTGGCGCACAGAACACTACTCCGCCCTGCACTGCGTATTTGTTGCCCCACCAGTCACCCATGATTTCGGCTATGCGCAGTTCATCGAGATAGCCCTGGCCGTAGAGAGTGAGCCAGGAAAGCGAGCGCCACTCGAACCCGGCGAAAATGGCGACATTGTCACGGTCGTGCAGCTTGTGCTCTACAATGCGCAGGAAGGTGTGCGGCAACAGGTAGCTGACATCCGGGGCGCGACCGCCATATACGATTGTTTCACCGGCAAAGATGCTCAGGTTGTCGGTTGGCTCGATGTCCAACCGATGCAGCATCAGATACTTCTCGTCCAAACGCTTTTCGCTGTACAGTGTGTCCCTGCCCGCAGGCAACAGCGAGGCATGCACCAGGCTGAGGCTGACCGGGCCGGCATCGAGCTCCCATGACGCCCAGCCGTAGTTGCCGACGGCGCGGCTGAGAATGATGGAGCCGCTGACGCCGTTGCCAACCTGAAAGCGGCCACGCCCCAGGGCAAAATCCCCCCAGTCGCTGGCAGCCACCATCCATGCTTCGAGATCATCGAGTTCGAGCAGTTCCGGGTCGCGTTTGTGCCAGCCCGTCACCAGCGGCGAGTGTTTATCTGCCCATGGCAGGTCTCCGCTGTAGAATCCATACCACCAGCGCCCCCACATGGACAGCCGCGAACCCCAGGCGACGTCAACTTCCGTTCCATAAAGCAGGAACAGCGCCTGCTCGTCCTCGTCGCCTTCCATTGCCGCCCCGGCAATGGGCGACACCGCGATGACAGCTTTGTCGCCACCCCAGACCAGAAAGCGGTTGTCGTCTCGCCGCGCAAAAAAAGCCTGCATCGAAGGCGCGACGCGACGAAGCGGCCAGAGTGCGCAAGCAAGGGAATCGGTAACCGGCAAAGAAAGTGAGTCAGGTGGCGGAACAAGCTGAAAGTGAGTATAGAGGCGCGAGTGAACGGTTGGCCGGCGCAGGCCGCCGGGCAGCGTCGGCGCTGCCTGCAACAGGAAACAGAGCATCAGGAGGCAAATGGAAAACAGGATATGTCGGCGATGCATGGGGGCAATCCTTTGTCCGTTTTTGATAGATTACTGAGAAGGGCAATGGCGTCAAGCAAAACCGGATGAAAGAAATAACTTGCCGTCAGAGCATGATGATACCATTTTATATAAATGGAGGCAGAAGTACTCATGTCAGATATTGAGAACAAGAAAGAAATCATCGATACCATGCTGACACAAGCGCGAAACAAACGACGCAAGGCTCCCGAAGAAACCATCTCGCTGGCAACTCGTGCGCTCGAAATAGCTAAAGAAATCGAAAGCGACGAACACATTGCCGACGCCTACCAGTGGATGGGGATTGGCCATTTTAACATATCGAGCTACGAAAAATCACTCAAGTACAATCTGAAAAGCATGGAGTTGAACGAAAGGCTCGGTCGCACAAAACACTTCGCCAGCAATCTGTCAAACATCGGCCTCCAGTACGAAGTTCTCGACGATTTCAACAGTGCAGAATATTATTACAACAAAGCGCACGACATCTATAAGGAACTGGGCTACACTCTTGGCCTGGCAGGCATCTATTCAAAAATGGGCAATCTGATGGTGGGCAGGGGTGACCTCGAGCAGGGCATCGCCTACCACCAGCAAGCGCTCGAGCTGCGCCGCCAACAGGGCAATGACATGGGCATCGCGCTCGCCTGTCACAACATCGGCCACATCGAAAGACAACTGGGCAAGTTCAATTCTGCCATGGAAAACCTGCAAACAGCATTGAAAATCCGAGAGGATATCGACGATAATCGTGGCATCGCCATCACCGCCACCGAAATCGCCAGAATCCTGATAGTACGCGAGCAATGGGCAGATGCCCTCGCCAAAGCCCTTATCGCACACAACATAGCCAAAGATTGCGGGTTGCGTGAAGAGCTGATGCATTCGTGGGAATTGCTGTCCAACATCCAGGCCGGCATGGGCCAGTTCGAGGAAGCTCTGCATTCCCACCGCCAGTTTTCGCAGTTGCAGCACGAGATTTATGCTTCGCAGTTATTGATGCGCATTTCCGAGTTGCAGACACGGTGGACCAGCGAGAAACAACAGCGTGAAATCGATATTCTGCGCAAGGACAATGAAATCCTCGAACTTGAACGACGCAACATCGCCCTGGCGCTGGCTGTTACGGCGAGCCACGAGATGAACCAACCGCTGATGGTACTTCAGGGTAATCTGGAAATGCTGCTGAGTACAATCACGGCTGTCGATGGGCGGCAAAAGCGTTACATGGCACGAATCGACGCTTCACAGAAGCGTATCCGGAATGTGTTGCGCAAATTCAGAACAGCCAGCGATATTCAATTTGAGCCATACAGCGAATCATCACCCATGATCGTCTTTGCAGACAACGAGGAGTCCAATCCATGAGACGTTTCATCCGTCACCCCGCCTCCATCCCCATCATCTACAGTCTGGAAGACCGCATGGATCCGCACGAGGAACTGGCGAGCAACATCGGACACGGAGGCCTGTGTTTTCGCTCAGAACACCCACTGCCCACCGGCAGCGTGATTCAAATCCAAATAATGGTGCATGAGCCTGCATTTGAGGCCAACGGCACAGTGATGTGGAGCAAGAAACGCAACGACCACTATGAGATAGGCATCGAGTTCGACAATGCCGACATCGAGTTCAGGGTACGCATGGTCGAGCAGGTGTGTTACATCGAACACTACCGGCATGAAGTCGAGCGCGAAGAGGGGCGTAAGCTGTCGAGTCGTGAAGCCGCGCTCGAGTGGATTCGCAAGTTCGGCGGCAGCTTTCCTCACATCGAATAGCTGTTACTCTCCAGAGATTCAGTTCCCTTCCAGCTCGGCTCTCACCTGCGCCGCTTCCTCGTCGCGGCCATTGACCTCGAGTAACATGGCGTAGAATTCTTTCACTTCGACAGCGTCCACTTCCTCATCAGGGTCTTCGATGTCCTTTCCATAGTATCCGAAACCGGTCTCCAGCGTGGCCAGCGCTGTGGCGTCCTCGCCCAGCGCGTGTTGAGCCCTGGCCAGCCACACATAGGCGTCGTAATGCTCGATGCGCGTCTCGATGGCTTTCTCGAACGCTGTAGCAGCCTGAGCGTAGCGGCCACTCTCGTAATAGGCTTCCCCTTTGTGCCGCCACGGGCACGACCAGTCAGGCTTCGACTCGTTGAGCTTGTCGTACTGCGCCAACGCATCGTCATAGCGACCCATGGACAGCATGAGGTTGGCCCAGCCAAAACGCTGCCCGGCCTTCAGGTCGTCCTGGTGTTCGTCGTACCAGCCGATGGTGCGGTTCAGCTCCATGAGATGCAGATAGCCCAGCATAAGCCGCGCCGAGGCGTCGGCCTCGTTCTCGGCGAGTTGGGCAGTGAAGTGCCCCTGTGCCGCCAAGAATGTCTCTTGTGAGGGTTCGGCTTGATAGACGGCGAAGGGGGCATCCTGGGCGAACAGCCAAGTGGCGCACGCCAGGATTGTCAGGATAATGAATGTGTTGCGCATCGTTTCTTTCTCCTCATATTTTGTTTGATTTCTACTGTGTTTCATCGATAGCCGAACTCGGTCAGCGCGCCTTTCTTCTTGCGCCAGTTTTTCTTCACCTTCACCCAGAGCTGTAGCTGGGTCCGTTTGCCCAGAAAGCGATACATTTCTTTCTCCGCCGCCAACCGCAGCTTCTTGATGGCCTGCCCCCCCGCGCCCAGCATGATGGGCTTCTGGCTGTCATGCTCGAGCCAGATGTTGGCATGGATGACAGTTTTGTTCGGCAAGTCCTCATAGCTCTCCACAATCACGGCGCTACTGTAGGGGATTTCCTGCTGATATTGCAGGAATATCTGCTCACGGATAATCTCCTGGGCGAAGAAACGCACCGGTGCGTCGGAGAGGTCGTCTGGGTCGTATAGCGGCGGCGAGAACGGCAAGCGCTGCGTGAGCGCCTCGAGCAGCGGGTCAAAGTTCTCGTCGTGCAGCGCGCTGATGGCCAGCACGTCGTCAAACCCCAGTTCACTCAGATGCGCAGCGGCGGCCTGCACCTTCACGTCATCCGCCTTGTCAATCTTGTTCAGCACGGCCAGTCGCTGAGTGGGAACGCGCTTCAGCTCCTCGCACATGGCTGCGTCATAGTCTGTGGGAAATGAGGCGACCTCGGTGAGAAAGACGATGACATCAGCGCCGCGAAATGCGTTGCGAATGGTTCGCAACATGCGCTCCTGAAGCTCGTAGCGCGGTACCAGAAAGCCAGGGGTATCGAGAAAAACAATCTGACGGTTCTCGCTGGACAGGATGCCCTTAATGCTCTGGCGGGTAGTCTGCGGTTTGGGCGAGATGATGGACAGCTTCTGCCCCACCAGTCGATTCATCAGGGTCGATTTGCCCACGTTTGGCCGACCGACAATGGTCACGAATCCGGCACGATGTTCAGCAGCGTTCATCACACCTCCCTGCACAGACGCCAAACCATAATCTCGGCCAGAAAGCGGTCGAGGCGGTCACCGGTCGATTTGAGGGCGGCGTCGGTATCGTAGAGCGCCTCGAACACGCGGCGAATGCTGTCAGGCCCAATGTTGCGCGCAGCAGTCATGTAGCGGTCTTGAAAGCGCGGCATGATGCCCCGCAGGGCGCGCTGGCGCACCTCTTGTTCGTTCAGGTTGTGGCCGCGCAGCGCATGAATGCGCCACACGACATGATAGAATCTGGTGAGCACCGCCACCACGAACACCGGGCTTTCACCGGCGGAGAGGATGTTTTCGAGCATTTCCATGCCGCGCTTGAGATTGCGGCTGCCCAGGGCGTCTTGCAACTCGTAAACGGAAAAGGTGCGCAACTGTCCCAGGCTGGCGGTCACGTCGTCGGTGGTGATGCGGCGGCGCTCGCCCACATAAAGCTTCAGCTTCTCCCACTCCTGCCAGGCGGTTTCGTAGTTCAGCTCCACACTGCCGGCAAACAGGCTCAGGGCGTCTCTGTCCACGCTATAGCCACTGTTCCTGATCTCGCCCTGCAACCAGCGCTCGATGTCCCGCGGCTCCCAGGGCGGCGTACAGCGCACAGACTCGGCGTGTTTCATTACGCCCTTCCACAGCACCCGCCGCTGGTCAATCTTGCCGGCGGTGAGCACCAATACAACGCTGGGACTGGGGTTTTCGATGTATGGCAGCAGGCGTTTGCCTTCATCGGCGCGCATCTCGTCGGCGCCGCGTACCACCACTACACGCTTTGGCGACAGCATCGGCAGCATGGCAAGCTGCTCGATGATCTGCTCCGCCTTTGTCTCGGCGCCATAGAACACTGTCAGGTCAAAGTCTTCGGAGCCTTTCGCCAGGGCTTCCTGGCGCACCATTGCCTCGAGGCGGCGCTGTGAGAGGCCGTCTTCGCCCCAGAAGAGGTAACAGTTCGCGGGGGGCAGCTTGCCGCCGGCTCGCAGAATCTGATTGGCGTAAACGGTGCGGCTCACGAGACAACACCGCTCAGCAGCAGCACGATGGAGACGAGGCCAAACGCCCAGCAATAGTAAGCGAAGTAGCGCAGCTTCTGGCGGCGCACCAGCCGCAGCAGCAGACCGATGACCGCGTAACCGGAGATGAAAGCCGCGGCGCCGCCCAGCGCATAGGACAGCGGCGAGATGGCGGGGTCGCCAATCATGTCGCGGAATTTGAGCACGGTAGCCCCGCCAATGGCCGGGATAGCCAGCAGAAAGGCATACCTGGCCGCTTCGTCACGCCGCAGCCCGGCTGCCAGTCCGGCCACGATGGTTGTGCCAGACCTGCTGATGCCGGGGAACAGGGCGAACGTCTGCGCCAGGCCAAGCCACGCCGCTCGAAACCAGCCCATTTGCGCCGCGGTGCGCTCGTGCGTCGGTATGCGGTCGGAGACAAACAGAATGAAACCGGTCACCAGCAGCATGATAGCAGCCAGTAGCGGGTTCATGAACAGCCTGTCCACCCAGTCTTCGCAGAGCAGGCCGATGACGGCGGTGATGAACGTGGAAACAGCCAGCCACAGTAGCAACCGGCGGTCTTGCGCGGCGCCGTCGCGGCTGCCTGCAAACGGAGCGCGCATCAGTCGCCAGACATCGCGGCGGAAATATAGCAGAATGGCCAGCAGCGTACCGAAGTGAACGAACACGTCGAAGCCCACCTTTGGCTCGTCAAAGCCGAGAAAACGGCCCCAGAGAACGAGGTGCCCGCTGCTGGACACCGGCAGAAATTCGGTCAGGCCCTGGATGATTCCCAGGATGAGCGCAATGAATGGGGACATTGGGATTCCTTAATGATAATCAGGGGATTTGCGGAACAGTTGTTTGAAACAGCGCCGAGACGGGCGCCAGTTCGGCATCGAGTTCGGGAATGCGGGCGAGAAACTGCTGCAAATAGCGCAGTTTGCCGGACGGAATGCAATGCGTGATGACTATTGCCCTGCCTTGCCGAGACAGCAGCGTCTTCAGCGTTTGCATGTGCTTATCGAGTGTGGCGTCATCCCAAGTGGGGTCGTCGAGAAATATATCGCGGGACAGCGAGCGCATCCCGCGCTCGATGGCCATTTGGTGCGCCACAGACGAAGCGATGGTGCGCGAGTCGATGAAGTACAGTCCGGCATCGTCCAGCTCGGTCAGCGCTGCGTCCATGACGTTGCGGTCGGTGGTGGCCAGGCTGCCCATGTGGTTGTTCGCGCCCATTGCCAATGGCAGCTCGGCGATGTAGCGCCGCACTCTGGCGCGGATTTCGCGTGACGGCAGATCGACGTATATCGCGCCCGGGCCAGGGTTGTTGCGCGGATAGCTGATAGGCTCCATCGGCATGTGGATCAAGAGTTCATGTCCGCCGGCGGCGGCTTTGTCCATTGCCTCACGGCTGTATGGCTGACCGGGGATGATGGCGAAGCAGACGGCGGGATCGGTGTCTTGGCAAAACGAATCGAGCACGGCGCCGCCGAAGGAGCCGAAGTCGTCAACCACCACAGCGAGCAGCGGCCTGGCGCTTGCATAGCGACCACGAGTGTCGAGCTGTAGCGCCACTTCCCACGCGCCACCGGTGATGGGATCGAGCGCCAAAAGGCGATGCTGGCGGCCGCTGTCGGTGCCGTCGCCCACTTCGCCGCCGGCTTGCTGCACCATGCGGGTGATGCAGGCGCTGGCAAAGGGCAGCTCGAACCTGGCCGGATCGAGAACATAGGTGAACACGGTGCGGCCGTCGCACTCGGTGGTATCACGCAACGCGAGGGGAACCAGGAGGTCGTCGGCGGCCTGGTGCAGCGCGGCCAGCGCCCGTGACGGCTCGGCTGCTGCCCGTGCGCGTCTGTGCGACAGCCCCCACCAGGTGAGGCTTGCGGCCAGCGCCAGAATCGAAACCGCCAGGACGACATCGACAAGTCGCAAACGACGGCGCAACAAGCGGTGTTTTTTCATACACTCTCCCTCAGCGAAAAAACGGCTGCAAGCCGATTCCGTCAAGCTTTTTGCGCACTATACTTGACAGAATCGAGGCTGCTGGGCTAAGACTGCGTCGTAATCCTCGGTGGAAATATCAGAAAATTTTTTGTTTGACAATATTTGGCAAAGTCATCTATACTGGTGTTATCAATAAACACATTGTTGGGAGAAAAAATGAAAAAGCTACTGATGTCTTTATTCATAGGAGTAATCTTAACAGTTAATCTGTTGTCAGCAGTCTTCAGCCCGACACTAAAATGGGCAAGTCAGGAAATTACAAGGAATCGGGAAATTCCAATATCTATTTCGGATAATTATTCTGTGTTTTATCATCCCGACAGTAACGAAATAACTTATGGCGTAATTATTAAGCTTGATAATGTCGTTGATTTACACAAACTCAAAATCAATGAAGTAGAACTTCACACTATTTTACCATCAGGTATTGTTACTGCCTGGGTTTCTGATGATGCTTTAGATGAATTACAACATATTGAAGAAATAATATATGTTGATCTTTCTGCGAAATCGCATGCAAGATTAGATGTCAGTAGAATTGAAATTGGAGCCGCTGATGTTCATATAGGAACTGGACTTGGCCAAGCGTACACAGGAACAGATGTAATTGTTGGCGTTATTGATACTGGTATAGATATTGATCATGCAGACTTCAAAAATGATGATGGAACAACACGGATACTGTATATTTGGGATCAGACTGTTAATGGCAATCCTCCACAAGGATACAGCTACGGAACCGAATGGACGGCTGCAGAAATAAATGACGGACAATGCACTCAAATTGACGATAATAATCATGGAACTCATGTGGCTGGAACAGCCGCTGGTAATGGAAATGCAGACAACCCTTTCGGTGATTATACAGGAATTGCTCCTGAATCAAATATCATTTTCGTTAAGGGTATGCAGAATGTGATTGATGGAACTAATTACATTTTTACACAAGCGCAAGCCCTCGGTAAGCCTGCTGTGATCAATATGAGTTTCGGAGAACATGATGGTCCACATGATGGGACTTCTTTATATGAACAGGGGATTACCGGATTAACAGGGAATGGAAAAATAATAGTTGCAGCCGCCGGAAATGAAGCTGACAAGATAATGCATTTAAGCTATACCGTTGACTATGATGGAGGCGCTTCTCTGTTCTTTCCTAATCCTGAGCAGGAAATAATTGGCTTTGACATTTGGTATTCTTCTGAGTATCAAATGGATGTAGCTGTTGATCAAATTGATGACAATCTGGATATCATTGAGTCTTCTGATTGGATCCTGTTTGGCAATCAATATGACGATACATTTGCTTCCGGGCAAACTGTTCAAATTGATGCAACTGAAATATCCAATCCAAATAATGGAGACAGACATATCGAAATTATGATACAAGGTGCAGGATTAGATACCTATTACTGGGGATTATATTTCAGTTCACATACATCAGGCGAAACTGCAATATTTGATTGTTGGTCGGTGGTTGATGGTTCGGGGGATTTTATCGAAGCTCAAGGATATATTGCAGGTGATAACTTAAAAACTGTGGGAGCGCCCGCTACGGCAAACAATGTTATTGCGGTTGGAGCATATAACACAAAGAATGTTTGGATTGACGTAAACGGACAAACACATACTGAAAGCTTCACAGTTGGTGAGAGAGCAAATTTTTCAAGTATCGGACCTACTCGCGACGGTCGCATTGTTCCTCAAATCTGTGCTCCAGGTAATCTAATTGCTGCTGCCTTAACCGAGGATATACCACCCGGTGACTCAAGAGTTATACAGGGTGGATATTATCATGTTTTAGAAGGAACGAGTATGGCAACACCTCATATCACAGGTGTTGTTGCCTTAATGATGCAAGCTGATCCGACAATGGGTTTTGACGAAATAATGGCAACTTTGATTTTAACAGCAAGACAAGATGAGTATACTGCTTCAAATGGTGATTTGCCAAATAGTTATTGGGGTGCAGGTAAAATAAATGCTTACGGGTCAGTATTACTCACAAATGTTGATGATGACTTAATGGAATTACCTAACGCTTTTCTTCATCAAAATTATCCTAACCCGTTCAATCCTGAAACTGAAATATCATTCAGCATTCAAACTGCACAACATGTTGAGTTAAAAATATTCAACATAAAAGGACAAAGAGTAAAAACACTTCTAAACTCATCGTTCGCACAAGGAGATCATTCGGTAAAATGGTTTGGTGATAATGAATCAGGTGAGCCGGTTAGCTCTGGCATTTACTTTTACCGACTGAGAACAGATAATAATTGTTCAACAAAGAAGTGTCTGTTGTTAAAGTAGAAAGAGAAACACACGAGCAACTACACCAGAGCTGAATACACAGGATTACCCCTGATGTTCTCGCCGTCTCACACAACGTTGCGACCACCCTCTTCGAGCCCTCGTTCACCAGAATACGCACACGCTGCCCATGTACTTCGCGGTATCGGGGTCGCGCCACACTATGCTTGACAACCGCAAGACCACCACGCAACGATGACTCATAAAATATCAGTATTTCTGGAGCATTCATGGGCAAAACAGGCAAAAGAAAGCTGCGCATTGCGCTGGCCGGCAACCCCAACGCCGGCAAAACAACCGTGTTCAACGCGCTCACCGGCGCTCGGCAGCGCGTGGGCAACTGGCCGGGCGTCACCGTAGAGCGCATCGAGGGGCAGGCGCGCTGGAACGACACAGACGTCGAGATCATCGACCTGCCGGGCATCTATTCGTTCTCCGCCTGGTCGCAGGACGAGCGCATCGCCCGCAATTTCATCCTCGAACAAAAGCCCGACGTCGTCATCGACATCGTTGACGCCTCCAATCTCGAACGCAACCTCTTCCTCACCACCCAGCTCATCGAGTTGCGCGTGCCGCTCGTCGTCGGGCTCAACATGATGGACGTGGTGCAGAAACGCAGGATGAAGCTCGAAGTGGAACACCTGGCCCAGCATCTCGACTGCCCGGTCATCCCCCTGGTAGCCACACGCGGCGAAGGCTTCGACGAGCTGCGCGATGCCGTGCTGCGCCTGGCCGAAGCCAAAAGCGTGCCAACCACCAGCGTCCGCTACGACAGCATTGTCGAGGAAGCGCTGGCCGAAATGATCCCGATTCTGACAGAGCTGGCGCAGTCCGAGGACGTTGACGTACGCTGGCTGGCCGTGAAGCTGCTCGAAAAAGACGAGACGGCTTGCCGACTGGCCGGAGACATCTGCGAAAAGCTGGTGAAACACCACACCCACCGCATCGAACGGCATGTGGGCGAGTCGATTGACCTCGTACTCATCGGCGGCCGTTACGGATTCATCCACGGCCTCTCCCGCGATGTGCTCCACCGCGATTTCGACTTCCGCAAAACCGTCTCCGACGCCATTGACCAGATATTGCTCAACCGCGTGGTCGGCATCCCCATTTTTCTCGCCGTGATGTATGGCGTGTTCTGGTTCACGCTCAAGGCCAGCGAGCCGTTCATCGTGTTGTTCGACAGGTTGTTCGATGTCATCAATAATGGCGCAGCACACCTGCTGACGTCCATCGGCTCACCCGCGTGGCTCACCGAGCTAACCGCCGGCGGACTGGGCGGCGGGTTGCAGACAGTGGCCACGCTCACCCCACCCATCTTTTTCATCTTTCTGGCGCTGTCTGTGCTCGAAGACTCCGGCTATATGTCGCGCGCGGCGTTCATCGCCGACCGTTTCATGCGCTGGATAGGACTGCCCGGCAAGGCGTTCATCCCCATGCTCATCGGGTTTGGCTGCAACGTACCGGCCATCCTCGCCACGCGCACGCTGTCCAACCCGCGTGACCGCGTGCTCACCATCCTCATCAACCCGCTGATGTCCTGCGGAGCGCGCATCCCCGTCTATATCCTCTTCCTCGGCGTGTTCTACCCCAAAACGGGCAGCCTGCTGATGTTCGGTCTGTACGTGCTGGGCATCGTGCTGGCGGTGCTGTCGGGACTGCTGTTCAAGCGCACGCTGCTACAGGGCGATGTCTCGACCTTCGTGATGGAGCTGCCGCCCTATCACATCCCCACCGCCAACGGCGTATTGCTGCACACCTGGCGACGCTTGAAGAGCTTCGTCCAGCGCGCCGGACTCATCATCATCCTCATCATCATCATCTTTCAGGCGCTGCAGTTCATTGGCGACGCCGACTCCCCCGGCGACACCTTCCTCGCCCGCGCCGGTCAGTTCGCCACTCCGGTGTTCCGCCCGATGGGTATTCAGCCCGACAACTGGGAAGCGGTGGTGGGACTGCTCAGCGGCGTGTTTGCCAAGGAAGCCATCGTCGGCACGATGGGCAGCCTTTACCTCCAGGAAGCGCAGGGCAGCGACGAGCCTGAGCTATACCATTTCTGGGGCGGCATCAGGGGGGCGATGCTGTCGTTCGCGCACAGTGTGGGTGGGCTGTTTGGCGCCGATGTCGAGGACGAGCAGACCCGCAACGAACTGGCAAACGTGATGCGCCAGAAGTTCCCCGAACCCGCCGGAGTGATTGCCTACCTGCTGTTCGTGCTCATCTACATGCCCTGCGTGGCGGTGATGGCGGTCATTTACAAAGAGCTGGGCATGCGCTGGATGCTGTTCTCGCTGGCGTGGCTCACCGGCCTTGCCTGGTGGGTAGCCACGATGTTCTATCAGCTTGCCACGCTGCCGGCGCACCCGGGCACCTCGCTGGCATGGGCAGCCGGTCTGCTGGCAGTGGGCTGGGCAGTGTGGTGGGGAATGAAGGCGGCGGCGCGAAGCGGCAGGGTGAGCTAAAGAAACGGGCAGGCTGCATATGCCGCGCTCGTGCGTCATCACCTCGCGCCGCTACACCTCTGCTTTGATGACGAATAGCACACCGGCCACGCCAAAGACCGCGTTGGGCAGCCAGGCGGCTGTGAGCGGCGACAGCACCCCACTGTAGCCCAGGCTCTGGCTCACGCGCAACGCCGACAGATAGGCGAAGCAGATGACCAGTCCGATGAGAAACACCCAGCCGCGTCCTTTACTGCGGGTGGAAGCGCTGGCCAGCGGTACGCAGAAGAGAATGATGATGAAATTGGCGAAGGGGAAAGCAATCTTGAAAAAGAGGTCGGTCAATTCTTTGCGGTAGCTCTCGCCCACCGAACGTAACCTGCCGATGTATTCCTTCAGCTCGAAAAAGTTCATCGCCATCGGTTTCTTGGCCAGCTTGACGAAATCGATGGGCGTTGCCGTCAGTTCGGGCAGCGGGCAAGTGTCATAGCGCTGCGTGGAAAAGCTGCCGTCGTCGTTGAAGGTGCGCACAAAGCAATCACTGGCCACCCAGACGGGGTCGCCAGGCAGGGTGTCTCGCCAAGTGGCGTTTGCGGCGGTAATTTTCTTCTCGATATGACCGCTCTCGTGGTCGAACGTTGTGATGTCGATCGTCTTGATGTAGTTCTCGTAGCCGTGAAAAAAACCGATATGGTAGAGGTTGTTGTCAGCGCCGCGATAGTGTATGTTCGAGCGCATCATGATGTCCTCGACCTTCTGATTCTGGATGTGCTCTGTCCAGAGGTCGGCGCGCTTCGATTCGGCGATGGGCAGAACGATGTCGCCAAAGAGCAGGACGAACACCGCGAACAGCAACGCAAACCAGAACAGCGGCGTCACCATGCGCACAATGCTGATACCGGCGGCGCGGATGGCGATTGTCTCGTTGTATTTCGAGAGCGTGTTCATCATGAACAGTCCCGAAAGCAGCACCGCCACAGGCGAGGTGAGCACAAACAGATAGGGCAGCCGCATCAGAAAATAGCTCGCGATTATCTCGACCCCTGCCTCCTTGCGCAACAGCCGCGGCAAGCGGTCGAAGACATCGATAACGACGAAAATGACGGCGAAGCTGGCAATGATTACCAGAAAGGTGATGATGTACTGGCGCAGAATGTAGCGGTCGAGGATGCGCATGAGAAAAAACGCGAGCCCGACCAGTGGCCGAGCTCACGGTTATAGTGGTCAGCCGTTCTGCTTTTTGAACTCGCGCATGAAGGTGGCGAGCTGTTCGCAGGCTTTCACCGGCAGGGAGTTGTAGATCGACGCACGGCATCCGCCAACGCTACGGTGGCCTTTGAGGCCATTCATGCCGCATCCCGTCGCCTCGGCGATAAATTTGGCTTCGAGCTCTTCAGTCGGCAGGCGAAAGGTGACGTTCATCAGTGAACGGTCGGCCACATCGGCGGTGCCGCTGTAGAAATCGGTCGAGTCTATCATGTCGTAAATGAGACCTGCTTTGGCGCGGTTGCGCTCTTCGATCCAGTCCAACCCGCCGTTGTCCTGCAGCCACTTAAAGACCAGGCCCATGACGTAGATGGCAAAACTGGGCGGTGTGTTGAACATCGAGCCTTTATCGACGTGGGTGCGATAGTCGAGCATGGTGGGCAAGCCGTCTGGTATGCGGTCGAGCATATCCTGGCGGATGGCAACCATGACCACGCCGGCTGGGCCGATGTTTTTCTGGGCGCCGGCATATATGAGGGAGAACTTGTTGAAATCGATGCGGTGACTGAAGATATCGGACGAGATATCGCAAAGCAGCGGGATGTCGCCAATCTCGGGAAATTGATGATATTGTGTGCCGCGAATGGTGTTGTTTGTGGTGATGTGCAGGTAGGCGGGGTTCGCCGAAAGCTTGAATTCCCTGGGGATATACCTGAACTCGCGATCTTCGGACGAAGCTGCCAGGTGCATCTTCTTGCCAATCTTTTTGGCTTCTTTGAGAGCCTTGGTGGCCCATGTGCCTGTGTTTATGTAGTTGGGTTCTTTGTTGTCCGGGCACAGGTTGAGGGGCATCATAAGGAATTGCAGGCTGGCGCCGCCCTGTAGGAACAGCACTTCATAATCGTCGCCCAGCTCCATCAGTTGCCGAGCGCGCAACATAGCGTCGTCAATGATGGTCTGGTAGTCCTTCGAGCGGTGGCTCATCTCCATGACAGAAAGACCCCTGCCCTTATAGTTGAACAGGTTGCTCTGAACCTCGCGCAACACGTCTTCCGGCAATACGGCAGGCCCAGCGGAGAAGTTGGCAATGCGTCCTTTCATCAATCCTCCTGAGTGTGTAATGTGTATATTTTTCTGTGTATTAGCAAGCATGTATCTCTACAGAATCACTTAAGTGCAAAAGATAGATAGCGTCACCAACAACGCAAGGTATTTTTAGGATTTTATAGTGGTATCTCAGTGGATGAATCTATCGTCCGAACGTGTTTTGTCGGCCGCTGTCACCTTGCCTTCGAGCCAGCCGCGACGAACCTCGCCCGGGGCGCGAAATTCCGGCAGCCACGGCTTGATGTCCAGCAGGGGAGTGCCATCGAGCATATCTGCCCCGACAAAACGCAACGTGCCGTCCACCACCTCGAGAATCTGGACGACGGACAGCCCCAGCGGATTGGGGCGTGTGGGCGCTCGTGTGGCGAATATTCCACGCGGCCGGTCGTCGAGAAACGGCACCACGCTCAGGCGTTTATCGCGCACGAGATGAAACTCGTAGATGAGAATTGCATGAGAAAAGCCGTCGAGATCGGCCAGGCCGGCGGCCCAGGCGGCATACACTTCGGCTGTACCGTGAATGTCGGCAGCGCCCGCCGGCTGGATGGGGATGTTCGCCAGGCTGCGATGCGGCGTGTGCAGAATGCCGATGGGTTCAAGCAGCATGGGCCTAGCGGTTCTTCTTCACCTTGAGGAAAGTGATGTCGTCGGGGTAACTCCCATCGGGACTGATATTCAGTCGCTCCAGGAGTTCATCGATGCATGTATCGACACTGTCGGTGTTGAATAGCAGCAGCTCGTTTTTCTCCTGGGGCGTATCGAGGTGCATTGTGTCCAGGATACCGTCTGAGATGCAGTAGAGCGCGAATTCATCTGGTAACTGGAGCGTCATCTCATCATAGTCCGAGAAATCGAATACACCGATAGGAAAGCTTTTCATTTGCAGAAAGTCAGCCTTCTCGCCATTATAGAATATTGGGAATGGATACTGGCCACCGTTCGAGCAGACCATCTCGTTGGTGCGCATATCGATGACGCCGTAGAACATCGTGAGATATTTATCGATGTTTTGTGCGAGTATCACCTGATTAAGGTTGTGCAGAATGCGCTGCGGATGCAGAATCGAGTCATCCCCTTCGTCGAGGTAGTCCTTGTGATAGGAGTACATGAAGCTCTTGAGGAGTACGGTGACAAAAGCCGAGGAAACGCCATGACCGGACACATCGGCGATATAGAATCCGAAATGGTGCTCGCCAATGGCGAAGTAGTCGAGGAAGTCGCCGCTGAGGTATGTGCTGGGAATGAGGTTGCGGCTGCATTCGTAGCTGCCGAACATCTTGATATCGAGCGGGAGCAACTGATTTTGAACTCGTCGGCCAGACTTCTCGTCTTCTTCCAGCTTGAACAAAGACTCTCTCAGCTCTGTGTTCATTTGCTGTAGGTTCTCTTTGTGCTCACGGTTTTCACGCTTCAGGGCAGCGCGCTCGAAGCTCCGGTCGATTACCAGTTTGAACATATCGAGCTTCATTATGGGCTTGAGGATATAGTCCCAGGCGCCCAGGCGGATGGCCTGCAAAACATCGTCAATCACACTCACACCAGAGACAGCCACCACGGGCATTTCGGGATAGAGCTTTTTTGCGGCGGCAATAATCTCGTAGCCGTCAACTTCCGGCATGAGTAAATCCACCAGAATCATATCGTAAGGTTCAGAGTTGAGCATGTCCAATCCGCGCCTGCCGCCATGTGCCGGGATTGGTGAGTAGTCCAACTTTTCCAGAAGCGCACAGACTGTAGTCAGCACGATTTCTCTATCGTCAATTACCAGAATGCGGTGTTTCTCTTGCGATTTGTTTGTCATAGATAATCCTGAATATGATTTTTCCAATAATACACACCAACTGCATTCCGGCAATCTTTTTTTTCAGCGGGCAATAACCATTTTTCTGACAGGCTGAAAACACTCGGGATACAGGCATCCAGGCACATCGATTTCACAGGGCTGCATCAGTCAGTTAAAAAACCAAAAGCTCACGATGAGGCAAGTATTAACGCCGTTGCGGCCGCTGACGATAGAAAACACCACGCTCACCCTCGACAGCTTCGAGACGACGAGCGCGCACCAGAATTTTCACGGCTCGTTCGACGGTGGCGACAGGAACGCCAAGCCCGGCTGCGAGGTCGGCGGTGGTGCACGGCCTGCGCTCTACCATCCCCACGATGGCCTCATCGAGGTCGGCGACCGAAACGCCGGCGGTCTTTTCCGGTGAGCGAGCTATCACTTCGACCTGCAATGGCCGCCACGCCTGTGCAATCTCCTGTAGCCTCTCAGACGACACAGGGCGCACCCAGTCTTCGGCGCCGGGGCGGTCGAGGGTGTTGAGCTGCACTCGATGCGGGGCAACGCGGGTGATGGCCTCGCGCAGGAGCGCCAACTCATGCTCTGTATCATTGACGCCCGCCACCAGGAACACCTCGAGCCACATCTCGATGTCGTGCTCACGACGAAAGGCGCACAGGCCATCCAGAAGCAGCTCGACAGTGAGACCAGGCGCAGGGCGGTTCAGGCGCCGAAAAACCTCCGGCGAGACGGCGTCCAACGACGGCAGGATGAGATCGAGGCCAGCGAGACTGGCTCGCAGGACGGCATCGTGCAGCAGCGTACCATTGGTGATGAGCGCCAGCCGATACTCTGGCCAGCGTTGCTTCACAAAGCCGATGATGCGGCCAATGTCACGGTGCAGCGTCGGTTCTCCCGCGCCGGAGAAGGTGACGGTGTCCAGCGGCGGCGATGAACGCAGGTAATCTTCAAGCTCGGCCAGCACTGCGTCGGTGGGCACATACTCGTCGCGAACGATGGTGTGCCGCGTTGTGGCACCGGATTCGCAGTAAATGCAGTCGAGGCTGCATGTCTTGTGCGGCACGAGGTCAACGCCCAGCGACAGTCCCAGCCGGCGTGACGGCACGGGACCGAACAGATGTTTGCGGGACATGCGCTTAGCTGTATTCCTTCACGCGCTTCTCCATGTCGGCGCGGATAGCTTCGAGGCGCGGCTCGGTCTCGGCCTCGAACCGCATCACCAGCACAGGCTGGGTATTCGAGGCGCGCAGCAATCCCCAGCCGTCGGCAAAGGTGACGCGCACGCCGTCGATGTCGTTCACGTCGGCGCCCTCGGCCTTATAGGAATCGCAGACCCTGGTCACCAGCGCGAACTTGGCGTCATCGGTGCAGTCCACGCGAATCTCCGGCGTGTTGAACATCGTGGGCTGGTCGGCGAGGAACTGGCTGACAGGCTTGTCGGTCTGCGCCATTATCTCGACAAAACGGCAGCAGGCATACATGGCGTCGTCATAGCCAAAGTAGCGGTCGGCGAAGAAGATATGGCCGCTCATCTCGCCGCCCATGCGAATGCCGTCTTCCTTCATCTTCTGCTTAATCATCGAGTGGCCTGTCTTGTACATCACCGGTTGGCCGCCATGCTTGCGGATGTCGTCGTAGAATATCTTGCTGCATTTCACGTCACCCACCACCATCTCGCCGGGATTGGCCGCCAGAAAGTCACGGGCGAACACGTTCAGAATCTGGTCACCGAAGAGGATGTCACCGTTCTCGTCAACCACGCCGATGCGGTCTGCATCGCCATCGAGGCCCAGGCCGATCTCGGCGTCGCCCTCGCGCACCATCTTGATGAGGTCCTGGATATACTCGATGACGGTCGGGTCTGGATGATGGTTGGGAAAGGTGCCGTCCAGCTCGCAGTAGAGCTCGGTCACATCGCAGCCGATACGGCGCAGGATGTCGGGCAGAATGGGGCCGCCGGCGCCGTTGCCGGCGTCAACTATTACCTTCACCTTGCGGTCGATGCTGATGCGGTTGACGATATAATCCTGATAGATGCCGATAATGCCCTCGAAGCTCATGCTGCGGCCTTCTCCGCTCTCGAAATCGTTCGCCTGGATGAGGTGCAGCAGCTCGATAATCTCGTCGCCATAGATGCTCATGAGGCCGAGGTTGAGCTTGAAGCCGTTGTACTCCGGCGGGTTGTGGCTGCCGGTAATCATCACCCCGGCGTCGCTGCCCAGATGCTGGATGGCGAAGTAGAGCACCGGCGTGGCCAGGATGCCCATGTCGGTAACGTCGCAGCCGGTGGACAGCAAGCCCTCCGTGATGCGTGCCATGAAGCGCGGTGTGGAAAGCCGTGCGTCTCCGCCCACCACCACGCTACTCTTCCCCTTGCGCTTCAGCCAGGTGCCGAACGCCCTGCCTAACTGTGTCACGGTTTCGTCGGTGAGGTCTTTGTCCACGATGCCGCGGACGTCGTATTGACGGAAAATCTGTGGATTGATCATGCTCCCTCCTGAGTATGTTTATTGATATAGTTGACAATCATGGGGATGGCGGCGCGAAAAGCGCGGCCCCTGTGACTGATGGCGTTTTTATTTTCATCGGACATCTCACCGAACGTCAGGCCTGTTTCATCGGCCAGAAAGATGGCGTCGTAACCAAAGCCGCCCTCTCCCCTCTCTTCGTGGGTCACGCGGCCACACACGCTGCCGCGGGAGACGCCGACCAGACCGTCTTTGTCGGCCAGGGCCACCACTGTGCGAAAGTGCGCGGTGCGCTCGAATTCACCCTTCATGTGGCGAAGCATTTTGAGACGATTGTCGCGGTAGGTGCAGTTCTCGCCGGCAAAACGCGCCGCATACACGCCTGGGGCGTCGTTCAGCGCGTCAACGAAGAAGCCGGTGTCGTCGGAGAGCGTGGGCATGCCGGTGGCGCGGGCGGTCTCGACAGCCTTCTTCACGGCGTTGGCCTCGATGGTGTCGCCGTCCTCGACCACCTCTGGCATCCCAGGCAGGTCGCTCAACAGTTTAAGACCTTCGACGTCGGCGAGGATGTCGCGGATTTCTCTGATCTTGTCGGGGTTGTGGGTTCCCAGCAGAATCTTCATTCGTCGTCCTTTCGGATGTATTCAAGCAGACTGCGCTGCAAGTTCAGTTCGTGCATTTGTGGCGCCCAGAAATCGTCCTCGGCCGTGCCGGGCAGACATTGCGAGACGAGGATGCTGCTGTCTTTCATGTCGAACGCCTGCCAGTCATGGTCGTGCGAGGCGAAGTACTCATCGGTGAGCCGCCGCAGGCGATGCAGGTAGCGCAGGCCACGCTCGATAACCTCTATTCCGCAAGCAGCGCCATGTCCCGGAATAATCATGTCGATGTCGAGCGTCAACAAGTTTTGCAGGGTGTGAATATATTCGAGGCTGTCGCCCCAATAGAAATATGGCACGACGATGCGGCCGTCATCGGAGTTGAGCAGCGTGTCACCGGCGATAAGAAGCTTGCTCTGCGGCAAGTAGATGACTGTGCTGTCGGGGGTGTGGCCGGACGCGGGGATGAGACGCAACGGCAGCGGCCGCTCAATGGCAAGCTCGCAGGTGAAGGTGAGATGCGGCCGCACCAGGTGTTTGCGCTCGACGATGGCGGGGCGCTCTGGCGAAAGCACATGGCGCTCGCGGCTGAGTGTCTGCATGTGGTCAGCATGAGCCACCACGCAGGTGCGCGAGTCGGCCAGAAAGCGATTACCATAGCAGTGGTCGCTGTGCCAGTGGGTATTGATGAGCCAGCGCACCGGCTTGTCCAGCGTGGCGATGAAGGCCGCTACTTCCCGTGTGTCACGCGGACGCAGCAGAGTGTCTATCACCACCAGTTCGTCACCCGCCTCAATGATGGTGCTGTTCACCAGCGAGCCTTCCGCCTGGCACAGCGTTACGTCGTCGGCAATTTCAAATCGTTTGAGCATTCAGCCTCCTAATTGACTGTTTACTTTCGCAACCTGACTGTCAATTCAAAAATCGTGGTTGGCACAATGCACTGCCCGCGCATAAAAAAGATTTGACGCAATCACATAGGGAAGTAAACTTCTGTAAACATCTGCGGAGGTTGATATGTCTCCAGCGCTCATCTGGTTTATCGTGGGCATTGCCCTCATCCTCGCCGAATTCATCATGCCGGGCTTAATCGTCGCGTTCTTTGGTCTGGGCGCGCTGGTGGCCGCGCTCACCACCGTCATCGGCCTCACCACCTCATTCACCTGGCAGATGGTCGTATTCATCGTGGTGGCTGTCGCCTCACTGTTTCTGTTGCGCCGCTTTCTCAAGAAAACCTTTCTGGGCAAGACAGAAGGCAGGGACGTGGAGGAGTTCAACGTTGACATCGGCAAGATTGTGCCGGTGACAGAGGAGATCAACGCCCTGCATGGAACAGGCCGCGTGAAATACCAGGGTACGCCCTGGAAGGCCACCTGCGAGGACATCATCCCCGAGGGCGACAACGTCCGCATCACCGGCAAAGACAACATAACGCTTCTTGTAGAAAAAGTGGACTAAGGAGGAACCGTGCCAGGACTATTCACCGTTATCATCGCGTTAGTCGCGCTCATCACCTTTTTCAAGACTATCCGCATCGTCCCCAACCAGTCGGCGTTCGTGGTCGAGCGGCTGGGCAAATACAACCGCACCCTCGACGCAGGCTTCCACATCCTGTTCCCATTCATCGACAAAGTGTCCTACAAGCACACGCTCAAGGAAACCGCCGTTGACGTGCCGCCGCAGATGTGCATCACCAAGGACAACATCTCTGTCGAGATTGACGGCGTGCTCTATCTGCGTGTGGTTGACCCAGTGAAGGCCAGCTATGGCATCACCAACTTCCGCTTCGCCATCACCCAGCTCTCACAGACCACCATGCGCTCCGAGATCGGCAAGATCGACATGGAAGCCACCTTCGAGAGCCGCGACATCATCAACGCCGCCATCGTCAGCGCGGTGGACGAGGCCAGCGATCCCTGGGGTCTCAAGGTTACGCGCTACGAGATCAAGAACATCTCGCCGCCAGATTCGATCATCGGCGCCATGGAGAAGCAGATGCGCGCCGAGCGCGAGAAACGCTCGCAGATTCTGCTATCGGAAGGTGATAAGGCGTCTGTGATTAACCGCGCCGAGGGTGAAAAGCAGGAACACATCAAGAAGTCGGAAGGCGAGAAGCAGCGCCGCATCAATGAGGCGCATGGTAAGGCCGAGGCCATCCTGGTAGTGGCTCAGGCCACGGCCAAGGGCATTGAGGAAGTGGGCAGGTCAATCCAGATGCCGGGCGGACAGGAGGCGGTTCAGCTCCGCATCGCGCAGGAGTGGATTGCGCAGTTCGGCAACCTGGCCAAGCAGACCAACAGTCTCATCATCCCCGCCGACGTCACCGACCTCGCCTCCGTCACCGCCATCCTCAAGAACGCCGTGAAATTCGGCGACAAGCCGGAGGCGTAGGAGCGAGAAAATAGTTTGACACGTTGCTGACGGGGAGTAGGCTATTGTCAGCTCCCCGTTTCGCATGGAGGCACGCCGACCTGTATCCAGTGGGTCTATTTCTATCAACTGAGAGCAGGGAACGATTATTGCGAGACTAAACGGATATGGCTGATGAAGTTAATTAAAGATAAGGAGAAACGTCATGTTTGATAAGAAGAAATCTTTGAGCACAGTAATCCTGTTTTCAGCTTTTGTCATATTCTCTTCTGTTATTCATGCTGCTGTCAGCCCGGATGTTTCAAAAACAATGGTAGATAATGAATTACCGTATGGTTGGAAAACGGGTAGCAATCCTGTAAATCATAACACGAGAGAAGAAACTATTGAATATGTTGGAAGTTGTATGTGGTCAGTGCTCACAGATGTTTTTTCAACCGGAACCGATGTGTGGGCTTCATTCAATAATGGTCTTTGCCACCTGGATATCTCCGATATTTCAAACCCGGTAGTCATTTCTGAGTTATACATTCCCTGTGGAAGCAAAGGTATAACCGGTACAAATGATATTATCGTCGAAGGCGATTTCGCTTATATCGGTGATAAAGACGGCGTAAGAATCGTTAATATAAACGACATGGAACTCATTTCATCATATCTTCTGCAAAGAGCCCATACTTTATTTCTATGTGACACTATTCTGTATGTGGTTGACGGTGCAGGCTTGATGGTTCTAAATGTTACAAATCCCGCCCAGCCCGATTCGATCGGTTTTTACTCGCTGCCGGGAGCAGTCGGAATAGATATTGAAGCAAATTATGCCTATATTTCCGACACAGCCAATATGGGGCTTACTATTCTGGATATAACAGTTCAGGGAGACCCTGTTTTCGTTTCTAATTATAGCACTCCGGGTTATGGAAACAATGTCGCATTTTCAAACGGATTCGCCTTCATTGCCGACCATCAAAACGGACTTGAAATCGTTGATGTAACTGATCCGTTCAATCCTGTTTTTACATCGCAAATTGCAACATCCGGTTCTGCACACGATGTAGAAGTTGAAGGAAACTATGTTTTCGTTGCATCAGACAATATGGATGTCATCGATATTTCTAATCTGAATTCTCCGTTCATTGCTCAGAGTTTTTCTACAATGGATAATGTAAGATCACTGTTTCTTGATGGAAACTATCTGTTTTCATCTGAAACATCCTTCCTGGAAATCTTGAATGTTCAGGTTCCATCCAACACGTTTTTGGAAGGAAGTCTTCAAAGACCATACTGGCTTCAGGAAGTAAAAGTAAATCAGGATTTCGCTTACCTTGCAGATATGGGTGAGATTTATTCACTTCCAGGCGGATTGAGGATAATTGATATCAGTGAGTTTGAAAACCCCTTTCTAAGAGGAGAATATGCATTGGATCTCTGGGCAATGCCCAATAACCTTGATGTAATGGACAGTTATGTTTTCATGCAAGACAATATCGATTGGACCCCCTCTTTCACTGTCATCGATGTAAATGATCCTGATGCTCCGCAATTTGCCGGAGAATATCCATCTGCTGCCAAAGATATATATGCAGAAAATTCATTCGGTTACATTTTGGATAGTGATGTTCTTAATATATTGAACTTGCAGGATCCGCTTAATCCATCTCTTGAAGGTTCTTTAACTCTCAGCGGCAATGCTCTCAGGATTTGTGTCGATAGCGGATATGCCTTTATTGCCGGAGATGGCGCTTTTTCATTATGGATAGTGGATGTAAGTAATACGTCAAGCCCGCAATTGATAACTTCCATAACAACTGTGTGTAATTATGCAAGAGATCTTGTTGTTCAGGAAAACTTGCTGTATCTTGTTTGTGATCAGCATTTCCAGATCATAGATATAACCGATATTGATAACCCGGAAATAATTTGTACTTATGATGATGTAACCGGTGCAACGGGTATTTGTGTTACAGGTGATTATCTTTATATCGCCGGTTATGATTTAATGAAATTTGATATTTCTAATCCTGAAGTTCCATTTCATTTGGAATCATATCCAATTCCAGGATGCTGCTACAATGTTGCAGTGCAGGATAATTTTTTGTTCGTTACAACTGATTCTGCATTCCTGATTTTCCAGGATGAAGATTTATTGAATACCGGTGATATAAGCGGAACCGTAACTGATATAAATTCCGGTAATCCAATCGAAGGTGCTGTCATTTCTCTTGGCAGTTATTCTGATATCACAGAATATGATGGCACATATTTATTGGAAGATATTCCCGTTGGTGTGTACGATAGTTTGATCTGTACGGCAGAAGGCTATAGCGATTCTGCAAATGTTGTTGAAGTAATAGAAGATCAAACTGTTACAGTTGACTTTGCCTTATATCCTGAAACAGGTGCAGATGATTTGATTGTACCGGTCACACAACTTCTCGAAAACTACCCCAACCCCTTCAACCCCACCACGACAATAGCGTTCAGCCTGGCGGAGCCCGGCCACAGCACACTGTGTGTGTATAACATCCGTGGCAGGCGCGTGGCTACGCTGCTGGATGAACCGCTCCCCGCCGGCGAGCACAGCGTCACCTGGGCAGCCACAGGCTGCTCTTCGGGTATTTACTTCGCAAGGTTGACCACCCCCAAAGACGTCCGCACCACCAAGCTGGCGCTGCTTAAATAGGCTGGCAAAAACTTACACTGCCCTTCCATTATTTTCTTCAAAATAATTCGCAGGAAAAATCAATTCATTATGTCCCATACTATACATGGAGGAAACATAATGAAAACGAGAATCCTGTTTATCCTATGGGGAGTCATCCTTTCAATAAGCCTTTCCGCTGAATTTCCACAGGAAAAGGTGACCGAGCTAATCCTCGATCATCATCAGAGCAAGTCGATTTCCAATGCCAGCGCCGAGTGCTCATCCCCCACATCCAATGCCGCCAGAAACATATCTACCAGAGACCATGTGTACTCCAGCGAATACGATTTCATAATGAGCGATAGTAGAGAGATACTCTACATCGGGCCTGGAGCGGATACAACCTTCATTTACTCAGATTATCAGCAAGACGGCGACATCGTCGTTTGTGGTGACGGTGTTCTTCTCGTTGACGGCGCCACTCTTACGCTTTACGGCCATCTGTATCAGCAGGATAACGGCAAGGTGATTCTGCAGAACGGCGCATATCTGCATGTTCCTCAACTGTTTAATTGCCAGTACCTTCATGCGCTTCACGATAATGCCACGTTTGAAGCGATAGACTCGACGGTGGATGGAAACGTGGTTTATCAAATACGGCAATACGACAACAGTGAATACACCGCTTTGCAGACAACCTTCACCCATTGGAACTTCCGAAAACTCTGGGATCAATCCTCACTGACTCTTGTCGATGCGAACATGGTGGGCGACCTGACGATAAACGACTCGGTCGAGGTTGAATTCACGCGGTGCGATACCATTCTGCCCTGGTTCGGCGCCAGTGACGACGACGTGTTCGACTATCAATTCCCAGACTGGGACATCGTCCCCGATTACGTTTTCGACGACAATCTGAGCGGCATAGACGGCGTTGATTACACAGTTACATTTGATGACTGCATTGGCGTCATGTGGGGAATAGAGAGCTGGGCGAGCAGTTCAGTCCATGTCGATTCGTCGTTCATCTGCATTGTTTTCCGAATCGATGAGGATGTGTCAATCAGTGACATCGAAAACTATGAGATGTACGATTACCTGTCCTTTCCTTTCACCGATCGCACCACTCAGATTACCAACTGCTATCTGCATATGTGGTTTCCGTATGTCTATTTCGACGCGGTTGTTCATGTTGATGATTGCAGATACGCCGAATCAAAGGCGCATGATCAATCGGAAATTTATTTTACAAATACTATTTCCGATGGATTCCCGAGTTGCACATCGCCTGTCGATGATGGATTCATCCTTTTTGAGGATGGCGTTTGCCGAACTTTTTCCAGTAGTTGGTTCAATGCTACACTGCTTCTGATAAACACGCGCTTTGAACCGCGACCCAACTTTGATGCAACGCAAAATATAGCTCATGGAAATTCAACTTTTCTTGCATCGAACTGCACTTTTCCTCCTGAAAATGAACCTTATGCAAGGGATGCCGCTCTTGTCATGTTCGCCGCAATTGACAGCCTGCCGAATTATGAAATCGGAGACAACATCGAAATCGCAGGCTCTGCCTGGATAGACACAGGCCCAAATAATCAAACCACTTTCGACAGCTACACAGTTCATTACGCTCCCGTAAGTACTACCGAATGGATATTGATTGAAGAATCGACCGAGCAGGTTTCTCACGATGTTCTCGCTGAATGGGATACATCCGACCTGGAGGATGGCGATTACGATCTGCTGCTGACTATTTTCGACAGCGCAGGCGATAGTCTGATTGCCTTGAGGGCAATAACTCTGCTGGAAAGCAGCGGGACTGGGGAAGACATTTCTTCCTTGAAAACAGAGCTTCTCGGCGCCTACCCCAACCCCTTCAACCCAAGCACGACACTGAGGTTCAGCCTGGCGGAACCCGGCCATAGCACACTGTGCGTGTACAACATCCGCGGCAGACGCGTGGCCACGCTGCTGGATGAACCGCTGCCCGCCGGCGAGCACAGCGTCACCTGGCAGGCCGAAGGCTGCGCGAGCGGAGTGTATCTCGCTCGACTGACCACCCCCGAAGGCGTCCGCACCGCAAGGCTGGCGCTGCTTAAATAGGCTTGACACGTTACCACTGGGGAGTAGGCTTTTGCCAGCTCCTCGTTTATTATGGAGGAAAAATGAAAAAGCGAATTCAATTTGTCCTGTGGGGTTTGATTGTCTCAATCAGTCTTTTCGCGCATTTTCCACAGGAAAAAGTGAACAATGTCATTTTTGAACAACGGCAGAATAAGGCTGACTTCACAATAGCTGAAACAATTCCCCAACATTCCATGCCTCTTCAAATGAACAGCGAGCGATTTGACAGAGATGTGATTTCATTGGCAACCGAGGATTTAACCTCTCCAGGCAATCGGGATATTCTTTATATCGGCCCGGGACCAGACACTACTTTCATTACAACCGACTTCACTCAGGATGACGACATCGTGGTCTTCGGACAAGGGACGCTGGTGGTGGATGACGCGATGCTCACTCTTGGCGGCAATTTATTCCTGATGGATGCGGGAACGGCGATATTCAGGAACAACGCCCACCTGCATTTCGACCAGTATTACGTTGGACAGTATTATGTATGGATGCTCGATGACTCCAGTTTTGAAGCCACTGATGCCACAGTAGATGCGAACGGAGTCATGCACTATGCGCAGTTGCATGACAATTGCTCTTACTTCGCTTCCAATACATACTTCCCTGACTGGACATTCCGCAAGGTTTTCAATTCATCCAGCCTCATTCTTGAAGATGTGGATCATGTGGGAGACATCATGGTGGATGACTCCTGCTTCGTTCACCTGACCTGTTGCGATACGCTGATGCCCTGGTTTGAGATGCCGGACGGCTCGGTTGTGAATATGCAATTCCCTGACCCTGAATATGTGGAGCATTTCGAGCTTTCCGATGAGACACCCGGTGTTGATGGCATTTATTACACCTTCATCGCTGATTCCTGTTCTCAATGCTGGTGGTCTCTGGAAACACTCACAGGATGTGATGTCACTATCAATAATTCCATAATCCGGGGTTCATGCGTCAGGATGTTCGGGGAAAATACAATAAGTATCAGTGGAATCGAGGATTATGCGATGCATTCCAATCTAATCGTTCCCCTTGACGATAGAAACCTGGTATATAACAACACCTACGTTTTTTGGTGGAACTGGTATCCTTTCGACGATGTAGTTTTCAATATCGATTCATGTTCTTTTGGTGAAATGATCGGCAGAGGAAATTCAGAAATTTATGCAACGAATTGCTTCCACGACGGCGCCACGATAATGCTCGGTTCCGGCGGAGACGCCCTTGTTTCCTTTGTCGATGGAATCAGTCACAGCTATGTGGGCACATTCAATAACAGCACATTTCTCTTTGTTAACAGCACCGTAACCCCAATGTGGCCATATCAATCAACAAATATCGCGCACGATAACTCCTACCTGCTGGCTGTGAATTCATCATTTGAATATGAGCCGGAAGCGATGGACAGCGCTCTGGCAATGTTTGCCCTGTTAGACAGCCTGCCGGATTATGAAGTTGGAGACACGATAGAAATATCCGGTTCTGCCTGGATAGAACCCGGTGAACAAAGTTCCATCACCTTCGACAGCTACACTGTTCACTACGCTCCTGTAGGAACTAACGATTGGACACTGATTGAAGAATCGACCGACCAGGTTTCTCACGATGTTCTCGCGGAATGGGATACATCCGATGTAGTGGATGGCGATTATGATTTGATGCTGACGATTTCCGACAGCGCCGGCGATAGTCTGATTGCCTTGAGGGCAATAACTCTGCTGGAAAGCAGCGGAGTTGGCGATGATGTATCTTCCGTGAAAACAGAGCTTCTCGGCAATTACCCGAATCCCTTTAACCCAAGCACGACAATTGCGTTCAGTCTGGTGGAACCTGCTCACAGCACACTGTGCGTGTATAACATCCGCGGTCGGCGCGTAGCCACGCTGCTGGATGAACCGCTGCCCGCCGGCGAGCACAGCGTCACCTGGCAAGCCGAGGGCTGCTCTTCGGGTATTTACTTCGCAAGATTGACTACCCTCGAAGGCGTCCGCATGACCAAGCTGCTGCTGCTCAAATAGTCTTGACACGTTGCTGACAGGGAGTAGGCTATTGTTTATTCTCCGTGTAATCTGGAGGGCATATGAAACTGAGATTCACGCTGTTCGTCGGCTTGCTGATGATATCAGCGGTATGCATGGCCGGCGGTTGGAACGTAGCTACGGGCGGAAACCCCGCACGAAACGGCCAACAACCCGTGTGTGGACCCACTACCGTCACAGAACGCTGGTCTGGCGGACCCTACACAGCCTTCGCCCAACAGCACATCACCGATGGCAATATCGTCGTTATGGCGCGTTGCCAGACCCCCAGCGACCCGCTGCACGGCGCAACCATCGTCGCCTGCGACATCACCAACGGTTCTGTGCTCTGGGAGATGGAACTGCCCGTCGATTTCCCCACCACCGATGGGCGCAGCCGCGTATCGGGGATGCGTGACGGTCGCGTCTTCGCCACGCGCAGCGGCAGTGGCAGCGATGGCGCTCACATGTACGCCCTCGACGCCGATACCGGAGCGCAACTATGGCAATCGGAAGCGTTGATTAACGAGTGCGCCACGGAAGGTTGCAGCTTCGCCTCAAACGGTGACCTCATCGTGGGCAACTTTTCCTCGGTCGTGCGCATCGACGCCAACGACGGCAGCACCGTGTGGAGCCTCAATCGCATCGCTCCTTCGAGCGATGGCCTGCAGGTGGCTGTATTCAGCCATTGCGGCTACACCTGGGAAGCGACAGCGGCCGGCCCGCGAATGCTGGCCCTCGACCTCGACACGGGAACGGTGCTCTATGCCAGCGATTCCGAGGTTGGCGCCAACGTACAGCAAGTCGGCCCGTTCGTCGGACCAGACGGGACTGTCTTCGCGCCCCGCACCCAGAACATACCAGCCACAGATTGCCTCGTCTGCTACGACGACACCGGCGCAGGCTTTGTCGAACGCTGGCGCACGGAGCTGGGATATGTGCCTTTTGCCAGCTTCGGCGTTGGGCCGGACGGCAGCATTTACAGTTACTCTCAAGACGACGAGGTTATCCGCCTCGATCCCAGCACCGGCGTTGTATTGCACACCTCGCCGCCCATCACCAACGGCATCAACCTCTTTCCCCGCATGGCAATCGATCAGGCGGGCATCGTATTCGTCACTGCCGGCGGTGGCAACGGCGGCTATATCTATGCCTTCTCGCCCGACCTCAACCTGCTGTGGAGCGAAATGATAGGCAACATCAATCTGGGCGGGCCCGCCCTCGCCGACGACGGCACATTGCTTGTCGGCGCCGGCGGTACAATCTTCAAGGCATACTCCAACGACAGCTACCCTCCACCACAGAACCTCACCGCGCAGGTAATTGACGACACGGTAGAGTTGGTGTGGGAACTGCCTTTCCGCGACATCACTTCCTGCCGAATCTACCGCGATGGCGAGTTTCTTGACGAAGTGAACGGCGCTGCCACGACTTACACTGACGATACATTTCCCGGCGGTCTCAGCACTCTCTACTGGGTCACCGCTGTTCATGACAACCTGTTTGAGAGCGACCCCTCGAACATCGTCGAAGTGCTGGGGCCACCGATGCTGTTTGTGCCCACAGGCCTTGCCGCCGAGGTGTTTGACAACGATGTGATGTTGACCTGGGACGACGCGCCGCCCGAAAGCGAGCATGAAGGCTGGCGAGTCTATCGTAATGGCGCAGCCATTGCAGAAACGAGCGTCCCCGCCCTGGCCGACACCAACCTCGACCATGGTGATTACATCTACTGCGTCGCCGCGTACTATGGCGCATACCAGTCCGGCTATTCGGACGAGGTGGAGGTAAGCATCATGCTCGACGCCGACGATACCGCCGTCCCCGCGCCCCAGGCGCACCTGACCGCCTACCCCAACCCCTTCAACCCAACCACGACGATTGCGTTCAGCCTGGCGGAGCCTGCTCACAGCACACTGTGTGTGTACAATATCCGCGGCCAGCGCGTGGCCACGCTGCTGGATGAACCGCTGTCCGCCGGCGAGCACAGCGTCACCTGGCAGGCCGATGGCTGCGCAAGCGGCGTGTACCTCGTGCGGCTGACCACATCCGATGGCGTTCGCACTGCGAGGCTGGCGCTGCTTAAATAGACTTGACACGTTGCTGACGGGGAGTATGCTATTAGCAGCTCCCCGTTTCTACAGGAGGACACTATGAAACACGCGACACTTGTCTTCACGCTGGTTCTCGTCTGTGCAGCCGGCGCGCTCGATATCGAACTGACGCAGATAGGTGAAACGCCATTCGAGGAGCATGATGGCCCTATCGTTCTGCACGATGTGGACGGCGATGGTGCGCAGGAATGGTTCTACATGGTTAGAACCTCGAACGCATCCGATGATGAGGTGCGCATCATGGGTTACAACCTGGTATGCTCCAACCTCTTCGATCAGATATTCACCATCCCCCGAAGCGTACCTGCCGAGGACCGGCGCAGCATCGTGTTCAACCTGCTGGGCAGCGGTGCGGAAGCCAAACTCCTCCTTGCATACGGCGATGAAGACTGGGTCGACGATACATTCACGGCGCATGTGCTGCTGTTCTCATACCCCGAAGTGACGCTGCTCGACGAAGCGCTCTACATGCACGGGATGACACAGACAGCCACCAACGAGAACACTCAGTACGTTCTCGGCCTTGAAAGTGCAGACTATGACGGATTCCCGACGGTATTTCTCATGTTAGAAGACTATGATCGGGACATCGGTGATGAAAGCGGCAGCACTACCCTCAACACCTTCATGCAAACCTGGGTCATCCAGTCAGACACGCTGCTCGATGCGGGTCAGATCGACGAAGGCGGCTTCGTCATGTGCAAGATTGATCTTGCTTCAGGCGCTCTTTTCACCATCGACCGAACCACCTACACCTACTTCGGAACGAATGGATCGGGAATCACCAAGACCCACACCCTGTATCGCAAAGACGAAACAGCCACCCTCGATCTGTTGACGACCACTGGAAGCAACTACAGTACACACTCCTGTTATAACTATCCGATAGGTATCGCCGTAATCCGCTTCCCAGTCAGCCATCCCGTGATCCCCGCAGCAGGTTTCATTGTGACGGCTACTACCGGCGATTATATTTACTTCCTCTCATGTGAGTACTTTGCTTCCAATCCGTATGGTACTATCCTCTGGCAGGCCTCCACAGCGGCGAATGTGTCTATGCTGCAAGCGGGAAGCCTGGTGACGCTACCCGGGATGGAGCCGCTGATCCTTTGCTGGAGTTCCGAGCCCGATTACAATCAAGGTATTTCAGTTCTTGACGCTGGAACGGGTGAGACGCTCCAGAGTTCTGCTGTCTCTCAGGGACAAATTCTGGATGTTCTCTACGACGACACCGACTGGTACATGCTCATCGCAGACGACAGCCCCGGTTTCTGTATCTACAAGATCGACAGCATCACCCTTGACGCCGACGAAAACGCCACCCCCGCGTCGCAGGCCAACCTGAGCGCCTACCCAAACCCATTCAACCCCGAAACGACGATAGCGTTCAGCCTGGCGGAGCCTGCTCACAGCACACTGTGCGTGTATAACATCCGGGGCCAGCGCGTGGCTACGCTGCTGGACGAACCCCTGCCCGCCGGCGAGCACACCGTCACCTGGGCAGCCACAGGCTGCTCTTCGGGTATTTACTTCGCAAAATTGACTACACCCGAAGGCGTCCGCATGACCAAGCTGCTGCTGCTGCAATAGGAAACGTTCTGATGGACTACACGATTGCCCCGATGATCATCGCTGACTATGATGAAATCTACCAGCTCTGGAGCGACACCGAGGGCGTGCCTCTCAACGTGTCGGACTCGATAGCCTCCATCGAGAAATACCTGCGCCGCAATCAGCACACGAGTTTTGTGGCGAAGGACATGCGCAACCGCGTCATTGGCGCTATTCTGTGCGGTCATGACGGCGCCAGGGGATACATCAGGCATCTGGCTGTTTCGGCGCCTCACAGGAACAATGGTATTGGCGGCAAACTGGTGGAGAAAAGCCTGGCGACGCTGAAGGCTGAAAGCATACACAAGTGTACCGTTTTCATCCTGGTAGATAACGAGGGTGGCGAAATCTTCTGGGAAAAGGGCGGTTGGCATCTGCGCTCCGAATTGAAAGCAATGAGCAAAATCATATGACCCGCATCACGATATTGGTGGAAGACAGCCCCGTCGAGGGCCTGCGGAGCGAGCACGGCCTCTCGATGCTGGTTGAGTTCGAGGGTGGGCGCATCCTGTTCGATACAGGGCAAAGCGACGCCTTCATCCGCAACGCCGCCACGCTCGGCGTCAGCCTCGACAAGCTCGACGCCGTGATAATCAGTCACCCGCACTTCGACCACGCCGACGGCCTGCGCCACCTGCGCGCCACAACGCCGCTGTACGTCAGCGAGGAGTTCTTCGTCCCCCGCTACCGCATCGGCAACGAGAAAAACATCGGCGCATGCTGTAACGAAGAGCAACTGCGCGAGCAGGGGTTCAAACTGCACACGGTCTCCGAAACCACCGCGCTGCCCGGCGAAGCCATCATCGTCACCGGCTTTCACAATCCGCATCCGCTCGAGCGCGAACCCAGCCCGTTCGCCTTCGACCCGCCCGGCATCCAGCCAGACACCTTCCCCGGCGAGCTGATGCTGGCCATACCCGTCGTTGGCGGCTATGCCGTGCTGGGTGGATGCTGCCACGCCGGAGTCATCGGGATGCTCGAACGCTGCCGCCGGGCGCTCGACGCTCCCATTCGGCATTTCATCGGGGGAATGCACCTGCTGCATGCAGACGAAGAACGGGTGCGCACCACAGGCATGGCTATGGGAAATCAGCAACTCGAATCGCTGTGGATAGGGCACTGCACCGGCAAAAAGGCCGTCGCCACAATCGAGAAGATGCTGAATATCCCCGTCCACCGCCTGCGGTCGGGGCTGGAGATTCTACTCACCTAACCGACAACATCTCCAGGCAAGCATCGGCCATCGTGCCGATGGGCATCGCTGATTGTGATGAGATTTATCAGCTCTGGAACGTGTCCGACTCTCGTGCCTCCATACGGGGCTTATCTGCTGCGCAACCCCTCCGCGAGCTTTGTGGTAAACACCTGAAATTGTACCATTACTATCTTGACAAAAATAATGATTAAGACACTCTGCCAGACAGGTTCCAGAAGGAGGATTTATGAAACATGGCACATTGTTGTTGATGACTTTTTTATTTCTTGCTCTTTCAGCATCAGTTGCTGCACAAGACGCTGTAGTGAGAACAAAAATGTTTGGCATTAACCCCCTTGGTTTACCATTCGGTATCTATTCAGGCCATTTGGGATTCATCGTTAATGATGGAGCAAACGAGATTAATATTCCATTCTTTTACTGGGATATTAATGATGGAGAGCTAACAATAATCAGTGTTGGAGCGAAATATCGCTTCTATAAAACCGGTGGCGGCAAGGGTCCCTTTTACGGTCCTACATTTCAGGTTGTTTCAGTCAACTGGGAGTATAGTGATGATTATGAAGACGACGAAACAATAACTGCTGTTTTGTTTACCCCTGGTGGTGAAATAGGCTATCGTTGGTCATGGGACAATGGGTTCACGTTTGCCCCTTGTATCGGGGCCGGCTTCACAATAGGAGACGTTAAATCGAGCGACGGAGAAGAAGCGGACTATAGTAGCGGCCTCGCTTGGTCTCTTGGTCTTGGTTTTGCCTATATGTTCTAACCTGTCAGCATTTCGGTCTGCACTCATTAAGACACATTCTGCTGGGTGCGGTTTACTTGCTGTTTCCGCGAGCAAAAGTTCTCGGCTTATTGCGTAACCGGCAACATCTCCAGTCGCACATCCTCGCCAACGCGGGCTACGTCCTCCAGCACAAAGCGGCGTGCGTCCGCCATCGTACCGATGCCCAGTCCGCCCACCACGCCCGCGCCATCGCCCAACAGCTTCGGCGCCACGTAGACCACCCAGCGGTCAACCAGTCCCGCCCGCAGGAACGCCGTGTTCAGCCTCGGCCCCGCTTCCACCATCACCTGGCACACACCGCGCTCGTACAGCGCTTTCAACACATGCGGCAAACGAGCCGCAGCATCACGCGGGGCACCGGTGAGCGCCTCGGCTCCGGCGCGGCGCAAGGCTTCCACTTTGTCCCCCTCTTCCATGCAAGTCACCACCAGCAGAGGGGCAACCTCAACCGAGCGCACCAACTGCGAATCTATGGGAATGCGCAGTTGGCCGTCCAACACCACGCGCAGGGGCTGGGTCGCGCCTTCGATGTCCCGCGCCGTTAGCAGCGGGTCGTCGGCCAGCGCCGTGCCGATGCCGGTGAGCACGGCGTCGCTGGCCGCGCGCAAGCGATGAACATCGCGGCGCGCCCGGGCGCTGGTAATCCAGCGACTGGAGCCGTCGGCGGCGGCCAGCCGACCGTCGAGCGTTGCGGCTGTCTTGAGCACGACAAAGACGCGCCCGTGCCGCACACGGGTGATGTAGGCCTCGAGCTGCTGTTCGATGACCGCCCCCAGGCAATCACGCTGGACGCGGATTCCGGCGGCCTCGAGCGCGGCGAAACCGCTGCAACGCACCTGCGGATTCACGTCCTCGATACCGGCGAACACCTCGCTCACGCCCGCGGCGATGATGGCCTCGGTGCACGGCGGGGTGCGACCGTGAACGCAGCATGGTTCAAGCGTAACGTACATGCTGGCTCCGTGCGCATCGTCGGCGGACTTCAGCGCCACAATCTCGGCGTGATCGCCGCCAGGCGGCTGCGTCCCGCCCTCGCCGATGACGCGCCCCTCGCGCACCAGCACAGCGCCCACATGCGGGTTGGGCGACACGCTGCCGCGTGCGTTCTCGGCCAGTTCCACCGCCCGTCGCATGAAGCGTTCGTCGTAAGGCATCAACGGCTGCCTTCGGCGTAGGAAATGGGGTCGGTATAGCCGGCTTCGCGGAAGGCCCGCAAGCGTAGCGCGCAACTGTCGCAGGTGCCGCAGGCCACGTCCTCGCAGCGATAGCAGCTCCAGCTAAGCTCGAACGGGGCGCCCAGTTCGATGCCCTGGCGGACGATGTCGGCCTTGCGCATGTCGATGACCGGCGTGATTATCTCGATGTGCGTCTCATCTCTGGTGCCCAGGTCGATGGCGCGCTGAAAGGCGTCGTAGAAAACCCGGCGACAGTCGGGATAGCCAGAGCTGTCTTCCTCGACCGCGCCGATGTAGATTCGATTCGCCCCTGTTCCCTCGGCCCAGGAAACAGCCGTGGCCAGCAGGTGGGCATTGCGAAAGGGGACATAGCTGGTTGGCACGACGTGAGAGGCCGGGTCAAATTCGCTCACAGGTATTGACAAGTCGGTGAGGCTGTTGCCTCCGATAACGGCCAGAGCGTTCAGTGACACCTCGAGCGTGTCGGACACATCGTAATGCGCGGCCAGGAGACGAAAGCTGTCACGCTCCCGCGTTGCCGTGCGCTGACCGTATGAGGCGTGCAAAAAGCGCAGTTCGTCGCATTCTCCGGCGGCCATCGCCGCGGTAACCAGGCTGTCCATCCCGCCGCTCACCAGCACGATTCCAGATTTTTTCATGGCATTACCTCGTCTGCGTTGTCCCAGGGGGGTGAAACGATACACAAAAACACAAGCTGTTCCTCGCCAGAGTTCTCAATCCATTGCCGTGCGCCTGCCGGAATGTGCACCACATCGCCGGCCTGCACGCTTTCAGTTTCGTCGTCAACGTAAATAGCGCCCTGCCCGGACAGCAATATATACACCTCGCCCGATGTGGCCAACGAATGAGGCCGGCTGGCCTCGCCCGGCATCAGCATGGCCTGCGCCACGCTGTATGGCAGATCGATGCCGGTGTTGCGCGGATGCAGTAACTCACGCAGCAATGTGCCGTCACCAGCCTGTAGCAAGGGTGATTGATGAATGGAAAACAGGTTCAAGATTGCCTCCGCTGGATGTATTGCACCGCGCCGCGAAACGAGAGCGGATCGACGAACAACGACTTCTGGTGCGAGTATGTAACGAAACCCGGAGCGCTGCCGCGAGGCTTGCGCACATAGCGAATCTGTGTGTAGTCAACCGGTACGTTGCTGGACTTTGAAGCACGGCTGTAATACGCCGCTACCTGAGCGCAAAGCATAATCATCCAGCCGGGCGGTTCCTGCTTGTCATAATTGCGCAACAGGATGTGCGAGCCACGGAACACGCGGCTGTGAAACCACCAGTCATGCGGTTTGCCCATGCGAGTGGTAAGCTGGTCGTTCTCGCGGCTGGTGCGCCCCACGAATATCTCCCAGCCCGGCGCCAGCGGCAGCGAGCGATACGGTGAGCGTTTCTGCCGCTGCCTGCCCCTGCCTCCAGATGATGCGACGCGTTCACGCAACGAAGCGTAATCGTCCTCCTTCTCCACCTCAAAGATGTCGCGCTCAAGTTCATCCACCTCTTTCTCAGTGCGCATAATCTGTAGGGCAATTTTCTCGCGGCCACTGCGGGCTTTGCGCGCCTTGCGAAACAAGCGCTCCATGTTCTGCTTTGGCGTCAGATTCACGAGCAGCGGGATGCTCACCTGCGGCTGGCCCTCGCCAAACCAGTCAGTCACCACAGCTTCACTCTGGCCGGGGCCAATGCGGTGCAGTTCCGGCTTCAGCAGCTCGGCGCGGCGGCGATATTGTTCTTCCCGTCCGGCGTCGTTCAGCTCGTCCTGCTGCTTGTGCAATTTGCGTTGCTTCCTCTTCAGGTTTTTCGTCAACCGCCCCAGCGCCTGGCGACGCAGGTTTTCCAGTCGCCGGGGCAGCTCCACATCATACCACTGCGATTCGAGGTGGGCGTTGATGTCGAGGGGCAGAGCGGGCGGCTCTGTGGCGGGAGAACGTGGCGGCGGTGGCGGTGGCGTCCACTCGAACCCGGGCAACACCTGGCGCACGGGATTGTCGGCCAGACTGAAGCGGCGCAACGCGTCAACGATGACGAGGCGATCACCATCGAGGCGGGTGAGAATGAGGTTCGAGAATCGGGGGATGAGTTCGACGATGAGACGATATTGCTCGCGCTGATTGTAGATGTTGACGCGGTTGAAATCGAAGAAGAGCACGCGGTCTCCATCGGCGATGGATACCTTGCGCAGCCTGCACTTGAACAGCGCGTCGGCGATGGGGCCGGTCAGTTCGCGCCAGGGCAGTTCGCGCTGCTGCGTAAAGAAGCACCAGCAATCGCCCGCGGCGAGGTGAAACTGCAAAGCAGGCCCTCTGCCCTCGAAAACCAGGAGCGCCTGATCCTCGAACCGCAGCAGCCCTGCCACCGGCGGGTTGTCGTCAGACGGCGCTTCTCGAACCCAACGAGCTAAGGTGGCATAGTCCATGCGCCGTCCCGTCGAGCTTACTCGGAAAACAGGTAGCGAATACCGTTCTTCTGAATGCTTTCGATGACAAAACGATCCTGCGAGAAACGACCGCGCAGAATGACCAGATCACCCTTGGAAATGCTGCACTCCTGCTGCTCGAGAGCGGTTTCATCCGGCATAACCAGCAGGGTGATGTCATCTTCGGTCTCGATGAACCAGTTGCCGTACTTGACAAGCAGTTCACCCACCAGCATTCGCGTGTCGTCGTTTTCCGTCTGGGCATCAGTATCGGTGGTTACAGGCTGGTAGTCTTCTTCTTCAACCACCGAACCAATGGCGGTGAGGCCGACACAAAAAGCCAGCAACAGACATAAGAACATGGTTTTCATAATTTCTCCTTAAACCTTGACCCGCTTGAGCGAGATAACGAGTTCGTACTTGTTGGGCGGTTTATCCCAAATTTGCATATCGATGAACTCCTGGGGATTGGCCATGATTTCTTTCTCGGAGACTTCTCTGTACTGGTTGTCTCCGAAAACAATCCAATACCGCTTCTCTTTGGTTGACTTGGTCTTGGTCGCCATAAGTTCTCCTATTATGATGTAGTCTGGATGTTTGTCAACAAACTCCTGCAAACGGGCAAGAGTAACCTTGTCTTTGTATATTATGCACTTCTGGCGACAGTTGAGCGCACAGGAGTACAAGTCCTTGAACTGATTGGTCAGTGGACAAACCAGGCTCGAACGATCCTTACGGGCCATGAATCTCCCTAATCGATCAGCTTGTAGCGGCGCAGCACGTTGGTGAGGCCGGGAAGACGATGAGCGCTCAACGGCGCCAGCGGTGGCCGCACATCGGCCAGAATACGGCCGGCAAGCGCCAGGGCTTGTTTGACGGGTATGGGGTTGCTCTCGACAAAAAGCGCAGCGTGCATATCGAGCTGCGCCAGGTGCAGGCTGCGGGCCTTGTCCCACTCGCCACAAGCCGCGGCATTGCACAGGGCCGCTATCTGAGCAGGTATGATGTTTGCAGTTACGCTGATGACGCCTCTGGCTCCAGCGGCAAGCAGCGGAAGGTTCAGGGCGTCCTCGCCCGACATCACGCTGAAGCCTTCGGGGGCGTCGCGGATGACGTGCATGGCCAGCACGAGGTCGCCGGAGGCCTCTTTGAGAGCCACGATGCGCGGGCAGTCGTACGCCAGGCGAAGGGCGGTCTCGGCGCTCATCTTGCAGCCGGTGCGCCCCGGCACGTTATACATCACGATGGGGATGCTTGTGTTGTCGTGCACCTTGCGGTAAAACTGATACAGCCCCTCGGGCGTGGGCTTGTTGTAGTAGGGCGTAACCACCAGAGCGCTGCCTGCGCCCCACGACGACGCCTGCTGTGTCGCGGCGATAGTGCGGGGCAGGTTGTTGCTGCCCGTGCCCACCATCACCGGAACGCGGCCATTTATCTTTTGGATGCCAAAGCGCACCAGCCGTTCTTTTTCGTCGCCGGCCAGGGCGGGAGTCTCGGCGGTGGTGCCGCACAGCAGAATACCGTGCGTGCCCTGCTCGATGTGCATGGCGATGAGGCCTTCGACCGCGTTATAGTCGATTTCTCCATCGCGGAAAGGGGTTACGAGAGCCACATACGATCCACGAATCATTTCTCCTCCTTGTCATGCGTTTCCGTCCCGTTGCCGGGCAGTGACACAGGCATTCGGAAAGCGTTTTGTCGCCAGGCCTCATACAGCGCCACAGCGACAGTGTTTGCCAGGTTCAGCGAGCGAACCTCGCCCGTCATGGGCAGGCGCAGGCATCGCTCTGGCGCGGCAGACAGCATATCAGCGGGCAGGCCGCGGCTTTCGGGACCAAACACCAGCGCGTCGCCCGGCGCAAATTCGGCCTCGGTGTAGCAACGGCTTGCCTTTGTTGACAACAACCAGGTGCGCGCCGGCGGGATGATGCCCGCCAGTTCGTCGAGGCTGTCGTAGAAGGCCACGTCAAGCCGGCGCCAGTAGTCCAGCCCGGCGCGGCGCAACTGGCGGTCGTTGACCATGAAGCGCATGGGCCGCACAATGTGCAGCCTGGCGCCCGCACCCAGGCACAGCCGCCCGATGTTGCCGGTGTTGGCCGGTATCTCGGGTTGCCACAGCACGACGTTAAACACCTGTGATCACCTCCACTGCCAATGACACTGTGTGTCACCAGATTGATGACAAAGTCGGCAATCTGCGGCGGCCTGCTCCAAAATCCCACCCAACCTCGTACGCGGCATTCCGAAGACACCTCACCCCGTCGGAATACCGCCGACCCTCTCCTACATAGGAGAGGGTACCCCATCCCATCACCGTATGAAACCAAAATTGACACTGTGTGTCATCATTCCATTGCTTCGCGCCACTCGCGCCACAGGCGATCAAGGAATCGCTGCACCTCTTGCTGCGGCTCCGGTTCGCCAAAATCTTTCTCGCTGGTGGGCGCGTCATCGAAACACTGCGGCACACCCACGCCGTCACGAACGGGCAGCGTCCACTGCGAGGTGGGCAGCAAGGCCTGTACATCGGCGCGTAGGCAAAAGTTCACGAAGTTCTCCGCCAGAGCGCGATGCCGACAATCCCTCACGATGCCCAGCGCCTCGATATGCCGGTAACCACCCTCGACGGGAATGAAGGCGCGATAGCGGTCGGAAGCCTCGCTCATCTCGTGATAGCAGGGACGCGTAGCATGTCCTGGAACATATGAGGCCTCACCCGCCAGAAACCTGTGATAAGCCTTCTCCCAGTCACTCTCGATTGTCAACACATTTCCCCGCATACCCTGCCAGAACTTGTCGAACCCCGAATAACCGAAATAGCCCGATGTCCAATCGAACAGCGCGCGCCCTATAGTGGTGCTGTCGGGGTGAACGATGATGTATGGCGTCAGCGGGTTGCTGATGGTCATCTGAGCCATCGTCTGCGGCGGCTGGGGAACGCTGCGGCTGTCATAGATGAACGCCAGCCAGGCCCAGCATAGCGGCGTCTGCCGCCAGGACGCATCATAGATATATCGCTGGGGCACCGCGCCAAACGCCTGGGGGCGGTATGGCGACAGAACGCTGTCGGCCAGCACTATCTGTGACCATGAGTTGTCCAGCCCCACAATCACGTCGGCAACGGGGTGCTCGCGTTCGCTCAGCAGATGCCGACGCAGGCGGGCAATGTTGGCGAATGGCTCGACATATACGCGGCAGGCGTGCTCTGCCTCGAAGGTGGGTATCGCCTCACGCAGAAAGCCGTCGCTCCAGGTACCGGTGGTGTAAATGACAAGGTCGTAGCCTTTGGTGAGATGATGGCGGGTCTCGCGGCGGCAGGCAGACAGCAGGGCGACAGCGATGAGCAGCAAAATCAGGACGCGGTTCAATTGAAACTCCCAAACACAAAAGACATGCTTCACGAAAAACTGCCAAACAGTACTGAGGCGACGACGAAGTCCATCAGTAGAACGAGGATGGACGAATAGACGACCGTGAGCGTGGCCGAGCGGCCAACGCCCTCGGCCCCGTCGCGGGTGTGCAGCCCGATGTAGCAGCCGATGGAGGTGATGATGATGCCGAAGAAAACAGCCTTTACCAATCCGCCCCATAGGTCAGATGGCTCGAAATAGTCGCGCATGTTGAAGAAGAAACTATATACGTTCAGTCCATAGTGAAAGTGGGAAATGACGAACGCGGAAAGGATGCCCACGAGGTTGGCGAACACCGTCAGCAGCGGCACCATGACCATCCCCGCCAGAATGCGCGGCAGGTAGAGGAAGTCAACCGGATCAATGGCCATCGTTTCGAGAGCGTCAATCTGCTCGCTCACCTTCATCGTACCGATCTCGGCGGCCATCGAAGCGCCCACGCGCCCCGACAGCACCAGCGCCGTGAGCACGGGCGCCAGCTCGATCATCGTGCTCTTGCCCACCAGTACGCCAATGAGACTGTCGGGGATGTAGCCCGACGTCTGGTAGCTGGCCTGCACGGCGGTGACGAGTCCCGTGAACCCCGATGTGATGCCGATGAGCAGCATCGAATCCCACCCGACGCGCTGCATCTGGCGCAAAATTTCGTTGCGGCGCTTGAACACACGCGGCAAGTGGCTCACCACGCGCCCCATGAAAATAACGTAGCCGCCAATCTGCCCCAGCACACCGCGGATGGTGGACAACAATCTATCCCCCAAGTGAGCGGAAGCTGGTGAACTGTTTCAGGAAGACGAGCTTGACGGTGCCGGTGGGCCCGTGACGGTTCTTGCCAACGATGATCTCGGCCACGCCTTTCTCCTCGCTATCGGGGTTATACACCTCGTCGCGATAAATGAACATCACCAGGTCGGCGTCCTGCTCTATGGCGCCGGACTCGCGCAGGTCGGAGAGCATCGGGCGTTTGTCGGGGCGGCTCTCGAGCCCGCGATTGAGCTGCGACAGCGCGACCACGGGTACTTCGAGCTCTTTGGCCAGCACCTTCAGCGAGCGGGAGATGTCGGCGATTTCCTGCTGACGGTTCTCTTTGGCAGTGCGATTGCTCATCAACTGTAGATAGTCGAGCACGATGAGGTCGAGCCCGCCAATCTCTGCCTTCAGGCGTCTGCTCTTGGCGCGAATGTCGAGCGCGGAGTTGGTGCCCGAATCGTCTATGTAGATATGCTTTTCGCTCATGGCGTCGGCCACCTGGCTGATACGCAGCAGCTTCGGCTGGTCCATGCCGTAGCCCTTCAGCATGTTCTCCATCGACACCTCGGAGGCGCTGGAAAACATTCGCATCAAGAGTTCGTCGGAGGCCATCTCCATCGTGAAAATGCCAACCTTGAAATTGTGATATACCGCCGCGCTGAAGGCGATGTTGAGCGCGAGCGAGGTTTTGCCCATTGCCGGGCGCGCCGCCAATACAATGAACTGACCTGGCCGGAACCCGCCGGTGAGCCGGTCGAGATCGGAGAAGCCGCTGGGCACCCCCAGCACAGAACGCTGGTGCAGCGCCGCCTCGTTGATGTTGTGCAAGGTCTCTGGGATGATGTCGCGAATCAGCTCGAATGTTTTCAGGTCACTGCGCTCGGCGATGTTGAAGATGGCCTGCTCGGCGCGGTCAATGACGTTCTCGACGGCGTCATCGGCAGCGTAGGCCATTTCGAGGATGTCGTTGCCGGTGGTGATGAGTGAGCGCAGCAGGAAGCGCGAGCGGATGATGCCGGCGTGATATACGAGGTTTGCGCTCGATATGACGATGTTCGACAGCTCGTTAAGGAAAAGCTTGCCACCGACTGCGTCGAGGTCGCCGTGACGTTCGAGGCGGTCGATGACGGTGATGATGTCGATCTCGATGTTCTCCTCGAATAATTCCGCGGCGGCGCGGAATATGAGGCGGTGCTGACGGCGATAGAAGTGTTCTTCGGTCAGCATCTCGATGGCCTTGGAAACACAGCCGGTGTCAATCATCATGGCCGAGAGCACAGCCGCTTCGGCGTTCAAATCGCGGGGGAGCATTCTCTCAGTAGCTTCGGCCATCGGTTCCTCTACAGGTTGTTATAGTGCTTTTCGAGACGTTGCAGGTCTTCCCAGGCAGCCCGTTTCCAGGCAGGGGTGCGCAGCAACGCCGCGGGATGGTAGGTTACATACACGGGCACGCCGGCAAATTCGTGCACCCGCTTACGATAGGCGCCCAGCGACTGATCGATGCCCAACAGCGTACGGGCGGCCACGCGCCCCAGCAGCAGGATGACCCCCGGGCGAATCAGCTCGATCTGCTCTCGCAGGTAGGGCAGGCAGGCCTCCACTTCTTCGCGGCGCGGGTCACGGTTGCCCGGTGGACGGCACTTCACGATGTTGGCGATGTAGACGTCCTGGCGGTCGATGTGAATGGCAGCCAGCATTTTGGTGAGCAACTGCCCGGCGCGGCCAATGAACGGCTTGCCGGTGCGGTCTTCTTCCGCCCCCGGCCCCTCGCCGATAATCATGAGTCTGGCGGTGGCGCTGCCCTCGCCATAGACAACATAATTGCGCCCCTCGTGCAGCTTGCAGCGCTGGCACGACTGGATTTCCCGTCCACGCTGCGCCAGAGTGTCGGCTTGGTTTGTGGCTGATGATGTACTGGGGTGAGACGTGGCGGCGGCACCGCCCTCAACTTGCGCTTGCGGTAATGAATCGAGCGTGTCTGCCGACTGCCCTGACCGCTGCGAGGTAGCAGCGACGGCTGCCTGCGGCACCGGCTGCGGGGCTGGAGTGACAAACACCTCGCGCAGACCCGACATGCGCAACAGCTCCAGATATTGTCTGGCAGCCTTCAGCGGCATGGCGGCCTACTCCATGTCAAGGTCGATATCGTCTTCGTCTTCGATGATATAGTCGGGAATCACACCGGTGGCCACATGTTCGAGCGCGACTTCGGTGAGCTTCTTGTCGAATTTGTCCTTGAGCGTACGCGGCAGATTGTTCAGCCGTTGCGTCTCCAGGTTGGCCAAAAGCAGATACAGAAAGGTCATGTTGTTTTCTTCGATAAAAGTATCGACCTTGGGGTTAATCATCCCATTACCTCCAGAATGTCTCTTCGAGACTTTCGTATCGTGATATTCTATTCTCTTCGGCACGAACAATGGCCAGCACTTCGTTCACGGCCTCATCGAGGTCGTCGTTGATGACCAGATAGTTAAAATCATGGGCGCGGGCGACCTCGCCGTGGGCGTTGCGCAGCCGTAGGGCAATCGTCTCATCGCTGTCGGCGCCACGGGTGTGCAGCCGCTGTTTCAGCACCTCGTGACCAGGCGGCATCAAGAACACCGTAACCACAGGCAGCCCGCCATTGACAATAGCGTCGGCGCCCTGCACGTCGATGTCCAGCACCACATGGCGGCCTTCATCCAGCCGCTCCCGAATGAACACACGCGAGGTGCCATACAGATTCCCGTGCACTTCGGCGGTCTCGAAAAACTGCCCCTGCTCACGACGCCGAGTGAACTCCTCGCGGCTGAGAAACACATAGTCGCGCCCGTCCACCTCGCCCACTCTGGGAGCACGGGTAGTGCTGGACACCGAGTAGGCGATGTCGGGGCGGCGCTCGATGAGACGGCGCAGGATTGTCGATTTGCCGCCGCCCGACGGCGCTATGAGCACGATGAGAAACGTGTGTCGCTTGTAACGGTTCATCTATCCGTCAGCCTTCAAGCATCTCCTGATAATCCTTGGCGCTCATCAGCTTTGTCAGCTCGTCAGTGTCGGTCAGCTTCACCTTGATGAGCCAGCCGTTCTCATACGGGCTCTGGTTGATCAGCTCCGGCTTCTCGTCCAGATCGGTGTTGACCTTGATCACCTCGCCCGACACGGGAGAAAGGATGTCTTCGACCGCTTTCACGGCCTCAACCGAGCCAAACGGTTCGCCGCAGGTGACGTCGTCGCCCTCATCCGGCAGCTCGACAAAAACGATGTCGCCCAGTTCGTGCTGTGCATAATGGCTGAGGCCGATGTATGCCTCGTCGCCGTCAACTTTCACCCATTCGTGAGTTTCGCTGTAAAGCAGGTCTTCTTTCACCATGTCTCGCTCCTCGTTATTCTTATATATCGTGATGCAGCCCGCGTGGATAGGACTGTCAAGTTTTTCGTGTCGCGGATGGGATATAACACCCCTGTGAACACACTTGTTGCAGAGGGCAAATTCCGGCAAGGATTTTTTGTAAGATGGGGCGCCGCCCCCACCCCCGCTTACCTTTTTCGAGAAAAAGGTAAGACCAAAAAGCTTTAGCGGATGCTGCGCATCCTTGTGTCATAAAATAGTTATTGTACATAGGAAACGTAGTTTCCACAAGAGTTTTTGATCAAACTTTTTGCAAAAAGTTTGCGGGGTTCAGGGGCAGGCGCCCCTGTCTTGACGCACGTTCCGCAGTCACTTTCGTCAGCCGCTGTTTCATGCGCTGACAAAAAAAATCACGCAAAAGCAAAAAAGTGCTTGACGCGCTCATTTTTAATATACTAAATCGCACTGGATGTCACGTGGTCTCATTTTTTCTCAATCGGTCGGACTTACAAAGCAGGGGCGCATTATGTCGGGTGAATTCTTAGGCACCTTCGAAAACGCGGTTAACAAACAGCGAATTATCATCCCCGCAGAGTTGCGCAAGAAGTTCAGCGCGGCCTCCAAACAAACGATAATCGCCACCATCGGCCCCTACGACAACATCGCCATCTATCCTCTGGATAACTGGAGCGCCCTGCGCGAACGACTGCGCAATGGCAGCGAAGACGACCGCGAACTGCTCTCCGACCTGCGAGACTCCGCCACCCCCGAGCAAAAGCTCGAAAGCCCCTATCGCATCAGGCTGTCCGACGAACTCCTGGAGATCGCCGGCATCGACAGCAAGGTTATCCTCAAGGGCGATGGCGACTACATCAGCGTGTGGTCACCCGAAGCCTACCGCCGTGTCAGGCTCCAACGCCTCGAAGCCCGTAAATCTCGCTACAAGTCCTCAGACTACCAGATATGAGCCAGTATCACCAGCCCGTGCTGTTGAACGAATCCGTGCAGGCAATCACCCGCCCGGGCAATCGCCTGTTGGTTGACGGCACACTGGGCGGCGGTGGGCACTCCCGCCTTCTGCTTGACACCAACCCCGACGCCACGGTGATCGCCTTTGATCGTGATATGGACGCGCTCGCATACGCGCGCGAGGAACTTGCCGGTTACGGCGAACGCTTTGTGACGGTGCACGACAACTTTGCCAACATGCGTACGCGGCTCGCTCTGCTGGGTATTGGCCGCATCGACGGACTAATCCTGGACCTTGGCGTCAGCTCACACCAGATCGATACTTCCGAGCGTGGCTTCAGCTGGCGCGACGACGGCCCGCTGGACATGCGCATGAACGCCGGCGACGGCCCCACCGCCGCCGACATCGTCAACGACCGCTCGGTGGAAGAGTTGGCGCGAGTGCTGTTCGAGTATGGTGATGAGCGCGCATCCCGTCGCATCGCCCGCGCCATCGTCAAAGCGCGCCCATTGCACACCACCACCCAACTGGCGGACGTGGTGCAGTCGGTGACACGCGCCCAGCATCCGCTCAAGAGCTGCGCGAGGGTGTTTCAGGCGTTGCGCATCGCCATCAACGGCGAGCTCGAAGCGCTCGAAATCGCCCTGCGTGACGGCGTACGCCTGCTCACCACCGGCGGGCGAGTGGCCGTAATCTCCTACCACAGCCTCGAAGACCGCATCGTGAAACACTTCTTCCGCTATGAAGCATCCGACTGTGATTGCCCGCCCGGACTGCCCTCTTGCTGCTGCGGCAAGCACGCCACCCTCGAATTGATTACCCGCAAACCACTCGTTCCGTCGCCAGAAGAAACCACGACCAACAGCCGAGCCCGCAGCGCACGATTACGCGTGGCCGCGAAACTCTCAGGAGTAGAAGCATGAAACTCAGGTTGCTCATTCTTTTCATCGTCATCTGCCTGACAGTGTTTTTCCGTTTCTTCAACATGCATCACATCATGCGGCTCGGAGGCGAGTCGCAGCGGCTGGAGGAACGCTTGCAGGTAGAGACCATCCACAACCGCGAACTGTGGCTGACATTCAACCGCCTCAGCTCCCGCGAGCGCATCTGTCGCCTGGCCACAGAGTCACTCGGCATGCTGTTCCCCAGCCACACTCAGCAGTACAGCTACACCATCCGCGAGTCGGGACGAAGCGCCCGCGATCACAGCTACAGCCTGGTCAATTTCTTCATACCCTCGGCGCAAGCCCTCACTGCGGAACTGCACTGAGCATGAAGGGGCGGTTCCGGGTTTTCGTAGCGATAACCGGCCTGGCCATCCTCTGGTGGATCGGCTATCTCTTCTGCGTGCAGGTGCTCGATCTGCACGATCTGGGGCGTATCCGCATCACTCGCTACAATCCCGCCAACCGCATCCTCATCCCCAAGCGCGGCGACATCCGTGACCGCAACGGCAATCTGCTGGTCTCCACCATCCGCTACCACCAAATCGACATCGAACGGAAACGCGTCATCGATTGGTGCGAGGATAAAGAACTCGATGTTCAGGAAACATATCGCGCCATAGCGGTTATTCTGGCTGCGCATACGAAATTGACACAGAGCGAGGCGTTGGCCCGGCTGAACCATTCGTCGTCCGCCCGCTCCGTGCAGATTTCCACCAGCGTCCGCGACGATAACCTGGCCGCTATCCAGTCGGCCATGGACGACGCAGGCATTCCCGGCCTCATCAGCACCTTCGGCTCGATGCGCCGCACCTACAGTCGCGGTCTGCTGGCCGCAAGGTTGCTGGGGGCGGTGAGCGAAAAGCGCCCCGGCCCCGACGAGACCGACTTCTATCGCCTCGAGGGCCTCTGTGGGCTCGAAGCCACCTATGACCGTGAGCTTGCCGGCGAACACGGCTGGCGAAAGGTCTATTTCAACGCGGTCAACCAGGCCATTCCCCACCCCGACCTGAAAGAAAGACGCCACCGCGATGGCTATACGCTCGAGCTGACCCTCGACATGGAGATGCAGGAGATACTCGAAAACCGCCTGCGCGCCGGACTTGATAACTATGAGGCGGCCAACGCGACGGGCATCATCATGAACCCGCACACCGGCGAAGTGATGGCCATAGCGGGCATTCACGAGCAAGACGCTTTCAAGTCGCCGGCTACCCTGCGTTCGCTGTCGAACCTGCCGGCCAGTTTTCTGTTCGAGCCGGGCTCGGTGCTCAAGCCCGTCACAGCCCTGCTGGCCATCGAGCACGACCTCTATCAGCCGGATGACATCATCGACTGTCGCACCTACCACACCGGCCGCCGCACCATCCGCGACGCACATGAATTCGATGACCTCACCTTTCGTGACGTTATTGCACAGTCAAGCAACACCGGCACCGCCAAAGTGGCCGAGTTGGTTGGCGAGCAACGCCTCTACGACCGCCTGGTGGCCCTGGGCTTTGGCCACGACACCGGCTCGGACATCTGCGGCGAGCAGAGCGGTCTGCTGCGCGAGGTGAGCCGCTGGAGTTCTTTCTCGCTGCATTCGCTTTCGTTCGGGCAGGAAATCTCGGTGACAACGCTACAGCTCGCCGTAGCCTACAGCGCCTTCGCCAATGGCGGGCGCGTCATGCAGCCGCGCATCGTGCGCCGCGTTCTCGACGAACTTAGCCAGCCTGTGCGCACATTCGAGCCGCGTGTGGTTCGCACCATCTCCAATCCCGCCGCGCTCGACACCCTGAACACTTTCCTGAGCGCCGCTGTGGAACAGGGCACCGCCACGGCCACTCAACTCAGCTATGTCTCGGTGGCCGGCAAGACCGGCACAGCCGAGAAATCCTCGCATGGCGTTCGCGGTTATTCCGAAAACCTCTACACCTCGTCCTTCTGCGGATACTTCCCCGCCGATGACCCGCAGCTCGTCATGTGCATCATTTTCGACGAACCGGACTATAAATATCATTACGCCTCTGTTTCGGCTGTGCCCACCTTCCGCGAGGTGGCGGAAGACATTCTCATCCTGCCGGACTGCCGCATTATGACTGCGCTCAGCGAGGGAAACGCAGACCCCGTGTGCATGCCGGACGTGCAGGGGCAGCCGCGCCACAAGGCGCTGTCCCGCCTACAGGAACTGGGCATCGACGTGCAGTGCATCGTCCGTAGCGACGCAGGCAGCGTAATGACCCAGTATCCCAAGCCCGGCGTCACCTTTGACCGCGACAACCGTGTGCTGCTGGTCTTCGATTCCCCCCGCGCCGACATCGAGCCGGCCGGCGACCAGATGCCCGACCTCGTCGGCCTGTCGTTGCGCCGCGCAATGCTCATGGCGCGTCAATATCGTCTCGACTTGCGAGTTGACGGCGAGGGCGTCGTTGTCAGTCAGTCCATCGAGCCTGGCGCCGAAGTGAGCGCTGCCGCCGTCTGCCGGGTGGAGGCACGATGAACGCCATCAACCTCGAGGCCTTTCTCGCAGAGCTGCGCGCCTGCGACCTGCTGCTGGATGTTCGCGGCGCTCTTCCTCTCAAGGCGACCGGCCTGCAAACCGATTCCCGCGCCGTGCAGACCGGCGACGCCTTCTTTTGCATTACCGGCTACACCCGCGACGGCCACCTCTTTGCGCCGATGGCAATCGAGCTGGGCGCGAGCCTGCTGGTAGTGGAACGCGAGCTGCCCATCGACGTCCCCACCATTCGCGTGAGCAATGCCCGCCGCGCCACTGCGCTGGCGGCAAAGCTCTTCTATGGCGACCCGTCCTCGCGTTTCAACCTCATCGGAGTGACCGGCACCAACGGCAAGACCACCATCATCCACCTGGCCGACCACATTCTGCGTGAAGCCGGGTTCAAGACCGGACGCATCGGTACGCTGGGGTGGACTCTGGATAGCGGACAGCACCCGCTGGAGCGCACCACGCCCGACATCATCGAGCTCAACGGCATCTTGCACACTATGGCCGAGGCAGGCGTCGAATTTGTGGTGATGGAGGTTTCCTCGCACGCGCTGGCGCTGGACCGCGTTTTCGGCCTGCGCTTCGACCTCGCTATATTCTCGAACCTGGGACGCGATCACCTCGACTTTCACCGCGACTTCGAGGACTATAAACAGACAAAGTTCATGCTGTTCGACTACTTGCTCGAAGCCGACGGCACCGCAGTCATCAACATCGACGACGACAGCGGACACGAGCTGTTTGAAAAACTGAATGACAACTCGCGCTCAGTTTCGTTTCAGTCGGGCCACTACTTCATCGACAAGGCGACATCGAGCCTGTTGGGCTGCGAGTTCGAGCTGGTCTGCGACGGCATCCGCGACCACTATCATCTACGTCTCATCGGGCGGCACAACATAATGAACACCGCCCTGGCCATTGCCGTCATCCGCGAGGCGCTGCCGCAGATTGCGCTGGGCAGCGTTCAGAAAGCGCTGGCTGAACTGCAAAACATTGACGGACGCCTCGAACCTGTGCCCAACGATCGCGGATTTGGCGTCTTTGTTGACTATGCACACACACCCGACGCGCTGGAAAGCGTATTGAGCGCACTGGCCGAGATACCCCACAAGCGGCTCATCTGCGTGTGCGGCGCAGGCGGCGACCGCGACCGCGGCAAACGGCCGGAAATGACCGCCGCCATGCTGCGCCACGCCGACCTGGCCATTCTCACCACCGACAACCCGCGCAGCGAAGATCCCCGCGACATCCTGCGCAACATGATCGAGTGCATCGACCCGAAGGCCAACTGGTGGGTGCGTCTCGACCGCCGTGAAGCGATTCGCGCAGCCGTGCGCCTGGCCCGCGAGGGCGACATCGTGCTGGTGGCCGGCAAAGGACACGAAGCTTATCAGGATATACAAGGTACGCGCGCGAGCTTCGACGACCGCGAAGAACTGGCCGCCGCGCTCGAGCTGCCTGTCGCGCCACTGCCGGAAGCGCTCGACACGGCCAGTACGCTACCGCTGGCAGAACCCATCGACGCGCTGATGCTCGAGCTGCTCTTTGGCGCAGAGTTTGCCGGAGACAGCGACCTCGCCTTTTCGCACCTCTGCCTCGACAGCCGCACCGCGAAGCCCGGCAGCTTGTTCTTCGCGCTCGAGGGCGACAACTTTGACGCCCACGACTACCTGCCCGCCGTACTCGAAGACACCACCTGCGCCGCCATCGTCAGTCGTGGCGCCGAGCACGAACGCACCCTGCGCGTTGACGATACGTTGTCCGCTCTGGGTGTTCTGGCCGGCCGCTATGCCGGGCTGTTTGCGGCGCACCGCGTTGGCATCACCGGCAGCGTAGGCAAAACGACCACCAAGGAATACCTGCACCAGATACTCAGCGACGTTGCCCCCACGTTGAAAACGCTCGAAAACGAGAACAACCTCATCGGCCTGCCAAAGACGCTGTTCCGCCTGCGCCAAAACCACGCCTGGGCTATCTGCGAGCTGGGATCGAACCACCTCGGCGAGATCGCGGCGCTGGCCGACATATGCAGGCCGCAAACCAGCGTTGTCACCGCCATCGGTCCGGTGCACCTCGAATTCTTCGGGGACGTGGACGGCGTATGGCGCGAAAAGAACGACCTGCTGCTGCGCACAAGCGGCGCCCGCGTCTTCCCCGGCGACGAGCCGCGCTTCGAAGGCAGCGACGGCGTCAGTTTCGGGCAGCTCGCCGGCAACGACTATGTCATCGGAGCGCCTACTCCAGAAAACGGCCGCCTGCGCTTTTCCCTCAACGACGAGAGTTACGAAATAGACGGGCTGGTGCCTCACAACGCGCTCGATGCAGCCATCGCCGCGGTGGTGGCGCTGGAACTGGGCATCGCGCCGGAGATAATCCGCCAGCGCCTTTCCTTGCCGCTGCAATTGCGTCACCGCATGCAGATCGAGCATCACGGCCGGCGCACGCTCATCATCGACTGCTATAACGCCGCCCCCGACTCGATGCAAGCCGCCATCGCCTACTGGAAGCAGTGCGAGCCAGACAAGCCCCATGCGGCCATTCTCGGCGAGATGCTCGAACTGGGCGACAGCGCCGCCGAACATCACAGC
>JAIOQZ010000026.1 GCA_021108395.1 Candidatus Cloacimonadota bacterium
CAGTCCAGCCTAAGCCGCAAGCAACGCAGAAACAGGCTGTGCCTGCTGCCACGCTAAAGACTGCACAGCGGCAACAGGCTCAGGCAGTGCCAAAGCAGGCTGCCACGCCTAAACTTTCTACCCAGCCTAAGCCGCAGGTCGCACAGCAACTTCATGTACAGGCCGCCGCATTCAAGACAACACCAAAGCAGGCCGTTCCCGCCGCAACGCCTAACACTAAGGTGGTCACTCAGAAGCTTTCAGTCCAGTCCCAGCCGCAAGCAACGCAAAAACAGGCTGTGCCTGCTGCACGGCCACAGGCCGACACAACGCCTAAGGCCCAGGTGGCCACTCAAAAGCTTTCAGTCCAGCCTAAGCCGCAAGCAACGCAGAAACAGGCTGTGCCTGCTGCCACGCTAAAGACTGCACAGCGGCAACAGGCTCAGGCAGCGCCGAGACAGACGAAGCCTGCTGCCCAGACACAACCGCAGGCAGCGCAGGTCGCACAGCGACTTCATGTAAAGACAGCGCAAACACCAGCCATCGCAGTTTCGACCGCACAAAAACAGGCGAAGCCTGCTGTGCCTGCCACGCCTAAACTTTCTACTCAGCCGGAACTGCCCGCCGTACAAGAACAGGCAAAGCCTGATCCACTGGTCGGACGCATTAAACAATTCCTGTTCCGCAATCTCGTTAATGGCAACACGCTTCCCGAATCGGCTGACACACCTCTCTCGATGCCGTTGCGCAGGCACATCACCACACTGGCACGGCCACAGGCCGCACAGGTCGCACAGGTCGCACAGCGACAACAGGTACAACAAGAGCAGGCCACCGCACCACCAAAACAGGCGAACCCTGCTGCGCCTGCTATGCCAGTCGCCGCAGTTTCGACCGCGCCAAAAGCCGCACAGCGACATCATGTGCAGGCAGCGCCAAAGCAGTCCGTACCAAAACAAGCAGCACAGGAACAGGCAAAGCCTGCCACTCAGCCGCAACCGCAGGCAACCCTTGAACAGGCGAAGCCTGCCACTCAGCCCCAGCCGCAGGCCGCCGCAGTTTCGACCGCGCCAAAGCAGGCCGTGCCAAAACAAGCAGCCCAAGAACAGGCGAAGTCTGCCACCCAGCCCCAGCCACAGATTGCCACAGTCTCGACCGCACCAGTGCAGACTGTGCATGCCCCCATACGACAGTTAGCCGACCAGGCCTACCCCATGCTTTTCCGCTACACTGTCCTGAGCCGTATCGAGCAGGAAGTGCAACGCTTCCGTCTGGGTGGCGAAAAGCAACAGCAATGGGCGCGCTTTGAAATATCCTCCGAGCGATTCGGTCGGGTGGAGACATCTGTAGAGCACTGCGACGGCGAGCTTCGCATCGCGGTAGAAATCGAAAGCCCCGCCAGGATGCAAGCTGTACAGCAGCAGTTTGAAGGCCTGCGCGATCACCTGCGCGATCTCGGGTTCGACAACGTCAACCTCGAGTTTCGTCATCATCAGCAGCAGTCGCGTCAGCAGCAAACGCAACAACGAGAACATACACAAAGAAATCCGCATGGAAAAACACATGATGAAAAAGACAACAGTGAAAACACAATGTCACAGCACAAACCGCGTGAATACGGTTATAATACCGTAGAATACGTAGCTTAGGAGGCATAATGAACGTCGTGGGAATCAGTGGAGACGTGATCGACGAAACGCAGCAGGCGGCCACCGGCAACGGGTCGATGGACAAGGACGACTTCCTGCTTCTATTAGTGACACAGCTCCAATACCAAGACCCGCTCGAACCCGTGAGCAACTCGGAGATGGCCGCACAGCTCGCCCAGTACAGTCAGCTTGAAACGCTGAACAACATGCATGCGACGATGCAGGATCAGCTCCTTCTCGATCAGTCATTGAACAACTCGTTCATGACCTCACTGATTGGCAAGGATGTGAAGGCATACGGCAATGCAGCGACGTACGACGGCAACGATGTGGAACTCTCTTACTACCTTGGCGGAAACGGGGATGTGACCGTCAAGATTTACGACGAAGACGGGCAATTGGTACAAACGATTGACCAGGGCAACGAGAGGTATGGAGACCGGAGTGTTGTGTGGGACGGCATCGACCAGTATGGCAACACCGTTCCCGAGGGCAACTACACCTTCGAGGTGGAAGCCACCGACAACACAGGCAACCCGATTCAGACCGAGACCTACACACAGGGCATGGTTGAAGGAATCACCTATCTACAGGGTTCGCCATTCTTGCTCATTCACGGCCAGCCTGTGAATCTGGGCAATGTGATCTCGATACTCTATCATGACGGGTCGGACGACAGTTTCACCACTGACCTCCCGTCCACCGAGTCATAAGGAGGACCGATGATCAACCGAGTCTTCATGCAACCCGGCATCCCCATTAAACCGCAGCAGCCGGCACAGGAGAACCGTAGTCTGCAACAGGTGCGCCAGGACAATCAATTCCAGCGCATCCTCGACGACAAACTCGGACAGGGACAATTGACTTTCTCGGCCCACGCTATGCAGCGGCTCGAGCAGCGAGACATACACCTCACCAGTCATGACCTGGCTCGCCTGCAAGAAGCCGTGAATCAAGTTGCAGCCAAGGGCGGCAATGAATCCCTCATCCACATGAACGACGTGTCGTATGTTATCAATATCCCCAATCGTACTGTCATCACCGCCGTGGACGACGCAAGTTCGAGCGGCAACGTATTCACTCAAATCGACAGTGCGCTTGTATTGACCTGAAATACCGGGCTGGACCTCATGGAGGAGGCCCTTGTGTGGGCGCCGACCGACTGACGCGCTCATCAACAGTGTAAATTAACACAAGGAGACAAGGATGTTACGTTCACTCTTTTCCGGTGTATCCGGCGTTGTGAATCAGCAGGCGTTCATGGACGTGATCGCCAATAATATCGCGAATGTGAATACGGTGGGCTATAAGTCCGGCCGCATCACCTTCACAGACACTCTTTCGGAAACGCTCTCCGATGCCCGTGGCTCGCTGGGCAACTTTGGCGGCGTGAACCCCGTCCAGATCGGCCTGGGTTCTCGCATCTCCAGTGTCGATACCAACTTCAAGGCCGGTGCGCTCGAGATGACCGGCATGATTACCGACCTGGCGCTGAACGGCAACGGCTTCTTCATCGTAAATGACGGCATGCAGAATTCGTTCACTCGCGCAGGCGCCTTCCAGATAGATTCGAGCGGCAAGATCATCGCCCAGGGTGGCGCACAATACCTGCAAGGCCGCATGGCCAACGCCGACGGTGAGCTCACCTCGTCAACCGTGCTCGAAGACATCATCCTGCCATTTGGCCAGAAAGACCCAGCCAGAGCGACAGAAAACGTCGAGCTCTATTGTAACCTCAACCGTGACGCCAGCGACATCGAGCAATGGCTGGCCAACACCGCCATCAAAGAAGGCGGCGAAGCCATCTCCGGCTCGCAGAACCTCAGCAGCATCGATATCGCCGACATCGACGGCTTCACCATCCGCAACGGCGATGTTATCCAGATAACCGGCAACGACAGGGACGGCGCCGCCGTCAGCGTGGACTTCATATACGGCACCGACGGCGCTTCGCTGCAAGACCTGCTCGACGCCATCAATGTCGCCTTTGCATCCACCACCCCCGATGGCGCCACCATCAGCCTCGACCAGAACGGCTATCTGCGCCTTACTGCCAACAAGGCCGGCGAAACCGACTTCAGTTTCGCGCTGATTCCGCCAGATACCACCGAAGCCACGGCTCAGACGCATACATCGTCTGATCAGTGGATGGTGGGCGGCCTCGCAGCCAACTCGACAACCGACCTGGCCGCTATCACCGGCAGCACAATCGTCAACGGCGACGGCTTTGCCATCGATGGTACAGACGCCGACGGCAACCCCATTGCCCTGGTCTTCACCTATGGCACAGACGGCACCACTGTCGGCGACCTCCTCAACTTCGTCAACGACGAAACCACCGGTTTCCCCGGTGTCACCGCAACCATAAACAATGGCTATCTCACTTTCGAGAACAACACAACCGGCTCGGCAACCTCGACAATCATTGATGATTTCAGCCAGTTCGGTCTCGACGCCACCTACACGACCGTGGACGGTACCGACGCCACCAACGTGATTACGCCGGCATTCACGGCCAGCGTGGATGGCTCCACAGGAATGCACACCACACTCATCACGGTGTATGACAGCCAGGGCAGCCAGCACGATCTGTTGATCGAGTTCACCCAGGACCTGACCCCGGGCAGCAACCTGTGGACCTGGCAGGCAATCATCGACAACGGCGAGATTACGGCAACCAGTGGCGACAGCGGCCAGCTAACCTTCAATGAAGATGGCTCGCTGAAGCAGTTTACATTCGACGGCGACACCGAGTCGCTCATCTTCAACGTGCCCGGAGCAAAAGAAGTGAGCATCGCGTTCGGCGCAGGCACCAGTGGCGCCTTCGACGGCATCACCCAGTTCACCTCGCCCAGCACGACAATCGCCATCGAGCAGGACGGCTATACGCTGGGCGTACTAACCAACGTCAGCATTGACGAGCTTGGTCATGTGGGCGGGTTCTACTCGAACGGCCAGACCAAGATTCTGGCGCAGCTCGCGCTGGCCACATTCACCAACCAGGGCGGCCTCAAAAAAGAAGGCAACAGCCTCTACAGCTCCAACTCGGCATCGGGCAATCCCATCATCAGTTGGGCAGGAAGCAACACATCGACTACCATCAAGGCAGGCCATCTCGAGTCCTCCAACGTCGATCTGACCAAGGAGTTCACGAACATGATCATTGCCCAGCGCGCCCTGGAGGCAAACGCTAAAACGATTCAGGCTTCCGACAGAATCCTGACCACCATCATAGATCGTCTGAAGCGCACGTAATAACGTGACAGGCGGCCGGTAGCGCGGCACAAATCGCTGCCGGAACGCACAAGAATACATGGGGCGCGGGACCCTCCCGCGGTTCTGCGCCCCCAATTTCGCCCCGCCGCAAGGCCTGCTCGCCAGGCGATGCAGGCAGAGGCACAAGAAAGTTGACTGGATGACGCGGACAATCTAAGTTGTCTTTTTGAGGAGTGACGCATGATTAAATTGACAAAGATCAACGGAAGCGAGTTCTATATGAACGCCGATCTCATGGAGTTCATGGAATCCACTCCAGACACGATCATCACCATGACTACGGGCAAGAAGCTTATCGTGCTCGAGTCGGTGGAAGACGTTATCGACCGCATCATCCAATACAAAAGCCGTGCGTTGCGCACCTGGGAAGCGTTACGCCGGGAAGACTCTTAGGAAGGCAGCATGGATCTGGCAACAGTCGGTGGCATTGCGCTGGCAATGCTGCTCATCTGGATCCCGATAATCATTTCGGGACAGTTGGCAGCGTTCATCGACGTGGGTTCGATGATGATAACCATCGGTGGTTCAATCGCGGCAACCGTTGCCACGTTTGCGCTGAAAGACACGCTGGGCGCTGTGAAGGTTGCCCGAAAGGCTATCTTTGCCGATGCCTTTGACCTCCCCCAGAAGATAGACACGCTCATCGACCTGGGCGAGAAAGCCCGCCGTGAAGGTATTCTTGCGCTCGAGCGCGAACTGAAAGGCATCGACGACGACTTCATGAAGAAGGCGATTCAGCTCGCAGTCGATGGCAACGAAGTGGAAGTGATTGAAACCGTGATGGGAACCGAGATCGACTACATGGAGAACAGGCACAAAATCGGCATAGCCTACTTCGAGCAGTTGGGCTATTTCGCCCCGGCGTTCGGAATGATCGGTACGCTGGTTGGCCTCGTTCAGATGTTGCAGGCGCTCGACGACCCGGCAAATATCGGCGTGGGCATGGCCATCGCGCTCATCACCACGTTTTACGGCTCGGTTATGGCCAACGTTGTTTTCCTGCCCATCGCCGGCAAGCTCAAACTGCGATCCAATGAAGAGATATTAGTCAAGAACCTGGTCGTGGTGGGCATCCTGTCCATCCAGTCGGGTGACAATCCTCGCGTATTGCGCGACAAACTCGAAACGTTCGTCCCCCCGGAAGTTCGGAAAGGGTCGAACGCTTAACAGACGCTGATCTGTCAGGCAGGCACACATGGCAAAAGCAAAGAAATGCCCCGAGTGTCCACCGGTTGGAGCGCCGGGGTACATGGCCACCTATGGTGACCTTATGACACTGCTGGTGACTTTCTTCGTTTTGCTCATCTCGTTTTCGAGTATCCAGGAAGCCAAGTTCCAGAAAGCCATCGGCTCGCTACAGGGAGCTCTGGGCGTACTGAAAAGCAGCAGCGGCACCAGCATCGTCTCGCCGACAATTCCCATGTATGAGCATCAGACCGAGAAGGTGCAATTCGAACTCGAGAGAGTGCTCGAACAATTGCGGCAGATGACTGAAGAGCAGGCAACGTCTGAAGCCCAGATCAGTGTGGAAAAAAGCAAAGACCGCATCCACTTCAGCATCTCGTCACCCATGCTGTTCGATTCTGGCCGCGCCGTACTGAAACCGCAGTCCACCCCGATTCTTCACAGCATCGGCGAGATACTGGCCATGGTGCCATTCGAGGTGCGCGTGGAAGGCCACACCGATAACGATCAGCTAATGCCCGGCGCTCAGTTCCGCAACAACTGGGAGCTTTCGGCGGCGCGTGCGCTGGCGGTGATGGAAAAATTCCTCAGTTTCAGCGACCTCGACATCGATCCGAGCCGCTTTCAGGCCATCGGTTATGGCGAGTACCACCCCCTGGCCGACAACAGCTCGCCGGAAGGCAAGCAGCTCAACCGCCGCGTAGAGATATATGTGAACTTGAAAAGCGAGATTTCCGGCTCTCTCATCGAGCAGGAGATTCTGCCCTACGATTTCTAAACTTCAGGAGTGTAGTCATATGTTGCAGAGCGGCAAGATCAACTTGATTGTCATAGCCATTGTTTTGGTGGTGGCGTTGGGGGCCTCGGCCTTCATCATGTTCAAATTCGTCCTGAACAAAGAGGAAGGCGATGAAGAACCCGTCGCAGAGCCCCCATGTGAAAAGATATACCTCGAGCTGGCCGAGTTTCAGGAGATGGCCATCAATCCCGCCGGGCCGCAGCGGGCAATCGTGCAGATGAGCCTGCTGTTCGAGTACTGTCTGGACGACAAGAAAGTGCCCATCGAGATGGAGAAATTCCTGCTGCTGCTCAAGGCCGACATCAATTACTATCTTCAGTCACAGACACTCGATAACTTCCGGGTCGAGAACCGGCCACAGATGGAGGAAGAGCTCCGGGTGCTGGTCAACAACAACTTCGTAGAAGTCGAGAAAGGGCTCACCGCCGTGCGGGTGACCAGTTTGGTTATTCAATACATGTAATACTGGACAGAACCATGAGCAAATTGCTGACACAGGAAGAAATCGACGCTCTCTTGTCGCAGGAGAGCGGCCCGGACAGCTCCAGCGGCTTGATGCCCGACTTGAAGGAGCTGCGCCTCTACGATTTCCGTCGGCCAGATCGCGTTAACAAAGATCAGGTGAAAAAGCTGCGCACAATCCACGAGATTTTCACGCGGCTCATCTCGCCATATCTTTCATCCACATTGCGTACCATTGTCGATGTGAAAAGCCCTGTAATCGACCAGGTCACATACCTCGAGTTCACCATGTCGGCATCGGACGAGACCAACATGTATATCTTCGAGATCGACAAGCTCGACGGCCAGGCGCTGCTGGACATCGATCCAGATTTCACCCACTTCATCATCGACAGGCTCTTTGGCGGCACCGGCGTCACCTTAACACGGCGTGCAGAGTCGGGTATCACTGTAATCGAATCGAGTGTCCTGCGCACCATCGCCGACAAAATCATGGAGCACTACAAAGAAGCCTGGGCGCAAATCGACGAGCTGGAACCGAAAATCGTTGGATTCGAGACCAACCCGCAATTGGTCACCATCGCCCCCTCCAGCGAAACGATGATCGTGATGAACTTCCCGGTGGTGGCGCGCAACTTCGAGTTCACCATTCTCTTGTGCTTCCCCTATTTCATGCTCGAGCCCCTGCTGAAGAAAATGCTGTCCGAAACATATATGACCATGCTGCGGCGCAACACCACAAAAGAAGACGTCCGCAACCTCGAACATGCAATGAAACAAACAAGCTTGTCTTGCGATATAGAGCTCGGCAGGGCCGAAATCACGGTCGAGGAATTCCTCGGACTCAACGAAGGCGACATCATCCTGTTGACCCAGCAAATCGACAAACCGCTCACCACAAATATAGCCGGCTTGCCCAAATTCCTGGGCGTGCCAGGTCAGCATCGCAAGAAACTCGCGCTGCAAATCCGGCACACTTTGGACAAGGAAGGAGAAATCATCAATGAGTGACATGAACAAGGTGAACCGACTGATCAAACTCTTCTGCTCGAACACCAGTGGAGTGCTGTCAACCATCACCAACAACACCATAAAAATCAACCTGCTCACCAGCGAAGCGTTCGACTTTGACAAAGTGCAGGAAGAAATCGAACTGCCCGGCGTGATGTTGACAATGAACTTCAGTGGCGACCAAAACTTTCAGCCACTGCTTCTGGCCCCCAAGAAGCTCGTTGCAGTCCTTGCCGACCTGATGATGCTGGGAGACGGAGATGTTGACTACTTCCCCGACGAGCATAACGAGGCCGTGCAGGAGATGTTCAACCAGATTCTGGGCAGCCTCTCTTCCGAACTCTCCGGCGAAGGCATCACGCTGTCCGGTACCGTGACCCAGGTTGAGCTGACCGATATGGAGATTCAGAAAGACTTTCTCGAGGACAACACGATGTCACGCCTTTCGACGGAGGTCATCGGGCAGGAATTTCATCTCTACCTCTTCCTCGACAGCTTTGCCGAAACATCTGCCGAGAACCTGTTCGCAGCAACCGAAGATGAAGATGAGGCCGAGCCGACCGTGCCTTCCAGCGGTGGCGCACCCTCGCCACAGCGTTCCGCCGCAGCGCCGCTTTCCGATGGGCCCCCCATCAACGTATCCCGCCCTCAGTTCTCCGAAATCGACGAGGCGCGGTCTTCGGTAACCGGCAACTCCAACATGGACTTGCTATACGACATTGTGTTACCCGTCACCGTGCAGCTCGGGAGCAAAGAGATCAAGATCAAGGAGATTCTCGAGATGGGCCAGGGTTCGCTCATCGAGCTTGACAAAACCGCCGGCGACTATGTTGATCTCATCGTCAACGGCAAGAAATTCGCAATTGGCGAGGTGATGGTGGCCGACGACAACTACGCCGTTCGCATCGTCAGCCTCGTTTCGAGAAAGGAACGTATTAAAAGCCTGGGAGACTGATATGACGCAGCGGGTTATGGGAATCGCGCTGGCGCTGTGCCTGATGTCGTGCCTGGTTGCCCAGGAAATCGACAGCGCCGTCGATACGACAGACTCCGGCAACCTCGATTACCTCTTCGCCACTTCGACCGGCGAACAATCCGAACAGGTTGGCGCCAGAGCGCCCGCCATCAACTTCTTTCGCTACATGTTCGGTTTACTGGTTGTAGTGGGATTGTTGGGATTGCTCTACTATATCCTGCGGCGACTGACAGGGCAGGGGGCATTGCAGCGAGGCGGCGGTGTCGTCATGCACAAGCTCGCCGCTTTTGCGCTCAACAGCAAGCAGAGCCTTGTGCTCGTGCGCCTGCTCGACACCGTTTACGTCCTTGCCGTGAGCGCCGAGCGCGTCGATCTGGTGGAAAAGATCGACGATGCCGAGACGCTGAAAAAGCTGACGGAAATGAAAGACAACGCCCAGGACGACAGCGGTTTCTCCAATCTGCTGAGTAAGTTCAGGAAATCTTCATCATGAAGCGTTTTCTGCCGTTTCTGCTTCTGGCGCTGATGCTGACGCCGCTGGCGTTGAGCGCTCAGGCACAGACCATCATCCCGCGCATCACTATCGGAGTGGAGCAGGCTACAACCCCGCAGGAAGTGTCAACCTCGCTTCAGATAGTGCTGCTGCTCACGGTGCTGTCCATTGCGCCATCCCTGCTCATCCTGATGACAAGCTTCACCCGCATCGCAGTGGTGCTGGGCATGGTTCGCCGCGCCGTCGGCACCCAGTCGGTACCATCCAACCAGATTGTCATCGCGTTGTCGCTGTTTCTCACATTTTTCATCATGGCGCCAGTGTTCAAAGACATCAACGACAACGCGCTTCAGCCCTATCTCGCCGGTGAACTCACCCACGAGGAAGCCTTCGAGAACGGCGCCAATCCGCTCCGCACCTTCATGCTCAGTCAAACCCGCGAAAAAGACCTCGGGCTGATGGTTCGCAACGCCAACCTGCCGCGACCCCAAACCGCCGACGACCTCCCGCTGTATGTCATTGTGCCGGCGTTCGCCATCAGCGAGCTGCGGCTGGCCTTTCAGATGGGATTTCTGCTCTACCTGCCATTCATCATGATCGACATGATTATCGCCAGCATCCTGATGTCGATGGGTATGATGATGCTGCCGCCGGTGATGATCTCGGCGCCGTTCAAGATATTGCTGTTCGTTCTCATCGATGGCTGGTACATAGTCATAGAAACACTTGTCGGCAGCTTCGGGTAGCTGGGCGAGCTTACGTTATGGGACAGGAACTCGTCATAGAAATCGCGATGCGCTCGCTGTATTACACGGCGCTCATCGCCGCGCCGGTTTTGGTGACTGGCCTCGTCGTCGGCCTGCTGGTGTCGGTATTCCAGACCGTCACTCAGATCCGCGAGATGACGCTCACCTTCATTCCAAAAATCGCCGCGGTGATGTTGGTGCTGCTGTTCAGCATCCCCTGGATGATTAACAAGTTCAATGAATACGTCGCCTACCTGATGGAAATCATGCGCAACCTCGGCGGATAGAGAGATGTTCGAAGCGCTGGGGTTCACGCTGGCCGAGATGGAGCACTTCCTGCTCATCCTGGCTCGCATCGGCGCACTGCTGTTCACCATGCCGCTGTTCAACGCCAAGTACATCAACGGCCGCTGGCGTCTGGCGCTGGGCATATTTCTGGCGTTCATCTGCGTTCATGTGCTGCCCGTACCAGGCACACTCCCCGTGCCCTCGCTCTTCCTGCTTTTTCTGGCCGCCAAAGAAGTGATGGTGGGTTTGATCATCGGCCTTGTATGCAACATCATCTTCGAGGGCATCCGCCTGGCTGGTTTTCTTGCCGGACGACTGATGAGCCTGACGATGATGACGCTGATTGACCCTACAAACGACCAGAGTACTCAGGTCATTTCGCAAATACTGTACTTCGTGGCTCTACTGCTGCTGCTGGCCACCAACGGCCACCACTTCTTCATCCAGGCCATCTTCGACAGCTTCCACAGGGTTCCCGTCACCATGGCGCACTTTCCCGCCGCCACCGTCACCTGGCTCATAAGCATGACCGCCTCCATCTTCGTCATCGGCATCAAGGTGGGCGCTCCGGTGTACGCCGTTCTGTTTCTTGAACGCATAATGCTGGCGCTGTTCGCCAAGTTTGCGCCGCAGATGCATGTGCTCATCGTGGCGCTGCCGCTGGGCATACTCATCGGGCTGAACATGATGATGCTGTTCTGGCCCTACTACGCCGCAGCCTTCCTGGGCATATTCGAGACTTTCACTGGACAGGTCTCGCAGTTCATCGCACTCTTTGGTCCAGGCTATTGACAAACCTGTTTCTGCATGAGAATGCTCATTGTAAGCTTTCTTTTGCTCTTTAGTTATCTATAGGATACAGGTCAGAGCATCTTGAGTCAGACTTAGGGGTTCAGCGTATTAAAATACGCATTCACCCTCAGTTTAACCCAAGCTGTCTCTGATTCGCTTTCCATAAAGCGAACACAAAACGCAGATTGCCGACTTTGTCAACAATCTGGGTCCATGAGGTAGATATGAATAGTAACCTTCGTTACGCGCTCTTTATTGTCGCTGTGGTGGTGTTTTCCCGTTTCATAATCAGACTTTTGTTTTCCGTGGGCACCAAGTTATATGCGCTGGTGCCGATGTATTTTCACGCCTGGTATATCAGTATCCCGCTCACGATTCTGATTATCATGCTTGTGCGCACCGAGTTTTCCCGCCGACGCAGGGGTCGAAAGATCGATGGCCTTAACCCTGAGGACGAAATCGACGCCGATGTCGAAATCGAGGACGAGGACGACACTCACGAGGAGCCGCCGTCTTCCTGATGCTGGCCGGCTTCTGGCTGTACGTCGCCTCGCTGAGCGTGTTTCTGGCGCTGAATGCCCTGGATGTTCACTCCACCTGGCTGGTGGTGAAATACTCGTCCATCCGCAGTGAACGCAATCCGCTGGCGCGTATGCTGCTGCGCAAACTGGGGCCGCTGTGGGGCCTGCTCGCGCTCAAAGGCGTCATCCTGCTCATCCTGCCGCTCATCGTCCTCTGGTGGGACGACGCGCCAACCCAGATGACGCTCATCCTGCTCGCCGCCGACATCGCATATGCACTCGTGGTGGCCAACAACTACCGCATCTACCGCCGTTTGCGCCGCCAGCGCTCAAATTTTACTGGACAGAGCCGCAATTCCCGCTGAACCTGGACAGATAAAAGGAGTTCGCATGTCTCTCTATGAACAACTGCTGCAAAGCGACCGCTTCTTTCTCATCGCCGGGCCCTGCGTGATAGAAGACAACGCTGTCGTGCGCCAAATTATGGAATCGCTGCTCGAAGAAACCGCCAGGCGCGGCATCACGCTCATCTTCAAAGCGTCCTATCGCAAGGCGAACCGCACCTCGCTCGCTTCGTTCACAGGGCCCGGACTGAGCGACGGACTGGCCGTCCTCGCCGATCTCAAACGCGAGTATAATGTGCCCATCCTCACCGACGTGCACGAATGCGCCGAAGTGACCACAGTGGCCGAGGTTGCCGATGTGCTGCAAATACCGGCCTTCCTCAGTCGGCAGACGGCGCTCATCCAGTCGGCGGCGGACAGCGGACGAATCGTCAACATCAAGAAGGGGCAATTCATGGCACCCCAGGATATGCAGGCGGCGGCGGACAAAGCCACAGCCGGCGGCAACCAACAGGTGATGCTCACCGAGCGCGGCACAAGCTTCGGCTATCACAATCTCGTCGTCGATTTCCGCGGTTTCGCCATCATGCACGACATCGGCTACCCCGTAGTGTATGACGTCACCCACAGTTTGCAACGCCCATCGCTTGACGCCACCTCCGGCGGCGAGCCGGAGTTCGCCCGCATGATGGCACGCGCCGCCATGGCCACCGGCATGGTCAGCGGACTGTTCATCGAGACGCACCCTGAGCCGGGCAAAGCGCTCTCCGACGCCGCCACCATGCTGCCGCTGTCTGAACTGGGCGATATTCTCGACGACTGCGTGAGACAGGGGCGCCGCCCCTGAACCCCACTTACCTTTTTCGAGAAAAAGGTAAGACCAAAAAGCTTTAACGGATACTTCGTATCCTGTGCATAAAAAATCATTTGAACAAGGATGCGTTAGCATCCACAAAAGTTTTTGATCCAACTTTTTACAAAAAGTTGGCAGGGTTCAGGGGTAGCGCCCCTGTCTTCACTGAAAAAAAGGTTGACGAGTTACTAATTTGTGTGCAATTTCGATGCCAAACGGACAAGGGGAGTTCCCATGCCCCTCGGCAAAGAAACAGCAAGCATGTCACCCGGCGCTGCCGGCCCCGTCGCCGACCCCTGCGGCCTGCGTCTGCTGGCGCTCGACTGCGACGGCGTTCTCACTCCCGGGCATATCATCTACGACAACCGCCGCATCGAAAGCAAGCAGTTCAGCGCCCGCGACGGCATGGGCCTGCGCCTGCTGAGTTTCGTCGGCATCGAGGTGGCGGTGGTCACCGGCCGCAGCAGCGAGCTGCTGGCGCAACGTTGCGCCGACCTCAGCATCGGCATGGTGATGCAGGGCGTGGCCAACAAACGCGCCGCCATCGAAACCATCCACGGAAAACTGGGCATAACCTGGCGGCAGACAGCCGTCATGGGCGACGACTGGAACGACTGGCCAATGCTCGAACGGGCCGGGCTGTGCGCGGCGCCTGCCGATGCCGCTGTCGGGATACGTCGGCGCGTACATCTTGTCACACCCAGCGGCGGCGGCCAGGGCGCCATCCGCGAACTCGTTGACCATATCCTGCGCCAACGCAACCAATACGCACATGCGATACAATCACTTCTTGACTACCTGGCAGCGCGGTAGCGTCTTGTTGCCGTTGCTGGTTCTTCTCGCCATGCTGGCGGCTTGCGCCCCCCGTGATGAACCGCTGCCCACCACCAGCACAGACCTCCCCGACGAGCAGATGGACGGCGTACGCATCGAGGCTATGGCCGGTGACCGGCTCGAATATGTACTCGAAGCGGTTCACATGGATCGTTGGAAAGACCGCCAGGCGCTCGAGGCCGACACCATGATGGTGCGCACCTACGACGCCGTCGGCAACCTACAGGCCACGATATGGTCAGATCACGCCAGCCTGAACGAGGCCGATGACATCCTGGTGGCAACGAGCAACGTGGTCATCGTCAACAGCGATGGCGACAGCCTGCTCACCCATTATCTTGTCTGGAACCGCGTCACCGACGCCATCTGGGGCGACCGCGAGGTGACAGTCATCCGCCAGAGCAACACCTTTCGCGGCATGGGGTTTCGCACCGACATCGAGTTCAACGAGTTGGTGAGCTACGACGTGAGCGGCGAAGGCACACCCTCCGACTCGCTGGGAGACGGCCTGTGAGACGCCTGCTCTGCCTGGCGCTGCTTGTCGCCGCAGCCACGACCTGCGCCGCCCAGCTTCGGCCCTACCGCTTTATTCACGCCGACTCTCTGGTGGTGCGCAAGCTGGCCGACGAGTACGTCACGAACCTTTATGGCGATGTTCATTTCTTCTACGGCGAGACCGAGTTCTTCGCCGACCACGCCGAGCTGTTCGACCAACAGGAAATTGCCCGTCTGGTGGGGCGCGTACAGGTATTTGACGACACGCTCGATCTCTTTGCCGACAGTGTGTCCTATGACCGCCGACTCGAACGCCTCGACCTGGTGGGCAACGTGCGCGCCGAGCGCGACACCCTGTCGCTCACGGGAAATCAGGCGGTCTATCTGCGCGAGCGTGGCCGCCTCGACCTCGAGGGTGACGTCTTCTTTCGCGAATCACACGCCGACGGCACAATACGAACGTTGTCATGTGAAACAGCCGTGTATTTTCGCGATCCCGAAAGCCTCACCACCGATGGCCGCGTGCGCGCCTGGGACGAGCGCGAGAACTTTCGCGGTCGCTGCGGCCACGCCGAATACCACATCACCGACGGCTATGCCTGGATGATTCAGAATCCCGAGCTGGAAAGCGCCGGCGAGGATTCGCTGTACATCCGCGCCGAGAAGATCGAGTGGTTCGAGGAAGCGGGGCGTCTGGTAGCCAACTTCGACGTCGTCACCCGCTCCGAAGACTACCACACCAGTAGCGACTTCCTCATCTACCTCACCGAAGAAGACGAAGCGGTGTTTCTGGGCAAACCCACCTTCCACACCGACCAGGCGGACGGCGCCGCCGACGAATTTCATCTCTACTTCGATGAGCACAAGATAGACAGAGCCACCTTTCAGGATTCGTGCGAGGTGTTCTTTCGCACCGGCTCCGACAGCCCGAAGAGCAACCGCGTAACCGCCGATTGGATGGAGTTTGGTTTCCAGGAGCGCAAACTGCGGCGCTTCGTGGCCGAGGGCAATGTGGAATCGCTGTTCGAGCAGCAGGCCGACGAGGAGCGAGACTTCAGCGGCAACCACGCCACCGGCACCAGGATGACGGTGCTCATCGATGAAGACGAGTCGATTGAATCGGTGCGCATGACAGGTGGCGTGAGTGGCAAATACAGCTTTGAAAGCCAGCGGGATTGACCGATGAAACCCAGCGACGACGAAACACGGGAAGGTTCGATGGAACCAGTGAAAGACGCTGCCACAGTCCGGGACGCAAACTGCGTTCGAGTCGAGAACCTGGTGAAATACTACGGTCGCCGCCGCGTACTGAATAAGGTCAACCTCGAGCTGCGACAGGGCGAGGTTGTGGGCATTCTGGGGCCCAACGGCGCCGGCAAATCGACCACATTCTACATGATTCTCGGCCTGGCCAAAGCCAACAGCGGCAGTGTGTGGTTCAACGACATCAACATCACCAAAATGCCGATGTACAAACGCGCCCAACTCGGCATCGGATACCTCGCGCAAGCGCCCTCCATCTTTCACAAGCTCACCGTCGAGCAGAACATCATGGCCATCCTCGAAACACTGAAGCTGCCCCGCCGCGAGCGTAAACGCCTGCTCGAAGAATACCTGGCGGAACTCGGCCTTACCAAGCTGGCGCGACAGAAGGCCTATACCTTGTCTGGCGGAGAACGCCGCAAGCTCGAAATCACCCGCTCGCTGGTGACCAACCCCAGCTTCCTGCTTATGGACGAGCCGTTTGCCGGTGTCGATCCGCTGGCGGTGGCCGACATCCAGGACATCATCGGCAAACTGAGCAAGAAAAACATCGGCATCCTCATCACCGACCACAGCGTACTTGAGACTTTGAAAATAACGCAACGCGCTTATATTATCCTTGATGGAGAAATCCTGCTTTCTGGAACCTCGCGGGAACTGGTAAACAGCGAGAAAGCCCGTGAGGTTTACCTGGGCGACAGATTCTTGAATCCTGTTTTTGAATAACGTCGAAGGAAAACGAATGGCACGCATTCAACAGATATTATCGGTAAGACAGGAGCAACGCCTCGAGCTGCGTCCCAAGCTTCTGCAATCGCTGCACCTGCTCTCTTTGCCCATTCTCGAGCTCGAAATACACCTCAAGCAGGAACTCGTCACCAATCCCTTGCTCGAGATGACCGAGGAAGATGGCGAAGCCGCTCCCGAAGAAACAACGGAGCCGGAACCAGAGCAGGAAGCGGTCGATGCCGCGGACGAGGAGCTCACCAAGACCCTCGAAGAGGCCAGGGAACTGAGCGAAATCCTCGACCAGTGGAACGAATACCACTACGAGGAGCGCAGCCATTCCCCCAGCGCCGGCAGCGATACCGCTCCAGAGCAGCTTCTGCGCATGAAGGAAAACAAGAAAGAAGCCTTTCTCATGCAGCTCGACCGCTATAAACTGTCATCCGACGAAAGCGATTTCGCCGAGGAACTCATCGACACGGCCAACGAGCACGGCTACCTGCCAGACGGTTTCGACATCGATGCTCTCGCCGACGAGTATGGCGTGTCGCCCGAACGCGCCCACGAACTGCACAGGATAATTCTCCACCTCGACCCAGCCGGCATCACCGCTCGCGACATCAGCGAATGCCTGCTGGCACAACTCAACGTGGAGCAAAACGACAACGAACTGCTGCAAGGCATCATCCGTGAGGACTTCGATGACCTCATCCACCGCCGCTACCAGCAGATTGCCACTAAATGGCACACCACCCACGAAGCCGTGCTCGAGTGCAAAGCCGCCATCGGTGTGCTCGACCCCAAACCGGGGCTGCGTCTCGTCGCCAACGAGGTGGCCTATATGGTGCCCGACGTCATCATCAAGAAGATTGACGGCGAGTTCGAGCTGATCATCAATGATTCGGCGTCCCCCAATATCCGGCTGTCGCGGCGCTATCGCAACATCATCAACAGCGTGCGCCAGAACCGCGAAGCCCTCACTTATGTGCGCGGCAAGATCAACTCCGCCAAGTTTCTCATCAAGTCGATGTACCTGCGCAACCGCACGCTCGAACGTGTCACCCGCTGCATCATCGACCACCAGCGGCAGTTCTTCTATCAGGAAACCGGCGTCCTCGAGCCGCTCACCTACAGCGTCATCGCCGCCGAGCTTCAGGTGAACGAATCCACCATCAGTCGCGCAGTGAAAACCAAGTACGCCGACACGCCTTTCGGGGTGATGTGCCTCAAGGACTTCTTCACCTCCACCGCCGGCAAGGACAAGAACTACGAGGCGGTCTCGCGCCAGATGGTCGAGCGCCACATCCGTGAGATGGTTGACCAGGAAGCTCCCAGCAGCCCCCTGAGCGACCAGGACATCATGGGCATCCTCAAGGAGCGGGGCATCAGCGTGAGCCGCCGCGTCATTGCCAAGTATCGCCGCGGGCTTGGCATTCTCAACAGCCGACTCAGGAGAAAAGAATGATAGATGTCGCCATCATCGGCGGCGGCCCGGGCGGCTACACCACCGCCATACGTCTGCACCAGCTGGGTTTTGCCCCTGTCGTGTTCGAGCGTGAGCGCCTGGGGGGCACATGCCTCAACCGTGGCTGCATCCCCACCAAGACGCTCGTGCGTAGCGCCGAGGTGTTCACCCTCATCAAGAACGCCGCTGACTACGGCCTCAGCGCCGACAACCCCGGCATCGATTTCGGGGCAATCTATGCCCGAAAGGACAAGGTCATCGAGCAGCTCGTAGCGGGCGTCGAGTTCATCTTCAGAAAGCGCGGCATCGAGGTAATCAACCGCAAGGTGACCGGCCTGAGCCGCAACGGCGACGGCTGGAGCATCGAGATGGGCGACGACAGCCACCAGGCGCGGACTGTCGTGCTGGCCACCGGCAGCCGCCCCACGCCTCTCCCCTTCATGCGGTTCGACGGCAAGCGCGTTCTCTCATCGAGCGGCATCCTGCGGCTGCGCAGCCTGCCCGCAAGCCTCGCGGTGATTGGCGGCGGCGTCATCGGTTGCGAGTTTGCCGCTATATTCGCCGCGCTGGGCACAAAGGTTACAATCATCGAATTCCTGCCGCGACTGGTGAGCACCGAGGACGAGGAAATCAGCAAGCGGCTGGCTACCGCGCTCAAGAAGAGCGGCGTTAAGGTGCACCTCAAAGCAGGCGTCGAGAGCGCCGAGCATACCGACGACGGCGTTATCCTCAGCCTGTCCAACGGCAAGAGCGTGGAAGCGCAGAAGGCGCTGCTCAGCGTGGGACGCGGGGCGCATCTCGGCTTCGAGGTAGAAGGACTGACGATGGACAGGAGCGCGGTAATGGTGGACGACGACATGCGCGCCAATCTGCCCGGCCTCTACGCCGTCGGCGACCTCACCGGCAGGATGATGCTGGCGCATGTGGCCTCCGCGCAGGGGTTGCGGCTGGCCGAGGTATTGCGCGCCTTGCGCGACGGCGACCAGCCCGCCACGCCGCCACTGGCCTACGAGAACATCCCGCGCTGCACCTTCACCCACCCCGAGATCGGCTCGGTGGGTCTCACAGAGACGCAGGCGCGCGAGCGACACGGCGACGGCGTTCGCGTGGGCAAGTTCCAGTTCAACGCCAACGGCAAGGCGCTGGGGCTGGGCGAAGCTTTCGGCTTCGTAAAGACCATCGCCGCGCCCGACGACACGCTGGTAGGGATGCACATCCTGGGACCGCAGGCCACCGAACTAATCGCCGAGGGCGCCGCGCTGGTGCAGTCCGGCATGAAGGCCGCCGAGACCGCGCATTTGGTGCACGCTCACCCCACGCTGGCCGAGAGCCTGCTCGAGTCAATCGAAGACCTGCACGGCATGGCGGTGCATAAAATATAAGAAGCGAGGTTTTATGGAGAAAATGTACCAGGTATTTGTGAGTAGTACATACACAGACCTTATTGAAGCACGACAGAAAGTCATTCAAGCACTTCTTGAGCTGGATTGTTTTCCATTAGGAATGGAGCTATTTCCGGCAATAGATGGAAGTACTTGGAAGCTAATAACACAAGTGATAGATAAATGTGATTATTATATTTTAATACTGGCTGGACGTTATGGCTCACTCGGCCCGGATGGAACCAGTTATACTGAAATGGAATATCGATATGCCATTGAACAAGGCAAGCCAGTTATTGCCTTTCTTCATGATGACATAAGCAAACTGGAACCCGAAGACAGAGAAAACGATGATGAGATGATTAAAAAACTTGAAGCTTTTCGTAAATTCATTGGAAATGAAAGACACTATAAGTCTTGGGCTACATCTGCCGAATTAGGCGGATTTGTGAGTATAAGTCTTATCAAATTATTTAAAACGACGCCTGCCATTGGCTGGGTTAGGGCAGATACAGTTGCAGGCGCGGATGCTGCACAAGAAATTCAAAAACGTGACGAGAGAATTGAGCAGTTGGAAGAAGAATTGGCAGAAGTACGAACAGATGCGCCGAAGGGAACTGTGGATTTGGCTCAAGGTGAAGTGCATATTTACGTTTCATACATCTTAGATTCAGGCAGAGGCAAATTATCTGAAGATCAATTGATATTGACTGTGAACAAACTTTTTCATAACATCGCACCCCTTCTTGTTGTAGAGAGATCAGAATTTCACATAAGACTTAAATTTGAGAAGTATATAGCAGGTTTAGTGGAAAAGAAAAAAATACAAATGAAAGCAATTGCAGGTAGTTATAATAGTAGCAATAGCGATCATTTACTTGCCAATATACTTGCTCATTTTTTGCGTTTGGGTTACATTAAAAAAAGTAGTATACCTCACAATGACACGGATAGAAATATTTACTGGACACTAACTCCATACGGTCATACAGCTTTAAATCGCCTGTTAGAGTCAGAGAGTACAGATGAGTATTACGAATCGAACTCTCAATAAGGAATCTTAATGGAACGCGTGTGAACACACTTCGCAAACCAGACTGGCTGAAGACCGACTCGCTGGGCGCCCGCCGCAGCGGCGAGATGGCGCGTATGCTGCGCCGCGCCGGGCTGCACAGCGTGTGCGAGGAAGCCCGCTGCCCCAATCGCGGCGAGTGCTTCGAGCGCGGTACGGCCACTTTCATGATATTGGGCGATACCTGCACACGCGCCTGCCGCTTCTGCGCCGTGAACCACGCCGACGCCCCCTCGCCGCCCGACCCCACCGAGCCGGAACGCCTGGCGCAGGCAGCGGCCAAGCTGGGACTGACGCACGTGGTCGTCACCACCGTCACCCGCGACGACCTGCCAGACGGCGGCGCGATGCACTTCGCCGCCACCATCGCCGCCATCCGGCGTCACTGCGCCGCCGGCGTTACGGTCGAGGCGCTCATCAGCGACATGCAGGGCGACCCCGCCGCGCTGGACGCCGTGTTTGCCGCCAGGCCCGACGTGCTCAACCATAACATCGAGACAGCGCCGCGGCTCTACCCCATCGTGCGCCCGCAGGCCGACTACTCCCGCTCGCTGGACGTGCTGCGCCGCGCCGCCGATGCCGGATTGCTGGCCAAGAGCGGCTTCATGGTTGGCCTGGGCGAAACGCCCGACGAGGTTCAGACGCTGCTGGCGGACTTGCGGGAAACCGGCGCAAGCATCGTCACCATCGGCCAGTATATGCAGCCAGACAGCGACCACCTGCCTGTTGTCGAATATGTGCATCCGGAACAGTTTTCCATATACCGTAATATAGCGCTGAAACTCGGGTTTTCCCTTGTGGCCGCCGCGCCGCTCGTGCGCAGTTCATATCACGCCGAGGAGGCGCGCGCCATCATGACCCGAAAGGAGGCTGCCAACAACAGTTAAGCTCGCTTTTCATCTGTACATCACAACAAAGAAAGGGGTGTAACATGCAACTCACCATCACTGCCCGCCATTTCGAGCTCACCAAGGCGATCCGCGACCACGTGGAGAAAGAAATCGACAAGCTCGATAAGTACTTCGACCACATCATCAACGTCCACCTCACTCTCTCGATCGAGAACAACCGCAACCTGGTCGAGATGTCGCTGCACGCTTCCCACTTCAACCTGCAGAGCGAGTCTGAGGAACTCGACATGTATCTGGCGCTCGACACCGCCATCGATCACATGGAGACTCAGATCAAGAAGCTCAAGGACAAGGTGACCAACCACCAGAAGAAATCGCTCAAGAAAGACGCTTACTATGTCTATGCCAATCTCGTCGAGAGAAACAAGACGGCGGCGCGGCGCAAAATGGTTCGCACCAAGCGCATTGTGGCCGAAGCGTTGAGCGTGGATGAAGCTATGAATCACTTTGAAGACCATGCAGAGCCATATTTCATCTTCCGCAACATCGAATCTGATCGCATCAACGTGCTGGTCAAGAAAGACGAAACGCACTTCAAGCTACTTGAACCATAGACCCCGGGGGCAGTCCCCCGCATAGAAGGGAACCGATGAAGGAACTGAGCGTAAAAGAACTCTTCGAGAAGAAGAAGAAAGATTTCGCCCTGTCGGTCATAACGCAGCCGCGAACGCTGAACAACACCATATCCGAAGCGCAGCTCAACCGGCCAGGAATGGCCCTGGCCGGTTATCTGGACCGCTTCAGCTACAAGCGGGTGCAGATGTTGGGCGAAACCGAGATCAGCTATCTGCAAACATTCTCCGACGACGCGCTCTATGAGCGCCTGAAAGAGATGTTCGAGTACGGCATCCCCTGCATCTTCATCACCAAGGGCCTCAGCGTACCCCACCAGATGGAGTACCTGGCCAACGAGATGAATATCGCCCTCATCAGCAGTCGGCTCACCACCGAGAAACTGGCGCTCAATCTCAGCCAGTACCTGCGAAATTACTTCGCGCCCAAGCGCAGCCTGCACGGCACGCTGGTCGATGTCTTCGGGGTGGGCATCCTCATCACCGGTTCCAGCGGCATCGGCAAGAGCGAGTGCGCGCTGGACCTCGTCGAGCGTGGCCACCGGCTCATCGCCGACGACCTGGTGAAGATCACCTTGCAGAACAACACGCTGATGGGCACGCCCGCCAGGGATGCCGGCTGGTTCATGGAGATACGCGGAGTCGGCATCGTTGACATCGAGCGGATGTTCGGCATCCAGGCGGTGCGACTGCGCAAGCAGATCGAGGTGCAGGTGGAGCTGATGCCCTGGCGCGACAACATGGACTATGAGCGCATCGGGCTGAAGAATAACTGGTCGAGCATTCACGGGGTGAACATTCCGGTCATCTATCTGCCGGTATCGCCCGGCAAGAACGTCTCGGTCATCATCGAGGTGATCTCGATGAACCACATCCTCAAGACGTTCGGCTACGACGCGGCAGAGGCCTACACCCGTCGTCTCAAGGAAGAGATAAAGCGGCAGTCTCGGCGCAACCGATAGCCTGCATTTATCGTCTTGGAATAAGAATGCTTGACACACTCCCAATTCGGGAATAACATGAACAAAACTGTCTGAAAGCGTGGAAAATGCAACAAAAGGAAATCACGGTAACGAACAAGCTCGGGCTTCATGCCCGGCCATCGGCGTTGTTGGTGAAAACAGCCAACAACTTTCGCTCCGAACTGCACATCATCATGGATGACGTGGAGGTCAACGGCAAGAGCATCATGGGTGTCATGACTCTGGCGGCCGCCCGGGGATCACGCCTGGTGCTTCAGGCGGACGGGGTGGACGAGGACTACCTTCTCGAAGAGATTGCAAAGCTGTTCGAGAGCAACTTCAGCGAGGACTGATGCAAAAACTACAGGGCGTCGGTGTTTCACTCGGTATCGCCGTTGGCAGGGCGAAGGTGCTGAACAGGCAACCTTTGCAGGTCGCAAGCCGCAGCATTGACGCAAGTGACGTTTCGAGCGAGCTTGTGCGGTTCAGGTCTGCCCTCGAACACATCGGGAATGACATCAGCCGCCTGCTGGACAGCTTTTCGTTTGGCAAGAACGAACGTGACATCCTCGATACCCACCGCCTCATCTTGCAAGACCCTGAGCTGATAAAGTCTGTCGAGCGCATGGTGCGGGACGACCTGATCTGCCTCGAACACGCTGTCTCACGCCATTTTCAAAAGGCTGCAAAGCTCTTCGACGAAATGGAAGACGACTACATGGCGCAACGCATCGCCGACTACCGTGAGATCAACCAGCGCCTGCTGCGGCATCTCCAGGGCAACGAGCAGAAGATCGAGCTGGACACCGACACCATACTCGTGGTTGACGAAATACCGGTTTCCCTGCTGATGAAGCTGTCTCGCGACAAGCTACGGGGCATCGTCACCGATAAAGGCAGCCGCACCTCTCATGCGGCCATCGTGGCGCGTTCGCTGGGCCTGCCGGTTGTTGTGGGACTCAGAGACGTCATCACAGAGGTGGAAGACAACGCCCATTGCATTCTCGATGGTCAGTCAGGCCAGCTCATTATAAACCCTGACAGCCATACAAGCGATGTATATGAGCAACTATTGAGTAACCAGGAGCAGCATCGGGAAGATCTGTTGAAGCTGGTTGAGCAAGAAACCGCCACAGCCGACGGAACCCGCATTCATTTGCGGCTCAACATCGAGCTGCCCGAGGAAATGGATCATGTCCTGCACCTCAGCGAAGACGGCGTCGGCCTGTTCCGCACCGAGTTCCTTTTCATGGATCGCAGCTCGCTGCCCACCGAGGAGGAGCAGTATATCATCTACCGCGAGGTGGCCGAGAAACTGCTTCCGGCGCCGCTGGTCATCCGCACCGTCGATATAGGCGGCGACAAGCTGTCCAATCTGCTCAACATCGAGCCGGAAAAGAACCCGGCGCTGGGCTGCCGAGGCATCCGGCTGTCGCTGGAGCACCCCGACCTCTTCCGCACACAGATAATGGCCATCCTGCGGGCAGCCGTAACCGGCAACATCCGCGTCATGCTTCCGCTCATATCCTGTGTCGAGCAGGTTCAGCGCTCGCGCAAGCTCATCCGAACCTGTGAGCAGGAACTGGCCCAGCGTGGCCGTGAGTTCCGCCGCAACGTGCCGCTGGGAGTGATGATTGAAACCCCGGCCGCCGCGATGATATCGAGCGTGCTGGCCACCGAGTGCGACTTCTTCAGTATCGGCACGAACGACCTCATCCAATACACCCTGGCCGTTGACCGCGCCAGCGATACCGTGGCCGACCAATTCGACCCCTACCATCCGGCGGTGCTGCATCTCATCACGCTCACCGTGCAGAACGCCCGCAAGCACAACCTGCCTGTTTCCATATGCGGCGAGATGGCCGCCGAGAGCGACTTCATCCCCTTCCTCATCGGGCTGGGGCTACACGACCTCAGCGTCAGTCCGGGCATATATCTCACTGCCAAAGAGAATATTATGCGCGTCCAATCGAGCGACATCGTTGACCTCGTACTCGACGTGCTCGACGCCGAATGCTCCGCAGAGGTGAAACAACGTATCCGCGACTGGCACAAGGCCTCAAGAAAGTCTCGATAGAGGAGTTCGCATGTCACTTCGCTACGACTATACCAATCTGCTGCACTCCAACGCCATTCCTTGCGCCCCCCGCGAGGAAGATCTCGCGCAGCACGAAACCGCCTGCAAAGCCGCCCACCACGCAATACTGTCCGACCGCAAGAACGATGTACTGGGCTTTTACGACCTGCCCGACCAGGACACGTCCCGCATCAAGCAACCCCTGGCCAGGCTGCACGACCGCTTTGACGAAATGCTGGTGCTGGGCATCGGCGGCTCGGCGCTGGGCAACCGCGCGCTCTACACTGCGCTACGCACCGCCAAAGGCCTCGAGCCGAAGCTGCACGTCTGCGACAATGTTGACCCGCTGATGCTGAAGGCCATCCTCGACGATGCAAACCTCGACCGCACGCTTGTCAACGTCATCACCAAGAGCGGCACAACCGCCGAGACGATGAGCGTTTTCCTCATCGTGCTGGACATCATGCAGCAGCGCTTCCCCGCCGATTATCAGCAGCGCGTAATCGTCACCACCGACGCCGAGAAGGGCTTTCTGCGCCAGGTCGTGCGGCAGGGCGACTACACCGATTTTCTCGTGCCCGACAACGTGGGCGGGCGCTTCAGCGTGCTCACCGACGTGGGGCTGGTGAGCAGCGCCTTCGCCGGCCTCGACATCGACGCCCTGCTGGCAGGGGCCGCCGCCATGCGCACCCGCTGCGAGTGCGACGACATCTGGCGCAACCCGGCCTACCTCAACGGCCTGCTGCACTATCTGCACATGCGCCAGGGCAAGAACATCAGCGTGATGATGCCCTATGCAAACGCGCTGTACGACATGGCCGACTGGTATCGCCAGCTCTGGGCGGAAAGTCTGGGCAAACGCCACACCGTCGATGGACGCGAGGTGTTCGTGGGCCAGACGCCCGTCAAGGCGCTGGGCACCACAGACCAGCATTCGCAGGTACAGCTCTATACCGAAGGCCCCAACGACAAGGTTCACACCTTCCTGGTGGTCGAGGACTTCGGGTTCGACTACACCATCCCCAACCTCTTCCCCGAACGCGACGAGGTGAACTATCTGGGCGGCCAGCCACTGTCCCATTTGCTCAACATCGAGGCGCTGGCCACCGAGATGGCGCTCACCCGCGCCGGACGCCCCAACTGCACCATCATCTTCCCCACTCTCGACGAATATCACTTGGGCGAGATGATCTTCCTGTACGAGGTGCAGACGGTGTTCACCGGCAAGCTGCTTGGCGTCAATCCGCTCGACCAACCTGGCGTCGAGGCCGGTAAAGTGGCCACCTATGGCATGATGGGCAAGCAGGGCTTTGACGAACAACGCCGCGAAGCCGACAGCTATATCGAGCAAAAGGCAAGCCGCGGCAAGGTGCTATGAACGGCGCCCTCGACAACCCCGCCGCCTGGAGCGCCGAGCAGGACAAGCTCTACCACCAGTTGATTCACCTGCCGGAGCAGGTCTGGAAAGCGGCCTTCGAGCCGGACGTTGCGGGTGAGCGCTCAAACCTTGCCGACAGCAACTCGAAAGTGCAGGGCCTGCTGCTCACCGGCGACGGCGTGGGGATGTTTGCCGCCAGGCTGGCGCAGGCGCTCCTGCCCATCAACGTCGCTGTGCAAACAGCGCCCGAACCGCATGACGTAGCCGCAGACTGGCTCACCGTTCAGTTGCTTTCTCCCGGCCAGGCTGCCCCGTCTCCACAAGCTGACGCGGTGGTGGTCCCCGCAGATGTTGAACTGCCCGCTGGTTTGCTCTGCGCCCGCTACGACTCATCGTTGCCGGCGGCTGCCTGCCTCGGAGCGATGCTGTTTTCGCTGTGCGCACTGCTGGAGCGTTGCGGCCTGCTGGCCGACACCAGAAGCCTGGCGCGTCCCGTCATAGCTATTTTAATGCAGAAAGCCGGCGCCATTGCCGTGGGCCTCGATAGCGAAATGAACATGGCCAAGAAGCTGGCAGGGCGGCTCGATGGCGGCGTACCGGTATTTGTGCCGTTGCTGCCCGAGCTCGAACTTGTTGCAGACCTGGCGAGCGCTCAGATGAACCACCTGGCCGGGTTGCCCGCCAAAGCCCTGGCCAACGTTGGTGACAAAGACATGCCGGCCGCCTGGCGAGAGCCGCCGTGGATGCCGGTACTGCTCAACCGTCTCGATGCCAACGGCCTGCCGGTTCGCAGCGGGACACGTCCCGTAGAACTCGCTGACGCACCGGAACTGTGCGCTGAGGGCGAAAGCCTGCTCGAACGGTTCTTCTCACTGGCATACCCGCTCACGCTGGTGGCGTTCTACCTCTCCCTGCTGCGAGAGGACAGTTCTCTGCAAGGAGAATGCCAGTAAAGTTTGACAAGAACAGGCCGACAGATAAGCAAGAACCAAGGAAGGAGACAATAACATGAAAAATGAAAAGCACCTCTTTACCTCCGAGTCGGTTACTGAGGGTCATCCCGATAAGATGGCCGACCAGATTTCGGACGCTATTCTCGACGCGATCTACTCGCAAGACCCGTATGCCCGCGTAGCCTGCGAGACATTCCTGACAACCGGCCTGGCGCTCATCGGCGGCGAGATAACCACCGACTGCTACGTCGATATGCCCGACATCGTCCGTGAAGTTATCCGCGAAATCGGCTACACCAACGCCGACTACGGCATAGACTACAAAACCTGCGCCGTCATCACCACCATAGACAAGCAATCGCCCGACATTGCCCAGGGCGTGGACAAGACAAAGGCTCATGCGCAGGGCGCCGGCGACCAGGGTATGATGTTTGGCTATGCCTGCCGCGAGACCGACGAGCTGATGCCACTGCCCATCAGCCTGGCGCATCGTCTGGCGCAACGACTCGCATATGTGCGCAAGGGCTGCCGCGACTGCCCGGCACAGCTCGACTATCTGCGCCCTGACGGCAAAACGCAGGTGAGCGTGGAATATGTGAACGGCAAACCGATACGCGTCGATACTGTGGTCATCAGCACTCAGCATGATGACGGGATACAGAGAGATAAAATCAAGGCGGATATGATCGAGCATGTCATCAAGCCGATTATCCCCGCCGAGATGATGGACGCCAACACAAGCTTCCACATCAACCCCACAGGGCGTTTCGTGCTGGGCGGCCCGCACGCCGATACCGGCCTCACTGGACGCAAGATCATCGTCGATACCTACGGCGGCAAAGGCAGCCACGGCGGCGGCGCGTTCTCTGGCAAAGACCCGACAAAGGTGGATCGTAGCGCTTCCTATATGGCACGCTACATTGCCAAGAACATAGTGGCGGCAGGCTTGGCCAACGAATGCGAGGTGCAACTGGCCTACGCAATTGGCGTCGCAGAACCGGTTTCGGTGATGGTGAACACCTTCGACTCTGGGAAGTTGAGCGACATGGACATCGTAGCCATCGTGAGAGAGCTGTTCCCGCTCACCCCCGAGGGCATCATGGAGCACCTGCGCCTGCGTCGTCCAATCTACCGACTCACCGCGGCATACGGGCATTTCGGGCGGGAGCTCGAAGAATTCTCCTGGGAGCGCACCGACATGGTGATCGCTATCCAGAAGCTGGCTGACAAATAATTACCATGCGGCGGGGTCTGCGGACTCCGCCGCTTATCTCTATGCTATCATTTCCATCTGATAAATCTGGCGGCACTGTGCGCACCGTGCAATGGACGCTGCTCACCCTCGTGATGCGCCGCGCCCTCGTGTTCTGCCTCTTCCTGGTCATTGCGCGTGTGCTGACACCTGATGCGCTGGGCATCTTCCGCGAATACACCCTCATCCTACTCGCTCTCACTCTGGCCGCCCCCGTCGGCCTCGATTACGTTCATGTCACCGCCAGGTCGCGGCATGGGCGCACGTTTGCCGCTCTCACCGGGCTATCCAGCCTGCTGGCGCTGGTGTTCACTGTTGGGCTGCTGGCGCTGGCGGGGGTCATTGGCCGGTTGGCGGGCAGCGAGGAACTGGCTGCCATTATCCGCTGGTCGGCGCCCATCCTGCTCGTGCATGTGCTGCGTCACGATCTCAAGTTCGACCTGCGCCGCCGTATGCGCCTGCGACTGCTGGCCGCGTTCGAGACGACCAACGTCTTCTTCTACGCTTCGCTCACGCTGGCGCTGCTGCTCATATTCCACGCCCCTTGGACGCTGTTCGCCGGGTTCTTCGCCGGGGATATCCTCGAAACCGCCCTGCTGCTGGCCGAACGCCGCCGCCGCTATGGCCGCGCCTTCCTGCCGCTGGGCAGGATGCGCACAGCCCTGCGCGTGTGGCGCGAGCACGCAGGCTATTGCCTGTCCACCAGCGGCACGCACCTGCTGGGGCTATGGGCCAACCAGGCGCCGGTGTTTCTGCTGGGTGTGTTGTTTGCACCGTCGTGGCTGGGTATCTACTACCTGGCGCAACAGATGATCGGTCTGCCGGTGACGCTGCTTACCCAGTCACTGCAAAACGTGTTCTTCCCCACCTTCGCCCGCATGAACGACAACGAGAAAGCCCACGCAGTGAAGCGCGTAGTGTTTGCGGCGGCAGGCATCATGTGGCCGCTGCTGGCACTGTACGGTTACGCACTCTGGCGACTCGTGCCGGTGTTGTTCGGCCAGCGCTGGGCCGAGGCCCTTCCCCTCATCGCCCCGCTGGGAGCGCTGATGGCCTCGCACCTGGTGATGAACCCCATCGCCTCGATTCCGGTGGCGCTACGTCGCAGTCATCTCGAGCTGGCATGGCGCATCGTGTCGGTGGCGCTGCTTTCATTGGCGTTATTGTTCAGCGCTCGGCTGGGGTTCGCGGCGGCAATCCGGGTGTATGTGGTTGTTCAGATACTCATGCACGCCGCTTTTGTGGCCATCATCCTGCGGCTTGTGCGCCTGAGCGTGCCGCGGATGTTTGGCGGCCTGTTCCTGCTGGCGCTGCCGCCTGCCGCGCTGCTTGCCGCCGGATACATGCTGCACAACCTCGCCTGGCCGCCGGCGCTCGCTACGATGCTGATAGTCCAGTTGCTGCTCTATGGTGTCGTGAACCTGCTTACGTCCGGGCGTCTGTGGCACGAGATGCGGGCAGTCCTGGCTGTCAGGTAGTCCAATCGAGGCTGTTCCTGCCGACAGGCGCGTTGTTCTGTTCAACTCCCAATTCCCCCCGAGGCGCAAATCAGGCGCAATAACAGGCATACCCCGATAATTCGAGGGGTGTGTTTGTAGTTTTGTGTTTGCTTTTTCAAAAGCAAATCGATAGAAAATTTGTTCAAACTGAGCGATACAGATGTGTTTCAACACATCAATTCCGAAGTTTGGACAAATTTGCATCGACTTTTGGATAAAACTACTGGGTCGCCTTTTTTACAAAATTTCCGAGGTATGCCTGAATCGAGCGCAATAATACTTGACACAATACGCCAGTGTATATCTTTATTACTTATTGAGAGGAAATATACATGATAATAATCGAATTGCCGAAGTGGCGGAATTGGTAGACGCAGTGGACTCAAAATCCACCGCCGATTTTCGGTGTGCCGGTTCGAGTCCGGCCTTCGGTACCATTTTTTGGAGGGAACAAGCTAATTCTTTGCTACTCACCTGACATTCCCAGTCATTCTCCCGGTAATGTTCCCGTCAAGTTCGCGTTTCGCGTATAAGCACTAATAGCGGAGGTTTTTTATGACTCGTTCGACACGACTACTGACATACAGCATTGTACTCGCTGCCATGGTGCTCCCCGCAGCACTGGGTGCCGTTTCCAACACCAGCGTGATTTTCCTGCTCATCGAGCCTGGCTCACGGCCCGGCGGCATGGCCGAGGCTCATGTAGCCCAGGTGGATGACGCATTCGCCGGCTTCTGGAATCCCGGCGCCATGGCATTCAACCGCAAGACACAGGTAGCATGGATGCACACCAATTGGCTCGGCGATGTCGAAGGCCTCGATGACATGTATTATGAATATCTGGGCTGGAACGAGTACTTCCAGGACATCGGCAACCTCGGCATGCACATCATCTTTTTTACCGCCGGCAAGATGCTTAAAACCGGCGAACAAGGCGAAGACCTCGGCTCTTTCTCGAGCTACGAACTCGCCGCCGCTGTCAGTTGGGCAGCTCAAGTCCGTGAGAACCTGGGTCTTGGAGTCACCTTCAAATACATCCTTTCCGACCTCGCTCCCAGTGGCACAGGTTCAACTGAAATCGAACAGAAAGGGCGCGGCATGAGCTGGGCGTTCGACTTCGGAGTAAAGAGCCGCGGCGTCGATTTCGGCCAGATTGCTGTCTCCCCCTACAACGGCTGCCTCGCCGTTTACAACGGCATCGCCTACCTCTCAGGGATGGAGCCAGCCTGCCGGTCAGTCGCCTCGATTTCGGCCTGAACATACAGAACATCGGCCCCAACATCACCTACATCAATGAGTCGCAGGCCGACATGCTGCCGCTCAACTGGCGCATGGGCTTCTCATATCGCCTGCTGGGGCGGTTCGAGGAAGGCGTGAAGGACTACAGCCGCTTCACCATCAACGCCGACATGAACAAGGTTCTCTACAATGACGATTCCGACCCGTTCACCCGCATCTTCACCTCATGGACGGATGACGACCTGGACTACGAGATTGATGAAACCGTCTTCAGCGTCGGTGGCGAGTATGTCTATTACGACCTTATCGCCATGCGCGCCGGATATATCTACGATAAAATCGGACATATCAAAGGCCCCTCGTTCGGCGTGGGCATACACTACTCCTTCTCCGAAGTCGTCAGGCTGAACATCGATCTCGCCATGCAGCAGGCCGGTGAACTGACCGACTATAACAAGACCATCACTATCGGAGCTGAATTCTAAGAATGTCACGCTTGATTCGCTTTGCGTGGCTGGCTGTTTTGCTTGCACTGGTCGGCATATTGTCTGCTGCGCCTTTGCAGGTGCTTGGCAAGCAACCGCCGCGCCAACCGCGCCGCATCCATCCCATCGAAGCGCTGATGTCTGGAGCGCGACAGGACGTGCCTGCCACCACATCCCGCGACATGACCGCCAACCGCCTGCTGGTGATGTTAGTCGAGTTTCAGCCGGACGACAATCCTGCCACCACAGGCACCGGCCGCTTTCTGCGACAGGAAGACGCCGCCGACTATCCCATCAGCCTGGGGGCACCCCCGCACGACAAGGCTTTCTTCGAGCTTCAGTGCGAGGCGATGCGCTATTACTGGCTGGCCGGCAGCATGGGCAACTTCGACCTCGAATATGAAGTCTGGCCGCAGCAGGGCTACTATGAACTGCCAAACGAAATGGCATATTACACCCCGCCGGGCGCAAGTTCGAGCCTCATGATCGAGCGATTCGAAGCCTACTTCACCGACGTATTCACCGCTGCCGACGCCGACCCTGGCCTCACCTTCGGCGACTTCGACCACTACATGGTCATCCATGCCGGCAGCGACTGGCAACACGATGTGCTGGGCAACACCCCCTCGGACGTGCCCGCATTCTTCATCAGCGTGGGCGACGGCAAGGAAGTCGTGGTCGATGACGGCGCTACTGTTATCAGGCATCTGTCCAACGTGCCCGAGACCATCTCGCAGGATGAACGCTCGTTTGAAGAAGATGGCCGCACCTACTACGACGGCTACGGCGTTATCAACGCCGTGATGGCCCACGAGTTCGGCCACTCCCTCGGCCTGCCAGACCTCTACAGCACCTCGAATTTCCGTCCTGCCGTTGGCTATTGGGACATCATGGACTCTGGTGGGCAGACACTGCTCAGTCTGGGCTACGACCTTGACGATGACGGCTTTTTTGAAGTCGCCTACAACATCGAGGGGCCTGTGCCGGCTCTGCCCGGTGCATGGTCACGCCAATTGCTTTGGGGCGATGCGATGCGCGCCGACGGCCTGCTGCGCGACATCACCAGTCTCGATCTGTCACAGCCAGTGAGCATAGTGGCCGCAGGGGCGGTCAACAACGGACTGGCCGACAATCAGACTTACGTCGTCAAGATACCGCTGAGCGAGCGCGAATTCGTGCTGATCGAAAACCGGCAGACCGACCACGACGACGACGGCCTCACCACCCTGGTGAGCGACAACATCGACAACCCCCGCGTGGTGCTCTATCCCACCGGCTGGAACAACGACATCGCCGACGAGTATGACTATGCTCTGCCCGGCTGGCCAGGCCCGAACGACCGCTACTATGGCGGCGGACTGATTGCCTGGCACATCAACGAAGCCGTGATTTATGATGAAGGCGGCACCGACTCGAACGGCGATTTCGTCTCGAACTTCGACGCCAACACAATCAACACGAACTACTATCGTCGCGGCGTGTCCATAATCGAGGCCGACGGCCTGGCCGATCTCGGCAACATCCACTCGATGTACTGGCAAGGCACCGTCTATGAGCCGTTCTTCCCGCTCATGCCCACCCTCGACACCGATGGTTTCTTTGCCGACTGGAGCGTCGAGCCGTTTGCCGGTGAACTCTCGGCAGACACCAATCCGCCGCTGCAAACCAGCGACGGCCTTCCCAGCCTGTTTGCTTTGTTCGACATCGACAGCGAGCACTTTCACCGGCCATTCCACGTTCCGCCCCGCGAGCTTACCTTTCGTTGCCGCCTCCAGATGTTTGACGGCAGCCTGGCGCTTCCGCTGCTGAACGTGGCCGAAAACGCGCGCCTGGCGTGGAACTCCGAGCCGGCCTTTCTCGCCGCAAACGCGCTCAGCGAGCTTGCCGTGTTCGACGGCACGCAGATGACCACCTTTTCCCATCTCACCGATGGCGTGAGCGAAAGCTGGGACAGCCCGATGGGGCCACAGGATATCGGTTTGCAGACACTCTTTCCCGTTAGCGTGGGCGACTTCCGCTCCGACGCGCCCGGCGCTGAGTTCCTGCTGGGCAGCGGCTCCGACATGGGCATCGTGCGCAGCCCCAATATTGCCGCCACACATGCGTTCGGCAGCGCCTCCACCGGCGCACCCATGATTTACATCGACGAAAACGGTGTCACCGTAACCGTCTTCACCGCCGATGACAGTCTCTTCGTGAACACCGGCGGCGACTGGGAGGCATGGGCCATCCCCGCCGCGCGCGTCTGCTCAGACCGCCGCTTTCTCTATGCTTTCTCGCAGGGGCGGCTGTGGCTGGCGCTGCCTGGCCACCCACTGAACGAATTACCCTATACAGAACTGCCGTTCACCTCGACGCCATACGAGCCTGTTGCCTTCTTCGATGATGCCGACGAATCTCGCGGCGGCGTCTATCTGCAAAGCCCCGCAGGCGATATCTGGCGCGTGGGCTATGGCAGCGGCAAGGCCGAAGAAATCTTTCGCCTGTCACCATACACAAGTGCGGCGCCCACACAGCTCGCTCTGGGCGACTTTGCCGGCAGCGGCGCAGTTAACCTCGTGTTTGGCGCGGCAGATCGCATCTTTGTTCTCAGCAGTCTGGGCCGCCTCGTGCCTGAATTTCCCGCCACAATCGAGGACAAAGTGCTGCAACCACAGGGCTTCCCGCGACTCGTGGAGATGAATGGCGCCACACTGGCGCTGATGCCGGGTAAGGACGGCGGCTGGCTGGCTTTCAATGAAACCGGCGATTACCTGCCTGCCTACTCGATGTTCTGGGCACAGGCGGCAGCCGACGACCCGCTCTTCTGGGAAGAAGAAACAGCGCGGCTCTACTTCGTCAGTCTGGTGCACGAAACAGACGGCGCCCGCCCGATGCTCTCCTGGCTCGACGGCCAGTCAAACAACCCCATCGTGTGGGGCGGCTTCCGTCACGACGGCAGCGGCGGCCTGCACGGCAGAGCATCTGGAGATGCGCCAATTACGCCACCGCTCACGGCTGTAGCCTTTCCCAACCCCAGCGCCACCGGCGAGGTGCGCGTTCGCGTGGACGGCGCAGATGCCCCCATCGAACTGAAAATCTTTGACATCGCCGGCAACATTGTCTATCATGTCAAAGACATTGATCCGAGCCGGCCCATCCGCTGGAACACGTCCGGGGTTTCGTCCGGCGCTTACTTCGCCGTTGTTCGCACCAGAGATGTGTGGCAGGCTGAACGAATTCTGACTTTGCGAATTGGAATTGTGAAATGACATATTGGGAGGATAGTATGCCCCGCAAATGGATGTTCTTTTTACTGCTCTTCGCGCTGATGCTGCCGCTGGCGGCACAAGTGGCCGAAGAACCTGCCGACGAGGAATACCCCGAAGACTTCGTCCGCGTCAACTACGAGAAGAAATCGGTGGCCACGGCCGTTCTGCTGTCAACCTTGTTCCCCGGAGCCGGTCAGTTCTATGCCAACTACCGCTCGGTGACCACCTACATCTTTCCGGTCATCGAAATCGGCCTGTGGGTAGGCTTCATCACCTTCAACAACAAGGGCAGCGACATGGAAGACGAGTACATGGCCTTTGCCGATGGGAACTACAACCGCGTCAACCAGACCAACGTGCAGAACAAGATGATCGGCGTTATTCCGGCGCCTGCGCCCGGCGACAACAACCCAGACAACCGCGATGACATCTACGACACCAATCACTTCCGCCTCGACCCAACCAACACCCAGCACTTCTATGAGGACATCGGCAAGTATGACAAATACATCTTCGGGTGGACTGACTGGTACGAGAAATACGCTTATACGGGTATTGACAGCATCGACTGGGTGTGGGATACTTCCGAAGACGATCCCGATCACAAGTGGGTAGGCAACTTCCCCACGCATCCCAACTTTGCAGACCAGGGCGATTATGACACGACCAGCGCTCTACGCGGCGAGTATATAAGTATGCGACAGGACGCCGAAGACTTCTATGGAACCGCCGACCTGTTCACCTTCGGCATCGTGTTCAACCACATCCTCTCGGCCATCGACGCCGTCCGCGTCACCCGCGCCTACAACATCGACTACATCAGCAAGCGTCCGCCAGTCGAGGTGGATGTGCAAACTTGCATGAGAAGCGGCGGGCTCACCCCGATGCTCACGCTCACGCGGCACTTCTAAGCATGAAGAAACCGCTGCTGCTGTTGCTTGTGCTGTGTCTGGCTGTTCCAGTTATTGCACAGACGGTATCGGTACGTCGCGCGGTTTTGTTCTCGGCCATGCTCCCCGGAACCGGTGAGTTGTACTCCCACAGCTACAACAAAGGCGCCATGTTCCTGGGCGCGGAGATGGCGATTCTTTTCACCTGGTGGCGGCTGCAGCAGGAGCGTCAGTGGAAGATTGACAGTTACCAGGCATTTGCCTCGCAATACGCCGGCGTACCCAAGGGCAGCGACGACAACGTATATCGTCGCCTGCAAAGCTACTATAGCAACGAAGACTACAACGCGGGCATCATTCGCGACGCCCGCAACTATTTCCTCATCTACAAAAATGACCCTGAGGCATATGAGGAATACGTCAGCGCCAACATCTATTCCGGCGACGATGCCTGGCAATGGCAGACACACTCCAAGTGGTATGAATTTCAAACTCTGAGAAACGAGAAGCAGAACCTCGAAATATACGCGAAGTTCGCGCTGGGAGCTGCGCTCATCAACCGCATCGTCAGCATCATCGACGCCGCCAGAACAGCGCGTGGCTACAACGAGCAGGCCCTGCTGAACGGAACTATCTCCGTGCAGCCGGACTGGCATAAAATGGGGTTCTTCATCAACTATGAATACAGCTTCTAAGACCCTGCTGCTGCTGATTCTGCTGGCTCTCGCCACCACCTGTGGCGCCGCCAACACCCGCCTTGTCCTGTTGCGCTCGCTCGTTATCCCCGGCTGGGGCGAACTGAGCATGGGAGACCCTTCCGGCTACGTATTCCTCACCACCGAAGTGATGCTGTGGGCAGGCCGCTATTATTTCACCAACGAATCCGATATTACGGAAAGCGCCGCGCACGACTTTGCGGTGCAATGGTCTGGTATCCGGCCAGGCAACTACGACGAGGACTACTGGCTCGACCTTGTTCGCTATGACAGCTCTGGCTATGACGCCGGCGGCTACAACGAATCTGTGCTGCGCGACGCGCTGTCACGATACCCGGACGACCCTGAAGCTCAACAGGCCTACATCGACGAACACGCCTACAGTGACATGTATGCCTGGGACTGGGTTGACCGCGAACATCGTGCTCGTTTCAGTAGTATGCGCAGTGATGCCAGCCAGTATTCCGACTACGCGAAGACTGTCACGGGCATCATCGTAGCCAACCACCTGTTGAGTGTGCTTAATACCCTTCGCTCCGCCAGATCGCGTCAACGACTGGAAGTGGGAGTGCAGATGCAAACAGACGGCACACCCTGCCTGGCAGGAACACTGCACTTTTAAGATGGGGCAGCGCCCCAACCCCTTTAGAAAGCTCACTACGCTATAGAAGGCTCACTCCGCTTCGCTACGTGACATAGCTACATGACAAGCTCGCTTTTGGGGAGAAACGGTGTAAACACCGTTTGCTCCTGGGACGAACAATCGGCTTTGAAGCCGATTTTCGCAAGCGAGGCCAAACAACTTCTAACGGATACTGCGTATCCTTATGCACAATATATACACAATTATTCTTATGACACAAGGATGCGTTAGCATCCGCTAAGAATTTTTGATCAAACTTTTTGCAAAAAGTTTGCAGGGTTCAGGGGTGGAACCCCTGTCTCAGTTTGCGTTCTTCTTCAGAGAGGCAAGGTTAACCGAGAACGCCATATATATCTGCGCCACCGGCACATCCCCCAGCATATCTGCCATCATCGAGAGGTGAAGGTCTCCGGCGCGGAAAGCATAGGAAAGGCCGCCGGTGAAGAAAAGCTGGTCGTTTTCGGGGATGACAGCGTAGGCGTGGTTCTCCTCGTCGGTGACGAGCGGCCAGTAATATGAGTTTTGCGACCCCTCGGCGATGGCGGGCTTGTCCGGAAAGGACAGCTCGCCGGCGAACACCCCCGGTGACTGCATGACACCCACGCGCGCGGTATATGGCCCCTGTCGTTTCTCGGCGCCGAACTTGAGACGGGTGCGGTCGTCAAAGTCGTCGGACTGCTGACTGCACATTTCGTGCTCGACGTCGGCCGCCAGCGTTACGCTGCCCAGTGTGCAGGCCGCGCCGGCGGCTATAACCATCGGGATAGTCACATTGTAATCCTCGTCATAATTCATGTCGAACGCGATAGTGGCAGGCGAAGTGAACGACCCGCCCAACGCCAAAACGCCGTGCTGCCAACGGATTCCGGGCTGCGCTCGTAAGGCGAAATCGGTTCTTTGCTCGCGGCCAAACATCCAGTAATTGCGATAATCTTTTTGAATATAGAGATCGGCGAGCAGGTTGAGGCCGAGCGAGAGATCGCCCCAATGACTGCTCCCCGTCACCACAAACTGCGAATGGGTGAACGATGGCCTCAGCGTTTGGCAACCGTTATCCTGGGTTTCGCGGGCGAAGCTGTCGAACTTGATGCTCTGCGGTACAGCGAACACGAGCGCCATATCCAGCCGTGGGTGCACTGGCATCCCGAATCCGACAATGCCGAAGGGGATAGTCGAATTGTACTCCTGCGTTATGTACACGTCCTGCGGGCGGCTGTTCCTGAATGGCTTGGTGTTCATCTCGTCGATGTTCGGCTTGAGAAAAAGCTCCATGTAGGCGTATGCGCCATCCAGTTGAAGCGAAGCCGGGTTGATGAGTACGCTGTTGATGCCGCCAGGCAAAGCCACGCCTGTGTGGCCGCGACCAACGGCTTCGGCGTTGAGATAGTTGCGCGAGAACTGGTCGAATATGCTCTGAATGAACTCGGGGGCGGCGTAGGGGATACCCTCGGCCACGAGCGCAACAGTCATCGTGAGTAGCAGCAAACTGATAATGAAGCGGTACATAGTATTCTCCTTCGCTCAGGAACGGAAGATTGTCTGGTTGCGGTCGGGACCGACAGATACGATGCTGACCGGTACGCCGACCAGGCGTTCGATGGCCTGTACATATTGCTGCGCGGCTTGCGGCAGATCGTCGAAACGGGTGATGCCGGTGATGTCCTCCTGCCAGCCGGGCATATCCTCGAACACCGGCTCGGCGCGGTTCAGAGCGCTGGCGCCGGCGGGGAAGCGACCGGTCTGCTCACCGTCGATGCGGTAGGCGGTGCACACCTTGAGCGTATCGAAGCCGCTGAGCACATCGAGCAGGGTGAACGCTATCTCGTCGAGGCCGTTGATGAGCGCTGTATAGCGAGCGGCCACGGCGTCGAACCAGCCGCAGCGTCGCGGCCTGCCGGAGACAGTGCCATATTCGTGGCCACGGTCACGGATGCGCTGGCCGGTCTCGTCGTGCAGCTCGGTAACGAACGGGCCCTCGCCCACGCGGGTGAAGTAGCTCTTATAGACGCCCACTATGCGATCGATGCGGCGGGTGGGGAAGCCGCTGCCCGTGGCGATGCCACCCATTGTGGTGTGTGACGAGGTGACAAACGGGTAGGTGCCCAGTCCCACATCCAGCAGCGAACCCTGCGCTCCCTCGAACAATATGTTCTTGCCTGCGCTATACATCTCGTGCATCATGTATATGGTGGGCGCAAGGCATGGTTCGAGCCTGGCTGCCGCCTCGCGCAGCAGCGCGGAGGTCTCTTCCAACTCGATGGGCCGCACTTCGCCATAGTGGTGCCGGTGCAGGTTGGCGATACCGGCTCGCAACGCCTCCTCGTCGAACAGGTCGCCGAAGAGAAGATTAACCCGCGATGTGCGGTCGGCGTAAGCTGGGCCGATGCCACGTTTGGTGGTTCCGATTTTCACGCGGTTGGCGTCGTTTTCGTGGCCGGCGTCGATGGTTTTGTGCAGCGGCAGCACCAGCGGCGCTCGCGGCGAGATGAAAAAACGCCCCTCGAACTGCAATCCCTGGTCACGCAGGGTGTTCATTTCCTGGAGCAACTGAAACGGGTCGATGACCATTCCCGCGCCGAGGATGCAGATGACATCGGGATAGAGCAGCCCCGATGGAACGGTGTTGAAAACGAATTTAGCGCCCTCCAGCCAGATGGTGTGGCCGGCGTTGGCGCCGCCCTGAAAGCGGACGACGGCATGGGCGTCACTGGCGAGCACATCAGTGATTTTGGCTTTTCCTTCGTCACCCCACATGCAGCCCAGAACAGCGGTTGTACTCATGCGAACTCCTCTTGAGAGCGCCACAGGATGTCACCTGAACGAGGCGCCGATTTCACTCTCCAGTGAACCTCTCAGCGGTTTTCTGTCAAGCGCCGATATTCATTGAAGCGCCTCGATCAAGACTCACGCCAGCGATATGAGACTGATTCCAGCCTGGCTAGCCCCACCGTGGTTGGCCTGCGTCAGCGCCGGCGAGCGTTGCTTCTCCTGGCGTCGATTGCAGCACATACATCGGCGGGTCAGCGTTATCGGTAAAATATGGGTTGACGAAAACATCCCACCCACTTTGATGTTCTGAAATAACTTCAACAGTGAGCATCGCTATGCAAGACGAGACGACAACCAGCCAGGACGAGCAATCCATCGAGGTGGAAGTGAGCAACGACGGCATGAGAGCTTTCATCGTATTGCCCGCTGCCACCGCTTTTCTCGACGAAAAATCTATCCTGTACGCTATCGAAGAAGCCGGAGTGACAGAGGGCTTCGAGCGCGCCGCAGAACAAGCCGCCGACGAGGAACGCCTTGCAGGCCGGCCAATGATTGTCGCTTTGGGGCAGCCGGTGAGTGAAGCCGCGGTCGAGTTCTCGCCGCTGTTCGACACCGAGCGCGCCTTCGAGCCGGCCAGCTTTGACAACAACCTGCACCTGCTGCAACGATACGCCACCGTCATCGCGGGCGAACCTCTGGCGCATCTGTTCGTTACCCGTCCTCCCAGAACCGGTCGCAACGTACGCGGCGAAGAGGTGACGCCCCAGCGCACCGCCGACGAGGCAATCGCAGCCTGCCTGGGCGAAGGGGCCGCCTTTGACGCCGACCGCTCGCAAGCGCTGGCCACCAGCAACGGCTATCCCTATCTCGACGAAACAGGCCGCGTGTGTGTCAAGTCGGAGTTCGTCATCGAGGGCGACATCGGGCTGGACTGTGAGCACTTCGGCGTCTTCGGCAACCTCACCGTCAACGGTAACATCCGCGAGAAGCTCATCATCGAAGTGACCGGCAACCTGACCGTCAATGGCGACATCGACGATGTTACGGTGAAGGTCGATGGCAACGCCGTCATCAACGGCGACATCCTCAACTGCCGCACCGGTGGCGTGCATGTGTCCGGCGACATCAGTTTCACCTCGGCAGACAACGCCCTGGTGGTTTGCGCCGGGCATATCCGCTTCACCGAACACGCGCAGTTCTGCAAGCTCATCGCGGGGCGGGGCGTATATGGCGACGAACAGAAGAGTTCGCTCGTGGGCGGCCTTGTGCAGAGCGGCGAGCACGTCGAAGTGGCGGTCATCGGCAACTCCGGCGCCATCGGCACCGAAATCGAAATCACCATCAGTCCCTACATCAAAGAAAAGATGCTGGCTCTTACCAAGAAGCTGGCCTCGTTGCGTGAGAAACCCAGCGACAACGCCGCGCTCATCGATATGCTCACAGAGCAACTTCAAAACTACGAAAACCAGCTCGAAGAGCACATAAACGAAACGCTTCTGGGCAGCGTGACGCTGCCGCGCCATATCATCGTATTCAAGAAAATCTTCGGCGGCACCTATCTGCGCATCCTCAAGAAATCGCAGACAGTGGTGGACGAGATGGAAAAGGTCTCGTTCAGCATCGCCGATGGCGAACTCGTCGCCGACAGTTTCAAAACCGACTGAAAGGTAACTTCATGCTGTTGACCATACTCCTCGTTCTGTTGTTCGTCTCTGCCTTCATCTCGTGGAAAACCTACCGTCCCGCAAAAGGCAATACCGTGTTCTACACCTGGATCGTCGTGAGCGTGGTGTTCGCGTTCATGGCCAAGCGTATGCTCGTGCTGCCGCCCTACACCCATATCTACCTGGCCGTTTCCATCATTCTGGGCCACTCGCTGGGCGTGTTTTTGCGCACTTGGGATCAGTGGTAGCCATCTTGCCTGTTGACAGCCCTCGCGGCCTGCGAGAACCTGTCCTCATTACATAATGGGAGCGAGCATGGAGCATGTGATTCTGGATGGAGGTTCACTCACCCTCGAAGCTGTTGGGCATGTGGTGTATAACCACATACCGGTCAGTCTTTCCGCGGAAGCCCGCGAGCGGGTGCGGCGCTGCCGTATCGAGGTAGAGAACATCGTCGGCGACGGCCACACGGTCTATGGCATCAACACAGGATTCGGGGCGCTCAAGAACAAGCGCATCCCACGCGAAAAGCTGCGTCAGTTGCAGCGCAATCTCATCGCCAGCCACTCGACCGGCGTGGGCGACTACTTCCCCATCGAGGTGGTGCGCGCCACCATGTTACTGCGGGCCAATTCTCTGGCCGGCGGGCATTCTGGCATCCGCCTCGAAACACTCGAAACGCTGCTGGCAATGCTCAACAAGGGCGTGCATCCGGCTGTGCCCCAGCAAGGTTCGGTGGGCGCATCGGGCGATCTCGCCCCCATCTCGCACCTCATGCTGGTGCTCTGCCGCGACCCCGAAGAAGACCGCGATGAAGACTCCGGTCGCGTCATCATCAAGCAGAACCTCGACCGCGACAACCTGCGCCGCGTCACTGTCAGCGGCAAACAGGCCATGAAAGACGCCGGTGTCGAGCGGGTGACGCTGGACGCAAAGGAAGGCCTGGCTCTGAATAACGGCACCAATGTAATGACCGCCGTTGCCGTGCTGGCCTGCATCGAAGCGCGCAAGCTGATGGACTGGTCAACGGGGATATTCGGCTGCTCGCTCGAATCCCTGCGCGGGGTGAGCGCTGCTTACTTCGCCCGTATCCACGAGCTGCGCCGCCACGATGGCCAGTCGGAAGTGGCCCGGCGGGTGCGCGAAACCACCCAGGGCAGCAAACTGATCGACAGTCGCCCCGGCGAGGTGCAGGACAGCTACAGCCTTCGCTGTTTCCCGCAGGTGGCGGGCTCGACGCTGGCCACGCTCGACTGGGTCTGTAGCATCGTGAAAAACGAGTGCAACGCAGTCACCGACAACCCGCTCATCTTCCCTGACGAAGAGCGCAAATTTTACTCTGGCGGCAACTTTCACGGCGAGCCCATCGCCCTGGCCTGCGACTTCCTCAAGATCGCCATGGCCGAGCTGGGCAACATCGCCGAGCGCCGTATTTTCAGATTGCTGACAGAACATTGCAACAACGGCCTGCCCAGTGTGCTCTCACCAAATCCGGGACTGCAAAGCGGCCTGATGCTCATGCAATACACCGCCGCCGCGCTGGTCTCGGAGAACAAAACCCTGGCGCATCCCGCCTCGGTTGACTCGGTGCCCACAGGCGGCAATATCGAAGACCATGTGTCGATGGGCACCATTGCCGCACGTCACCTGCGACTGGTGATCGAGAACGTCCGGCGCGTACTCGCCATCGAACTCATCTGCGCCTGCCAGGCCCTCGACCTGCGACTGAAGCTCGATGACGACTTCGCCGGCATGTCCCCCGAAAACGCCTTTGGCGCAGGCACTCTTCGGCATTACCAGAGCCTGCGCCAGGCAGGCGTGCGCTATTGGGAGCGTGACCGCGTCGCCTACCCGGACATCGAGCGCGCTGTGCAGCTGCTGGAAAAGGAGCCGGACGCATGAGGCGCAAGAGCCTGGCGCTGCTGCTGTTGGCCGCACTGCTGACCGGTGGCTGTTCGTTCGCTTACTACAACACCTACTTCAACGCCAAGCATTATTACAAAGAAGCTCAGAAGCTGCCTGTGCGCGATGATGGCCGCCCCGCGGCCTCGGCGGTGCAGAACTATAACAAGGCCATCCAGAAGTGCGGCATCATCATTACCGAGTACAAGGAAACCAAGTGGATTGACGACGCCCTGTTCCTGCTGGCCAAGTGTCTCTATCACAAGGGCAGCGGCTATGTGCAGGCAGCCGAGAAATTCGAGGATCTGCTCGAATATTACCCAGACAGCCCGTTCGTGCCCGAATCGAAGCTATATCTGGCGCGTTGCCGCTGGGGGCTGGGCAAGCACGAAGACGCCTACCGGCTGCTGCAGGAGTTCCTCATCTCCAGCGACTACCATGAACTCCACGTCCTGGCTCTGCTGCTTCTCGCCAACTGGCGCATCGAGGACGAGGATTTTGTGCGTGCCGAGTCGCTACTGAACCAGCTTCTCGAAGATTTCCCCGACTCCGAGGAATTCGAGCAGGCCTACTTTTTGCTGGCCATCACCTATCAAAATCAGTCCAACTTCGAGCGATCGAACGAGGTGTTCCACCTGCTGCTCGACTCTCCGGTGAGTCGCCGCACCAAGTTGGATGCGCGTTATCACATTGCCTGGAACCTGCATGCCACAGGCAGCTACGATGAATCTATGGCCACCTGCGAACGACTGGTGAAGGACGAGTATAAGGAAAGCCTGCTGCCACGCATTCAGGTTCTCATAGCTCGAAACCATGCAGGGCAGGAAAACCTGGACGACGCTGTCGATATGCTGGAGAAGGTGCTGGCCGACGCGCCTCGCACATATATCTCCGCCGAAGCCGCCTATTGGCTGGCCGAACTCCACTTCACCGTCGCCCTCGATTATGAACAGGCCATCGAGAACTACAATCGCGTGAAGCGAGAGAAGGGCGACTCGCCGTTCGTCGAAAACGCGGTCAGTCGCAGCGCCGTCGCCAGCCAGATATTGCAGTTTCAGAACAAAGATCGCGATATTTCGGCGCAAGACCTTGTTGACGAGCATTTCAAGCTGGCCGAGTATTTCCTCGATGTGCTGGCGATGCCGGATTCGGCGCTGGCAGTATATCACCGCGTTCAACAGCAGGGAGACCGTGTGCGCGCCCAGGCAGCCCAGCTCGATTCGCTTCTGCAACACAGCATCGCCCTGCCGGATTCTGTCGATTCGCTTGCACAGGTGCGCGTGGACTCCCTGCGCACAGCCCTGGCCCAGGTGCGCAAAACCTCCATGATGTTTGACACTATGTTCAGTCCGTTCGCACAGTTTTGCGAGCTTTGGGTGCATGTAACCGAGTTCCAGGATACCGTTTCGGCCCGGCAAATACTCGAAGACATGCAGGCTGCCTCTCCCGAAAACCGCTACACCGTCGGCGCCGAGGACTTCCTGGCCGGGCGCGAGGTGCAGTTCGTCACCGTTCACGAACAGCGTGGCATGTCCGCCTATGCCGACGCAATTGCCGGCCTGCCCGATGACCCCGATGCGGCGTTGCACCAACTGCGCGCCGTGCTGACCGACTACAATGACGTCATGGGCGCCAGAACGCTGTACGCGCTGGGGTGGGTGAATCTGTACGAAGTGGGGGACTCCACAGCCGCCGCGCTCTGGTTCGACTCGCTGCTGGCGGTAGCGCCGGAGTCCGAGTATGCCACGCAGGTGCAACGCTATTACATCGAAGGCCAGTTCGAGCGGCTCGATGGGCTGCCCATGCTGCAAGAGGGTGAAGAATCGCCAGATGCAGACAGCCTGCGCTCTACTGTGTTGCCCACACGTTCCGGCCCGGAGCCAATCACCCCCCGCGACGCGAAATTCGATGAATTCCCTATGGTTTTCGAGGAATACTATCCGCCAAACCCAACGAACAGGCCGATTTTCGGACAAGTGGAACTCGATGTTGAGATATTGATAGATGGCAGTATCGGCGCTGTGGAGATTGCTCGAAGCTATGACAGCAGCCCGGGCGGGCTCGACCAGCTTGGTCTCGAAGGCGTCCGGCGCTGGCGGTTCGGCCCTGCCATGCTCGATGGTAAACCGGTAGCCTGCTGGATCGTCGTCCCCATCAATTACGGCCCGGTTCTGCCACCCGAGTGATCATGTTCGGCAAGCAGGCAGTGGTGGCCAAGTTCTTCCTGGCACTGCTGCTGCTGCTGTGTGGCCTGCTGGCCGGGCTGCGACAAACGCTTCTGCTCACCGCCATGTCCGCGCTTTTCCTCTCACCTGCGCCACGCCTGTTACTGCAATGGCTGCGCCTGCTGCTGCGGCTCTGCCTGCCGTTTGCAGTTTTCTTCCTGCTGGGCATGGTTTCGGGCATTCCGTTCCCCGCCCAGTCGCTGCTGGCTCTGCGTGTCGCGCTGTTCCTGCTGCTGTCGGTCTGGCTGGCGCAAACCTCGCGCCTCGAACGCCTGGTACGCGAACTGCACCCGTTGCGGCGTATTCCGCTGGTGCATGACGCGCTGTGGTATCTTGTGGGGACGCTGCTGTGGCTGCCGGTCATCGGGGAGTGTCTGCGCAGGCGGCGCGGGGATGCCCGCTCTGTGCGGGCGCTGCCGAGGCTGCTGGTGGACGCGCTGGGAGAGGCAATCGAGCGCATGGATGATATAGAACGACACACCGAAACAGCGCTGGCGCAGAGCGGTGACGCTTCGCGCTTCTCGGCGGCCAACCTGCTGCTGCTGCCGCCCGCGCTCGCCGCCATCGCCATTCTGCTCTGGCTCTAAGAGCAGGGGCTCTGCCCCTAAACCTTTAGAAAGCTCACTCCGCTATAGAAGGCTCACTCCGCTTCGCTACGTGACATAGCTACATGACAAGCTCGCCTTTTTGGGAGAAACGGTGTAAACACCGTTTGCTCCTGGGACGAAAATCGGTTTAGAAGCCGATTTTCGCAGGCGAGACCGAAAACTTCTAACGGATACTGCGTATCCTATGCACAATAGTTATTCTTATAACACAAGGATGCATTAGCATCCGCAAAAGTTGTGGGGTGTCAGGGGCGGAGCCCCTGCCTCTTCACTCGGCGATGATCTCTACATTGGCGCGAGGAATGAGGACGCAGTTGCCGTCTTCCAGCTCGGCTTCGAGGATGCGCACCTTTGTTTCGCTTTCCACTACCTTGGGCTCCTCCGGCATGGCCACTACCTTGCCAATCTTGCCGAAGTTGGGCTGGCGGATAACGCGGATGGTCTTGCCCACCTCGAGGAAGGGAAGTTCAGCTTCATCGTGGCCATCGCTTGCAGTCGTAACGGCCTTGGGGATAATGATCTCCGGTCGGATAACACCGGCGCGAATCTGTGTCTTGCCGTGCATCGAGGTACGGTGGCCGTTGTATTTATTCAGCAGGTCGAATGTGTGCTGCGCCATGCGGATGTTGCCAAAGCCCTCGGTGACGACAAGGGTGATGCCGACGTTTTCGTGACCGGTGATGGCGACGCCAATGTCATAGCCGAGCAGTTTCTTCAAGTCCTGGTCGTTGATGCCGCCGGTGATGATGCCTTTTACGCCGACTTCGATCGCCTTCTTGACCGACTCGTAGGGGATAAGCTCGCCGCTGACGATAATCTTGTCTTTGTGCGATTCGTCGATGCGATCGGGCGTGAGGATTTCTTCGGGGCTGCTGATGAAACAGGCGATTTCGCCGGTGATTTCGTTGCCGATGCCGAAGATACCCTGGATGTACGCCGAGCGGTTCTCGACCACCACTCCCTCTTCGGGAATCACCTCGACCACGATGCCATCGATGAAGGCGCGCACCTCGATGGGGTTGCGCGGCTCACGCAGCAGCGCCTGGCCAGTGTGACGGCTTACGCTTTCTATCTCGCCGTCTGTGGGCGACTTGACAGCGGTCTTGAACATGCCCATGAAGCCCTTGGTCTGGGCAAGCACCTGGCCTTTGGTTATCATGTCGCCTTCCTTGACCATGAGGAAGTTGCCAACCATGTCGGGCGTCACGCCCAGTTTGTTGGCCAGATTCAGCGGCACCACTTTGCCCGGAAGCATGGTGACGGCAACCACGTCCTCAGCCTTGACGGTGTCTCCCTCGGAGGCTTTCACCTCGCCCTTCAGGGGAAGTATCCGCTGCTGGCGGACGATCATGCTATCGGTTACGGCGAGTCCTTGTGAATATGATTTTCCCATGCTTCCTCCTACTTCAATATCTCTGCGGGATAGATGTCGAGTTCGCGCATCCACTTCTTCAGCAACGGTACGCGTGCGCCTGCTTCCACAGGCAACACGAACGGCCTGCGGCCTCGCGTGTCGAGAACGATGCCAACGACGCCACCATAAAGCTCGGTTTCGAGTTCCTGGTTCTTGCCCGCGCCCACGTCCAGTCCGCGGCCTGGCTTCAGCAGCGCTTTGGCCTTTGTGTCCACCGGGCATGGAATAAGCCGAACTTCACCAAAGGGGATTTCCTGTTTCCATTTCTCGCCACCGGGCAGCTCGATTTCGGCGGTGAGGGCGATCTTGTCGGGCTTTATCTTGCCCACCGGCGCAACGCAGGTACCCATGTAAATCATGCAGTCCTTGTTGAACACCTCGATGGCCGCCTGCGGACTGATCTCGGCCAGCACGCCCAGGTGCGGCATCATGAAGATGCTGTCCACGCCGAGGCGGGTAACGCCCTCTGGCAGGAAAGCGTCGATGAGCATCATTACGGTCTGGCTGCGGCGCGGCGCGTGCGAGGCAACACCGCCCGAACCCACCAGCAGGTCGAGTGTGAGCATGTTCACGATGGTCGCGCCCGAAGTTGACTGCTCGAACGCCTCCGAGATCTCGCGACTCTTTTGCGTACCCTTGAGGGTAACGGCGAACTCTTTGTGCTGCTCGAATGCCAGGCGCAACGCCTCTTTGGCGATGGCCTGTTCGAGCACGAGTTCTTCGAGCTTGGCGGGGATGGTGGTGGGGCGAATCATCTTGTTTTTGATCATGTTGCGCAGGTCGTTCTCGTCGATGTCGAACGGAACCCAGCGCAGGATGTTGGGCAAGCCGGTACTGGCCAGCACGTTCGAGATGCTGTAGCTCATGCCGAGGTTGGCGCTCACGGTGCGGTTGAACACGCGATCTTCGGTGAACACCGAGAATACGTCGGTGGTTGCGCCACCGATGTCAACGCCCAGCACCTCGATATTCTCTTCTTCGTTGAGCTTCTTCATGATGTTGCCCACGGCTGCCGGCGTCGGCATGATGTCGATATGGGCCAGCTTGCCGTCAATGGGGCCGCGCGTCCAGCTCATGAGCTTGTTGTAACCCGGCGCCTGCTGCATCACATGCTCCATGAAGAGGTCGTGAATCTTGTCGCGGGCAGGGCCCAGGTTCTCGCGCTCCAGCGTGGGACGAATATTCTCGGTAATAATCAGGTCGGTCTTGTCCTTGAGCGTCTCTTCTATAATGTCAACAGCCTTTATGTTGCCGGCATATATGACCGGAAGCCGATAGCTCTGGCCCAGGCGGGGCTTGGGGTCGGCGGCGGCGACAAGCTCGGCCAGCTCGGCCACGTGCTTGGTGGTGCCGCCATCCACGCCACCGGCCATGAGAATCATGTCGGGGCGAAGCTGCCGGATGCGCTCGATCTTGGTGTGGTTGGGGCGCTGGTCGTTGCTGGCGATGAGGTCCATAACGATGGCGCCCGCGCCCAGAGCGGCGCGCTCGGCGCTCTCGCCGGTCATCTTGGCGACCACGCCCGTCACCATCATCTGCAGTCCGCCACCGGCGCTGGAGGTGGATACATAGGCGTCGGAGCCAACGTCTCCGTTGCGCGGGATGATGATCTCTTCATTCTCGATAAAGCGGATAGCAGGATTATTATACTTCATCCGCGCCAGTTCTTCGAGCTCCTGCACAGCGTTGATAACGCCTTTTGTCACATCGTTGAGAGGCGCTTCGACTGTGGTGGGCGCCTCACCGCGAACGGTCTGACGATATTCGCCGTCCACATACTCAATAAGGATGGCCTTGGTGGTGGTGCTGCCGCAGTCCGTTGCGATAATTCTTGTCAACTGCTCGTTTGCCATACGTTCCTCCATCTATATTGTATCTTTCTTACTTCTTTCCAAAAAAACGCCCCAGTGAACGTTTGAAGCGATTCAGGCGACGCTTGCGCAGCATCCGTGCCCGCTGGCGCTCCTCGTGGTGCATCTCATTGTCGAGATGTTCGAGCCGCTTGAGCAGCAACTCGACGTATTCGTCGCGCTCGATGAGAGCAGCGAACTCCTGATATTCACTGGCGTTGAAAATGAGCTCGGCGAACGGCGCTACGAAGTACAACACCTGGCTTCCCAGAAAGTTCAGGGGTTTCACCGACTCTATTCCCATGATGGCCGGCACGGCCATGTTCCGTTCTACCAGAAACCTGGCAATCTTCTCAATGCGCTCTATCGCCTTCTGTTCATCGATTTCTACTATCATTTCATGCCCTCGCTATTGTCAAGACAAATACATGTTGCGCAGCGCCATATCCACCCTTTCCATCCATCATCAGAACCGCGGCTACAGATGACACCGTGGCGCCGGTGGTAAACACATCGTCCACCACAAGTACGGTACGCCCCGAAAGATCGATGGCAGGGTCACGCTCAAAGGCGCCGGCCACGTTGGTCTGTCGCTCGGTGCGGTCAAGATGCGTCTGCGATTGCGTGTGCCGGCGGCGGCGCACCAAGCTCGGCGAAAGATTGCTGTTCAGTCCCGCGGCCAGCTCACGAGCCAGCAGCAGCGCCTGGTTGTAGCCGCGTTCGCGCTTGCGGGTGGAGTGCAACGGCACCGGCACCACATAGTCTGGTGGCGCAAACGGCTTCACCTCGTGCATATAGCACACTGCCCGTTGCCCCAGAAACCGCGCTACGCGGGTCGCTTCTTCATACTTGAGCTGGTGTATCAGCCGACGGACAGCGGGCGTGTAGCTGAAAACCGCCGCAGCGGTTGTCCAGTCGGCGCCCTCGCCCCGCAGGTGGTTTTCATTGAACCGCAGCCCGTCGCGGCAAGCGGCGCACAGCCATTGTTCGCTGCCCATCAGTCTCTGATTGCAACCGGCGCACCAGGCGGGAAACATCGCCTGGAGCAGGCTACGCGAGAAATTTCTCCAGCGATTCAAAGAGCGCTGCGCCGTCACGGCTCACCACCACATCTTCGGCGGCACGCTCGGGGTGCGGCATCATTCCCAGCACGTTGCGGCCTTCATTGACGATTCCGGCAATATTGTCAAGCGAACCGTTGGGGTTTGCCGCACTGCTCACCTCACCGCCGGCAGAGCAGTAGCGAAACACAACCTGTCCGTTGTCGCGCAGGCGCTGTAGCCCTTCGGCGTCGATGGTGTAGTTGCCTTCCTTGTGGGCGATGGGAATGTCGAGCACGCTGCCAGTATGGATGCCACCGGTGAACGGAGTCTCGGCAGTCTCAACCCGCACATGCTGATGCCGGCAGATGAACTGCAGGTCGCGGTTCATCATCAGCGCGCCGGGCAGCAGGCCCGTCTCGGTTAACACCTGAAAGCCGTTGCACACGCCCAGCACAAGTCCGCCACGTTTGGCGAAGCGCACGATCTCGTTCACAATCGGGCTGAACCGCGCAATAGCGCCGGCGCGAAGGTAATCGCCATAGGAAAACCCGCCCGGCAGGTACACCACGTCCGGCCGTGACAGCGAGGTGTCCTTGTGCCACACAAACTCGACCTCGTGGCCGCGTATGCTGGGGATGTGGAAGCTGTCGCGGTCGCAGTTCGAGCCGGGGAACACGATCACGTTGAAGCGTGCCATGCTCAGTCCTCGAGCTCGATGCGGAATGTCTCGGTGTTGGGATTGGCCAGCACCTTGTCGGCGGCGCGTTCAAGCTCGACGCGGGCAGCTTCACGGTCGGCGGTGTCCAGCTCGATCTCGATCATCTTGCTCACGCGCACCTGGCGCACCGAGTTGTAACCGAGGTTGTTCAGCGTCTGCATGACCACTTTGCCCTGAGGATCGAGGACATCTGGTTTGAGGCTTACGAATACTTTCGCTTTCATTTATCCATCCTTACAGTTGTTATCTTGTTCACCGCCGGCGGGTTTATAGAGATGCAAGCTGCACGCGGCCTGACGCAACACGCCCCAGAGCACATACAAGCTCATCACGCCAAAGAAAACATAGTGCGGGAACCAGAACGCCAGGCCCAGCACTGCGAGCGCCAGCGCTCCCAGCGCTCGCGCCTTGAGGCTGTGCAGTTCACGGCGGTCTATGGGCGGGTACTCGATGCTGCTGATCATCAACAGCGTCATGCAGGCCACAATCACCAGCAACCAGACATCGGCGTTGGGCAGCAGGCGCGTTTGCAGTTGCAATATCACCAGCGACGCCACCATGCCCGCCGCTGACGGTATGGGCAGGCCCTCGAACGGCTTCTTGCTCTCGAGGTCGTCGTTCTTGATGTTGAAGCGCGCCAGACGCAGTCCACCGGCGACAACGAACGCGATGGCAACCACCGCTCCCATTACCCCGAACTGATGCAGCCCAACCCGCCAGGCCAGAAAGCCGGGAACGACGCCGAAAGCCACGAAATCGCTCAGGCTGTCGAACTCGGCGCCAAAGTGCGTGGAAGCGCCCAGCGTCCGCGCGAGCTTGCCATCTAACCCGTCGCACAGCATAGACAGCACGATGAGCCACGCGGCGACAACGAACATATCCACATGGACAGCCTGCAAGGCCAGCAGGGCCGCCACCAGGCTGGTCAGCGTGACCAGGTTAGGCGGTATCTGTTTCGCCTTCATCCTGCTTTCCTATCACTGTTTCGCCTGCCGAAACGGGCTGGCCTGGTACGACGCTCACTTCCCAGTCCTTCGAGAGCGTGACACGAGCCTCGCCGCCAAAGGGAAACACGCCCATGAGCCTCCCCTGGAGACCGGGGCGATCGTCGAGAAGATGAAAGCGGCCGGCGGCAATCTGCCAACTGACGTCGCCGCCGATGCTGCGAACCGTGCGCGTGTCTGCCGGAACTTCGCCGGCCAGTGCGCTACGCACATCCGCCGGATCGAACATTCGTTTGCGGATGACGATGACCGTCTCGGTGGGGTGCTCGGTAACGGCGGTCACCTTGCCGCACACAGGCGACAATATCGCCCCTGGTTCATCGGGTGGCGTCAGCCGCCGCAGGCGATAGGCAAAGAACACCACGAAATAGCCCAGCAGAGCCACCACCGACAGCCAGCGCAGCACGGGGGTCTCCACATAAAAGTTGGCCACGAACGAAACGACTATGAGCGCGATGCTGGGTATCAGCATGCGGTATTTCAGTCGCATGACGTCGATAAAGATGCTCGTGGGATTGTATTTCTGTATCACAGGCCCACCCGCTGAAAGATGAAATCGACTTGAGCGGAGTAGCGGTCGTAGCTGAAGATATCGGCCAGCGCTTCATTGCCCAGCAGGGCCATAATCTCGGTGTCTGCCTCGATGAGCGTTCGTAGCGGCGTGCCTTGCTCCCAGCACTTCATGGCGTTACGCTGCACCATGCTGTAGGCCGTCTCGCGGGTAACGCCGCGTTCGGCCAGCGCCAGCAGCAGCGCCTGAGAAAACACCAAGCCGTTGGTCAGTTCGAGATTGTGCATCATACGTTCGGGATACACCTCGAGCCGCTCGACAAGGTCTATGGTCTTGGACAGCATGTAGTCAAGCAATATGGTCGAGTCGGGCAGAATGACACGCTCGACGGACGAGTGGCTGATGTCGCGTTCGTGCCACAGGGCGATGTTTTCGAAAGCGGTGTGGGCATTGCTGCGAATAACCCGTGACAGGCCGCAGATGCGTTCGCTGATAATGGGGTTCTTTTTGTGTGGCATGGCCGAGCTGCCCTTTTGCCCGGGCGCAAAGCCCTCGGCGGCTTCGAGCACCTCGGTGCGTTGCAGGTGGCGCACCTCGAGGGCAATCTTTTCGAGCGTTCCGGCGATGATGGCCAGCGTCGAACAGAACTCGGCGTGGCGGTCGCGCTGAATGACCTGCGTGGCGATGTTGACCGCTTTCAGTTCGAGGTACTCGCAGGCGATTGTCTCAACCTCTGGCGAGATGTGCGCGTAGTTGCCCACGGCGCCGGATATCTGGCCAACGGAGACGGTCTCGATGGCGCGCTCGAGTCGCTTGATGTCCCGCTGGATTTCGTCGAACCACAGGGCAAACTTGAGACCGAATATGGTCGGCTCGGCGTGGATACCGTGCGAGCGGCCCACGCACAGCAGGTCGCGGTGCTTTCTGGCACGCTGGCGCAAGGCCTCGGCCAGGCTTGCCAGTCCAGCCAGCAGCAGCTCCCCCGCCTGACGCAACTGTATGGCGATGGCCGTGTCCAGCACGTCCGACGAGGTCATGCCATAGTGAACCCAGCGAGATGCCGGGCCAACATGCTCGGCGACGCTGGTGAGAAAGGCGATGACGTCGTGGTGCGTCTCGGCTTCGATTTCGGCAATGCGCCCGACGTCGAAGTCGGCTTTGTCTAGAATGACGATGAGATCGTCATCGGGAATCATGTCGAGACGGTTCATGGCGCGGCAGGCGGCCAGCTCGACCTTGAGCCAGCAGCGGTACTTGTTCTCCAGTTCCCAGATGCCGCCCATCTCTGGCCGTGTGTAACGTTCAATCATGGCATATTCTCCGGCAGGGGCAACGGCGGAACTCCCACCGGCCCGGGTGTAAATTTATCGACCAGCAGTTTCACGCTCTCGCCTGTCTCTGTGCGCAGTTCAAGCACGTCCAACTGACCGGCTGTGCTATAGTCGAGGTTGACGAACCCTGCACCGCCAAGCTTCTGCACTCGGCCAATGCGGTACTGGCTGTCGAATGTGAAAACGAGGCTGTCCATTGTAGCGGTTCGCGTCTGCACTATTTCTCGCAGGTAATCTCGTTGCAGGCGCAGCAGGCCGTCGTCAATCAGCAGCAGGCGGCGGGTTTGCTCGTCCAGCGGCTGGGCTTCTGTCTGACCCATCATGCTCACCACCAGCAGGCTGTCTATGTAAACGGTGGCGAACACACTGCCCGAAGCCGCGAACAGGCCGCCCTCGATGATGTCGATGCGGATGGCGCTTCCGTTCTTGCGCAGCACCGCTTCTTTGTGCAAGGCCAATCCCTGCGCCTCGATTGTCACCACGCCATCGATGCGGAACGAGCGCCACATTTCGAGATGCTCGCGCACCTGGCGTTGGGCGTCGCGGTCGGGGAACAACCCCGCGCAACCGGCGAGAAGCAGCGCGAGAGTGAAAGCGAAAATGGCGTGGGTGGCGCGGCGACTACTCATGGCCTGCTCCTTCGGCAATAGGCGGAACGACCGTCGGGCCAGGTTCAAAAGTGCGAATCTCCAGCGCCAATTGGTCGCCTTCCGAGGACTTCATATCCAGCAATTTCGGTCGCCCCGTCGAGGCGTACTGCACGAACAAAGAGATCTCGTCCTCGTACACGATGCTGATGATGCGGTATTCGTCATCAAAGGTGACCAACGCTCCGTCGTTGAGCGTCACCTGCCGTTGACGGACGATGTCGCCAATGTACTCCTTCGCGAAGCGATCGAGCAACTCATCGGGCAGTGTCCACCCCTTTACATCATCGGTAAGCGGTTCAACCTCGATTTCGTCCATGAAACTGTTCACGACAGTTGAATCGACGTATATCGAAGCGAAGGGAGCGCCCCTGGAATCCAACATGCCATAATCGAACATGTCGATGCGCATGCGCCCGGAAGACTTACGGATGATGAACTCGCCTGGCAATTCATCCTCGCCGGATGAGATACGGCAAACCCCAGTGGCCTGGAAGGCGCGCCACATGTCAAGATGCTCGCGCACCTGGCGTTGGGCGTCGCGGTTTGCGGACAACCCCGCGCAACCGGTCATGGCTACGGTCAATAATACCAGTAAGGCAATGTTAAATCGCATCGGAAGTCTCCCGCGCACGAAATCGCAGCCACAGACCCACAACGCCGGCTATTATCATGGCGCTCGACAGAAGCTGTCCCATCGTTAACGGCCCCAGCACAAATCCGAGGTGGGCGTCGGGCTGGCGGACGAATTCGATGAGAAAACGGAAAAGGCCATAAAAACCCACAAACGTCCAGAAAGCTATACCATCACGATAAACATAGCGCAAGATGACAAACATGATTACGGCCATCAGGATGCCCTCGGAGAAGGCCTCGTAGAGTTGCGACGGGTGGCGCGGCAGATTGATGAGCGTGGCGTATTGGCCTGCATTGTCCCAGCCGCGATGCAGCAGATTACTCAGGGTGTCACCGGCGGCAGTCGTGACTGTGCCGGCCGTCTGGTTCACGCTCCAGCCGAGTTCGCCCAGTACGCGCTGGGTTTGCTCGCCCTGCAGCGGCACGCCCTGAGCATCGGGAAATATCATCCCCAGGCGAGAGGCGGTGACGCGACCATACAGTTCGCCGTTGATGAAATTGCCCAGCCGCCCCAGCGCCAGGCCAATGGCGGCCCAGGGCAATACGGGGTCGGCCAGGCGAAAGAAACTGATCTTGTGCTTGCGGGCAAACCATATGCCCAGCAGAACAGCCATTAGCGCCCCGCCATGAAAACTCATGCCCATGATGCCGGTGAAGGTGAAGCCGTTGTCGAAGTTGAACGGCAGAATGATTCTCAGGGGATGGTGCAGGTAATAGCCGAGATCGTAGAAGAGAACGTAACCCAGGCGGCCACCCACAATCACGCCCACCATGAGCAGAAACACCAGGCTCTCATAGGCTTCTTTGCTCAGTTTGAGGCCACGCTGCTTCTGGGTGCGGCGAATGAAGATGTAGCCCAGCACGAAGCTGAACACATAGGCCAGAGCGTACCAACGAATCTGAAACGCCCCGATCTCCACGACGGTTGGACCGATGTCTGGGAATGGGAGCATGGTGGCCTTAGAGGCTGAATTCCTTGAGTTTCTTGAATACGATGTCGGCGGCTTCTTCCGGCTCCACATCGTGCTTTTCGCCCTGCTTTTCATGGTGTGGCGAGAATATCTTTATGACCTGCGTTGGCGACCCGTTGAGCCCGATGTCCTGCTCGTCCAGGCCGAGATCGTCGGCTGTAAATTTGATGAGCTCCGCCTTGCGGGCGTTGCGCTTGCCGCGCAGCGAGGGCAGACGCGGCTCGTTGATCTCCTTGACAACGGTGAGCACGGCAGGCAGTTCGAGTTCGAGGCGGTCGTAGCCGGTCTCCATAAGACGCTGCACGGTCACCTTATGCTCGCCAATCTCTTCGATTTTGCGAACGAAACAGCACTGCGGCAAGTCGAGGTGTGCGGCCACGCCGGGGCCCACCTGCGCCGTGTCGCCGTCAATGGCCTGCTGGCCCATGAACACCAGGTCGTAGTCGCCAATCTTTTCGAGAGCGGCGGCCAGTGTGAGGCTGGTGGCCCAGGTATCGGCGCCGGCGAACTTGCGGTCGGTGATGAGAATGATTTCGTCAACACCGATGGCCACGGCGTCTCGCAGAGCGCTCTCGACTTGCGGCGGCCCCATGCTGATGGCTGTCACCTTGCCGCCGTGTGCGTCTTTCAGGCGGATGGCCTCTTCGATGGCGTACATGTCGAAGGGGTTGATGATGCTGTCCACCCCTTCACGGATGAGCGTGTTGGTGACGGGGTCGATCTTGATGTCGGTGGTGTCGGGCACCTGCTTGATGGCTATGACGATGTGCATGGCTCAGCCTCCGTAATACTCGCGGATGGTGGCGATGATGTAGTCGAGCTGCTCACGGGTAAGCTCGCCAAAGACAGGAATCGAGAGTACGCGCTCCGCGGCGCGCTCACTGTGCGGGAAGTCGCCTTTGTTGCAGCCCAGATAGGCGAAGCATTCCTGCATGTGCAGCGGCAGCGGGTAATAGATGGCGCAGCCAACTCCCTTTGCCCGCAGATGTTCCATCAGCCCGTCGCGGTCTTCGCAGTCTAACGTGAACTGGTTGTAGATGGTCAAGGCTTCGTCGCGAATGACCGGCAGCTTAATCTGCGGCACGTCGGCGAGATGTTCGCGGTAATAGTCGGCGTTGGCGCGGCGGCCCTCGGACCAGCCTTGCAGGTGCGGCAGTTTCACGCTCAACACGGCGGCTTGAATCGTATCGAGGCGGCTGTTGAGGCCAACCCACTTGTGATAATATTTGGGGGTCTCGCCATGAACGCGAAGCTGGCGCAACCGTGCGGCGAGATCGTCATCGTTTGTGAGGCACATGCCTGCGTCGCCCATGGCGCCGAGGTTCTTGCTGGGGAAAAAGCTGAGTGTGCCGATGTCGCCGATGGCGCCTGCCGAGCGGCCGTTCCACTTCGCGCCGATGCCCTGAGCGTTGTCCTCGATGACGGCAATGCCATGACGCCGTGCGATGGCCATGATGCTGTCCATGTCGGTCGGCTGGCCAAACAGATGCACCGGCATGATGGCGCGGGTTCTGGGGGTGATGGCAGCCTCGACACATGCAGGGTCAAGGTTGTAGGTGTCGGGTTCGATGTCGGCAAACACAGTTGTGGCGCCCACGCGGTGTATCGCTCCCGCAGTGGCGAAAAACGTGAACGGCGTGGTGATGACTTCGTCGCCCTGGCCAATGCCGAGAGCCATCAGCGCCAGCACAATGGCGTCTGAGCCGGAAGCGCAGCCGATGGCGTGTTTCACATCGAGCGCCCGCTCGACCTGCTCCTCGAAAATGCGCACCTGCGGGCCCAGAATGTAGCCATGAGTGGCCATCACGGCCTCTAATGCCGCGAGAATGTCAGCCTTCAGGGGCTTGTACTGGGCAGGCAAATCGAGAATCGGAATCCTCATTCTATCTCCTACTTATTGAGCTCTGTTTCGATGATGATGGTGGTGTAAACGATGGAGGCGAGTACGCTGAATACGCTCACGTAGCGCGATATTTTCCACATGAGGTGTTCGGGGACGTATATGGTGTCCCCGGGGCGCAGGGTGTAGCGGCCAAACTCGCGCCGCTCGCCCCCGCTGGTGATGACATACACCTCGCGGCGACTGGCCGAGTTGTTGATTCCGCCGGCCTGACCCAGATAATAGTCGAGATCGCTGCCGGCGTTGTATGGGTAGCGGCCTGCGTAGATTACGTTGCCGGTGACATAGACGAACCCCTGCCGCATGGCCACGAACACGCTGTCGCCCGCCATGATTTGATAGTCGGCGTCAGCGGACTCGAATACGCCGTCGCGCACCACGTTAGCTTCGTCATATTCGGCCCAGGGGGTCTTGTCGGACAGGCTTCCAATCACCTGGCGCAACGGTATCGATTCACCAGGAGCCAGCTCGATGTATTCGACCATGTTCAGGGTGTCGTTGTTGACGAAGACACGGGCGGCGTTCTCGGCGAAAACAGCTTGGAGAAGGTCGTCATGCTGCACCACCGGGTTTTGCGTCAGATCACCTTCGGCGAGATATTTGCGCAGGTCATACACCACCACCTTGCTCTGCCGGATCAACCGCACCTTGCGGCTGGCCCCCGGCAACAGCCCCTCGGCAAGCTGAAGCGCCTGGTAGAGCGTAATCATCTCCTCGGTGACGTACTCCCCAGGCTTCACTACTGCGCCCGTGACGTGGATGTGCGTCGGGGCGATTGTGAGTAGCTCGGCGGTGATGATGCTGTTGGGCAGATGTCTGCTCACGGCCTGGGTGATCCGTTCACGCCCTTGCCGCAGAGTCAGTCCGGCCACCTTCACCGGGCCGTCGAATGGATATATGCTGACACTGCCTTCCGGCAGCACGGGCGACTCGATATTCAAGGTGTCGGCGCTGATGATCTGGAGAAGGAACACGTCGCCGGCCTTGAGGATATATTCGTCTTCGTTGACGGCGAAAGCGCCAAAGAGAGCCGTTGCGGTAATCAGCAGCAGCGTAACGACAGTGAATCTACTTCTCATAGTACTGGATTACCCTTTGCAGAATCATATCGAGGTTATATTGCGGCTTGTATTCGATGAACGATTTGATCTTCGAGATGTCGGGCACCCGCCGGATCATGTCCTCGAAGCCGGCCTCGTAAGCGTCTTCATACTTGACATACTCGATCTTCGAGCGGCTGCCGGTCATCTTCTTCACCTTCTTCGCCAGATCCTCGATGGTGATTTCCTTGTCGCTGCCGATGTTGAAGATTCCGCCCTCGGCCTTCTTGGTAGCCATCAGCTTCACCAGTCCGCCAACAACGTCGGCCACGTCGGTGAAGCAACGGCTTTGCTTGCCGTCGCCGTATATCGTGAGCGGATGGTTCAGCAGGGCGTTGTGCACGAACTTGGGGATAACCATTCCGTACATCCCAGTCTGCCTGGGCCCCACCGTGTTGAAGCAGCGCACGATGACCACGGGCAGCTTCTTCTCGCGCCAGTAGGCCAGGGCGAGAAATTCATCGACGGCTTTGGCGGCGCTGTAGCTCCAGCGAGAGATGTGCGTCGAGCCGAGTATGCGGTCGTCTTCTTCGCTGAAGGGTACCTTATCGCTCTTGCCGTAAATCTCCGAAGTGGAGGTGAGCAACACCTTCTTCTTGTATTTGTTGGCAAATTCAAACACGTTCTCGGTGCCTCTGACATTGGTTTGCAGAGACAGCAGCGGGTTGTCGATGATGTATTCCACGCCCACGGCCGCTGCGAGGTGGTAAATCTGATCGCAGGGCTCGATGAGCTCCTCGAGCTTGGCGCGATTGAGAATCGTGTCGATGTGATAGCTGAAGCGGTCGTTCTTGGCAAGGTGGGAAATATTGCCGTACTTGCCTGTGGACAGGTTGTCGATGATGACAACCTCGTGCCCCTGCTCGAGCAGGAAATCTGAAAGGTGCGAGCCGATGAATCCGGCTCCGCCCGTGATGAGAATCTTCATTGCGTCTCCTCGGCGCTGGCGCTGTGTGTCCTGGCGCCGATGTATTATTAACGCCTTGCGCTACGATGGAAAAGGCTTGTACCCAAATGGCGAATCCTCTCCCTCGCAACACTGGCTGATAGCTCGTCAATCTGGCGTTCGGTCACGTCAATCTGTGAGCGAGCGCCTTTTTGTCAACCCTCTTGGCTGTGGCTCTGGCGGTTAGCGCAGGTTGTAGCTGAACTCGACGCCAACACGCATGCCCAGGCCGCTCATATCGATCTCGTCCCAGGTGACGCCGAAGTCGGTTGTCTCGATGTCGTTCTTCATCTTGGCGCCGTGATAGAACGCCTCGGCAAACACATGAGACTTTCTGCCAATTTGATAGCTTGCGCCGGCGGAGATGTTCCAGGCGAAGCCGCTGTAGAACGTCACTTCGTCAAAAACGGGAATATCCTCGTTATCATCGTTTGTGAAGGCAGCACGGAAAACGTCTTCCCACAGCAGGCCCCAGCCGATGCCGGCGCTGAGGTAGGGGTTCACCTTCGAGCGAACGGGCAGATGAACGTAGAGGTTTGTGAGCAGCGGGATGTAGGTGGTTTTTATATCGGCGGTCTTCTGCATGCCCGACACATCCAGTCCGCCGGAAGTCGTGCCTGACGAAAATTTGCGAGACTCGGTGTAGCCTTTGTAGTAGAAATCGAACGACATGTCGATGCCCACGGCCTCGTCGATGCGTTTGCCATAGGTAAACCCGCCGATGATGCTGGTTTCGGCGCCATCGGGAGCGAAAAACCCGAAGCGTATCTTCGACTCGACGGCAGAGAGACCCACCAGCAGCATGCACATGAATGAGATAATCAGAATGCGTTTCATAGTATGTCCTTTTAGTTATGCGCCCGCTAGGCGCAAAATGCCCAGCGGGTTCAGTTAGTTGCTCAGTTGACCTTGAAGGTCGTGTCGCCCTCTGTGAAGAACCCGACAATCTGCGTGGCGGCAGCCTTGCCGGAGTTTACGTTGGCTTCCTTTGTCTGTGCGCCCATCTTCTTGGGGGTGAAATAGACATTGGCAGGGAACCTCTCGACCAGCTCGGCGGAGATGCCCGATGAGATGTCGGATGCGAACTTGAAGTCGGGGCGTTCGGCCAGCATCATCTTGATGCCTTCCTCGCACACCACCTCGGCACGGGCGCTGTTGAGCAGCGTGGCGCCGGGCTTCATGGTTCTCAGCAGCCTGTAGTTGATGAGGCGGCGCGTGGAATCGACCAACGGCAGGTGCAGCGAGACGTAGTCGCACATCTCATACATGGCTTCGTAGTTGTCCAGCGACGTAACGCCGTCCTTCTCGATGTCTTCGGCGGATATGAACGGGTCGGCGGCGAACACTTCCATGCCAAATCCCTGGGCAATGCGGGCGAGGTTGCGCGGCACGTTGCCATAGGCGTGCAGTCCCAGCTTTTTGCCCTTCAGCTCGGTGCCGGGCTTGCCGTTGAACTTGCCTCGCGCCATATACACCATCATGCCGATGACCAGTTCGGCCACGGCGTTGGCGTTCTGACCGGGGGTGTTCTCGACAACGATGCCGTGACTGGTGGCGTCGGCAAGGTTGATGTTGTCGTAGCCGGCGCCGGCGCGAACCACAATCTTGAGATTCGGCGCGGCAGACATCACCCCGCCATCGATTTTATCGGAACGCACGATGAGCGCGTCAACGTCGGCAACGGCGGCCAGCAAATCATCGCGGGACGGATATTTTTCGAGCAAACGAAGCTCATATCCCGCTTCGGTGAATACCTCACGAATCGAATCGACAGCCGCAGGAGCGAACGGCTTCTCGGTAGCGACTAAAATCTTCATTATTCCTCCTATGATTAGTTTGTCTTAAATTAAGCCAGTCGGTTTTTCCGTCAAGACTTATCTGCATCCAGCCAGGCGGCTGCAAGCTGCGGCAGAACCACTCCTGCACGTCCCTGAATGAACGTATCAAAGCAGGCGATGTTGTCGGGCGGTTCGAGGTTCACGCCGATGGCGCTGGCGCCGTTGCGCCGAGCCATCTGAACGAACTGCGCCGCCGGATAGACAACCCCGCTGGTGCCTGCCACCAGAAACAGCGTCGTTCGGCGTAGGGCGACTTCAATCTCGTCGAGATAATGCGGCATTTCGCCGAACCAGACGATGTCGGGCCGCAACAAGCCGCCGCACGCCGGACAAGCGGGTAACGCAGGCGTCAGGTCAACGTTTCGCATCGAGTAATGTGTGTCACAGCGGGTGCAGCGACAACGATGCAGGCTACCGTGCATATCGAGCACGCCTGCGCTGCCGGCGCACTGGTGCAGACCGTCCACGTTTTGCGTGATGAGAACGAAGCGGCCGGCAAGCGCCGCTCCCATCGCCGCCAGAGCCTCGTGAGCGGGGTTTGGCCTGGCACGGGAAGCATTCTCCCAGCGCGCTTTGTAGAATCGCCAGACCAGTTCAGGGTCACGGGCGAAGGCCGGCGGGGAGGCTACCTCTTCGAGACGATGCGACTCCCAGAGGCCACCGGCGTCACGAAAGGTGCGGATGCCGCTCTCTGCGCTCACGCCCGCGCCAGTGAGCACGGTGAGAAAATCAGTCAGAGTCGGTGCCGGCGGCAGGTTCAGAACGCCCTCCATAACCGTAGAGAAATGCGCGGATATGCTTGTCGTCACTCCTGGTAAATTCCTGATAATCGCCCTCGAACCATTTGACTTCTTCGCCGATCATAACGACCCGCTCCGCCAGCCGGTCGATGCATTCGAGGTCGTGGGTGACGACGATGGTGGTCACCTCGAGCGAGTCGCGCAGCTTCTGGATGAGGCGCACAATCTCCTCGGCGATGACCGGGTCGAGGCCGGTGGTGGGCTCGTCGTAGATGATGTAGCGAGGTTCGAGAATGATGGCGCGAGCCAGACCCACACGCTTGCGCATTCCACCAGACAACGCCGAGGGCATGGCCTCTTCCACGTTGTGCAGCCCCACCAGCGCCAGCTTCTCGCGCACCTGGCGGCGAATCTCTTGGGGTTCGAGCCGAGTGTGCTCTACCAGCGGCAGCGCCACGTTTTGATAGACGTTCATCGAGTCGAGCAGGGCTGCCCCCTGAAACAGCATCGACAGCTTGCGGCGCGTCTGTCGCAGATGCAAAGCGTTGTGCGTGTCGATGCGCTCACCGTCAATCCACACCTCGCCGCTGACAGGGCGAATCAGCCCCTCGATGGTTCGCATGAGCACGCTTTTGCCGCTGCCGGAGGCGCCCACCACCAGCGTGGTGCGGCCTTCGGGAAAGGTGCAACTGATGTTCCGCAGCACGGGCTTGCCGTCAAATCCTACGGTCACATCGACCAGTTCTATCATGTCGCCTCCGAGATAGGTGTTTTGCTGATTACATCTGAGTCATGCCTCCTGCGTGACACAAGTTCGAGCCCACCAAGCCGCTCGCTGACGGGAATGCCTGCCAGCTCGGCGTCGCCGTGACCGGCATACACCCGCACCCAGTGATCCGAGAGGCCTGTGCTCCAGCCCTGTTTTTCGCTCTCGGCTACAGCCCAAAGGGGTATGCGGTGGTGCAGCAAACGCTGCCGATACGCGGCTGACAATTCTGCCGACAACGCCGCCAGCGTTCGGCTTCGCTCGCGCACAACGCTGCCGTGCACCTGGTCGCTCATGGTGGCGGCGCGTGTGCCAGGGCGGCGTGAGTAGGCGAACACATGCAGATAGGCAGGGGCGAGGGCGCGCAGGAAGGCCAGCGTCTCCTCGAAACGGGCGTCCGTCTCGCCGGGCAGCCCCACGATAACGTCAAAGCCCAGCGCGGTGTGCGCCTGCCGCTGCCGCACGGCCTCGATGTTGCGGCGGAACAGCGCTGTGTCATACCGTCGCCCCATGGACGACAGCAGAGCGTCGCTGCCGGACTGTAGCGGGATGTGCAGGTGGTGCGCCAAAGCTTCACAGTCGAAAAGTTCATCGATGAAACCCGGTGTGAGGAATTGCGGTTCGAGCGAACTCAGCCGCACCCGCTTGATGCCATCCACCGCCGCAAGCTGGTGTACCAGGCCCGGCAAACTCTGGCCATCCGACCACTCCCTGCCCCACGTCCCCAGATTAATGCCGCCCAGAACAACCTCGCGGTAACCCGACGCGGCGAGTCGCTCCACCTGGTCAAGAACAGCGGCCAGTGGCCGACTGCGGGCAGGGCCACGCGCCAGGGGCACGGCGCAGTAGGCGCAGGCAAAGTCGCAGCCATCCTGCACCTTGAGAAACCCGCGAGAACGGCCTGGCAGCTTGTCGGCGCTTATTTCGTCAAATACGCTTGCCTCGGATATGTCGGCGCAAACCAGGCGGTGGCCGCTCTCCAGCAAACTAAAGAGGCGTGTTTTCTCGCGATTACCGCAAATAAGCTCCAGATGCCCCAGCCTGGCAATCTGTTCTGGAAAACGCTGCGCCAGACAGCCGGTGGCCACCACGCGCACATCGGGACGTTGTTCTTTCTGTCTCAGCCCTCGCCGGATGGCGGCGCGGCTTTTGGCGTCGGCGTGGCTGGTGACAGTGCAGGTGTTGACCACATAGACATCTGCTTCGTCGGTAAAGGGAACGATGCGCCAGTCAAGCGAGCTGAACTGATGCGCCATGCAAGCAGTTTCATACTGGTTCACCTTGCAGCCGAAAGTGGCGAACGCCACGCGGAGCGAATCGTGGGGCGTTGGAGTGTCTCGAAGCCACGATGTGGGTGTCGGGGACATGTTAATTCTGTTGAGCCACGAGCACGGCCACACTGTGACGGTGCGGCTCGGGGTCATCGTCATCTGTGTGGATATGGGTGTAGCCCTCTTCGTAGTGAAGGATTTGCCAGTTGGCGTAGAGTTCGCGCAGCTGCCCTGGCGCGAACAGTCCGGTGGCGCCGGATGTCGGTGTCTCGCTGGTGAACGCCGTGAGAATGTGAATGCCTCTGGGCTGCGTATAGCTGTGCATCCGTTGCAGCAGTTCCTCGTTTTCATCGGGGGTGTGGCGATGAAATATGTTGGTGGCGATGATGATGTCGAAGCGGTCATCGAAGGTGTATTCGTAGGCGTCGATATTCTGGAAATGCACCCGCAGGTTTTCGCGACGGGCTTCTTCGACCCAGCGCTCGCCTGTTTCTTTATCAGTGTCCAAACCGGTGACAACAAAGCCCTGACGCGCCAGAAACAGCGCCGAGCGGTCGTTGTGCAGGCTGAGTTCGAGAACCTTGCCATACTTCTTGTGCTTGAGCACATGATAAAGCTGGCGATTCTGCCGCCCCAGAGCCAGCCGCAGATAGATGATGTTGTCGGTGATGATCTCTGCGTCGCCCAGCGGGCCATGCCCAGGCACGATTGTATCCAGCGGCAGGTCCTTCAGCCGCTGCAACTGGCCTATCCACATCTTCCAGCCGCCGGGACGGCTGTATTGGGTATCTGGCGGGCGACCAGAGTATATGGCGTCGGAGCCGAACAGCACGCGGGATTCTGGATGATAGACGCAGAGCTGTCCCATCACATGGCCGGGAACGTGCAGCAGGTGAATCTCCTCTTCATCCACGATCATTACCTCGTCCTGCGCGATGCTGGTTCGGGGCGGGGTAAGGCGCACTTCGCCCAGAACCTCGGCTGCTTTCAGCGGGTCATGGAAGTAGCGCTCGATGATGAAGTCGCGGTATTTGTCGCCCTCGTGGTGAAACAGCTTCGAGGTTTCACGGTGAGCGATGACATGCGCCCCGTGCTGGACAAAGTATCCCATGCCGAACGAATGGTCGGGGTGGTGGTGCGTGAGAACGAGGTAAATCTCTTTTTCGCCGTGAACACGGCTTTGCGCTTCTCGCCACAGGGCTTTTGCCGAGTAAGACGACATGCCGGCGTCGATAAAGATGATGGAGCCGGACGTGATGATGAATCCGGCGTTGACGCCCTCGTCGTGGTCGTGATTGTACAGCCCGGTCATGCTGAAAACGCCGGGCGCAAGCTCCTTCACTTCAGGCACAAGCTGCTCCTGCATGGTTTTTCTCATACACAGCGAGCGAGCGGAAACGTCAAGATTTTTCTCTGCTCAGAACGCCTCGGCGCTGGTGATGGTGAATCCCGATTCATCGGCGGAAAACCCGACATCGAGCCGCAGGGTGAGACGCTCGCTGGGAACAAGCATGAAGCGCAGGCCGCCACCGACTGAATATCTCATGCCGCGCAAAGCGAACTGGTCGATTTCGTTGGCCACGCGGCCTGTCTCGGCAAAGACGGCAAACCCCATCCGCGACAGTATCTTGCCGCTGAATGGATATGTGCGCAGTTCCACGCGCCCCAGCGCCATGTGCCGTCCCAGATAGCGCAGTGTAGAGATGCCGCGCATCTCGCAGCCAGGGCTCGCCATCTCGAGAAAGGGCGGCTCGCCGTCATTGTACACGCCCAGCGCCTGAAACCCCAGCACGCTATGCTCCCCCAGCCGATAGAAACGAAAGGCGTCAAGCTTGTACTTCGTCCAGGCAAAGTCGCTACCCAGCGCCTCGTTATAGACATGACACTGTATCTCTATCTTGCCGCCGCGATGCGGATTCATCTCATTGTCGCGATCATCGAAAACTGCGCTAAGTCCCAGCCCGAGTATCCTTGCGCCACTCGCGCCGGGTATCTCGCCGTTCAGCAGCGCTCCGTCCGTTTCCCGCTCGTGCAGACTCCACTGCCGCCAGCGACTCAGCATTTCCACGCCCCAGTAACGGCCAAACCGACGCAGCAGATTCAGCTCGATGACGGTGGTTTCCGTTGTAAATCGTTCTTCGTCATCGAGGCTGGTATCGTTGCCCAGGCCGAAGAACGAGTCTGGCCAGTAAACATACTTGAACTCGCCTGACAGCATCCAGCGTGCCTCGAAGAGCTGCACCGAGGGGCGCAAGGAGCTGGCGAACTGCTTATGAGAGGTGTAGATGGCGCTCAGGAACACGCTGTTGGACGGATAGTGCTCAGTCCGGCCAGGCGGACGATGCAGAAATATCGCCATTGCGCCACCGCCAAAGCCCATTTCATCGGAGTAGAACATGGCCGGATAGATGGTCAGACTGCGGGTTGTGTCGGGCTCCACCTCACGCGGTGGAATCGCCCCCAAAACAACCGGCAGCAAGAACAGGATTATCAACAGCTTTTTCAAATACGCCCCCCTGTCGTGTAGTGAAGTCCAAGCCGAAACGCGGGACACACGGACTCGCCTTCGTTAAAACTAACGGGTCACTGCAATACTGCGGCCCTCAGGAGTGTACAAACTCAGGCCGGCTTGATCGATCTGGGCGACTTTGACTTCTCTGTCGTTCGTCTGAAGCGACCAGGCCCCGGTTGTCTCGTCGTATGTGAGCACACCCGCTTGATCGCCGTCTAACTGGCGAATGTCAATCTGGTTCCCGTCGGCAGAAACTCGATATTGGTGGCCATTGTATGAGATTGTGCAGGGTTCACCTTCCAGATCGGCCAGTGACACCGGGTTCTCACCTGTCCAGAACTCGACGGCGTTGAGCACGAGCAGATCGGCCATACCACAGAAGCTGTAAACCGGCAAAATGGCAAGCGCCCACATAACTACCGTGTTGACCCACTTGTCTCCCACCTGACTGTTCCATATGTAAACTTTGCGAGTAAGATTGAACCCCCCGAAGCAACCGAGCATCGAGGTGGCGAATAAGGCGACCGTGAGTAACATCGCAATCCATTTGACACAGCTTTTCATCATTTCTCCTTTTGTGTTATATCAATACGTGGCGGTTCATTTCGGGGTGTTCGCTGGCTGCTCCCAGGATGAGATTGAACGTGTCGATGGCTATCTGCATCTCCTCGTTGGTGGGCACCACCAGAATGCTGATGCGCGAGTAGTCTTTGGAGATGACGCCCTCCTGAGCGCTGTTCTGAACGTTTTTGTGATAGTCTATGACGATACCGAGGTTCTCGAGGCGATTGCAGATGCGACGGCGCATGATGATTCCATATTGGCCGATACCGCCGGTGAAGATGAGAATATCGACCTTGACCAGGATGGCGGAATAGGCGCCGATGTATTTTCGGATGCGATAGGCATATGCGTCCAGAGCCTCAATGGCGACGCGATTGCCCTTCTCGGCTTCGCTTTCCAGGTCTCGCAGATCGTTTGAGATGCCGGACAGGCCCAGCAAGCCGCTCTTTTTGTTGAGGATGCGATAGAGGTCTTTCTCGGTGTAGCCGCGTTCGAGCAGATAGAAGATAATCGAGGGGTCGATGTCGCCGCAGCGTGTGCCCATCATCACGCCTTCCAGCGGCGTGAAGCCCATCGAGGTGTCAACCGAGACGCCGTTTTCGATGGCCGTGACCGAGGCGCCGTTGCCCAGGTGACAACTGATGACGTTGGTGTTTTCCGGCGAGCGCTTCATCAGCGTCATGGCGCGGGCGGCTACATAGCGATGGCTGGTTCCGTGAAACCCATAGCGCCGGATGCGGTGTTTTTCGTACATCTCGCGTGGCAGACCATACAGATATGCCGATGCAGGCATGGCCTGGTGAAAGGCGGTGTCGAACACGGCTGTCTGAGGAACGCCGGGCAGCAGCTTCTGAGCCTCGCGGATGCCGGTGAGATTGGCCGGATTGTGCAGCGGCGCCAGCTCGATATTCTCCTCGATGGCGGCGATGACATCGTCGTCGATGATGACCGAAGAGGCATACTTCTCGCCGCCGTGAACCACCCGGTGCCCCACCGCGGCAATCTGAGACAGATCGTCGATCATGCCCTTCTCGGGGTCGAGCAGCGCCTTGCTCATCTGCGCCATGGCGGCTGCATGGTCGGGAATGGGCAGCTCGTAGTGTAGCGCCCCGTCCTTCGAGCGTTGATTGATGATTCCCTGCTCCTCGCCAATGCGCTCGACAATGCCCTTGCCCAGGCTTTCCTGGCCGGGCATTCGGTACACCTCGTACTTCAGCGACGACGAACCGCAGTTGATTATCAGGATGTTCTGGCTGGCTGGCATTGTTGTCTCCCTTTATTTCTGTCATCAGGATTTACAGGATTGAAGATATTTACAGGATGGGACAGTTGTCCAAAACTGTCGAGTCTTATCTGTAATCCTGTTAATTTCCCTAATCCTCTTTTAGGCTGGCTGATTACAGCCACTTAATCCCGATTCAGACAATAATAACAGATTAATTCGGCTGAGGCGCCGCGTCAACGAAAAACGCCATGCTGTGGCGTTTCTGCAACAATTCTTTGACATTCCGCAACAGGTATGCATGTTTTCGGTTCAGCAAAATAACTACAAATGACTGAAAGGCTTTGCAATGCCGGTGTGCGCCGCGATTGGCCTGCAAACTGCACCTGTCAACCTTCTGGAGGACTGCTGCCATGAAGACAAAAAACAATGCGACTGGTTTTCGCCCGCGCAAGACGACACACGTTCAACGATTGCTTCTGCTCCTGCTGCTCACCACCTGCATGATGGGCGCCACCGAGCACCAACTGTGGCAGCAGGTGAAACAGCTTGAAACTCAGGACCTGCCCCGCCGGGCCGACGAGGCCGTGCAGACCATTCTCGAAGAGGCCCACGCTGCCGGTGACACCGTCCAATATATTCAGGCGGTCATCTACCGCGTGAAATACCTGCGGGTATTGCGCGAGGACGGCTACGTGCCTGTTGATTCGTTGCTGAAGGCCGAGATTGCACGTAGCGATGGCGTTGCCCGGGCGTTGCTGTGGTCGATGCGCGGCGAGCAACTCGCGCAGATGCCTGTAGGCTATGGTGGCCGCTATCACTGGGGAACGCCTGCGCGTACGCGGGGGCCTGTTGACCCCAACGATTTGCGCACATGGGACAATGCCACCCGTTCAGCAGAGATTATGCGCTGTTACGAGCGGTCGCTCGTGCAACCAGAGTTGTTGCTGGTAACACCACTCACCGACTTCAGATCGCTAATGAAACTCGGAGGTGGTGATTCTACACCTCTCAATACAACCATGCTCCATCTGCTGGCCCATCGCGCCCTGGATTATTACCAGTCATACAGTCCCCCACCGGCAATGCATGACATCGTGCCGCTGGACGAGTCGTGGCTGTGCTCTGCGCATGAGCTGCAACAGCGTAGCGTCCCGCCGGGCGATTCGCTGTCGGCAAATGCCCGTGCGCTACGGCTCTACCAACAGTTGCAGCGCAGTGTGGCTCCCCAAAAAACCGAAGCCGGCGTGCTCTACACCCTCGACCGTCTCGAATGGGTCTATGGATCGTTGCCCCAATCCTATATCACTTATGACAATATGCTCGATACTATGATGCGTCGCTGGCGAGACAACCAGGTGTACTCCGATATCTGTTATAAACGGGCCGAGTTGTGGAGTGAATTCGGCAGAACATATAACCGAACTGGTGAAGGCAACGCAGACGCCCGTCAAAAAGCAGTGCGCTACGCCACGATGGGGATGGAAGCCTATCCCGACTCGCATGGCGGCAAAAATTGCAAAGGCATTTACAAAACACACCTGTCTCCGGAAGCTGCTGTGTTTATACTTCCTGTTTATCCGCCGGCCCAAGACTTTCCCGTTCGCATCGACTACACCAACACCGACTCCCTCACTCTCGACCTGTATCGTGTCGACTACTCTGTTGCTACATCCAGGCTGCATAGCTACACAGAGCTGATAACCCTCATGGATTCAGTTGACGTGTTTCGCTCGTATGCGGTTAATTTGCCTGCATCTACCGACTATAACGAGCATAGCTCGGAGTTTATCATTGAAGGGCTGGAGACAGGTGCATATCTGTGCAATATCAGAGCGGCTACGGGTCCATTTAGCAAGCCAATGCTGTTTCAGGTTACTTCACTGGATTTGTTGATCATGGGTAGCCGCGATACATTAGATTTTCATGTTGTGGATAGGGTAAGCGGCCAACCAGTACCCGGAGCCGGCATTGTGCTGACGAGACGAGTCAACCGTGAGTGGATCAACAGTGCAACACTTGTTACCGACGAATCCGGATTTGCTCCATACACAGATTTCCCTCGCACAACTCTCATCATCTCAGTCCAGACAAGCGATGATTGTTTCATATCAAGACTACCTCTAAGCTTCTGGAGCGCAAGGCGCCGCCATGACCATCTTGTCCGTACATTTCTGACCGACAGGGCGATATATCGTCCCGGTCAGACCGTACACTTCACAGAAATAATATGGAACCATAGCGGCTTCCTCAACTTCACCCCCGACAGACATCGACGCCAATTTGTGCTATCTGGCCCCAAACACAGCTCCGAGAGCAGCCTCGTCCTGAGACCCGACGAATTTGGCGCTTGTTCCGGCTCATTCACACTGCCCAGAGGTGGAGCCACAGGGCGGTATTGTATATCATTAGTCTATTACAAAACCCACTGCATCCTGGTCGAGGAATACAAACGCCCGACCTTTTCGCTCGAGCTGAACCAGCCGCAGGGTAGCTTTGCGTTGGGTGACAGCCTCACCATACGCGGCAGGGCCACGGCCTACGCGGGCTATGATCTTTCATCGGCCAGTGTACGCTGGAGCGTGGCGACTACGGCGAACATAAACCGTCAACCCAGGTATCAAGTTCCCGGCTCGATCATCGCCAGTGGCGAGACCAGCATTGCCAGCGACGGCAGCTTTGAATTCGATTTCCCGCTTCAAATTCTGAGCCATACAGATGATGCACGTCAGATATTCGAGGTTAATGTCGAGATAACGGACGCAGGTTGCGAAACCCGCGATGCAAACCTTTCATTCACAGCCTCGACCCAGGCAATTCACATCGAAGCCGATTCTCAGGAACGCCTCGAATGTTCGGAAGTCGCCACTATCGGCGTGCAAGTGCAAAACGCTGCCGGCCAGCCGATAGATGCTGTGGTGCAGATGCAGGTCGAGCGGCTGGTGTCTCCCGACAGGCTGTTGCGTGTGGCGAAGTGGGAATCGAGTGACGTGCCGCTATACGACCGCGAGGAATGGGTGCGCCGTCTGCCGCATCAGCCCTGGAGCGATGAACTCGATCAAGATACTTGGGCTGTAGCCGAGACTATGCTGAAAACCACCATAAGCACGGCAACTGAGACAGGCTATGAGCTGAAGAACTGCCGGGGTTGGACTCAGGGAGCATATCGTCTCATCTTCACCGCCACCGACGCTCAGGGTCATCAGACTACTTTGGTGCGACATATCACCCTCTACGATCGTGAAGCCAGGCAGCCGCCATTGCCGCAGTATCTCTGGTTTGTCGCTCCGAACAGCGTGGAAAGCGGTGAAATTGCCGAAATACTTATCGGCTCGGCGGCGCCTGATGTGTGGGCTATCGTCGAGATTCAACGGAGTGGCAAGCTGGAGCGGCAGTACATGCGGCTCAACAACTCACAGCAGCGTATCTCGATACCCATAATCGACAGCGACATTGGCGGCATCTTTGTGAGTGTGGCCTTTGTAAAAGACAATCGGCAGTACATCGAGCAGAAAACAATTCAGGTGCCTGCACGACAGATGCAGCTCGATGTGCATCTGACAACACTTCGCGACACCCTGCGCCCAGGCGCAGAAGAAACCTGGACGCTACAAGTGAATGACTACTTCGGTGAGCCAGTGACCAACGCTCAGATTGCCGCAACGCTGTATGACGCTTCGCTCGACGCATTTAAGAATCTTCAGTGGCAACCACGCTTTCTCGACAGGTTCAGACGGCAACTGATATACATACGTTCTGCTAATAACCCTGAGCCTCAGCGGCAACAGCTCTCAAGACGCTATGTTGCACATTACCAGTCATATAAAAGACGCACACTGAATTGGCAACTCGGTCGCAGGATGTACTCGCCCTACCAGAGAGGGGGCATTTCCATTTATGGTTTTTCAGATGGTACTGAAGTGAAAGGCTTTGAGACGAACGACATCGCCGTTGAAACTCAAGTTGCCAGTTATGCCGCCAGGGCACCCGCTGGCAGTACGCCCCCTGTTGATGACAAACCGGAAGCTCCCCGCACCAAGCTGGCCGAAACCGCGTTTTTCTATCCAAACCTGCGCACGGACGAGAACGGCGAGGCAGTTTTCAGCTTCACCGTACCCGATGCGCTCACCCGCTGGAAATGCCTCGCCTTCGCATACACACGGGACGCCGCGCAGGGCAACCTCACACGGAAGTTCGTCACCCAGAAGCAACTGATGGCGCAGCCCAATCCACCGCGCTTTCTGCGCGCCAGCGACGTGACAGGTCTGCCGCTGCGCATTCAGAACGTCACCGGCGAGGCCATCGCCGGCACGGCGCGACTCGAGATTCTCGACGCCTTCACCATGCGTCCGCTGGGCGAGGCCTTTGGCCTGAACGAGCCGGAGCGTCCGTTTGCCGCCGCAGCACTGGGCGGAACCTCTGTGCGCTGGGACGTGACGGTACCACAGGGCGTGCAGGCGGTGGTACTCCGGTTCCGCGCCACCGGCGACAACCACACCGACGCCGTCGAGCTGACGCTGCCTGTGCTGCCCGGGCGCATGCTGGTGACCGAGACCCTGCCCATGCCTGTGCGCGGCAACCAGAGCCGCAGCTTCACCTTCGACCGCCTGCGCGACAGCACATCCCCTACGCTGACGCATCAGGCGCTCACTCTCGAATTCACCTCGAACCCGGCCTGGCTGGCCGTGCTGGCACTCCCCTACCTGATGGAATCGCAGCATCCCAGCTCCGATGCCGTGTTCAGCCGCCTCTATGCCAACACGCTGGCCGCACACATCGTCACCCCCGACATCGAGTGCACATTCGCGCTCTGGCGCGAGCTGAACGATGGCCCGGCGTTGCTGTCGCCGCTGGAGAGAAACCATGACCTCAAGCAGGCGCTGCTCGAAGAGACGCCCTGGGTGCGTCAGGCAATGACGGAAAGCCAACAGCGGCGTGACATCGCCCTGTTGTTCGACGCCAACCGCCTGCGCAACGAAAGCGCCACTGCCTTGCGAAAGCTGCGCCAGATGCAGTCTGGCGGCGGCTGGCCGTGGTTCCCCGAAATGCGCCCCAGCGAATGGATCACGCGGCGCATCGTCACCGGCCTGGGCAAGCTGAACGCTGTAGGGGCACTCAGCGAGGCGCAATCCACCGAGGTGGCACGCATGGCAGTGCCCGCCATTGTCTGGCTCGACAGCCGCGCTGCCGAGCGCTACCGGCATATCCTCGACAACAGCATCTCGCCCGACTCGATGCATATCGGCTCGAGCGAAGCGCACTGGCTGCTGGCACGCAGTTACTGGCCGCAGATGACTGTGCGTGACGACGCTGCCGAAGCTCTCGATTACTGGATGTCCCAGGCGCGCAAGTACTGGACGCGGCAGCCCATAGCCACCAAAGCGATGATTGCTCTGGCGCTGCACCGCACTGGCGATGCCACCACGCCCGGACGCATACTGGCCAGCCTGCGCGACTACGCAATCCGCGACGAGGAAACCGGCTGGCACTGGAAGCTGCCGCAGAGCTGGTGGTGGTATGACCGCCCAATCGAAACGCAGGCGCTGTTGGCGCAGGCTTTCTTTGAGATCGAGGGCGACACGCAATCCGCCGACGAGATTCGCCTGTGGCTGCTCAAGCAAAAGCAAACCAGCAATTGGGAAACCAACACCGCCACCGCCGACGCCTGCTGGGCGCTGCTTACTCAGGGCGCCGACTGGCTGGCAGGCAATCAGGCTGTCAGCATCGAGGTGGGTGGCGAAATGGTGCAGGCGGGTATGGACGACACAGCGCAAGCGGAGGCGGGCACCGGCTGGTTCCGGCATTCATGGCAGGCAACAGAGGTGGCGCCAGAACTCGCAGAGGTAGAGGTCGCCAACCCCAACCCCGGCCCGGCCTGGGGCGCGCTATACTGGCAATACTTCGAGAACCTCGACCGCATCGAAGCATCTGCGGAAATGCCACTGCAACTGCGTCGCGAGCTGCTGCGCGAGCAGATGACCGACCAGGGCGCCGAGCTGGTGCGCATCTCCGACGGCGATCCGTTGCGCGTGGGCGACAAACTCGTCGTTCGGCTCACCATCGAGACTGACCGCGCTATGGAATATGTGCACATAAAGGATATGCGCGCCGCCGGCGCCGAACCGCTGGACGTGCTTTCGGGCTGTGAGTGGCGCGACGGGCTGTGCTATTATCGCTCGACGCGTGACACCGCCACGTACTTCTTCATCGAGCGGCTGCCACGCGGACTGTATGTGTTTGAATACCGACTGTGGGCCGCCCAGCCGGGTGTTTACAAGGCCGGCATCGGCACGGCGCAGTGCATGTATGCGCCGGAGTTCTCGGCGCACACGCAGGGGGAAACGCTGGAGGTAAGTGAATGACAAGCTCGCTTTTGAAAAAAGCGAGACCAAAAACTTCTCTAAAAGGGTCACTCCGCTTCGCTACATGACTGGAACCTTCGTTTCCTATGTACAAAAGAATCATTTTGTGCACAGGATGCGTTAGCATCCGCTAAATGTTTTTGAACCAAACTTTTTACAAAAAGTTTGGCGGGGTGTCAGGGGCAGAGCCCCTGTCTCTTAACAAGCTCAACAACTTCTCGACCTGATAGCCACTGTGTTGCATAGCCTTCCACAGGCTTTGCAGCCACTCACCCAGGCGAGACACAGCCTCGTCTTCCTCGGACTGACCCTCGCAGCCGGCGGCGCAGCGCAACAGCAGCACAGCCGTCACCCAGCCCAACATCTGCTCGAACCGCTCCTGGTTGAACCACAGCACATCGCGCCAGCGATTCACTTGCAGCCACTGCCGCACATCCTCGTCGGCCAGCATATGCTGCACGAAACGAAGCGGCGTTTCCCAGTCGCTGTCGCTTTTCATAGCCTGCTGGTGCTCGGTGAGGCTGGCGATAAGCTCGACGGCGCTTTCGGCGCGTTCGTCCAGCAGGTGACGATATTGCTCACGCATCGGTTGCAGCAGTAACCACTGGTCGATGTAGCTACGACTGCGCTCGGCAGCCCATTTGTCACCCTCGACCTCGCCCAGCCGATGCACCAGCGCCCAGCCAACCAACACCAGGCGGTCGAAGCTCTGCTCGAAGTTGCACTTGACCGGAGCATACTCATGCAGTGATGAATAGATGGAACTGATTCTTTTGCGCGAGGCCAGCAACTGTAGCTCGCGGTGAACACGCGACCATACTTTCTCGGCGTTTTCGGAGTGGCCTGTCATCTCGACCAGTCGAGCCAGCAGGGAACTGTACATCGGCGCCAGGCTTTCCAGCAACTCTGGCATGGCGCTCTCTCCGGCTGCGGCCAGTTCTTGCAGGCGCGTGGCCTCGAACACGGCCCCAAACGCCTCCTGCAACGGCTGCAGGAAGGTCTCCTTCATCGCCATGCGCATGTCGGGCACGCCGCGACCGGTCAGATAGCGTTCGAGGTGCGCCCAGCGTTGGGCGCTGTCGTCGGCCACTTCCTCGAATTCGATGAAAACGTGATACTTGAACGCCCCCAGCTCGACGAACAGTCCCTCATGATGCAGGCTGTCGGCGCGGCGGATGTACTGTAGGCCGACCACATGATCGCGGAAGATGACGAAGCGGTCGTCGCCGCGCCGCAGGCCCAGGCCTTCGCCGACACTGCCGGGGTTGAACCCGTCGCCGCGTCGGGCGGTGGTGTTTTTCACCCAGCCGGCGGCCTCGTCGAAACGGTTGTTGTATATCACCAGCGCCCGTTCGTCGCCACAGCGGTTGGTGTGGGCAAAGACGTTCTGGTTCACCTGGCCGTGTGCATCGATAAAGTCGTAGAGGGCGAAGTTCTTCACCTCGGCAAAGACGTGCCGCAGCTTCATCAAGGGGAATATCTCACGCTCGTGGCGACGCACCAGCCACTGGTCGGGCTGCTCGTCCCACATAGCGCGGCTGTACTCCATGCCATAGCGCTCTTTCAGGCCTTCGATCTGCCCGTGGCCAAACATGGGCAGACCAGGCAGCGTCACCATGAGGGTGCACACGCCGAAGTATTTGTCGTCCTGCCCGAACTGCGCGATGGCCGTTTCCTCGTCAGGGTTGTTCATGAAGTTCACCAGCCGCTTCAGAATCTCGGGGTTGAATTCGAGCACGTTGCGAATGGTCTGGCGATATTTCTCGTTCTCCTCGCTCTTCAGCATGTTCATGAAGGCGCTGTTATAGACGCGGTGCATGCCCAACGTGCGCACAAAGTAGCCCTCCATCAGCCAGAAGGCCTCGGCCAGCAGCAGCGTGTCGGGGGCCACTTCGGCAACCTTGTCCACCACCTGTCGCCAGAATTCCTCCGGCATGGCGGCGTCGAACTGCTCGCGGCTGAGGCCGCATTCGGCGCGACTGGGAATGTCGCCGCCAGAGCCTGGTTCGGGAAACCACAACCGCTGAAAGTGTTTCTTTGTGAGCGTCATGGCGGCGTCGAAGCGGATGATGGGGAACTGCTGCGCAATGGCGACAATCCTGTCGAGCACCGCCTGGCGCACTTCCGGCAGCAGATAGTTGAGCTGCGCCGTGTCGTTCCAGGGCATATTGGTGCCGTCGTTGCCGTGATAGATGTAGCGTTCGCCGTGGTCGTCGGCGCGCTTGAACGTCACTGCGGCGTCGGTGCGGTCGTAATAGTGATCCTCGACCCACAGACCCACGCCGGGCTGCTCGCTGAGATTGGCGCTGTTGTAGGTGTAGGCGGGAAACGGCGGCTGCGACGACTGCACGAACCACTCAGGATGCTCGATTACCCAGCGCGAATCGATGCCCATGTGATTTGGCACCATGTCACTGCCCATGCGGATGCCACGTTGCCAGGCGCGATGCCTGAGATCGGCGAGGGCAGCTTCGCCGCCCAGGTCTTCGGCGATGGTGTAGTCGTGCAGGGAATATGCGCTGGCAATGGCGTCGTCACGGCCAAGCATCTGTTTGAGGCGGCGCGAGGCGAGGCTGCGCTCCCATACCCCGATGAGCCACAGGCCGGTGAATCCCCAGTCGCGCAGGCGGTCGAGCTCCTCGTCGGGAATCTGGTCGAGGCGCGTGATGGTGCGCTGATAGCGGCGCGAAAGCTGGTCGAGCCACACATAAGTGCTCTTGGCGATGAGCAGCAGACGCGGCATCCAGTCGCGGTCGGGACTGAACCGCTCCGGCTCGTCTTCGGCATGGCGGCGGGCAAACTGAAGCACCTGGCTCTCGCCCTTGCCATCGAAGTGTACCTTGTCCTCTTCCGCGATGAAATCCATGCCGCGCAGCAAGACATAGAACCACTCTTCCAGCAGGCTGCCCCAGCGACGGCGAATGTAGTCGAGCTGGCCGGGGATGGAGTGCGGCTCGGCCTCGGCAGGCTCACGCAGCATTTGCACCAGCGGCTTGTTGTCGGGGCCGAACCCCGGCTGTGCGGCAAAGAAGTCGTCGATAGCGCTCATGGCCGTGACAAAAGCAGGCTGCCGACGCACCGCGTCGCTGCGGAACATATCGTCGAACCCGGCGAAAGCCTCGTTGCTGTCGGTGAGCCAAAAGCGCAACAGTTCCCGTACGATCAGGCTCTGGCGGTCATCGCCGCCAGCTTCGAGCCACGCGGCGGGGGTTTGCTCTCCAGAGTCAACCTCCTGTGGCGGAAACTCGCCGATGTAGGTTTCGAGCAGGTCGCGCAGCGTGTCTTCGCCCAGCGCTTCGCGCAGGTTGTCGCGACAGGCGGCCAGCGTATCGCCATCGTGACGCTCGGCATACAGGTCCATCACGAGAAAAAGGATGCGGTCGATGAGACCGGCGCCATGCAGATGCCCGGCGCGGACGGCGCGCTCTGGATACAGGCTCACCTGCCGCTGAATGTTTATCTGCCGCGCAAAGAGTCGGGCAATCTGAAAGTGCTCGAATACCGCTTTGCCCTGCGATGACAGCATGTCCTGGCGCAGGCGGTAGCGACGACGGGCGGCTTGCGTGACGTGTAATCCGGGATAGCGTTTTGCTTCGGGCAAGAGTGTCTCCTTTTATCGAATATCGCGGTACTGATTCTATCGGTTTACTCGCCGATGGGCCGCCAGAGCACGGATGCGCTCGATGAATCGCTCGCGTCGAGCGGGGTCGGCCAGACATTCCTCGTTCTCGATGGGCAAGTCGGGGAAGCGCGCCAGCGCCGCTGCGGCAAACAAACCCGACGTGCGCCCCACGACTGCCGCTGAATCGCTGGAATCTGCATAGAGCTTCACATCGCCGAGGCCACAACTGGGCGAACGGCTCTTGAGGATGAAGCCGTCCACCTCGCCCAAGGCCGCCAGAGTGCGGGCGGCGTAGTCGCGCATGGTCATCGAAAGATCGGCGCCGGTTTCGCTCTGTAGCAGGCGCTCGCCGTCGTCGAGACGCACAATATTTATGGGCAGGCGCGGCACGCCCAGTCCGATGTCCATCTCGGGGCACAGCGGGTGGAAGTCAACCAGGCCACGCAGCAGGTCGATGGCTGGACAGGCGATGCTCTGGCCATCCCAGCGGCAGGCCTCGAATCCGAGGCAGCGGCTTACGACTATGCGCGGTCGGGCAAGGTGACTCACTCGGTGGTTCCGGTCGGGTCTGGATTGAGCAGATCGTTGGCCTTCACTGCACGATAGGGCGGAGCGGACTTCAAAGTTGTGGAGATGGCCTGCACAGGACAGAAGTTGATGCACCGCACGCATATCTCGCAATGATCCTGCATCTCTGGGAACTCATACATGCGGATGTTGTCGGTAGGACAAAGCTTGTAGCACAGGCCACAGCGAATACAGCGCGAGGTATCGATGGTGAGGGCGAGCTTGCGGCGCATGGACTGCCAGGGTTTCTCGCTGCGGGACACTCTGTTCATCAAATTCGGCAAAACTGGCACTTCCCGCCACTTCGCAAGGCCATAGTGAAGATCATGAGCGAAGATACGCGCCTTTTTGAGTCCCTTCGCGATTCGTTTCCGCTTCTTTTCCTCGTCCTTCATCACCTTCATGAAGTTTGCCGGCATGACGATCTCGCATGCGCCCATAGGCGTATATCCCTTCGACTTCAGCAGTTTGCGCATTGGGCCGACGAGGCCGCCGGAATACCCGGCAAGCGTGTCGAGCATGAAAGCGCCTGTGCCCTGCACCTGCGGCAATGCCTCGACAAAGCGCCACACAAAGGGATAGGTGGACTGCACAGCCACCGGAAAGGCGAGGCCCAGCGTGCGCGTGGGGTCGATAGCGGCCGGGTCGGCCTTCTCCAACCTCAACAGGCGGATGTCGATGCCCTGCTGGCAAAAATATCTGGCTACTTCGCACGCCGCCAACAGCGTGTTGCCAGTACCGCTGAACACATACAGGTCGATGGGGTTCTCGTGCATTGTGCCTCCCGCGAGATTTACGCGCAATTTACTCTGTTATCACAGTAGTGAACGCATGGTTGTTTTGTCAAAGGAAAAGCGTTCAGGCAGATTTGAAGACTGTATCGGGAACAAATGAGACGTCTATTTCAATAATGTCAGCTTACCCGAAAACTCTTTTCTACCTGTCGAGATGCGGTAGAGATACACTCCAGAGGCTACAGCAACGCCATCCGAGTTCTTGCCATTCCAGTGAATCTGGTGTGAACCCGACGAATACAAACGCTGGGTGAGGGTGTTCACCTTTCTACCGCGCACATCGAATATGTCAATCGAGACAAGCGCTTCAGATGGTAAGTTGAGCCGGAATGTCACCTCGGGGTTGAATGGATTCGGGTAAACCGAGTATTCAAAAGGCAATTCAGGAATGGTGACGTCATCAATTGGAACGTATTCCTGGATTGACCCGTGACAGGCGTAAAGACTGCCAAAACCGCTGAACGCCGTTTCGGGGATGAAAATGGCGACGAGCACAGAATCACTGTCATTAAAACTTACACTCACAGAACTTCTGGCAAAGACATTAGGGGGAATCACGATTCCCGTGTTCCATTGGTACACTTGGGTAAACTCGCCATTATCGAGTCGTGACACATCCATCTGTCCATCTTCGTGATGCTCTGTAAGACTGATATTCCCTTCAGTATCCTGTCCCAGACTGGCGGACAGGACTCCGCTTTCGTGAACAACAGAAACATCGCCTGCATCGATGCACAGGATTCTATCTGACTCCGGTGCGAAATCATCTCCCGCCATTTGCAGATACAACACGTCAGCGACTATCAGCTTCTTGAGACGTGAATCAGGCTCGTATGGCATATCGAGTAGAGTGTTGGTCTGTGAGGTTTCCAATACGCTCAGTATGCGGTAGTGGGGCAGCACGTCTTCGCCATTGCCCATGTCGGCGTATATGACATAGAAGGCTTCTTCTGTACTGGCGATAACATAATCCGTTATCGGGTAATCCGACTCGATTTCTGAATGAAGCGTCCACTCACTCGATCCGGCAGAACGGGTATAGACGCTCAGGGCAGGCTCGTCCTCAGTCAGCTCAAAACAGGCGATGGGGAATCCCGGCGGCGAGATGTAATCCAGTCTCGAATCCCAGATACGTTCCGCGTCATAGCCAATCCCGCCACCGCTTGCACCTGGTACATTAAAACCGTATTCCGGTGTAGGCCCATACATGTAATTCTCCAGATCCCAATATCCCGTATCGAGTGGGCTGGAACCGGCGCGATGGGTAAACCCTCTGCGGTATGTTGCTTCTCCACCAAAGTGGTATTTCGTACCTCTCTCCTTGTAAGGTGTCCATTCCGGCCAGAGCGGGTTATGCCACGGGTAATCCGGGCCTGCGCTATCGCCGAGCGGGTTATAGCTATACCCGCCGCCGCCCCTGGCCGGCCAGGGCCAATATGGCGGATTGGCTGGTGGATAATTACATAGGTGCAAATCGATATGAGTATAGTATGTGCTGTCCATCACAACATTCGGGGTTGACTGATGCGGGTGCTGATACTGAAAAGTGAACAGTCCATCATCATGGTAATTGTCATTCTCAATTCCCTTGATTGCACACAGCGAACCATAGATATATACATCGGGGCAGTTGTAGTGATGTCGCAACGAATCACGCGGATCCCACAGCCCGTATTGAATATATATCTTTTTGTCGGAGTATAGCCCGAGTAGGTCGATATGATTCATCGGAGAGCCATCACTGCCATCGGGGTTGTCGCCAACCGCAGTGTTCACATAGGTCAAGTCGTCCACGATATAGATGTCCTCTGTGCATAGCCAGGTCTGCATGCCCGTGATTTCGCCCTTTATCCACAGCTCATCATATACCGCGACAATTGATCCACTGGGCACTGTTCCCGATGTGCCGGCAGTCCACACGGTGTCACTCAGGACAATGCTGTTTACGCCAATTGAATCTCCTATTGGACCAAAGGGGGGATATATGTCGTAAACAGTGAACTGAGTGGCCACAGAGTCCGGTACGATGTCGCCATACATTACATCATAACTATTGCCCATGAGCTTGACATAGATGATTTCGTGAAGTTCAGAAGGAGAATCGCCAAACGGCGTGATGATGTTTTCCATGCTGGGCTCGAAGATATCTAACACTCGAGTTTCTTCGGCATAGCCACCCAAAAACACCCATTCCGGATTGGGGGTTCCGTTTGCATACCGGAATTGACCAGAGGCGCTGACAAACCTGTGAAACATCGGCCAGCCGGTATAATTTTTCAGCCATATGTCGTCATTGGTATGTATTGGGCCCCAAAGTTCAGAACCAGCATAATAACAAATACCACCATTTTCAGATTGTGTGTAATTAAAGAATCCACTGAATCTGCTCAGGTTATCCCAGTAGCCAAATGGTTCTACCATTAAATCAGCCTCGTTATCTCGAACAAAGGCTCGGGGGATGTTTGCATAGCCTTCCACAGTGAAAACCTCAAATGCGCTGCCGCCGAAAGGCATCTCTGCCCTGTAACACTGCCCTGCCACAATCCCATGTGAAAAATAGATAGCAACATCGCCTGCGTCGTTCACATCTATTACCGGGCCGCTGAATTCATCATAGACGACAGGGCCATACACGTCTGTGTAAGTGAAAGTCTCGCCCATATCTTCGGAACGGGCGAATACTATGTATTTATCCCAATTACCCCGATCCTCGATGTAGGTGGCCATCACCTGCTCGCCGGAGACATAAAAGGCGTCCTGCCCCGCAAATTTGACCGGATAGTCCCCCGCGACTTGATATGCCGAGGAAACCTGCGCAAAGATATTTATGCTCAGTAACATTGCAGTAACAACGAACAGCGCCTTTACTTTCGTTCCCATAGTGCCTCCCGCGAAATCTACATGCACTTTCCTTTCCAATCGCAGTAGTGAACGCATGGTTGTTTTGTCAAAGGAAAAGCGTTCTTGTTGCATTCGATGCACAATTCTGGTGCGCAATGACTGGCGTACATTGACTGACCCGCATGGAATACCGCAATAAAATCCTTGACACATCCCCCTTGCCAGCGAGTAGGTTGCTGGATTTTTCAAAAACTAAACGACGGAGGCTTCGATGAAAGTTCTCATTCGCCGGGAAGACCGTTGTACCGGATGCGGCGCCTGTGAAAAGGTTTGCTCGCTGACATGGTTTAAGGAAGAGAATCCTGCCAAGTCACGCATCCGCGTAAGCGGCAATGAATCCGGTTATTCTCTCAATGCCTGTACCCAATGCGGCGACTGCATGCTCATTTGTCCGGTAGAGGCGCTCACCCGCGACAAATCGGGCATTGTGCGTCTCAATCTGAAAGCATGCGTGGGCTGCCTCAACTGTGTGGGCTTCTGCCCCAGTCTGTCGATGTTCGTCGCGCCGGGTGAAGACAAACCCTTCAAGTGTATCGCTTGCGGTATCTGCGTGAAAGCTTGCCCCACCGACGCACTGTCCATCGAAGAAGTCGATGAGCCTGTCGAGCGCGTTTTCTACAGGAGGCACCTGTGATTAGAACAAAAGTTGCATACGACCTGCAAGCCATCAAGGCCAAGCACGAACTGCTGGCCGAATACAAGTACGATATAAAGCCCATCGACCGCGGCTACAACAACCGCACATTGCACATCGACGTGGGCAGCCGCGCTATCACCGAGAAACCGGTGAGCGGCGAGATGAAGCGTCTGTTCACCGGCGGCAAGGGCTTTGGCATGCGCCTGTTGTGGGATGCCACGCGCCCCCAGACCAAGTGGAACGACCCCGAAAACGAGATTGTCTTCGCCTTCGGCCCCATCTGCGGCATCACGCAGTATGCAGGCACCGGCAAGACACTCGTCGTCACCATCTCCCCCGCCACCGACATCCCCATCGACAGCAACGTGGGCGGCTACTTCGGCCCATACTTCAAGTTCGCCGGATTCGACGCCCTCGAGCTTCAGGGTATCTCCGACCGCGAAGTCATCATCTATTTCGACGGCGACAAAGGCGTCATCAAGATATTCTCGGCGCCGGACGAAGAGATAAACTCCCACCTTCTGGCCGAGCAGCTCATCGAGATGTACGCCAAAGACGAGCAGGAGAAGAAGAGCTTCTGCACCGTCTCCGCCGGCGAAGGCTCCGACCACGCCTACATGGGCTGCCTGAACTTCTCGTTCTATGATCGCCGTCGTCAGTTGGCCCGTCTCAAGCAGGCCGGTCGTGGTGGCATCGGCAGCGTGTTCCGCAAGAAGAAGATCAAGGCGATGGTCATCAAGTACACCGGCACAACGCCCAACAACAACAACGTGGCCGACATCGAGACCATCAAAGCCGTTGGCGCCAAGTACCACCGCGAGATGTATGAAAACGACGACGCCCAGTGCGATATGCGCCACACCGGTACCCCACACCTCATGGAGATCATGTGCGACTACGACCTGCTGCCCACCAAGAACTTCCAGTTCGGCGGCGACGCCGAGCAGATCGGCAAGGTTGATTCGCATATCTGGCGCGAGATGTTCACCCAGGGCATTCCAGACGGCTGCTGGTACGGCTGCTCGATGGCCTGTGCCAAGGTCATCGACAACTACATGCTCCGCACCGGCCCCTACAAGGGTCATGTGGTGAGCGTGGACGGGCCGGAATATGAAACCGCCGGCGCTTCCACCAACATGAACATCTACGATCCGCACTTCATGGCCGAGATGAACTTCTATTGCGATACCTACGGCGTCGATACCATTTCCTTCGGCACCACCATGGCTTTCGTGATGGAATGCTACGAAGCTGGAATCTTGAATCTGGAGATTACCGGCGGCTACGACCTCTCGTTCGGTCGCGGCGAGGAGAGCATGGAGATGCTGCACCAGATCGCCCGCGGCGAAGGCTTCGGCAACCTGGTGGGCAAGGGCATCCGCTGGCTGAAGAAATACTTCGTCGAGCACTACGGCGCAGACCCCCAGTTCCTCGAAGACATCGGCATGGAAGGCAAGGGTCTGGAGTGCTCGCAGTATGTGAGCAAGGAGTCGCTGGCCCAGCAGGGCGGCTACTTCATCGCCAACAAAGGCCCGCAGCACGATGAAGCCTGGCTCATCTTCATGGATATGGTCAACAAGCAGATTCCCACGTTCGAGGACAAGGCGAACGCGCTCTATTACTTCCCGCTGTGGCGTACTTGGTTTGGCCTGCAAGGGCTGTGCAAGCTGCCCTGGAACGACGTCGAGCCGACCAACAACGCCGAGACCGACGAACCGGCGAAGGTGCCGGAGCATGTCGAGAACTACCGGCAGCTCTACAACGCCGTCACCGGACAGAACATCAGCGCCGACGACATCATCAGCCAGTCGGAGCGCGTGTTCAACTTCCAGCGTATCTTCGCCATCCGTCGCGGCTACGGTACCCGCGAACACGACCGCTGCCCCTATCGCGGCATGGGCCCTGTCACCGAGACGGAATACCTGTCCCGCGCCGAGCGCTACGACAAACAACTGGTCGAGATACTCGGGGTCAACCCTGAGGGCAAGTCCACCGCCGAGAAGATGAAACTACTGCGCGACTATCGCGAAGGCCAGTATCAGAAGCTGCTGGACGCGGTTTACGCACGTCGTGGCTGGAGCCGCAACGCCGTGCCCACTGTCGAGCATCTCAAGTCCATCGGCATGGACCTCCCGGAGCTGCTCGAAGTGGTGAAGGCAAACCTGTAACGCTACCGGATAACACAATAACAATGGGAGGCAGCTCTCTGTCTCCCTTTTTATATCTTTGTGGGGTAAACCTTTTGCGGGTATCAGACACCAGGAAGCCAGCCCATACCCCCCTGTCAAGGGGGGAAGACCCGTATTCGGGTCAGGGGGGTATGTCCCGTCCTGAAATCGTAATCGGAAAATTCAAAAAAAGAAAAGACAATCCCCCCCTGCTTCGCTTCGCAAAGCGTCCCCCCTTGACAGGGGGGTGCATGAAAAATGAAGACCCGGTAATCCGTGATAAACCTTTAGTCTTATGAAGCTAACCGAAAAGGCTTTCTTCGCGCATCATGACAGGGATGTGCTGGCTGCGCTTCGCCAGGCGACGGTGGGCGTCGCCGGCGCTGGCGGACTGGGATCAACCGTAGCTCTCAGCCTGGCCAGGGCGGGAGTGGGGCGGCTCATCATCGTCGATTTCGACACTGTCGAGCCGTCTAACCTCAACCGGCAGCAGTACACCACAGACCAGGTGGGTCGGCCCAAAGCGCTCGCCCTGCGCGACAACCTCATGGCCGCCCAGCCGTTCTCGCGTTACGATGCCGGCGTCGAGCGCATCACGCCCAACAACATCGAGCGCTGCTTCGGCGACGCCGACCTGCTCATCGAGGCGTTCGACCGCGCCGAGGAGAAGGCCATGCTGATCGAGGCGTGGTGTTCGCTGCATCCCGACCTGCCCATCATCGGCGCTTCGGGCATCGCCGGATGGGGCAGCAACGAGTCACTGGCCACCCGTCGCTACGGCAACCTCTGGCTCTGCGGCGACTTTGAAAGCGAGCTCGAGGAGGGCATCGCGCCAATGGCGCCGCGGGTGGGCATTGTGGCCAACATGCAGGCCAACCTCGCCATCGAACTGTTGGTGACGAGCTATAGAAACAGGAACAACGCATGATAACTGTGAACACAGAGAGCTTTCCCTGGGAAGAGGGACTGACAATAACCCGGCTTATCAAGCGGAAGCGCTTCACATTCCGTATGCTCGTCGTGAAAATAGACGGAGCGGTAGTGAAGAAGCCCGCCTGGCCCGAAACGAAGATTCCCGACGGCGCCGATGTGCAGGTGATTCACCTGATGAGCGGAGGGTGATTTGTAAAAATCAGCCGAACTGATTCTTTTAGATCAGCGGCGGGTAAGACAGGGGCTTTGCCCCTTTGAAGGCTCACTCCGTTACACTACGTGACGTAACCCCATCCACTTTTTGTAAAAAGTGGAAACAAAAACTTTTACGGATACTTCGTATCCTGTGCTCGGAATATTCTTTTGAGACAAAGGAAACGAAGGTTCCTGTCATGTAGCGAAGTGACTCTTATAGAGAAGCTTTTTGGATTTTACCTTTTTCTCGAAAAAGGTAAACTTGTCTTTGTCAACACAAGGAATAATATTTGGAGGACACATGACATCGGCCCTTGAAAACGCAAAAAAAATGATCGCAGAGCATAGTATCAAAGCGATAGACCTGAAGTATTCCGACTTGGCGGGCAACTGGTATCACATCACCTTTCCGTCACGCCGGTTGGAAGATGTGATGCAGAATGGCATCTCGTTCGATGGTTCGTCCATCCCCGGCATGCGCTCGGTGGAGAGCGGCGACATGGTGCTGCTGCCCGACCTCGAAACAGCCATCGTCGATCCGTTCACCCGCTGCTCCACACTGCGGATGCTGTGCTACATCGCCGACGCCGACACCCGCGTGGGAGTGAAGAAAGACCCGCGCAGCGTGGCCAATCGCGCCCAGGCCTACATGAACTCCACCGGCATCGCCGACCAGTCGCTGTGGATACCGGAGTTCGAGTTTTATCTGTTCAACGAAGCCAAGATTAGAAACGGCAAGTATGCCGCCGGCTACAGCTTCTCCTCAGCCGAGAACAAGGAAGACCTGCCCATGGGCTATGAGGACAAGGACGGCACGGCAGTCGCCAATCGCAAGGGCTATCACATCGACGTACCCTTCGACAAGTATGCCGACGTGCGCCAGGAGATGGTCGAGCTGATCGAGGACATTGGCTGCCGCGTTCGCTATCATCATCACGAGGTGGGCCTCAGCGCGCAGCAGGAGATCGAGACGGAACTGACGCCGTTTGACGAGATTATCGACAAGATGATGTACATCAAAGATATCATTCACAACTGCTCGCTGCAACACAACCTCACCGCCACCTTCATGCCCAAGCCCCTCTATGACGAGCCGGGCAACGGGATGCACTTCCATATCCAGTTGAAAAAGCAGGGACGCAATGTCTTCTTCAAGCAAGGCGGCTACGCCGATCTCTCGAACGAAGCGCTGTGCTTCATCGGCGGTATCCTCAAGCATGGCCGTTCGCTCACAGCCTTCACCAATCCCAGCACCAACTCATACAAGCGTTTGCTGCCGGGCTTTGAAGCGCCGGTGCGACTGTTCTTCGGGCTGGCAAACCGCTCGGCTACTATCCGCATTCCCAAGTACGCCACCAGCGAAAGCGCCAAGCGCATCGAATTCCGCACTGGCGACGGCACCTGCAACTACTATCTGGCGATGAGCGCGCTGCTCATGGCCGGTCTCGACGGCATCAAGCGCAACATCATGCCCACGCCCGACAACGGCATGGGGCCGTTCGACGACAACGTGTTCAACTGGTCGGAGGAGAAGAAGGCGCGGCTCGTTTCCATCCCCACTTCGCTCGAAGAAGCCCTGCAAGCCCTGAAGGACGACCACGACTACCTGCTGGCAGGCGATGTGTTCAACATCGAGCTGATTGAAAGCTGGGTGAGCGAGAAGATGAAAGAGGTGGTCGCGGTGCGCAACCGTCCGCATCCGTTCGAGATGAACCTGTACTACAACCTGTAAGCGCTAAGAGATAGGGGCACCGCCCTTTTCAAGGCTCACTCCGCTTCGCTACGCGACTTGAACCCCGTCCACTTTTTGCAAAAAGTGGAATCAAAAACTCTTAATGGATGCTACGCATCCTGTGTACAAGACAAATCTATATGTATGTAGGAAACGGCGTTTCCGCAAGAGTTTTTGATCAAATTTTTTACATATGTTTGGCGCGTGAAATGTACTTTTTTCCGAAAAACATTGCGCGTCTGTCCCGTTTTCATTTTAATGAACTCACAGTATAAAGGGACATAACCGGAGGCATGATGGAATACTTCCTGACCGAAGAACAGAATGAGATTCGTGACATTGCACGCAAGGTGGCCGAAGAGAAGATAAAACCGTTGCGTCAGCAATATGACCATGAAGGCATCTTCCCCTGGGATGTTGTCAAGGTGATGGCGCAGACCGACCTCTTCGCCGTGCTCATTCCCGAGGAATACGACGGCATCAGCGGCAAGGTTACCGATCTGGCCATCGTCACCGAGGAGCTGAGCCGCGTCGATGCCGGCATCGCTCTGGCGTTCGGCGGTACTGGACTGGGGGTCTATCCCATCATCATCTCTGGCAACGAAGAACAGAAACAGAAATACCTGCCGCGTGTGGCTTCCGGCGAATCGCTCTGCGCCTTCGCACTCACCGAACCAAACGCCGGTTCCGACGCAGGCGCCATCGAGACGACCGCTGTCCGCGACGGCGACCACTTCATTATCAACGGCACCAAGCAATGGATAACCAACGGCGGCGAAGCTGATATTTATACCGTGCTCACCATCACCGACAAAAGCAAAGGCGCTCGTGGCGCGTCCATGTTCATTGTCGAGAAGGGCACGCCTGGCTTCAGTTTTGGCAAGAAAGAAGACAAGATGGGCATCCGCGCCTCTGCCACCCGCGAATTGATATTTGAAGACTGCCACGTTCCGGCGACCAACCTGCTGGGACGCGAAGGCCACGGCTTCATGGTCTCTATGAAGACATTCGACAAGAGCCGCCCGATGGTGGGTGCACAGGCTGTGGGCATTGCCCAGGGCGCCTACGAAGAAGCCGTGAAGTTCGCCAAGGTGCGTCATCAGTTTGGCAAGCCGGTCAGCAGCTTCCAGGCTGTACAGTTCATGCTGGCCGACATGGGCACGCAAATCGAGGCGGCGCGGTGTCTTGTAATGGCCACCAGCCGCATGATCGATGAAGGCGTGAAGCGTTACAGCAAAGAATCTGCCATGTGCAAGCTCTTCGCCAGCGATGTGGCCATGAAAGTTACTGTGGACGCCGTGCAGGTTATGGGCGGCGCCGGCTATATGCGCGAATACCCGGTCGAGAAGATGATGCGCGACGCCAAAATTACCCAGATTTATGAAGGCACCAACCAGATAATGCGCTCAGTTATTGCCTCGAACCTGCTGAAAGAATTTTAGGGGTGAGCTACAAAAAAGGACAATCTCCTTTATTCTTTCCCAGAAGATTGTGGATATTCAGACACTAATTGCTCACTTTTACAAAAGGGACAAACGGTAAATTCGCAATGTATCATTTTATCACATGATGAGCAAGTTGTTAGAGGTTGCTCCTCTTGGCAATTCGGGCACACAGTGAACTCAGGATGTATCATTTCTTTGCAGAATGGGCACATTCTTAATTGTTGCTTCTCTCTACAGAAAGGGCACACAGTAGCTTCCCGATTGATCATTTTCTTGCAGAATGGACATTGACGTTTTTCACGGCTATCACCGACTAGAGCAAGAACAACCATGATGATGACACCAAGAGGGCCCAACAATACGCCTACAACGAAGCCAGCACAGCCGAGGCCCTTTGGATTCCCGATTATACTGCCGATAATACCACAGACAATCCAAATTGCCACGAATTCCATAGCAGCCTCCTGAACAGAGCTAAGTCACTCACTTTTTGCAAAAAGCGAGCTTGCCTTCCTCTTCATTTATCTTTCGCCACCTTCGCCCAGGTGTCGCGGAGGGTGGCGGTGCGGTTGAACACCGGCGCGTCAGGGCGGCTGTCTTCGTCGGCGCAGAAGTAGCCCAGCCGCAGGAACTGCACACGGTCGCCTGGTTGCGCCTCGGCCAGTCCAGGTTCGAGCTTGCAGCCGCGTAGCGCTTCGAGCGAGTCGGGGTTGAGGTCGTCGATGAAGTCGCCGGTGCGTTCGCCGGGGGAGGCCTCGCGGAAGAGGTAATCGTACAGGCGCACCTCGGCGTCGATGGCATGAGCCACGCTGGCCCAGTGCAGGGTACCCTTCACCTTGCGTCCGTCATCGCTCCAGCCGCCGCGGGTGGAGGGGTCGTAGTCGCAGTGCACCTCGACCACGTTGCCGTCGGCGTCCTTCACGGCGCGGGTGCAAGTGACGTAGTAGGCATGTTTGAGCCGCACCTCTCTGCCCGGTGTGAGCCGGAACCACTTGCGCGGCGCGTCCTCTAGGTAGTCGCCCTGCTCGATCCACAGCTCGCGACCAAACGCGAGCTTGCGTTTTCCTGCGCTTTCGTCCTCTGGGTTGTTGTCGGCATCCAGCCATTCGACCTGATCTTCGGGGTAGTTGTCGATGATGAGCTTGAGTGGCCGCAGCACGGCCATCACGCGGGAGGCGCGACGGTTGAGGTCTTCGCGCAGGCAGTAAACCAGCAGCGAATAATCGACCACGCTGGCCGCCTTGGCCACGCCGATGCGGTTCATGAACTCGCGGATGGACTCCGGCGTGAAGCCGCGTCTGCGCAGTCCGCGCAACGTGGGCATACGGGGGTCGCTCCAGCCGTTCACGTGGCCTTCCTCGACCAGCCGCCTGAGGCGACGCTTGCTCATGATTGTATAGCTGAGATTGAGGCGGGCGAACTCGATCTGCTGCGGGTGGCAGGGCACGTCGAGGTTGTCGAGGAACCAGTTGTACAGCGGACGATGATCCTCGAATTCGAGCGAGCACAGCGAATGCGTGATGCCCTCGAACGCATCTGAGAGACAGTGAGTGAAGTCGTACATCGGGTAGATGCACCAGGTGTCGCCCGTGCGGTGGTGATGCTCCCGCTTGATGCGATAGATGACAGGGTCGCGCATGTTGAGGTTGGGTGAGGCCATATCTATTTTGGCGCGCAGGGTACGGCTGCCATCGTCGAACGCGCCCGCCTTCATACGGCGGAACAGGTCGAGGTTCTTCTCGACGCTACGGTCGCGCCACGGGCTTTGGCGACCAGGCTCGATAATCGTGCCGCGATATTCCTTCATCTGCTCTGGAGTTAGGTCGCACACGAAAGCATTGCCGGACAGGATCAGCTCCTCGGCTGACTGGCAGAGGCGCTCGAAGTAGTCGCTGGCGTAGTACAGCCGGTCTTCCCAGTCGAAGCCGAGCCAGCGGATGTCCTGCTGGATGGCGTCAACGTACTCGACATCCTCTCCGGCGGGGTTGGTGTCGTCAAAACGCAGGTTGTATTTGCCGCCGGTGTCTTCGGCAATGCCGTAGTTTATGCAGATGGCCTTGGCGTGGCCGATGTGTATGTAGCCGTTTGGCTCCGGCGGAAAGCGGGTGTGCACGCGACCGTCGTTCTTGCCGGCGGCCAGGTCGGCTTCAACAATCTGGCGAATGAAGTTGGTGGGCGTTTCGCTCATGGTTTCGTCCTTAACTCAAGAATTACTGCAAAGCCTGTCGAGTGGCGGCATTCCGTCAAGCATTTACCGCTCGGAACATGGCGGGAAAGTGGGTTGTTCGTCGCGGCGGAAGAGGTTGGCCAGTTGCGGCAACAATTCGGGTTTGTCGTGTTCGACCAATCCGAGCGCGTAAAGCTGTCTTAACTTCCGTCAATCCACGGAGTTGGGACAATGCTGACGCAGTCAGATTTCAAAAAGGAAAACTTGACGAACTGTGAATTGCCCTGATTCTGTGCGTCAGGAGCATTCATGAAAGCTTGCATTCTGATTATCGATAGCGATAAAGGCATCCAGTACAGCTTCACCCAATTTCTTCAGCGAAGCGAGTACCGCGTGGAGTGCGCCGGCAGCCTGTCCGAGGCCGACCACTGGCTGGGACGAGTCTCGTTCGACGCCATTGTACTCGATCACCTGCTGCCCGACGGCGACGGCATCGGCTACATCCGGCGTCTGCGGCGGGACGGCGCCACTGTCCCGCTGATATTCATCACGGCAGAGGGCAACACCGGCCTGGCCATCGAAGCGATGCAGTCAGGGGCCGACATCTATCTCGATAAACCGATACGTTTCGGCGAACTCGCTATTTTCCTCGAGAAGAGCTTCGAGATTGGCCGCATGCGGAGCAAGCTGCGCAGTGTGCAGCGACAACGGCGCGAGGCCAAGCCATTCTGGGGCGACAACCAGTCCATACGTGAGACCAGACGTCTGGCAAAACTGGCCGCCGGTGACGACGTGACCGTGTTGCTGCAAGGCGAAACCGGCACCGGCAAGGGCCTGCTTGCCCAGTGGCTGCACGACCATAGCACTCGCGCCAGGAACGCCTTCGTCTCGGTCAACTGCGCCGGGCTGAAGGGCGACTTGCTGGCCAGCGAGCTGTTCGGCCACGCCCGCGGCGCGTTCACCACAGCCGTGAACGAAAAGCCAGGGCTGGTGGAAGTGGCCGACGGCGGCACGCTCTTTCTGGACGAAATATCCAGCATGAACCTACAGGTGCAGTCGGAGCTGATAAAGGTGATCGAAGAGCGGGTGTTCCGCCGTGTGGGCGAAACGCGGGTGCGCACCAGCAACTTCCGGCTCATCTGCGCCGACAACCGCGACCTGACGCAGGCGGCCAGCAATGGCGGGTTCCGGCACGACCTTCTTTTCCGCCTGAACGTGTTCCCCATTCACATGCCGCCGCTGCGCCGGCAGATCGACGACCTTTCCGGCTATCTGCGGCATCTGTTAGACGAACTCGGCGCGGCGAACCACGAGATCGAAGACGAGGTGTACACGATGTTGCGCGAATATCATTGGCCGGGGAACGTGCGCGAGCTGCGCAACGTGCTCGAAAGAGCGCTCATCCTCTCGGGCGGTGAACCACTATGCCGCCGCCACTTCCCCGGGCTGGCGCAGTCACCTGGTTGCGAAGCAACGCCATCACTGGCCGACAACGAGAAGCGCTTTGTGTTGCAGGTTATGAGTGAGTGCAACGACGACACCCGGCTGGCCGCAGCGCGACTGGGCGTCTCTCGCCAGAGCCTCTACCGCCGCCTCAAGCGCTACCGCGAAACGAGGTGACGGCCGGCCTGCTCATATTGATGTTGCCGGCGCTCGCGGATGCGCCGTGAAGCCCTTGATGTGTTAATTGTCCCTAAGCAGCTTTTCAATCTTTTCCACTGAATCTGCAATACGTTTAGCACTTTTTTCTGGTGTATTGGCTTCTACAGTACGCCCCAGTGTTCTAAAGAAAGATATGTCTAATGTGTATCTTTCTATAAATGTCTGTCCATTATATGAATACTTAAGATTCACACCTACGCAATCAATTGCGTCTTCATGTTTCTCTGAATAGCGATACAATGTGTTATCAAAGGAGTTTTCAATTTCTTGGCCAGCGGCTAAATAGCTTATCTCAAGTTTTAACAGGTTACCATTATTATGCATTTGTGGAAAATTCCTACAAACGTAGCTTACTAACGGTGGATCAATGTTAATATGCAAGTTGTTTGCAGGTCTGGTTCCTGTATTTGAAATTACCCAGCAAATATCTCTAATGCTGCTCCCATGGCGCATGAAAAATGAAACATGTGGTCGGTTCGCTTCATACAATGCACGAATATTGTAAAAAAGGACCGAACTAGTGATTACCAAGGAGAAAAGTGGGATTATGATCACTAGATTAGCTAATATTAAATCACCTATCGATTGGAACACATTCAATATCATTTCATTCCTCCAGCTTCGCAGCTCGGCCAATCACGATGTATCACGCTCACGCCCACTCAGAGCAGCTTTTCGGCGGCGAAGGAGAAGAAGCCCTCGCCGGTGACGACGAT